>DJXH01000001.1:27526-27802 GCA_002449665.1 Bacteroidales bacterium UBA7009
ACATGTTGAAGACCCGCAACTGCCGCGACCGCGAGATGCACTATTTCTATGGCGCACGTGCTATCGACGAAGTGTTCTTCCTCGACGATTTCCTCGCTTTGGAGAAGGAGTTCCCGAACTTCCATTTCCACTTGGCTTTGGACCGTCCCGACCCGAAGGCAGACCAGTTAGGTATCAAATATACGGCAGGCTTCATCGCTCCTGTGATGGGCGACACCTATCTCAAGCAGCATGATGCCCCCGAGGATGTCGAGTACTACCTCTGCGGACCTCCTA
>DJXH01000041.1 GCA_002449665.1 Bacteroidales bacterium UBA7009
AACATTTTTTGCTTCGAGAGGAAATCTGTAATGTCATTTTTGACACTTTGTAATAGATTACTCATAGCTAATTAATTTTTAGTTTTGCCTACTCTTCATCGGATTTTCGGCATTCTCCGTTATAGTCCTTAATTGTGTTTGTGTTGCGTCAAAGTGTTCTATCCCTTCGGTATGGGTATAGTATCCGTATAGTGGGAGCACAAAAACAAAAGCGTGAATGTTATCCACGCTTATTCTCCAATTTTTAGGCTCTGGTAAACCTTTCCAACAAGAATAAACAATAACGTCCACGCCCGATATGTCTGACCCTCCCGCCCTGAAGGGCGTGGACGGATATTAACATACCCACGAGAACGCTTATTGTACCATCTTGCTTTGGGTTGGAGAAATTTACCAGATTTCAAAAATTGCCAAAACAAGCGTCAATAAACGCCTTTTTTATTATGTTACCGCTTTTTCAGACTGCCGGTATCAGTCATCCTTTTTTACGTCAGTGAGGGATGCACCGCTGTTTTTGCATCTGCAAGGGGATGGTGTCTGTATTATTTCGTGCGCAAAGGTAGCAGTTTTTTATCTTTCAGGCAAATAAAACGTATTTTTGTGAGGAATTTTGTATGCTTATGCCATTTCATTTTTGTACCTTTGCGCACTTTTCTGTCTCCACCGGAGCAACTGACACCTAAATTATTGAAAATAACGTTCGAAAATATCTACTATGAATACCGACCGAATCCTCCCCGTCAACCGTGAACACTTGCTGCTAATGCAGGTATTGGTATGGTTAGCCCCCGGCATCGTGATTGCGCGCAAAGGCATTTTGGCTTTGCTGCAAGTGAACGCTATTCACCCCGAGCGGATTTGGTGGCTGACCATCATCGCGCTTGCCGTCGCGGTAACTTTCTCGCTGATGTTTAATAACTTCATCAAACGCTACACGGCGCGTGTCCTTAACTTTCCCGAACGCAAAAAGTCTCTTTTTGCCTTTCTGAACCTGCGAGGTTATATCCTCATTACGTTTATGATGTGCTTGGGTATCGTGCTTAAGTATATCCCGGGTATGCCTGCGGAGTTCTTCGCAGGTTTCTATCCGGGTTTGGGTACAGCCCTGACTATAGCCGGCATTCGGTATTTGGTATATTGGGGCAAGGCTGTGGCAAACTCAAAGAAGTGAAACAAGAAGGCGTTATTTACGCTGTCTTATGCAGGCTGCTATCAGTTTGGCTACTTCCTGCGGTTCCATTCCGGCCACGTTGATGGCGAGGTCGTAGTTGTGGGCATCGCTACGGCTCTTGCCGGAGAAAGTTTGCGTGAAGTTCTCCCTCTCTTCATCCACTTTCTTTATCAGTACGTCGGCATTGCCTTCGTTGATATTCAGTCTGCGTGCCACCTTGTCGCGCCTGAAACTCATATCTGCCATTAGGAACACACGAAAAGCACCCGGATAGTCGCGGAAGATGTGAAAACCCGTTCTGCCGAGTATGATACACGACTCTTGTTCGGCAAGGGCTTTGAGTATGAGTTCTTCCTCGTTATATAGCAGTTGTGATGTGACGGCAGGTACGTAGGGCAGTTCGTAGTATGGGCGGTTGGACCAAGCAGTGGCTTGCTGGTAGAACTCCACAAAGTGGGTCCACCAGTTGTCTTTCCGTGCTTTTATTTTGTCCATCTCCTCTTGTGTGAGGTTGTACTGCTCTTTTAGTCCTTCTAACAGTTTGCGGTCATACACTTTGATGCCGAGCATCTCGCCGAGCAGGTTGGCTATCTGTCTGCCGCCTGTACCGAACTCACGGCTGATGGTGATAATAGTGTTGTTTTTCATATTGTTGTTTTATTGTTTGCTTCCGAATACTTTGTCAATCAGGCTTGTAAATTCCTTGTATGCAAAGGTGTCTTTTAGTTCTTCCAAAGCGCAGGCTAAGCCTCGGTAGTGCCATTCGTGTGAGGCTTTGTCTTTGGCGTGGAAGATTTTCCATAGTTCATCGCCTTGTGTGGCATAGTCGCGTGCTATGGCGCGCATATTGCTCAGTTTGTCGCCCATTGCCACTATCTTTGCATCGTGCGGTGCGCGTGTCAGCCTGTCAATGGCAGCCTGTTTGCGGGCGTGCCAAGAGTCTTCTTCGCTTATGCCTTCCGCCATTCGGTCGCTTTCAGCCCATACGATGTCTGCAACCCTGTTGCCGAACTCGCGGCGGATGTCTTCCAAGCTCACATCCGTATCTTCTATCGTATCGTGTAGGGCAGCGGCTGCAAGAAGTTCTTGGTCGGGTGTGATGGTCGCCACTATCTCCACCGCCTCTATCGGGTGGACTATATACGGAAAGCCCTTGCCGCGCCTTTCGGTGTTGTGGTGTGCCCGGACTGCAAAAACGATTGCCCTGTCAAGCAGGTCGGTGTCTAAATATCTGTTTGCCATATATCTTATGGTGTTTTGTGATTATTCATCAAAACATAGTGTAAATTAGTTATAATATCAGTAGATTGTGCCTTCGAGCATCTTGCGGAACTGTGGCATAGGACAGCCTGTATCGCGCTCTATTATCAGTGTCTTCAGACCGGCATAAATCTTCACCTCGCGCATCACCGCTTCCATATCCGCATCCGCTCCGAAGTATTCAGCGGCAAAAGCATCCCAGAAGCGTTTGGCGGTGGCGTTGGTCATGTGGTTTACCTCCATCGTCCACGCTTCATCGTTAAGGCAGCAGCAGAGATAGACCATACCGATGTCGAACATAGGATAGCCGTAGCAGAAGTCGCCAAGGTCGATGAAGTAGCGCGTGCGAACGCCGTCTTTTTCCGTGAAAATACCGTTGCCGAACTGTAGGTCACCGTGAATGGCGGTGTCGGTATCGGGTGCTGCGGCTATGAAAGCGCGTATCTTTTCTTTCTGTTCGGGAGTGAAGAACGGATTCTTGTCAAGCAGCGTATATAGACGGTCTTTGACGTTCTCAAACTGCGTAGTGTCCACGTGCACGCTGTGCAGTCTTCGGCATAACTGCGCAAAGTCCCTGCCATATTCCTCCGCTCTCTCAGGCTCATCGCCCGTGGCGCGGGAGTAGGAGCGTTTGCCCTCTATGCGGCGGAAGCGTATGCCGGTCTGCTTGCCGTCCGTTACAAGGTCGCCCGGCTCGGGGGTCGGAATACCGGCGGCATACACTTTCTGCGCCAACTCAAGTTCCCGCTGTGCGTTCTCAAAATTGCGGAAATAGAGTTTGAGCATAATGTTCGGGTCGGTCTTGTGGTTATAACTTGCGCCGTTTGCGCCTTCGCCCGTGCGAACATAGTCGTTAAGGTCAATAAGAGTAGGTTCCATTTTTGTGGTGTTTTTGTGTTACTTTTGCTGCAAAGGTAGTGCTAATATGCGACACTTACAAGAAAAGTGAAAGATAAAAACCAAATTATTTGTTCGTTTTGTTTATTTATACTACCTTTGCAGGCGGAAATAATAGCATACTATAAATAATAACCTGTAGAGATGGATAGTAATATTAACATCAAAGTTCGTGTATGGCGGCAGGCAGGCCCCAAGGCAAAAGGTCATTTTGAGACCTACGAACTGAAAAACGTCTTCCAAGGAGCCTCTTTCCTTGAAATGATGGATATTCTTAATGAGCAGCTTATAGCAGAGCACAAAGACCCCATTGCTTTTGACCACGATTGTCGTGAAGGTATATGCGGTATGTGTTCGATGTATGTCAACGGTCATCCCCACGGTCCTGATTCGGCTA
Organism: Bacteroidales bacterium UBA7009; assembly: GCA_002449665.1. Lineage (GTDB taxonomy): Bacteria > Bacteroidota > Bacteroidia > Bacteroidales > Paludibacteraceae > Colicola. The sequence goes on from DJXH01000041.1 coordinate 3,726, forward strand.
TCACCACTTGTCAGCTTCACATGCGCAAGTTCAAGGACGGCGATACTATTACCGTTGAGCCTTGGCGCAGCCACGCTTTCCCCGTAATAAAAGACCTTATGGTGGATCGCAATGCATACGACAAGATTATGCAGGCAGGCGGATTTATCAGTGTTAACACAGGCGGTGTGCCTGATGCCAACGCCATACCCATTCCCAAGCCGAAGGCAGATGAGGCTATGGATGCCGCTTCGTGTATAGGTTGCGGTGCGTGTGCAGCCGCTTGTAAGAACGGTAGTGCTATGCTCTTCGTGGCAGCCAAAGTAAGTCAGCTCGCTCTGCTGCCGCAAGGAAAGGTGGAAGCAAAGCAGCGTGCAAAGGCTATGTTAGCAAAGATGGACGAACTCGGGTTTGGTAACTGCACCAACACAGGTGCTTGCGCCGCCGAGTGCCCCAAGCAGGTAAGCCTGTCTAATATCGCCCGTCTTAACCGAGAGTTCCTTGCTGCCAAGTTCAGCGACTAAAAAGAGAGTACTAAAAAGGGAAAGTATCCCTGTTTTTTTCTCATAAAATTTTGTTTGGAGTATGGTAGACAACTATCATACTCTTTTTTTGTATGTCCATAAAATGGAGCATTCTATTGCGGTTGGTCTATTTCCCGTTTCCGTTACCATCAGTGCGGTAGCGTTTCCTCTCCACTTTGGGGTTCGCCATATCTCTTTCCGACTCCCACGGACCGCACAGACGGCAGTCGTAGTTGAAGAAAGTACCGAAAAGGACGGTCAGTTTGATGCCGGCATACAGGTTGCGTAGTTGGCTATCAAGACCGCCTTGTGTCGTAAAAACATGGTGAAACTCATATTCAGGAAAATCCCATTTGTATGAACCCGGGATATACAGCATTCTCTCTTCCGTTCGCGGCATAATATTGAAGATACTGTAATCGGCAAACAGTGCTACGCGAAATCTTGACTCATACTGCTCCACGCCTTTGTTTACCGGTTTGTATCTTGAGCGGTGATGCAGTATGCGCCCCCATTCTGCTCCTACCTCAAGCGACAGTTGTACGTCAAACCTTAGGCGAAGTCTGTCGCCTTCTCTTTCTATCGGTACCCCTTTTCTGAGTCCGTGGTTGTCCATCTCTACAAAATGACCAAGATACTGCGGGTAGGTGGCACTCGTTTCACCTACTGCATTCACAAATGTCTTGCCGTAATTGAGAGTGTAGTTGAACTTAAAACCTGACAAAAAATAGAAATTAGACACACCCGCACCCATAAGAAACGGGATTTGTGCGTGCAGGTTCCACGCAGAGTCTGTTCTGTGTCTGAACTCATATTTGAGTGTATAAGGATAGACACGCGCATCCACTACATTGCTGTCATAGAATACTGTATCTGCCACTCTGTTCCTTACGTTCTGAAAGCGTATGCCTATGCCGGTCTGCAACTTAAAATAGTATAGTTGTGCCTCATAGCAGAACCCGCCGCTCAGTCCGTAGCCACCCGGTAGTAAAGATACATTCGGTAGTGTGGAATGGAAAGTGGCAAAAGAGCCGTCGGCATAGAACCCGTACAGATGGTGTATGTCGGCATAAACGCCTGTGCGCAAGCCGTTGTGGTCCAGTTTGCGGTCAGAGTAGTTGGTGCCCTTGCCGCCGAGAATATATACACGAGGCTTTTGAGCCGCAACGCCTGCTATGGAGCATATAAACATTACGATAAGCAATAGCCTGTATATGTGTGTATTAGTTTTCATCTACCACCATTATTTTGAAAGTCCTCATTTCGCCGTCGTCCGTTTGTATTACCATAAGGTATATGCCCGGAGTGGCAACAGGTAAGCACACTTTATCCACGTAGTTGTTGTCGTTAGGCTCAAAGTGTGTCGGAGGAATAGCAAGTATGCTCATATTGCTGTAGAACCAGTATTTGCCCGGTCTGCTGCTCAATATCCACACGCACGGATTGTCTTTTACCACAAGAGTCGGCACAACTGCAAAATAGTCTTTTTTCGGTACTATGTGGTCGTATATGCGTATGGGGCAGATGGGGCAGGTGAATTGTGCTACGCCGTCATCTTCGCGTGTCAGCAGCAGGCGGTATTCGTTGGTACAATTGTTGCCGTTGATGTCGTCTTTGTAGTTGAGAGCGAGGCTGTCAGGCCAGTAGAGATACTCGCGTTTCTGCCCGATTATAGGTTCGTCGTTGAGATACCATTGGTAGTCGCTGAACGTATATCCGCCGTTGTAAATCTCGTTAAACAGCACTATGCCATCGTTCCAGTGTTGTTCGTGAATCCAAGAGGGGTAGAGGATATTAAGCACCGTATCTTTGGTCTGGAACTCGTCATCGCACAACCCGTTGTGGAGTATTATTTTCATCGCGTATCTGCCCGGGCGGACATACTGCCGTTTGGGTTCTTTGACGTAGGCGGGATAGCCGCTCCACGTCTCAAAGTACGGCGGATTGGGCATAGGCAGCGTGTCGCCGTATGGTACGGGGATTTCCACTATCTGATTCTTCAGGTCAGTTATTGGTGCGTGACTTATGTTCTCAAAACCTTGTGCTCGGGCAAGACTGTCAAATATGACGGAAAACTCCTCTATCGGTCGCCCTGTATATTGGTAACTTATCTCAAGCGTTTTTTCGTCAGCGCAAAGCGGCGGCAACTCAAATGTGAAGTTTGTCGGCGGTATGACGGTAAGGTGGGTGAAGACGGCGTGTTTGCAGCCGTGTATGTTAAGTGTGCTGTCGATGTAGAAGCCCGATGTGTCGTGATATACGGAGCGGTCTTGGTTCAGTGCGAGCGGGTCGTACTCAAAAGGATAGTAGCGTTGGTATGCGCAGATGGTGTCTATGAGGTGAGTGGAAGTGGTGTCATAGACGGTGAGCGAGAGGTGTATGATACTGTCGCAGTTTTCAGTCGTGTAGAAGTGGTAATTGTCGGTGTATGTCCATAGGCGTTGGTGGAAGTCGTAGGTGTCAAGTTGACTTGTGCTGACGGTGATTTTCCCGTTCTTATATGGCATTTCGTCAAAGCAAAGGGTGGGGGACAGTGTGTATTCGTAGGCGGGTTTGATGTGCAGGCGCAGTTCGTAGATGCTGTCGCAGCCGTGGTCGGTTTCGTAAATATCGTAGTAGGCGGTATCGCCGATGTTATGGAAATAGAGTGGTTTGTTATATGGACTATCATCGTCGCTGTTGGGGCTTGGAGTAGTGGAGAAGGAGCATTGGTGTTGTCGCCAAGTGTGTGTCTCGTTGCTGCAAATGGTGTCGTAGTCTATATGTCTGTAAGCAGGATAAATAGTGGCTTGCAGGCGGAAGACACTGTCGCAGCCGTGTATGGTATGCAGAGTGTCAGTAAAGGTGGTGTCTATGGGTTGTCGTGATACTCCTATAATAGGATAAATAGTATCAAGCGATACATTGCGTTGAGCGTGCAGTTCTTCCCATACATTAGAGCAGGAGGCTACTTTTCTTATCGAATCGTAGGTGGGGTGGATAGTGAGGTCATAATGGAAGATGCTATCGCATCCTTTTGTCGTCCTGTAACGGATTTCTGATGTCTCCATAATTCCCATTTCAGGTTGCCAAATGACTTTGGGAGCAATTGCGTAGTTGTCCATTCCGTGATATATGGTCTCATTATCGCAGAACTCCAAGTGCCGTGTAAAGAAGTATGATTCGTCAATAGTGAGTCTAAGAATGTATATACTGTCACATTCGTTCTCATCCATAGTATATTTATATTCATATTTCCCCGGTTCGTAGTCGTTTTGGTTATACCAACTTCCACGCCAAAATACAAAATCATGTTCGCATATAGCAGTGTCTGATACAAAGATATATGTTGGTTTGATGGTAACTTGTATATGTACGAGTGAGTCGCAATCGTCTACGGTTTGCAGCATCCGCTTACGTAATATGATAGAATCATTTTTAATTTTTTGCTGCTGTGTGGCTTTATGGGGATTAATGTATGTCGTGTCTCTATGTGCTCTCGGTCTGAATATAGTGTCAAAGTAATTTCCGTTTCGGTCTGATGTCTCCCATACGAATAATTCGTTGTCACAAGTGTTGTAATATGTATATTTTTCGTAAGTCGGCATAACTTCGAGTTGAAGATTATACACGCTGTCGCAACCATAATTGTATGTCTTGTATTCCGTCTTGAAATTATATGTATTCGGTTGTAAAATGCATATACTATCGTATAGAGTGCTGTCATATTCTCCTTCGTATTTGCTGCCTACAAAAAGAATCTTCTGCCAAGAAACTGTATCATTTTCACATATTCTGCTAATTTTTGTGTTGTTATATGTCGGATATAAGATCAAATGCAGGTGCATCACGCTGTCGCAGGAAGAGTGCGTCTGTCCGTATAGAGTAGTATCTATGGTAACTATAGTATCGTGTTGCAATGTCTCATATCTGTCAAAACGATACTGCTTGTCGGCAAATACATACTTGAAGGTATTAACTTCGTTGTCACATATTCTAATTGTGTCATAACTTCGGTATGATTTGTTTACTACAAGGTGCAGATGATATACGGAATCGCAGTTGTTGATAGAAGTAAGAGAGTCATACATGTCGTGTTCTCCAACGGGTAACGTATCTAATACGAATCTCTCTCTCCAAGAGCGTGGTTCGTTGTCACATTTGACGATTGTCTCGTCGAATTGATATGTCCGATTTACAATAAGATGCAGCGAATATATACTATCGTACTCATGGATTGTCTTCAAAGAGTCGTAGAAGGTGTATGTGCCGGCGGGTATAATTATGGCGTTGTCTTCTTGTGATACGGATTGATTCCCGCTGTAATTTTTGTTGCGCCATTCGGCATCTTCGTTATCGCAAATACTGATAGTGTCAGCATGCTTATAGACCGGGTAGATGATAGTATGCTTCATAAAGACTGAATCACATTCGCATATTCCCCCGGTTTGCCAAGACGCTTGTTCATAGCCTATTAAATAAGGAATACCTGCTGTGGTAAGTGAGTCGTAGAATGTAATAGTATCAGGATTGATATATGTCCCTACGTCAAATATCATATTTTTGCCTACATAGTAATCTCCGTGAAGCAATAGCAATGAGTCTGAACTTATTTTGTGGATTATATCATCTTTGTCATCTGCATATTGGGTTATGTGTCCGTTAAGGAATGTGGGACATACATAAATGTAGAAATATCGTGTCAGTGTATCACATTCACCATGTCGTCTATAATGCAATTCGTATATTCCCATCTCTCCTTGCGAATTAGCATGCCAAATGGTGTCAGTGTATATTTCTATTGAGTCGTTGTCATAGCGAATAGTATCATAATAAACGTAGTTTTGATTTTTGCAAATGTGGTCATATACGGTGGATGTTACCCTTGGCGGTACGTATAAGGAAAAAATATACACGGAATCGCAACCATCCGCCGTAGGCAGAGTGTCATAATAAGTGCCGGATTGATTATATAATCCGTTAGGATGGCTTTGTGTCTTTCTCCATTCGATTGGAGTCTCCTCGCATGTGGATGCTTTGGAATAAAATTCGTAAGATGGATATACGGTGAGATGTGTATGCACGATACTGTCGCACCCGTTAGTTGTATAAAGAAGTCTTTCACGTTCGAAAAATAGAGTGTCTAAAGTCTGTCCTTCAATTGTGCCTATCTGACTGTTTATAACAATTGTATCTTGGTAGTCGCCGTTGATGTCGTGATAATCTATAACGAATAGCGAATCCCTGCTGCAAGCTGTAGTATCAATAATATTGTGCCCTGCCTGGAATATTGTCAGTTTCAAATAGTGAATACTATCGCATCCAAGGTGTGTCTGATTGTATATAGTATCATAGAAGTAAGTGTCAGCGAAAACGCCTTTTTCCGATTTAGAGCAGTAAAGACAACTGTCATTTTCCGTATAGTCCACAACGTAATATACAGAATCCCTATGTGTTGAACCATTGCTCGGTATTCGTTTATAGTGCCACCCGTATGCGTTGCCCCTATATATGCGGTCATACCAGTGTATGGTGTCGTCTTGGCACATAGTACGAGCCTCATATTCGTAATACGATGGTTTCACCGTTAATTGCAATGTCCAAACAGAATCGCAACCGCTGTTTATATATTGCGTTTGGTCTTCACTGTACCCATTTCCTTTTTTGAATGATGTTGTTTTAAGGCTGTCAATATAGATATATGTTCCTGCTGTAGTTATTGTCAGTTCGTCTTTTTTTATCCATCTCTTCTCTTTTACGGAAAACAAATACTTTGAACTATGTCCTTCCCAGCTCAATATGCTATCTGATGCTTTACATACCTCTATTGTGTCTGCAAATGAATAAGTAGGATTATCTCTTAAATCGAGTACATATATAGAGTCATATCCCATCAAAGTTGTAAGACTATCGTAGTATATTCCGGGGTCGGATAGAACGATGTCAGACAAAGCCGGTTTGTCGTTTATGCTGTCTAATTCTGTATGATACCATATAAAACTCTCATCCTTGCATTTGTATTTTACTACAGTATCGCGGAAAACCTTACCGACTCTTAATGTAAGATGAAAACTGCTGTCGCAGCCGAAAACTGTGGTGTAGGTAGTATCATCATATAAAAAGGAATCTATTTTATTGCCTTCATAAAACCTGTATTGCCAGAATAAAGTTTCTTCACTTGATATCGTGTGCAGCGTGGTATCATAATATGTGCTGTCCACACGGAGATGGAGAATCCATATACTGTCACATCCGCCTGTTAAGCAGTCGGGACAAGAAACGGTCTTAAGTGAATCATAATATTCATATTCCCCCGTTTCTACATTGGTGGGAATTCTTATCCCGTGCCAGATATATACATCTCCTTCTTTGCCTTGACATATATTGTCAAAGTCTTCTTTTATGAATGTGTGGCAAATACGAACTCTATGGTGTACTGCACTATCGCAACCGAAAACGGTGGTGTCAGACCCGTATATATCTATAGTATATGGTATAGTATCTTTGTGTTTCCAATCAAAAGCAGTATTATAAATAGTGTCAAAATTGGCTGTGTGGAAATGATAAGTTTGATTATCACAAATTGTAGTATCTGTAGTGGTTGCAGGTTGTCTAAAAGTAGGTTTTATATGTAAGCGTAGTGTATAAACGCTATCACAATTATTTATGGAATAAAGATGGTCAGTATATTCATAGTCTCCTATTTTGTCAAGCTGTATAACATCTGTACTGTCAGAACCCGTAAGGGCGAGTTGTCTTCCTGTATGTCCTTGCCATACAAATGGCTCTTGTTGTTGGCAAACTATGGTGTCGTGTATATATTGATATATAGGAGATACAATCAAAGTTAAGATATGTATGCTGTCGCAATTGTAGTGAAATGTTTTTAATTCATCGTAATATGTAAATATCCCGACAGAGTCTGTATTTAAGATGGTTGTTGTATTGTGTTTCGAATCAAATAGTGTATGTCCTTCATGCCCCCTCCATATAGGAGTGTCGTCGCGGCAAGTACGGAGGGTATCACGCAGTTCCCATACTGGAGTGGCATGCAAATTGAGTATGTATATGGAGTCAAACCCCAAAACGGTCTTGTATATGTCTTGATATTGTTTTGTTTCATTTTCGTGTGGCAGGTCGTCTCTATATATCGTTTGAATGTGTTTCAAACCTCTTCTCCAGTCATAGTATGGTATGTTGGCACAAATAGTATCAAACTCGTTCTGACGTACTACCTCGCCAATTTTTAGTGATAGTGTGTATATGCTATCACACTCGTCATAACTGCCTATAGGCTGTGCTAAGTAATTCCGTTGTCTGTATAACTCTCCATCAGTAATGAGTGTGTCGTAGGGTTCTGTCGCTTTCTGTCCGCCGTAAATAGTACCTTGCCATTCATACGTTTCTTCTTCAGATATAGTTGTGTCCGTATGATGGAAATAGGAAGGTAAAACGGTAAAACTCAGTTCGTAAACGCTGTCACAACCACAACCATTGGTTGTTTGCAACGAATCAAAATAAACATAATTGCCGACTTTGTCTATGTTTACGATATGCTTATGTCCATCTCCCCAATAAACTCCGCCTTCAGATTCAAAGGTGGGGTTTATTGTGTCTTTGCATATTGTGTCGTAAGCGGGTTTGTAATATACAGGGTCAATATAAAGAAGAAGATGGATTGTGCTGTCGCAGCCTGCCGCTGTATAGAGGGTGGTATCGCGACTTATTGTATCAGTCTCATATATAGTCTTACGAAGTCGGATATCTATATTGTTGTCCCCTACTTGCCATTGGTACGGCATCTTGTTACTGCATCTGCGCTCTATCTTGACAGGTAAATCATATTCCGGATGTACATTTAGTTTTAGTTCATATATACTATCCTGACCTTTCCAAGTCTTAAGCGAGTCATAAAAAATGTGTATGTCCGGATTCAAATCGGATAAAACAGTGTCATTTTTGTGTCCTTTCCAAATGTAATTTTCACTTTGGCAGATATTAATAGTGTTAGAGTAATAATATGATTTATGAACTGTAACGTTTATGTATCTGATACTGTCACAGCCATAGTTGTGTGTTAGCAAGTCTTTCTGAAAGTTATGATTACCTACAGGCAATTTCCCATAATTTCTCTCTTGCCAGATAAACTCATCTTTATCGCTGATAATAACAGGATATTCGTCTATCCGGCTGTATTTCTTGCCTACATTTATCACCAATTTTTCATATCTTTCACAGCCATCAGCGGTGTCTTCAATTCGGTTAATCTCAGTATATGTGGTATCTCCCTCTCTTCCCGCTATATAAGGTCCGCGCATTTGCCCGTTAAACTCAAATTCCAGTGGTTCACAACCCCTTACAACAGTATCATAATAAAGTCTCGGACTGATATGTAAATTTAGTATCTCAATGCTGTCACAATCGCCTAAACACTTGTATGTTCGCACATAGGTGCTGTCACTGTATTTGATGCTTCCATACATTTCCACGCCTTGTTTTTCTAACCTTTCTTCCGCACTTCCTTTAAGCCACATTCTATTCCAATATACGGAATCTCCATCGCAAATGGTTGTATCAGATTCTTTACGATATTCGGGATATACTATAAAATAGTGTTCTATTACGCTATCACAACTGTACGTTACGCTGTCATTAACATAGTGTGTTACAGACATTGTGTATAGTAGATTTTCTTGCAATGGTGTAGTTTGCACCGAGAACGTACTGCCTGTCCAGCCCTCAATGTCCACGGTGTCAATATTTATTACGCTGTCTTTGTATTCATATTGTATATAGTATGGCAATTCAGATTGACATATTCGTATAGTATCCTTGTGATGTGCTTTTGGATGGACATATATGATTTGTGTTATAGTGCTGTCGCAGCCTTCGTTGCTACTCCCGCAATTATTGATGGTCTTAACTGTATTTGTGAGGGTAACCTGTTTTAGTTTGTCGTCATCGCAAGTCCAAGTATAATCTTTATCGTATGTTGATGTTTTAGGATAGCGAGGTCGGTAGTGATATGTTTCGCCTTCGCATATATGAATAGTGTCGTAGATGTTGTATGTCGGACACCAAGTTACTTTATTCGTATAAATAGTATCGCATATACCATTTTGTTTCGATTCTTTAATCTCCCGAAGTGTGATATCACCAATTTGTCGGTTTTTGTTTATATATGAGTTTGGTATTTTTCCCCTTCCGCATTTCGGTCCACGATATAATGTATCTTTCCATATAAAAAAACTGTCTTCACAAAGAGTGGTTACTTCGTCCATTCTTGTTTGATCAAGTACTGTTATCCTTACAGTGTAAACGCTATCGCAGCCGTGATTGTCATTGCATTTGCAAGTATGAGTATATAGAGAATCGGTCAGTACGTATGTTCCGATTTCTTTTAATATTATAGGTTCAGCGATCGGTATGCTTTCTTCGTTGTCTTTTTTCAAGTATAATTTGCTGCCTTGCAGTGGATAGCCGTATTTATCTGTATGATTGCTTTTTGAATTATAATTACCTGTACGCCATATATACGGATTGATTGAATCTGAACAATACTGAACATCGGTTTCCCTAATGTTGTAGATTGGCAATACTATCAGTGAATATAGTATTGTGCTGTCACACCCATACTGACTATGCAAAATTACCGTGTCTTTTTTTATTGTAGGCTGTCTCTTGCCGGTGGTTGTCCGTTTAAGATTATTCTTTTCCGTATTTGACAGATTGATTTTAATTGTGTCATATACAATGCTGTCCCTGGAAAAATTACGGTCTTCAAATATTCTTGTAAATGGCCAGTGAGGGTAATTGACACATATAGTGTCGCTAACAGATAGCGTAGGTAATGATCTTAAGGTAAAGCGAGTTCGTATTATGCTATCACAATGCGGCTCCCTGATTGTCTTGATGGAGTCAATGAAAATATATTCTGTATCTAACTGAAACTTAATTCTTTTTCCGTTGAATAGTTCTTCCTGATATACGGAAGTGTCAGCGGTAAAAGTAAGATATGTGCTGTCGTTGTATGTCCCTTTGTGTGTTATGAGTTTGAAGGTCTCACCGAGACATATATTCCCGTCTCTCATCCCTTCTGCACTCAAAAGAGTATCTGCATCGGAGGTGTTCACCACAATAATTTTAACCTTAATAGTATCAGTAAGTTGCTGGCTGCATATGGGAGTCTTTGAAGTAATAATAAGTTTTACGGTATCTGTGCCGGATTGAGTAAATCTCTTATATAATATGGAATCTTTATTCCCTTCATTTTGATTAACACCTTCCAACCCGCTTTCCCATTCTATTTTATCGTAATCGAAATTTACTAATGCAGAAAACTTCACTTCATCATTTATACAGATAGATTTTTCTTTTATGTATTCACCATCTACCAGCATATCCGCACTGCGGCTTACACGACTACCGGCTGCGTAAGCGTATGACTCGTATAGTGGCGTAGATCCCGGTACAGTCCCTAATCCATATACACGAGCAGTAAAAGTGCTTTTGTCTGAAGTTCCCTTGTTTTCAATAAAGTGTGCTTCTTCAGAGATTTTGATAATGGCGTAAGACCATTCTGAATAAATTATCGGTGTAAAACTGTGTACTAATTGATCAGATGGTAATTCAACAATACGTAAACCATCAATATACATATTATCTATTTCCGAGGTTCGAGTTACTATATTGACATAGTGATTTAATTGACCTCCCGATGTAGTGGATTTGAAAGTCGCAAATATATTACTATGCATTCCGTATTCTTGTGGTATAATTGGTGTTAATGCAGGTGAACCAAAAATCGGTTTCATTTCCTGTATTTTAATTGTTCCCAAGAATGGAATATTTTCTATAGATGTTTTACCATTACACTCAATAATTGAATCTTTGTTATATATTTCACTTACATCAACAGATGCATAGTTATTATTCAAAGATGTCGCGTATAAGAAACATTGCACAATATTATTGGTTTCATATATTGAAGCATTTGGTAATATCGTTCTTTTATCCGATAGATAGTCTTGAATACTTTTAAATATCAATCCTGATTTAATAGTATCTATAAAAGTTTCGTTTCTATTTATAGTGTCTATAGGTATCCTATTTTTCCAAATAATGGTACTGTCCTTACACGCAGTTATTTGTACATAATCATAAACCATTCCGTATGTTGGAGTAACTATAAAGGTTTTTCCCCATTTATCAGCCGGATATGCTTGGGTATAAAGATGATTATCAGGATCACTGGTGATCTTAACTAATTTTCCACCCATGAATAATGACAATGGTTGTGTTGTACAAATTTGTGTGCCTGATAATGAGGTTTGCGCTTTTAGCGTAGTGTCTGCGGGTATCTTATTAGTTGTATCGCTTGCACTATAAAAAAAAGTATTTCCGCTGTAAAAAATTTTATTTATAGGATCCAATGTGCTTGTTTTTTTTGTTGATTTGTAGAAAAACTGTTGTCTATCTATCAGTTTGTGTTCCGTTTTTTGTAAAGTTATATCAACTGAAGTTGAATTATAAGGTGTAACAAAAGCAAATAATGTTGAGTAAGCATCTACGGGAAATGTTTGTACTATATAATCCCCTGTTAGTGAATTTGTAGGCAATATATTTGTGGCATCGTATTTGCTCGTTTGCCCTTCTGTATAATATTGATTCGTTGTGTATAAAGAAATTGGACTGGTAGAAACTATTTTTAGTCCGTGTTTTGATACACTATTGTTATCACGGTCTATCGGATATACTATATCTGTTGAAATAAGTGTGTCATTCTGTATTTTACGTGAAGTCCTGAACTTACGTAATACTTCGTTTTTCTCAGGATTAATAATACTAATCGTAGCAGAATCGCGTGATGTGGCGTAGATATGTAAAGATAGATTTTGTGTATTTCCACTGATTGCTCCACCATTGGGTAAATATGTTATCCAAAATTCTGTTCCCTCTGTCGTATTGTATTCAGTATTCCACCATCCCTGATGGTTGTTATTACTGACCTGATACCCTTGAGCAAATGAGGTAGAAACACCAAACAGCGATAGTATAACAAATACTACCGCTGAAAGAGATGACATGCAAAGATGCAGCATACGCTGCATAAATGAGCAGAATTTTAACAAACTAATATGCAGACCCGATGACCTGAATTCGCAAGTTGTTCTTGTCAGGGGTAACGTGCCGGAAATCATATAATTATGTAGAGTTTAGTCTTGTGGTAATTCGTTTCGTTCCGTTAAATGGCTGTAATCCGTTCGGTTAAATGGCGCAAAAGTGTTCGGCGATATGGCTGTATGTCGTTCGGTTGTTTGGCTGAAATTATTTGTATTTTTCGTATAGTTTTGCCTTGCTCTCGTTGCCGGTTTGGCTGTAGAGATGATATAGAAGTCTGTACATTGACCTGCTCAAATTTTGGTCTGTAATGACGTATGTTTCCATAATCTTTTCAGCCTTGCCGACAATCACGGCAGACTCGTCATAGTGTTGTGAATTAAATTCTTCCACCGCCCAATTATACAGCGAGTACAGTTCTCGCTCGGTCAGATCATCCGTTGTGGAGCAACCCGACTGCTGCAAGCGGTGCAGGGCATCTATAGCATCCGCATATCTGTTTGCCGTGTTCAGTTGTCCTAACAGTTGGTATAGGTAAGAGCAAGGCAAAACGTCAATATATGGCATCGTGCGGCTGATTATCTCTTTGTTGCGCGACTCGTCATCTTTATAAAAACTCAAGTAGAACATCGCCTGTTGCAGTTGTTCGTCTTGCGGCTCAAAACTCAGTGTGTTCACCTCTATTTTATACCATTTCATTCGCGCCAGTATGCTTTGTCCGAGCAGCGGTTCGGCATCCGGCTCGTCATTGATACCCACGCTTGCCACAACGTTCCGGAAAACGTAGTCGCCTATCTGCAAGTGTTTGATAGCCAACTCTCTTACGGCGTGTGTCCTGCCGTTTGACATCTGCGAATGTTTTATCTGACCGTTGCTTGATGCTTCTATCACGCCTTTTGTTTGCAGTTCACGGAGCATATTAAGGTTGATAAGCAGGTCGGAGCAGCCCGTGTCGAAAGCAAAGTCGTATTTTTTGCCGCCTATGATGACTTGCGCCGTCTTGTTAAGGCTATGTGCGGAGGAGATGAACTCTGTTGTATATACGGCGCAGTTGCCGCTGACGGCAATGAGCAATGTCAGTAGCGTGATAATCGTTTTTCTCATTGTTTGATGAATTTTATTTCCACTCTGCGGTTTTTCTTCCTGCCTTCTTCGGTGTCGTTATCGGCTATAGGTTTGCGTTTGCCGTAGCCTTTGGCAGTCATTGTCTCGGCAGCTATACCTTTGCCTATGAGGTAGTTGCGTACAGCCTCGGCGCGTTGTTGCGACAGGCGGTCGTTCAGTTCGTCTGTGCCGGTGTTGTCGGAGTGTCCGCTTATCTCTATTTTGTATGCTCGGCTCTTCAGGATTTCAGCCACGCGGTTCAGTTCGGAGGCAGATTCGGGCAGTATGGTAGCCTTGCCGGTGTCGAAAAACAGGCTGTTGAGCGGCATAGGTGTCTCGTCTTCTATCATCCTCTCTATGGCTGCCACCTCTATGTCGTTCTCTATGCTGACGGCTGTAGGCTCTTGAGTGAGGTCGATATTGCCGGAAACGGGGAAGAGGTTCTCGTCGTCGATGTAGTAGATTATTTTTTTGCCGTGAGGCAGGACGATATAGAATCCGCCTGTTGCAGGGTCGGTGTGCGACTCGCCGAGGGGTTTGCCGCTTTCCATCTCTTCCCAACTGATGGTGGTGGCAACCGGTCTGCCTTGTGTGTCGCGTACCCTGCCGCTGATAGTTGTTACCACTTCCGGACGGTATTGCTTAGGGAGAGTGAAATAGTAGATGTCGTCTTGTTTGCCGTCGGACGAAGCAAAATAGGCAGTTGTGCCGTCGGTGGAGATTTTATATCCCCAGTCGTTACCAAAAGTGTTGATTCTTTTGCCGAGGTTGACAGGTTCGCTCCATTCTGTCCAACTGTCTTCGTTCAGTCGTTTGGACATAAAGACGTCTAATCCGCCGAGCGAGGTATGTCCGGAGGAGCAGAAATAGAGGGTCTTCATGTCGGAGTGGAGGAAAGGTGAGCGGTCGAAAGACGGAGTGTTGATGGTCGGTCCGAGGTCTATCGGTTCGCCCCAACTGCCGTCCTCCTGTTTGAGGGAAACGAAGATATTGACGGATTTGCCCATCTCATATTCTGTTTGTCTGTCTGCTGCAAAGAGCATTGCTTTGCCGTCGCTTGTTATCATAGCATCTGCCTGCCAACCGCTGTTGTTGATGGTGGCGGGCAGTTGTGTAAGTTCGCCCCAGCCGCTTGCTGTCTTGCTTACGGAGTAGATAGTGCCGTTGCGGAACATTATAAGTTCGGTGCCGTCAGCGGAGATAGCGAGTGGCGCATCATTCGAACCGCCGGTGTTGACCCCTTCTACGAGTTGGGGTTTGCCCCAAGTGGAGTCTGTGCGAGAGGAGATATAGATGTCTTCTCCGCCGAGGTTGTCGTCTCTGTTTTTGCCGCAGAAATAGAGGTGTTTGCCATCAGCAGATGGCACGGGCGTGTATTCTCCGCCTTTTTCTGTATTGATGTCCGGTCCGATAGAGTAAATGCTAAATTGATATTCTTCCTGCTCTTGGAGCATCTTTATCAGTTGGCAGAAGCGTTTGTCGCCTTTGAAGTATTGTTCATATTTGAGTGCTTGTTTGGCGGCTGCATCCCAAAAACGCGCTGAGGTGTATGGACTGATGAGATTCACTAACGAAACATAAGCGAGGTTGTATGGAGCGGCGTTGGCGATATAGACATGCAGGAAATTCGTTTGGTCGGCGTTGAAGATGTTTGCATCTTTTTCTTGTGTATAGGCGGGTGGAGCATAGTCGGTGTCTTGATAGAGCAGTGCCAAACTGTTTACGTCAAGAGAGTTGAGTGTTATGGCGCGCAGTTGCAGCCAGCAGGAGTCGCGGTAGTCGGAGCGGAAGTGCTTGGCTCCCTGCTCAAAGTACTTCACTTTCGGGTCTTTGAGGTCAAGGTTGTAGATGTCACCCTCTATCCGTCTTCTGCTGTCTTGTGGCAGACTGTTGTCGTTAAGGGAACTTAGGAGCGAATCTCTTGTTGTGTTCTCCGTGGAAACGTTTTGCGAAAAGCCGATTGCACAGTATGCAAAAAGACTGATAAGGCACATAGCCTTTGCGGCAGAGGATAAGATATTCATTTATAGATGTTTTTTGCGGTATTATATATTCCACTCCCACATATTCCTCTGCGCCATACTTGTCCGCGTCAAGTATAGTGCAAAGGTACGGCGATTTTGCATATTGTGCAAATGTTATCCCAAAATTATTGTTTTTGTATTGAAACTATCCAATAAATGTACATTCCAAAGTTATTTTTGATATGTGAATGTTGTGAGACAAATCAATTATTTAGCGATTGTAACCGAAAAAATGCCATATATTTTGGCGGTTTGAAAAATCGTTGTACCCTTGTAGCGCAAATTAGAAGAGTTATGAACACTCAAGAAATCAAACGCGACCTTGCAGCCCAATTGCAATCGCTTAGTTCGTTGAAGAAAATTATGGTTGTTCTCGGTTCCCGTCAAGTGGGCAAAACAACACTGTTGCACCAACTGACCGCAGATAAACCTAATGTACTGTCATTCGACTGCGATAACATGGACGACCGCCTTGCCTTGGAGAATCGCACTAAGACCGAATCAGCGGCATTGATGGGACACGCATCTACCATCATCATTGACGAGGCACAGCGCGTGCG
>DJXH01000002.1:0-942 GCA_002449665.1 Bacteroidales bacterium UBA7009
TGCTGCAAAGAACTACCAGAACGACGGCGACTCTGTCTATCGTCTCTACTACGACACTATCAAAGGTGGTGACTACCGTGCTCGTGAGGCTAACGTCTATCGTCTCGCTGAAGTGTCGAATAACATCATCGACCAATGCGTAGCACAAGGTGTTCCTTTCGCTCGCGAATACGGCGGATTGCTTGACAACCGCTCTTTCGGCGGCGCACAGGTAAGCCGTACCTTCTATGCCAAAGGTCAGACCGGTCAGCAACTGCTGCTTGGTGCATATAGTGCCCTCAGCCGTCAGATTGGCAAAGGCAAGGTGAAGATGTACACACGTCATGAGATGCTCGATATCGTCATTATAAAAGACGAGAACGGCGAACCTCGTGCTCGCGGTATCATTGCCCGCAACCTCGTTACAGGTCGCATCGAGCGCTTCTTCGCTCACGCTGTCGTTATCGGTTCGGGCGGCTATGGCAACACCTTCTTCCTCTCAACTAACGCTATGGCTTCCAACGGCTCTGCCGCTATGCAGATGTACCGCCACGGCGCATATTTCGCTAACCCCTGCTACGCACAGATACACCCGACTTGTATCCCTAAGCACGGCGACTTCCAATCGAAACTGACGCTGATGTCTGAGTCGCTCCGTAACGACGGCCGTATATGGGTGCCCAAAAAACTTGAAGACGCAAAACGTCTGCAAAGAGGCGAAATCAAAGGTCGTGATATTCCCGAAGAGGACCGCGACTACTATCTCGAGCGTCGTTATCCCGCTTTCGGTAACCTCGTGCCGCGTGACGTGGCTTCGCGTGCTGCCAAAGAGCGTTGCGACGCAGGCTATGGTGTTAACAACACCGGACTTGCTGTCTTCCTTGACTTTAGTGATGCTATCCAGCGTCTCGGCAAGGATGTTGTTGCGCAGAAATACGGCAACCTCTTCCAGATGTACGAGAA
>DJXH01000002.1:1077-15843 GCA_002449665.1 Bacteroidales bacterium UBA7009
GCTATCCACTACACAATGGGTGGTATATGGGTTGACTATGAGTTGCAAACCAGCGTGAAAGGTCTATTCTGCATTGGAGAAGCCAACTTCTCTGACCACGGAGCCAACCGTCTGGGTGCTTCGGCACTGATGCAAGGTCTGGCAGACGGCTATTTCGTACTGCCTTACACCATTCAAAACTACCTTGCTGACCAGATTGGCGTACCGCGTATGTCCACCGACCGTCCAGAGTTCGCAGAGGCAGAGAAGGCTGTCAGCGACAAAATTAAGAAACTCATGTCGATACAAGGTAAGGAGTCGGTTGATACCATTCACAAACGCCTTGGTCTTGTTATGTGGGACTTCGTAGGTATGGGTCGCACGGCAGAGAGCCTGCGTACAGCCATCAAGAAGATTGACGAGATAAAGAAAGACTTCTGGAGTAATGTCTATATCCCCGGTACTGCCGACAGTCTGAACAACGAACTTGAGAAGGCACTGCGCCTTGCTGACTTCATTGAAATAGGCCGTCTGATGGCAGTGGATGCCCTGAACCGTGAGGAGTCGTGCGGCGGACACTTCCGCGAGGAGTATCAGACTGAGGAAGGTGAGGCACTTCGTCAAGACGACAAGTTCTCGTATGTGGCTTGCTGGAAGTACATGGGTGAGGACAAAGAGCCGGAACTCATCAAAGAACCACTCGACTACGAGTTCACCGAGCGCAAGACGCGTAACTACAAGTCGTAAAGACATTTATGCATTATGGGGACACAATCAGTTGTGTCCCCATAATTTTTATGAAATATATGATTTCACGTTTCAGCAAAAAGTTCAAATTAGTAAGACTCTCTTAGTATCTCGTTTAATAGACAAAACCGAATATCCAAAGCGGAATGATATTGTCTATTAAAAGTGCAACAAGGCAGGAAAAACATGGAAATAACAAACTTATTGGAGTTTAGACATCGCAGTCAGTTGCGGGAGTGGCTGACGGAGCATCACTCAACAGCCAAAGAATGTTGGGTAACGATGTACCGCACGAAGACACCCCGCAACGATTGTATTCCCTATATAGAAGTTGTGGAAGAGGCTCTCTGTTTCGGTTGGATTGACAGCACAGTCAAACGTCTGCCGGACGGTCGCAATGCGCAACGTCTGTCACCTCGCCGCAAAAACAGCCACTGGACAGAGTTGAACAGACAACGCTGTACCTCACTTGATGAGCGCGGTCTAATGACCGATGCAGGCAGAGCAGCGGTTTTAGCGAGTTTTGTATAACTAATATAACTCCGTGGTTATAGCAATTTTACGGGGAAATCGAAATAGGTGTCGGGGAAGGGTTCGTCCCGCAGCGTAAAATGCCACCACTCGCTGTCAATCGGCTCAAAACCATGGCGTATCATTGCGTCGCGCAAAATAAGACGGTTCTCCGACTGGCGATATAGTTTGCAGCGGTAGTCGGGGTGGCTCTCACTGCCAAACCAGTCGAACGGACTGCCCATATCAAGTTCTTTGCCTGTGGCGGCATCAATGAGAGTCAAATCGACGGTCGAGCCGCGCGAATGGGAGGAGCGGGCATAGATATACCCCTGCTCAAAAAGCACCGACTTGTCAACCATAGGATAAAAGACCGCTTTCATCGCCGTGTCCTGCACATTCTCCGCCCAACGGATAAAGTGATTAACAGCAGTCTGCGGACGGTACGCATCCCAAATCTTAAGTCTATAGCCTCTTGTTTTGAGTTCGTCGTTTACGGCTTTGAGTGAGTCGGCAGCCACACGGGTGATAAGAGCCACAGGCTGCCGGTAGCCGTCAATGCGCTCACCTACAAAGTTGTAAGTACTGTAATACCTGATTTCTAAAATCGCATCGGGTATAACGTCAGTAAGATTGACAAAAGCACTGCTGTCCTGTTCGGCAGGAACGGCGTTTTGCTTTTGGCAGGATAGTATTAGCAAAGGCATTAATACTACAAATAAAAATGATTTGTTTGTCATAGTGTTTATTATATTAAGAGTAATTTGCATAAAAAGTTCGCAAAGGTAGTAAAAGATTCTTAATTTTGCACAATTATTTTGTACCTTTGCACCCGATTTGCGAACCAATTGAGCAGAACAGACTATTATGACAGACTACAAAATCATATCCGAACGGCAGGAGCGGGTACTGCGGTACCTCACCGACCATAACATCCCCTTCACCACCTACAACCACCCCGAAGGGAAAACGATAGAAGAAGCCAAACGCTGGTGGCACAACGATGGCAGCGTCCACTGCAAGAACATCTTTATGCGCAACCACAAAGGCGACCAGCACTACCTCATCTGCTTCCCCTGCGATGACGATCTTGCCATTCACGACATAGAGCATTGGCTCAAAGACATCCTCGTTTCACAAGGCAAAAAAGCCCCCGGCAAACTATCTTTCGCATCACCCGAACGTATGATGCGCTATCTCGGCTTGGAACCCGGGAGTGTCAGCCCCTTCGGACTTATCAACGACACAGAACATCACGTTATACTCTTTCTTGACAGCAGGCTGAAAGATGCTCCGTCACTCAGTTTCCACCCCAACGACTGCCGAGGTACTGTAGTAATAAGCCAAGCAGCCTTCCAAGACTACCTTACGCTCGTAGGAAACAAAGTGGAGTACATAAACACACAGGAAAACAATAATGCTCAACCGAAAGCGCAAATAGCAAATTGATTAGCAAGATATTTTGTAATTAAAAATATCACAATGACAGTCAAAGACATATTCGAGTTGCGGCGACAAGGCAAAACAGAGGAGGCTTACCTGCTGATACTTGAGCAATACAAGAACTATCACGGACATTATACCACTATCTGTATGTTTTGGTGCGCAACGGATATGGCTAAACTACAGATAGAAAGAGGTAATTTTGCTGATGCTGCAAAGATTCTCGCCAGTCTTATGCGCCTATACCCTAACCTTGAGGACGAGCAGCGTTCTGCCCATAGAGCCTTGATGAATATAGCCACGCTACTGTCTATAAACGATGCAGAGCATTTCAAATTCGACACATTCAAACTCTGGTGGGACAAGTTCAAGTAGTCTCAACTTGCCGAATTGTGAAAAAATTAACAGTCTAAAAGTGCATTGCCAACCCAAGACCACTTGAGGATTTAAGCAAGGTATTGAAACCCGAACCAATGCCTAATACAGCCAAATCGGTATTATATTAATAGTAGCTCTGACACGAGGATTCGACCTTGCCGTCGGGGATGAACTACCTCCGAATGCATGGATAGGAAGCATCAAACCCGTTAGACATCCACACTGAACCCCACACTAAAAAGACACCAACCAGTTATCCATAATGCGTTAGCTTCCCTATAATTGCGCCAACACTCAGCACGATACGCACCCGGATCCGTTTGCATACGCTCTTCCGTGACAGCCGTACCTATACCTACTTTGACACTATCGGGATGATATGTGTATAATTTTCCTGTCGCGCTGCGCCAAGATTGAGAATATACTATCTGTACCAAGCACAAAATGAATAGCAATAATAGTTTTCGTTTCATAGTACTTAGATTTTTTTGTTAATGGATTAAATCATTTACATTGTCTATAATAACGTAGCATTACGCTATCTCTTTATGAATCTTGCCTGTCTTCGCTCGCCTGTTACTGTTACGGCTGACAAAACATATACGCCTGA
The DNA here is from genome assembly GCA_002449665.1 of Bacteroidales bacterium UBA7009. Lineage (GTDB taxonomy): Bacteria > Bacteroidota > Bacteroidia > Bacteroidales > Paludibacteraceae > Colicola. The sequence goes on from DJXH01000002.1 coordinate 4,745, forward strand.
TGAAAAAGACGAGACATCAAGAGGTACTTCATACCCTGCCGACGACAAAACATTTTCTTCTTTTGACAAACTCCGTTTCAGCATAACAGCACCGCTTATATCATATATTGTTATATCAGATAAAACTTCCGATGTCGTTAGCGTTAAAATATCATCTACAGGATTAGGAGAAACGACAAATAGGTTCTTATCACCGCCTTTTATATCCTCATCATTATCTGTATATCCTTTGCGTTCCGGCGCAGAGATCGCCTCATCTATATCGGACACTGTACGTGTACCTCCACATGGTACATCGCGGATAAATATATGCACATTGCTGCCTTGTTTTATGGTTACACCCGGAGTGAGACGTACCTGAGTGGCAGAAGACAAGTCGGCTCGCTCCGTATTTTGAAAAACAGAATTAGTTATCGTCAACTCGCCGCCTATGGCAAAATTCAACCAAGCAGGAGAATTGGCAGGCCAAATTAAGGTACGAGGAGTACAATAAGGGGCAGGTTTAATACCAAATATGGCAGACTGGTAATGCATAAAGTTTGTTGTAGAATTAACTTGGATTGTATCAATATGATACCAACCATTTGCTATTGTATCATGCCATCCCCAATTGATATGATATATCGGTGAACTACCTGTTTGATATCCGTCAACAACGAAAGCATGTCCATCTCCTCCCAATATATTACCATAGCCGCTATAATATACAGGTTGTCCGTTGTCTATATTTGAGCGTAACAAATTAGTCCAACCTTCTGTATTCCATTTATCTTTCTTCATTATACTAATCTTATCATAACCGAAATCCTTTAACAATTTTAGTGCGTTGTCATCAGTAGCACCTGAACCATCGGCGCCATAGTCCATATCAAGTTTATACCCGCAATCTTTAAGGAATCCGGCTATCATATCCACCTCATCCATCGTTGTAAAATTATCTATATATTCCGGCATTAGCGACCAATCATAAAAGTGTAACTGTTCGGTACTACCTCCAGGGGTAGTAGGAATATATGCTGCGTATGGCCAACGCCAATACCACATAATTTGAGCAACTGCCACTGCCACACAACCGACAGGTGCTCTATTACAGTTTTGTGGATTACTAACTGTCGGACAATATTTATTATAGATTTTATTTGTTATACAAGAGCCACCACCTGATTGTCCCCAGTGAAGATTGCCCAACAATGGTCCCACGCTTGCAAACTCTGCACGCATATTTTGAATGTTTGAAGTAGTATCACGAATGAGACTCTGCCACCGACTATCTATCTGATACTTATTAGGATGAGTTTTTAGATAAAACAAATAATCTTCATAAGTACCATATAGTTCCTTTGCTGCATTCGGAAGCGAATCATAAATAGGGCAATCGAAAGAAGGAATAAAGGCAAGAATAGGTGTCGCTTTAATATCACCTGACACCAACACCCAACCCTCATCTATCGGTATAAACCACATATCAGCTTTACCTTTAGGAGAGATTTTATGTGGAATACGTTTGCTATTCACTGCCACATTTCTTACATTTTTGTACGTAATATTTTCAAAATCCGCTAATTTTAAATACGCGGAATAATTATCAGCTATCCTCATAGCCAAAGGCTCGGAAACATCCTGACTATATAATACTGTTGATATACACAGCAACAAAAACAATACTCTTCTCATAATCAATAATATCCTTCTAACAATTGCAGGATTTGTTCATCGCTTGCCGATGGCAGATGATTCAAATCTCCGTTATTTATTACAGCTATAATTTGCTGCCGAAGTAGTTCCCATAATGCATCCATTTCCTCAACACGTTCGCATAAACAATATACAGTATTGGAAAGAAACGGTGTACCTGACATAATCCGCCCTCCCATGAGAGTTTCAAAATATAGGAATTCATTATAGTAAGCTATTGTATCTATCCCTTTACTTTCATTATACTGCAATATCGGATATTTCGGATAATTCCCATCGGGATAAGAATATGCGACTAAATCAGCAATATAAATATATTTCTTCTTAAAAGAATTATTAGATACGTGAGGCATTGACCTGTCAAAAAAGACTTCGCCATTGTAATTATCCCAATTTACATCTGTCAAAAGAGTCTTACCATTATACGGATACCCCCCCCAAGACCAATCTATGAGATACCAGCCATCTACCAATTCAATGTAAGGTTTTCTGCCTTCTAACCCGGGGAAAGGGTAAGACCAATCCCTATGATTAAAATTTTTATCATAAGAAGGACTACAATTATTACCTCGCATCAATACAAATTTTTCCCAATTTTTATAATCGTTTACTATTAAATTATTAACATATTCCGAGTTAGAAAATTTGACTAAAGTGACTTGGGATTTAGGTCCAAGAGAATAATTGGAGTTTTGCGATGAATCACAACTGACGAATATCATCAACACTCCTATAAAAAATAAAGATATTACGTTCTTCATTATTTCTCCTATTATTGATTTGCGGTTCTACTCTCCAACTCCTTTATTCGCTTGTCTTGCTCTAAAATATATAAAGTCAGTTCCTCTATCTTCTGTAGCAGAACCGTCTGCATCTCACTTACACTCATTCCTTTTTGTTGCATTTCACCGGCTGACGGAACCTCTGGCAAATGATTATTGGCTTCTATATAACTCTTTACCTCATCTAACGAACGAAGTTTGTAATCGGCATCAAAAACAAAATCCGCACCGGTAGTATTCACTATTACCTCATTGGCACGAATAGTGCCATTTACGTCAAGCTTATAGTTCGGGGTACTCGTTCCTATACCAAAATTGCCCGCATTCATAAACCAACAATGATTCTCTGTACATAATTCTATCTTTTGCGGACGACTTGTTGTACTATAAGCGGAAAACATCCTCAAACGAGAGAACTGCGCTTCCGGCGCATTATCTGAACCACCGGGCATTAAATCCACTGAATTATGTACATATTCTCCCGGAGGAGTACCCAGAACCAGACTATGACTCTGCCAAAACAAATAACAATAACCCCAACCGTCTATTACATTAAGTGAGTGAAGATATACCTTACCTGCAATGTCCAATTTATATTGAGGAGAGGCAACACCAAAGCCGAAATTACCCTGAGTGAAATTATACTTATTTGCCTTGAATGACAACTGGTCGTCTGCTTCCCACTCCCCAATCTGAACATAACTGCCATCACCGAATTTTAGAAGATTTTTCTGACGGTCTGTGGCAATCGTGGTATTACCAATCTTTAATGCTCCGTTGTTGATATGCAAACGTTCGGATGGGGCTGTCGTACCTATACCTACTTTGACACTATCAGGATGATATGTGTATAATTTTCCTGTCGCGCTGCGCCAAGATTGAGAATATACTATCTGTGCCAAGCACAAAATGAATAGCGATAATAGTTTTCGTTTCATTGTATTTAGATTTTATTAATGTGAATATTTTATGAAGTATAATTACAACAAAAATCATCTTCTGCGCTTGCAACGCAGAAGATGATGGTAATGTTATTGAGCGACGAACTGTCCTACAAGCAGGAGATTAGAACACTGAATCTCAATTGAGTAAGATCCGGATTGAGAGAGTTGAGAGGCTGCAAAACCGACTACAGGCTGACTTAAAACTACGGAGCCTGCACTATTGCGCACAGTCATAAGAGCGGTATTAGGCGTATCGGCAGTAACAGAGAGCAGGCGACCTGCGATAGTAGCACGGAACTGATTTGGACGTGTAGGGGTATTATCATCATCAACAGGAGTATCATCAGGTATATCACCTATTATATTACCCATATTAACGATTTCAACCAACTGAATCTCCACCTCGGCATCATCAGCACGGAGACTTAAAACTACTGTTGCTAAAAGAAAGCAACAAATAATCGGTAAGAAATTTTTTTTGCTCATAAAACAAACATTTGAGGTTAATAATAAAATTTGCCGCAAATGTATGGTAAATTTCGGAAACAATAAAAAATAAACGTGGAAATTTACTTTTATACAACACACTCATTTTATGAGCATTACGGAAAATGAGCGTGGAAATTTTTATATTAAATCACCCTTTCACATCCGCCTATGGCGAATTTTACCAAATAATTGTGAAACTCCTTACCATTTGAACCGACCTTGCGTGCAGTCCTGCTTTTCAGATTTCGGATTCCGTTTTCACCGTAATTTAACATACCGGAAAGGTACTTACCATTAAAGTCATTGAGCAAAATCAACACACACAATCTAACCTCACTTTCATTCAGATTGTATATTGCTTTTAACCTACCGACAAACATATTGAATGATTTATTGACTATATCACACATAGAATCAAAATCGTTCCAACATAAATCTTTATTCAAATCGTCTGAATGAAGAAAAGCCAATCTGTTTTGCTCTATATAAACAGCCATCTCATTTATATATTTGTCATAATCTTGTTTATATAGTTTAGATTGTTCCCTAACACGATTGAGTTCTTGCTCGTAGGACTTTTTCTCATTATTCCAAACCCTACTCTTATGAGAAAACCTGTTTTTCAATATAACAGACTTTATTAACAGATACGAGATTATAAATAAAAGAATTACAACAGCTATGATAACAAAGAGAAGAAGTCCGTAGTTTGGTTTGCTATGCATATCCTGCTCCAACAATAGTAAAGATTGTGCAAGCCTTCTATGACGTGCATCTAACTCTCGCAACATATCAGTTCGATCTGAAGCGAGTTGATTTACACTATCTTTATTTATAGATATATCATCATGCTGAAGAATATAATACATACTAATTCTTTCTTGCAGAGATATTTTTTGTTCCAATGCTTTACGCGCGTAATAAACTGCCGAATCCTTAATGCCGAGCATAGAATAAGACTGCGCCTTTACGACTAATGTAGTTGTCTCATTATAGTTATATGCAGATAATTTGTCGGCAAAATAAAGTGCAGAATCATACTGCTCTGTTCTTAAGTATAATTCCGCCAATGATTGTATGGCTAAAGCTTGGGCGAATGAATCTGTACTTTCGCCCAATACTTCACTCACTATGCTGATTGTTTGCTTCTTATTTCTCAAAGATGCAGATTCAAATGCCATATCATCAAGAGCATAATAGTAAGCATTGATATTTTGGGCTTCTTTAAACATTTGAGCAGACAACTCAAACATCTCGTATGATAACTCTAATTGCTTAGAAGCGTGGCACATTATCCCTATATTACAATACACGCTGCCGAGCAGGTTATAGTGTTTAGTAGTAGGACGATACCACGGCAAGCCTACGCGCTTACATAAAGGTGTCTTCGTGGCGGTATGTGTAGCGTTAATAAAACACTGCATTGCTTCCGTTTTGCTGTTTCTACTATCAAGCATACGGCCGTAGAAATAGTTGATACGCGCATATTCGTATGGGTGGGAATGACGGTAATAAAAACGCGAAAGCACAGAATGTGCCTTCGCAAGAGAAAGACTGTCGCTATACAAACGACCGGCAGACCGCAGCGAATCTGCCTCATTGAGGGTCTGCAACGCCGCTTGAAAATCCTGACTGCTTCGGCTGCAAGAACATAGAATGCTGCAACTAAATAGCAAAAGCAAGAGCAAAACTATAGTATGTCTATCAAACGAAATAAGCATGATAACATCAAATATCAAAATAGAGATGGTATCTTGCGATACCATCTCTATGACAGAATTATGCCGTTAGCAGCAGCGTGCTACGAGGTTGCGGTCGCCGAAGCCGTTGTCAACACGGCTGACGGGAATCCAGAACTTATTGGCAGCCACCCACTCGGTAGGATAAGCGGCTTTCCGGCGGCTGTAGGAGTGATGCCACTCGTCTGCCACTACCTCATACTCGGGGTGAGGAGCGTTGAGAAGGACGTTATCCTGCTTGTCTGCACGACCGTCCTCCACTTCGCGTATCTCTTCGCGGATAGTAAGCAGAGCATCAATAAACTGATCTATCTCATTCTTGGACTCACTCTCGGTAGGCTCAACCATCAACGTCCCGTGAACGGGGAAAGAGAGCGTGGGAGCGTGGTAGCCGAAGTCCATCAGACGTTTGGCAATGTCGGTTTCGGTGATACCGATGGAGTGGAACTGGCGGCAGTCGAGGATAAGTTCGTGTCCTACGCGACCCGTAACGCCGGTATAGACAATGCCGTAAGCATCGCCGAGTTTCTTTGCCATATAGTTAGCACTGAGGATTGCCGAAGCAGTAGCATCACGCAGAGCCTCATAGCCCATCATACGAATATATCCGTAGGAGATAAGAGCCATATTTGCATTGCCGTAAAGAGCGGACGATACGCGATTGTTATCCTCCGATGGCATACAGTCTTTCAGATGCTCTGCACAGCAGATAGCACCTACGCCGGGACCACCGCCGCCGTGAGGCGAAGCAAACGACTTATGGAGGTTAAGGTGGCATACGTCAGCACCGATAAAGCCGGGATTGGTATAACCTATCTGCGCGTTCATATTGGCACCGTCCATATACACCTGTCCGCCGTTATCGTGAATGATTTGGCACATCTCGCGGATAGCCATCTCGAAGATACCGTGAGTGGAGGGATAGGTAATCATACAACCGGCAAGAACATCTTTATTCTGCTCTGCTTTCTCGCGCCAGTCGTTGAGGTCGGTATTGCCGTTTTCGTCGCACTTAACTACCACCGGCACAAAACCTGCCTGTACGCACGAAGCGGGATTGGTACCATGGGCAGAAGCGGGGATAAGCAGCACCTTACGCTCGGTCTGACCTTTACGGCGGAGATATTCGCGAATGGTAACGAGACCCGAATACTCACCTGCTGCACCGGAAGTGGGCTGGAGGTTGCAGGCGGCAAAGCCCGTGATGGTAACAAGTTGCTGCTCAAGTTCTTCGAGCATCTCGCGGAAGCCTTCCACTTGGTCGGCAGGAGCAAGAGGATGAACAGCCATCCAGCCCGGCATTGTAATAGGCATCATAGCCGCAGCGGGGTTGAGCTTCATAGTGCAAGAGCCGAGAGGAATCATTGAGTGAGTGAGAGAAATATCCTTGCGGTCAAGACGTTTGATATAGCGCATCATATCGGTCTCGGTATGATATTTCTTAAACACCTCTGCCTGCATATAATCAACAGGACGGATTTTAGCCTCGTCTATAGCCCACAAGCCGGTGAAAGCCTCTTCGCTGTCTTCATACTGCGGCACGTTGTCCGTAACCTCGGCAAAGAGTTCGATAAGGTTGTTCATATCGTCAAGGGTAACCGTCTCGTCAAGGCTCAAGCCGACAAAGTCTTCACCATAATAGAGATTGATACCTTTCTCAAGTGCGGTTTTACGCAGACGCTCTACATCGTTGAAACGTATCTTGAGAGTATCAAAGAACTCGGCGTTCTCCTGCTCAATGCCGTATGCCTGTAGCATCTCATTGAGATAGACGGCGCGCGAGTGGATACCTTCGGCTATCTCGCGAACACCTTCAGCACCGTGATAAACGCCGTAGAAGCCTGCCATCATAGCGCAAAGTGCTTCGGCTGTACAGATGTTGGAAGTAGCTTTCTCGCGTTTGATATGCTGTTCGCGTGTCTGCAAGGCAAGGCGATAGGCAGGGCGGTCGTGAGTGTCTTTGCTAAGACCGATGATACGACCGGGCAGTTCGCGCTTAAACTCGTCGCGAGTAGCCATATAGCCTGCGGTAGGACCGCCAAAGCCCATAGGCAGACCGAAACGCTGGGCAGTACCGCAAACGATGTCGGCATCAAGCGGTTTCAAGAGAGCCATTGCCATAAGGTCGGCTATAACGGTTACTTTAAGTCCGGCTTCGTGGCAGGAAGCGATAAAGGCGGTATAGTCTTCCACCGAACCGTCGGCGTTGGGCAGTTGGACGATAGCACCGAAGTACTCGGCTGTCGGCACGAAAGAAGCATAGTTGCCAACCTCCATCTGTATGTCCTGACCGGAAGCACGAGTGTGGATAACACTGCGAGTGTTGGCGAAAATCTTCTCGTCCACAAACACTTTCTTCACGCCATTCTTCACCTGCTCACGGGAGCGTAGGTTGCGCATCATCGTTACGGCTTCACCGGCGGCTGTGGCTTCGTCAAGCAACGAGCAGTTGGCAAGAGGCAGCCCGGTAAGGTCGCTGACCATAGTTTGGAAAACGAACAGTGCCTCAAGTCGTCCTTGACTGACCTCTGCCTGATAGGGAGTGTAGGATGTGTACCAAACGGGGTTTTCAAGCACGTTACGCGCAATAACGGCAGGTGTTATGGTTCCATACCATCCGCGACCGATAAGGCTCTTATACGGCAGATTTTCGGCTGCCATATCGGCGATACTGTCCAGATGTTCCTGCTCCGTAAGCGGCTCGTCAAGGTCAAGCGGCTCGGTAAGCAAGATGTCTTTGGGCATAGTCTGCTCAATGAGTTGTTCCATAGACTCGACACCCACCTCGCGGAGCATCTGCTGTTTGTCTTCTTCGCTAAGGCCTATATGCCTCTGCTGCAAATAATTGACTTTCATATTATTTAATTTGGGTTGATTATTATTTTTCTGAATAATCGGATTGATTGATTTTAATCAAGGCAGGCATCAAGGTCTTTGGTGATAGCCTCTTTGTCTAAATGCTGACCGATAAAGACGATTTTCTGCATACGGTCGCCGTAACGCTCGTCCCAGTCGCGCTGCAAGAGCGGGTCGCGCGCCATCATCTGCATTAGTTCTTCCTTGGGCATAGTGGCGTAGAACTCGCCTGCCTGCTTGAGGTTGAATTGCCTGCCCGCCTGCTCAAAGAGATAGCACATATCGTACTCGTCGGAGAAATAGCACATACCCTTAGCTCTGATGACGTTCTTGGGCCAACGGCGTGCCACAAAGTCGTCAAACCTGCCGAGATTGAACGGCTCGCGGCGGTAATAGACAAACGTCCCTACCCCATACTCCTCCGCTTCGCCTTCGTCATCGTGATGGTGATGATGATGCTCATCGTGGTCATCGTCATCGTCGTCATCATCATCGTGATGATGGTGATGATCGTCTTCCGCATCGCCTTCCACGCCTTGAATCCAAGCGGCACTGCCTGCCACATCGTCAAAACGGAAAGCACCGGTGTTAAGCAGTTTGTCGAAGGGCACATCACAGTAGTCGCAGTCGATAATCTCCGCCGTAGGTTGTATGGCGCGGACGATAGCACGGACGTGTTCAAGTTCGTCGTGACTTATCTCGCTCGCTTTGTTGAGCAGGATAAGGTTGCAGAACTCTATCTGCTGTATGACGAGCGAGGCAAGGTCTTCTTCGTCAAGGTCGGTGCGCTGCAAGTCGTCGCCCGAAGCGAACTCGTCCCTAAGACGCAAGGCATCCACGACGGAAACGATACAGTCAAGACGCGGATAGGGGTCTTCAGTAAACGGCACCATACGCTGATATTGGCAGATAGTCTGCGCAATAGGTGCAGGCTCACATATACCGCTGGCTTCAATGACTATATAGTCAAACTGCCTTGCGGCGCAGAGGTCGTGGAGTTGCTGCACAAGGTCCATCTTGAGCGTACAGCAGATACAGCCGTTTTGCAGAGCGACAAGGTTATCGTCCTGCTGTGCGACCACACCGCCTTTTTGTATCAGGTCGGCATCTATATTCACCTCGCCGAGATCGTTCACTATTACGGCAAAACGTATGCCTTTTTTGTTATTCAGTATGCGGTTGAGCAGCGTTGTCTTACCGCTGCCGAGATAGCCCGTAAGAAGCAATACGGGTATGGAATCAATAGTTTGCATATTGTTCGTAAATAGGATAATATTCGTCAACTAACTCTGTTGCTTGATAGTGGTTTGCACTTTGCAGCACGTAGCCGAAGATAGCCAATTGCTGCTGTAGAGTGGTCTGCACCGAACGGCGTTGTTCACGACCGAGCGTATCGCCCCAACGGAGATACTCCACGCAACTCTCTGCTACGGCGCGCATCACCTCATTGGCTTTCTCTTTGTCGCCAAGGGCGTAGCGTATGGCAGCCATTGAAGCGGACGTATAATCGTAGGGGATATTGTATGCAGGCAGCACTTGGTCGGCAAAGTCCATTACCTCTTGGCATCTGTCGCGTTTGCCTTCGCGATAGAGAGCCTCTGCCAGTTCGAGGAACATCATACGGTGGGTATGGCACATACGCATAAGGTTCTCGTCGATATAGATACCTTCTTTGTCCATATTGCCGTACTTGAAGCGATGGAGCATATTTTCGTACATCACTTCCGTGTTCACACGTGCACGACCGTCCTTGGACTTGACAGGTGTAATGCGGTAAGCAAGACCGGTAAGTTCGAAATAGGGACGGAGTCCGAGATAATAGTCATCGCCCACGGTAACGGCAAAGTATATCGGACGCTTGAAGTCGTTTTGCTCGAGCATCTCAAGCACCATCATCTCCGAGCGGGTGAAACGGCGGGCTTTCTTTATCTCTATACGTTCGCCGTCCGGACCGTCGAAATAGAGTTGGTCGGTGGGGATATAGTTGTCGCCGTCGCGCTTGGTGCGTTTGTCGTCGGAGCGGAGGAACTGGAAAGCCTTTTCTATTGATAGTGCGCTGCCGAGTTTATTGTCCACCCATACGACCTCGTTCTGCCCTGGCATAAAGTCCTTGTACTCCCACGAGATAGGCAGTCCCTCGCTCTCGTAATAAGGACGTTTCATTTGGCTTATATACCAGTCGGTCTGCAAGTAACTGAGGTTGCACACACGAAGGTCGGTACCTACGCCTTCCACCTCTTGGTTGTACCAAAGGGGGAAGGTATCGTTATCGCCGTTGGAGAAGATGATTCCCTGCGTTTCGCACGACTTGAGGTAGTTGGCACCAAAGTCGCGGCAGGAATAGCGGTCGGAGCGGTCGTGGTCGTCCCAGTTCTCGGAAGCCATCTGCGCGGGAACGAGCAGGCAGACAGCAACCATAATGGCAGTCAGAACTGTCTTCAGCGTTTCGCCAGAGCGCAGACGTTCTATAAGTGCGGCAAGAGCGGTAACGCCAAGCCCTACCCATATACAGAAAGCGTAGAAACTGCCGGCGTAGGCATAGTCGCGCTCACGAGGATGCAGCGGCGTCTGGTTCAGATAGATGACGATGGCAA
>DJXH01000003.1:0-9531 GCA_002449665.1 Bacteroidales bacterium UBA7009
ACCTCCGGATTATGAATCCGACGCTCTAACCAGCTGAGCTACCCCGCCCTCTCACTGAAAGCGGCTGCAAAGGTAAGGCAAATTTTTTATTCGTGCAAATATCCGCGCATTTTTTCGCATTTTATGAACTATTTGCAGCGAATACTATCTAATCTACTTGTTGTTATAGTGCTTGTAATTATTCAAAAAAAGCGCAACGGCATCTTTGAGATTTCCATAGTACTCGCCGCCGGAAGCGTTCTTATGACCGCCGCCGTTGAAGATGTCAGCACAGAAAGTATTGACCGGTCGGTCGCCCTGACTGCGCATAGATATTTTTATCTTCGTCTTGCTTCCGCCTGCGATGGCAACCTCAGTAGCATTTACTTTGTCTTCACGCATAAAACACGAATAATAGATATCGCTTATCTGCAACGGCAGATTTACCAAACCTTCTGCATCGCCGGACTGGAAATTGAACCTATACAACTCCTTACGACTGAGATAGATAAGCGCTGTATGATGCTCTGCGAATATCTGCATCTTGCTATACAGACAATAGCCCATAAGGCGCATACGGTCGGCAGTATAACTATTAAAAACACTGTTATAGACCGCATCTTTGTCCACGCCGACACGCACCAGTTCGCCCACAATCTCATACATCTCCGGATAATTGGAATTGAAAGAGAAATTGCCAGTGTCTGTCATCATACCGGTATATATACAAGTGGCTAACGGAAGCGTGAAAACATCCGTCTTCAGCGGATGGAGCGAGCGTATAAAGCGATAGACTATCTCCGAGGCAGACGGCGACTGCGGGAAGGAGAAAACGACATTAGCAAAACTATCGGGGAAAAGGTGGTGGTCTATCAGTATCTTCGGACAGGATAGCGACAGCAGTTTATCACCGAGCGAACCGATACGCTTGGGGGTATTAAAGTCGGTGCAAACAGCAAGGTCAGCAGTCTCCATAAGGCTATCGGCTTCCGCTTTTTGCGATTCATAAATAATAACATCTTCCGCCCCCGGCATCCAAGCGAGAAAAGCAGGGAAAGCATTAGGCACTACTACACCTACCTGCTTGCCCTGCCCCATAAGATAATGCTTCATAGCAAGTGCTGAACCCATAGCATCACCATCGGGCGACATGTGGGTGAGGATAACAACCGAGCGGGCAGAACCAATCAGTCTGCCCGCTTCGGATATTGCTTTGCTATCAAAGATAGAAGAAATCATATTGATATTCCCATTTCATAAGACAACCGCATATTGCTTATACCACGCCGGAGAAGCCCATAAACGCCATAGCAAGCAGTCCGGCAGAAAGAAGGGCGATAGGTGTGCCTTCCATTGCTTTTGGCACTTTGCTCATAGCGAGTTGCTCACGGATACCGGCAAAGAGAATGAGAGCAAGAGTAAAACCGAGTGCTGTTGCGAAAGCGAAGACAGTACCTTGCAGCAACGAAGCCTCTGCACCCGGGACTTTGCTTGCCCACGTACCATCTGCTACGAGGATAGCGACACCGAGTATGCAGCAGTTAGTGGTGATAAGCGGCAGGAAAACACCGAGAGCCTGATAGAGACTCGGAGAGATTTTCTTCAGCACAATCTCAATCATCTGCACGAGAGCGGCAATAACGAGGATAAAGAGGATGGTCTGCAAGAACTGTATCTCAAACGGCTCAAGCACATAATGCTGGAGCAGATAAGTAACTATCGTAGCCAAAGTAAGCACAAAAGTAACGGCAGCACCCATACCGGCTGCAGTATCTATTTTCTTACTTACTCCCAAGAAAGGGCATATACCGAGGAACTGGGAGAAAACGATATTATTTACGAATATCGCACTTATTATAATCAGTAGGTAAACCATAATCAGTCAATAAATTATAATTTAACATTTATAGTTACTTGCGCAGTTTGTTCACAGCCGCCATCAGATATGCAAGTGCGATAAAAGCACCCGGAGCAAGTACGAAGATGAGCATACCGTAACTTTCAGGATAGATAGTGAACCCCTCGAAACTGCCGGTGGAGAAAACGCGCCCCGAGCCGAGCAGTTCGCGAACAAAGCCTAAAACGGTGAGCGACAGCGTAAAGCCAAGTCCCATACCAAGACCATCAAGAGCAGAAAGCCCTACTCCGTTTTTAGCGGCAAAAGACTCGGCACGACCAAGCACGATACAGTTAACCACAATAAGTGGTATAAACAGACCGAGAGTCTCATATACAGCAGGTACGTAGGCTTGCATAAGCAGTTGAACCATAGTAACAAACGATGCTATCACCACTATATATGCTGGGATATGCACTTTGTCGGGTATAAGATTGCGAAGCAGCGATATAACGACGTTGGAGCATACGAGCACGAACATCGTGGCAAGCCCCATAGACATACCGTTGACAGCACTTGTGGTGGTGGCAAGTGTAGGACACATACCAAGCACAAGAGCAAAAGTCGGATTCTCACGGAGAAGTCCGTTAGTAAATGTATTTAATGCTTTACTCATAGTTGATTACATTTTAGGGCAGTTGGTACTTTCTTCTACTATTGCCTGTATGCTGTCGCAGCCGACAACGGTTGCGCCGCTTATGCCGTCAGCGGCAGCGGTATCTATACCTGCCACCTGCTTATATACCTCATAGGCATTACGAACAGACAGCAGAAAAGCGCGAGACGAGATAGTGGCAGCCGTGATAGCATCTATATCGCCACCGTCTTTGCTGACTGTAAAATTAACTTTTTCAGGCGATTTGGCAAGTATTGACTGCTGTTTCTTGTCAGTCTTAAACCACTTGGTCATCTTATCGCCAAGCCCCGGAGTTTCCTGATGCTCAAGCACGGAATAGTTGACTACATTACCTTCGCCGTCAAAACCTATCATCATCTTAAACTTACCGCCGAAACCGTTTTCTTCTGTCTGTACGGCAACACCTTTAAGTTCGTCGTTAAGGTAGGCTTTATATACAATCATTCCGTCTATATCTTCCCCTTCAGTTACGGTCAGACCGTCTATAGCGGGCAGCACTTCGGCTACGGCTTTTTGCTGTTTTTCGGCTTTCTGCACTGCTATCGGGTCTTTGGTAAGGGTGTAAAGTCCGCCAAGCAAAGCGGCAGCGGCTACGGCTACCAAGGTCAGCGAAACCACCATATTAAGCAAATTGCTTTCTAATCTTTTCATAGCTGCACCTCCTTATTTTTTTACTTTTACTTTTTCACCGAATCTGCGCGGACGAATCTTGTTGAGCAGCGGTACACATGCGTTCATTATAAGTATGGCAAACGACATACCTTCGGGATAAGCACCCCAAGTACGAATAACCATCACTATAACGCCTATACCTATACCGAAGATAATCTTGCCGCAATCGGTCATCGGGCTGGTAACATAGTCCGTTGCCATAAAGAAAGCACCGAGCATCATACCGCCGGTGAGCAGAGTATAAGCCACATACTGCCAAGTGGTAAAACCTTCGGGGAGCGCACCGCACCAACCTGTAACGGCTGCAAGCAAAGCCACCGTGCAGAGAATGCTGACGGGTATATGCCAAGTGATAACTCGCGTACATATAAGGAAGATTCCACCGGCAATAAGAGCAAGTGCGCAAACCTCACCAAGACTGCCGCCCATCACTCCGAGCAGCGAATCCCAAAGGTCGGGCAACTGACTTACAACGTCTGACTTGCCGTCTTTTACTATCTGCTTGAGGTAGTAAAGCGGGGTGGCACCGGTGTTGGCATCCGGACCGTCTGCGATTACCGTTTGGTTAGTAATAAGACTGGCAAATCCTTGCGCTTTGGGCCACGTGGTCATCTGCGCAGGGAAAGAGATAAGCAGGAAGACACGACCTACAAGAGCGGGGTTGAAGGGGTTCTGCCCAAGTCCGCCGAAGGTCATCTTACCCACGCCTATAGCTACAACCGCGCCTATAAGTACTATCCACCAGTCTATGTTACTCGGCAGGTTGAAAGCGAGCAACAGACCTGTGAGAATGGCAGAGAGGTCGCCAATGGTGTTCTTTTCTTTAAGGAGGTATTTGGTTACTACCCACTCTGTACAAACACAGGCGGCAATACTAATCAAAGCGGTTATCAAAGCCCCCCAGCCGAACTCTATTACGCTGACTATATAGGCAGGCAGCAGAGCCAAAATGACAAGCAGCATATTTCTGCGTACACTATCACCGCTATGAGCGTGAGGTGCAGGAGCTACAATAAGTTTTTTCATTGTCATATATGATAAATATTCAACTTCTTTTTTCTTTTGCTCTACGGGTTATTTTTTAGCCTGTCGTGCGCGAATGATACCGCCCACGGTGGCTTTACCCATACGTATATAGTCAAGCAGCGGACGGTGGCTCGGACAGGTGAACAGACAGCAGCCGCAGTCGATACAGTCCATCACATCGTGCTTCTCCATATCGTCCCACATCTGCATCTGCGCCTGTTTGCTGAGCAGATACGGCTCCAAGCCCATAGGGCAGGCACTCACGCATTTGCCGCAACGTATGCAGTTCTCCGGCTCAACGCGACGGCTCTCGCTTTCGGGCAGGAAGAGTAAACCGCTAACTCGTTTGTTGGACGGCATATCTATGTTGTTCATAGCACGCCCCATCATCGGTCCGCCGCCTATAATCTTTCCAGTGTCTTCAGGTACGCCGCCTGCGGCTTCCACCACCTGACTGAGCGGAGTACCAAAACGAACGCTGTAGTTGCCCGGTTTTTGCAGACTCTTACCCGTTACGGTCATCACTCGCGAGATAAGGGGTTTGCGTTTCTGTACTGCTTCATATACGGCATATATGGTAGCGACATTATCCACAACGGCACCTACCTCTATGGGCAGTGCGCCGCTCGGAACCTGACGACCGATACAAGCATCTATCAGCTGTTTCTCACCGCCTTGCGGGTATTTGAGTTTGAGCGGCTGAACGGATATGCCGAGCGTGCGTGCTGCAAGTTCGCGCATACGGGCGATAGCATCGGGCTTGTTTTTCTCTATTCCGATAACGGCTTTGTCTATACCCAAAGCGCGCATAAGAATCTGAATACCGACTATAATCTCCTCACCGTGTTCGAGCATAAGCTGGTGGTCGCAAGTAAGATACGGCTCACACTCTACGCCGTTCACTATCAGCACCTCGGCTTTCTTGCCGGGAGGCGGCATCAGTTTGACGTGCGTGGGGAAGCAAGCACCACCGAGACCTACGACGCCTGCGGCAGAAATACGGTCTATTATCTCTTTGGGGTCGAGCGTACATTCGCGAACTACATCGGTGGAGCGGTCTATGGTCTCAAGCCACTCGTCGCCTTCCACGTCTATGAAGATAGCGGGCATACGCATCCCCCAAGCATCTGTAGTAGAGTCTATTTTCGCTACTGTCCCGCTCACTGGTGAGTGGATATTGGCACTAACGAACCCGCCGGCCTTGGCTATCAGTTCGCCGACCTTCACTTTCTGTCCTTTCTCTACCACCGGCTGGGCAGGTGCACCTATGTGTTGCACAAGCGGTATTATAGCCTTGCTCGGCAGCGCGCACTCCGTAATGGGCTGATGAGCAGAATAAATCTTATTGTCGTGCGGATGCACTCCGCCTATACTGAATGTTTTCATGCTTGTGCCTCCTCTTTTTGGGGTTCTACTTTTGCCGCCTCCGTTTTGGTTTCAGCCGGTTGGGCTTGAGCAGCAGCCGGCGTTTCCGTAGCAGGCTTACGCGGCGGGAAGTTAATGGCGTGAATGGCACCCGTCGGACATGCTTCTTCACACTTGCGGCACAGACGGCACTTGTTGAAGTCTATATATGCAACGTTGTTCTCTACCGTGATAGCTTCAAACTTACACTCTTTCTGACATTTGCCGCATCCGATACAAGCGTTAAGACAAGCCTTGCGCGCTACCGCACCTTTGTCTTTATTGACACACTCCACTACCATTCGTCTGCCTTTCGGACCTTTCTTGCGAAGTTCGATAATGTTTCTCGGACAAGCCTTGGCGCATTTACCGCAAGCCACACATTTGTCTTCATCCACTTCGGGCAAGCCTGTCTCAGGATTGATATGAATGGCATCAAACCCGCAAGCCTCAACACAGTCGCCACAACTGAGGCAGCCAAACGGACAAGCCGTCTCGCCTACATACAGACTGTTCTGCACGCGGCAACTCTTTACGCCGTCATACTCACTGGTGCGCGGACGCGCTTTACACTCGCCGTTACAACGCACAACGGCAATCATCGGATCGGCAGCCGCAGCCTCCATACCGAGAATAGAGCCTACCTGCTGCATTACAGCCGCTCCGCCTACGGGACAAAGCAGCCCGTCCAAACTGTCGGCTTTGACACACGCTTCAGCCAAAGCCCTGCAACCCGCAAAACCGCAACCACCGCAGTTGGCGCCGGGGAGCACCTCCTGCACAAGGTCAATACGCGGGTCTTCCTCCACCTTGAACTTCTGAGCCGTCAGGTAAAGCAACAGAGCCGCTGCCAAACCCGTCAAGCCGAGTACAAGCAAAGAAACAACAATCAGATTCATAATAGTATAGTATTTTTATAATGGATTATCTGTCAGACTTTTCCACCCTAAAAGAGAAGTCTCTCTTTATCCTGTTCTTGAAAAAAGAAAGGACTATATAATACACACCGACAGCACAAACGGCTATAACTCCCATCAGTGCCTCATCGTGCAAACTCCTGTCCAACAAAAACAGCACAAGCATCATCACGGCAAACGGCAACAGATAGGCTATTGCCACAGCCTTCCACGCGGTAACCTCTTCTATCACCACATCCACCTTATCGCCTGCCTGAATCGTGGAATCGCTTGTTATGGCATCCACTGTCTTTTCTTTTGCCTCGGCTGCCATACAACTGCGGCTTGCCTCGCAAGCCGAACAAGCCGCTGCCTGCTGAATTTTTACTTTTACGACAGTGCCTTTGACACTCTCTACAACGCCCGAATGACGTATTGTTTCCATCATAATTATTATGCTCGCACATTAAAGCCTGCAAAATTAAGAGTAATTTGCAAAATGTGCAAATTTTACACCAAACTTTGCAAGAAATCAAGCAAACTACCCTTATTTTTTCGTAATATAAGACGATTTATTTTTTACTCCGACAGGTTTTTGCTATCTTTGCAGGCTTTTTTATACAAATAGGACTATGCCACGCAAAACAGTAAAAACACCAAGACAAAATACACGCGATATAGAAAAAGACATCAGCGTTGAAGACATAAGGCAGGACGAAACGCGCAACAAGAAGCTGACTGCTTTCATAAAAGACGAACGAGTACGCATTATTACCGGTCTGGTACTCACCTTCGTTTCCGTCTTCCTCGTTGTAGCATATTGCAGTTTTTTCACCACCGGCAGCAGCGACTACTCTATCCTCACCGGCGGACAAGCCGCTGAACACCGCAGCGAAATAAGCAATCTGCTCGGGCTTCCGGGAGCGTATTTCAGCCGATTTTTGGTGGACGGCAGTTTTGGTATAGTGAGCATACTCGCCGTCATTCTGTTTCTGCTCTACAGCCTGCGCCTTGTAGGAATAAAAATATCCGTGGGCGTGCGCCACTTTTTTATCACAGCTTTCTTCCTGCTTTGGGGAGCAATACTGCTCGGCTTTATAGACCTTATGATGGGCATCAACACATTTTTCCGTCTCGGAGGTGCATTCGGTTCCGCTTCGGCAGGTTGGCTTAACTCATATATCCACCCCCTCGGCGTTAGCCTGATGCTCGCCATAACGCTGATAATCTTCCTGATAATAATTGACAAGAACTTTATCCCGCGTATGTCTGCACTTTTTGCCCGCATAAAAGAGTCGCTCAAACGCAAGCCCAAAGACGACAACGCCCCAGACAACGAAGACGACAATAACGACCCGCAACAGAACACGGACGACAAACAGCACAACGACGACGAACAGCCGCAAGAGATAAACATAGAGATAATCGATGTGGAAACTGACCCGATGGACACTGATAACAACAACGATAACAACGACACAAACACATTCCATTTCACAATAGAAGAAAGCACCCCCGAAGAAAAAAACGACCCGGACACAAAAGACACCCCGGAAAACGAAGACAAAGAGACAGACGAGCAAAAAGAGAAAGAGGACAGCGAACTTAAAATAAACGATGTAAAAGAAGTGGAACTCAATGAAGACGACCCCGAATATCTGCTGAAGAAACTCGGTCCGTTTGACCCTCGCAAAGACCTTGAGACATATCAGTTCCCCTCTTTGTCGCTTCTCAAAGTGTATGACAACGAGACCGCTCCCATCATAGACCCCGAAGAGCAGCAGCAGAACGCCAACCGCATCGTTACCACCCTGCGCAACTACGGAATAGAGATAGAGCAGATAAAAGCCACCGTCGGTCCTACGGTTACGCTATATGAGATAGTACCGAAAGCAGGGACACGAATAAACAAGATTCAGGTACTCGAAAACGATATTATGCTCTCGCTCTCCGCCATAGGCATACGTATTATAGCACCAATGCCGGGCAAAGGAACGGTAGGTATAGAAGTACCGAACGAAAAACCGCAAGTAGTTAGTATGCACTCCGTGGCAGCATCCAAACGCTTCCAAGACGAGAGCAAGATGCGCCTGCCGGTTGCCATAGGACGCACCATAACCAATGAGGTCTTCTGCTTCGACCTTGCCAAGACACCCCACCTGCTCGTTGCCGGTGCTACGGGACAAGGTAAGTCTGTGGGTCTGAACGCAATAATAACCAGCCTTCTGTATAAGAAGCACCCCGCCGAACTAAAGTTCGTACTCGTTGACCCGAAGATGGTGGAGTTCTCCATCTACAAGCCGCTTATCAAACACTTTATGGCGGCTATGCCCGACCAAGAGGACCGCGACATCATCATCACAGACTGCCAAAAGGTAATCAACACGCTCAATTCGCTCGTCATCGAGATGGAAGACCGCTATTCTCTCCTCGCCGACGCAAGCGTAAGGACGGTGGAAGACTATAACCAGAAATTCTGCAACCGTGTCCTCAACCCCGAAAAGTCGGTGGAGAACCTCGCCCTGCACCGCATTGTACATCACCACTATATGCCTTATTTAGTCATAGTCATAGACGAGTACGGCGACTTTATCATGCAAGCTGGCAAAGAGGTAGAACGCCCCATACAAAGACTGACACAGAAAGCCCGTGCCGTAGGTATGCACATGATTCTTGCCACGCAGCGTCCTGACGTAAAGATAGTTACAGGTGTTATCAAAGCCAACATACCAACACGTATCGCCTTCCGCACTCAGTCGGTAGTCGATTCGCGTACCGTCCTTGATCAGAAAGGTGCGGAGCAACTTGTAGGCAAGGGCGATATGCTCTACGCAGGCGGCGGCAACGTTACCCGCATACAATGCGCTTTTGTGGACACGCCGGAAGTGGAAGCCATTGTGGAACACATAGCAGGGCAACAGCACTACTTTGAGCCATATCAACTGCCCGAATATGTACCCGAAGGCGGCGATAACGAAGCAGTACAGCCCGGCAGCGTGGATATGAAACGCCTTGACCCG
>DJXH01000003.1:9591-17384 GCA_002449665.1 Bacteroidales bacterium UBA7009
ATATGAAACGCCTTGACCCGATGTTCGCCGATGTGGCACGTTACGTGGTAAACAAACAGGAAGGCTCCACCTCACGCTTGCAACGCGCCTTTGAAATTGGCTACAACAGAGCAGGCAAACTGAGCGACCAACTTGAGGCTGCAGGCATAGTCGGTCCGAACAAAGGTCCCAAAGGCAGAGATGTCCTCATACAAGACCTCGAAAGCCTCGAAAACATACTACAGCAACTCGGAGTGGGATAAACAACCGCTCTTGCGCGCGAACCTTAATATAATAACGCTATGAAAACACTCGTCATACTGCTTACCGTACTTGAGTCGCTACTGCAAGTGTTGTCCGGTAACACACTCGTGTCGGACATCAATATGCAGATTTCTTCATCTGCCTCACAGCCTATCACTTACGCCGGCACAATGGCTATGAAAGGCGAAAGGTTCAAAATAGAGATAATGGGTATGGCTGGCGCATACGACGGCACAACGCTTGCTATATACCAGCAGGAGGCAGACGAACTGACACTGAGCAACCCGACACGCGAAGAACTGACACAAGTCAATCCGCTGCTGCTGCTCCAAGCCGCCCTACCTATGTGCAACACAACCGAGAAAGCCTCCAAAAAGGGCGACGAAACCATCATCACCTTCACCCCGAAAGACACACAACCTGCCACCACCGCACAAGCCGCACTTGCCAACGACATAAAAGACATAAAGAAAATGGTGCTGCGCGTAAACAACTCCGATATGCTCATACGCAGCATAGAAATAACCGAAACTAACTCCGTATCACTGCTTTCGTTTATAGGAGCGAGATACACAGAAGACATTTTCTCTTTCACGCTAACGCAGGACGACTACCCTACCGCCTATGTCAATGACATAAGGTAGGAAGAAGCCCGCTTTTGTGCAAGTAAATAAGAAATTTGTGAAGATATTTGCACACTTTCAAAATCTGCCGTATCTTTGCACGTTTTATTTGCACAAGACTGCACAAGCACAAAAAACGACGTAAACATCTGAATAGAATAAAATATCAAATACTATGGCAAAAAAAGAATTCCAAAAAGAAGACGAGCAACTCCAGAATGTGGAGAATACCGTATCGGCTGCTACGTTATGGTTTGAAAAGAACAGTAAACTTATCTCGTGGATAATATGCGCTGTTATCGTTGTCGTACTCGCCGTAATGGCAGTGAACAAGTACATTATCCAGCCTAAAAAAGCCGAGGCAAGTCAGGAAAACGCAAAGGCTGTGGCATATTTTATGCAAGGCGACTGGCAGAAAGCACTTAACGGCGACGAAGCCGACTGCATCGGTTTTGCCGAGATAGCCGACAAATACAGTCTCTATCAGCAGGGCGAACTTGCAGCACTGTATGCAGGTATATGCAACTACAAACTCGGCAACTACGAAGATGCTGCTAACTACCTCAAGCAGTTCTCCGCAGACGACCTCGTGATAGACCCGTCTGCCAAGATGCTCCTCGGCGATGCATACGTAGAGATGGGCGAACTGAAAAAAGCCGCAAGCAGTTTTATGGCTGCCGCCGCTTCCAAGAACGAGATTATCGCTCCTATCGCGCTGAAGAAAGCAGGAAACGTATATATGGCTCTTGACGACAAAAAAGCCGCTCATAATGTATATGTTACCATACGCGATGAGTATCCGCAGTCGTCCGAAGCAAGCGATATAGAGAAATATATAGCCCTAACAAAGTAAGCCGCCGTGACTACCAATCTTAGCAAATACGACGCTTCCAAACTACCGAGCGCTGATGTCCTTGAGCATCAGCGCTACGCTATTATAGTTGCCGACTGGAACGCCGAGATTACGTACCGACTGAGCAACGGCGCACTGCATACACTGCACAAATGCGGAGTACTTGACCGCCATATCCGTGTCGTTCACGTCCCCGGGACGGTGGAACTGACATACGCTGCCGCCAAGTATATGAGCAAGGTGGATGCCATAATAGTAATAGGCTGCGTCATACGCGGCGAAACACCGCATTTTGACTATGTATGCCAGTCTGTTACCCAAGGTGTAACTATGCTCAACGCGCAGGGCAAGACTCCCGTCATCTTCTCCGTGCTGACGGTGGAAGACAAGCAACAGGCAAAAGACCGCGCAGACGGCAAACTCGGCAACAAAGGCGTAGAAGGTGCCATAACGGCAATACAGATGGCGAATATCAAATTAGCATGAAAGTCTTTAAGTTCGGCGGAGCATCCATAAAAGATGCGCACGGCGTGCGTAACCTGCGACATATAGTGGCAGAAGAAAAGGAGCCGCTTGTGGTGGTGGTGTCGGCTATGGGCAAGACGACCAATGCGCTTGAGCGCGTGGTGAACGCTATATGGCTGCGTGAGACGGAGCAGGCTCTGCGCGAATGGGACTTGGTAAAAGACTACCACGACAACATTGCCCGCGAGGTAGGAGTGAAATTGAGTTTTGAAGTGCCGCTGTTCACCACCACTTACGAACTATATGACGAACTGTATGATCAATTCGTAAGTTACGGCGAACTTTTTTCATCCCGTCTTGTCAGCCTCTATCTCAATCGTATGGGACTGCCGAACAAATGGCTTGACATGACCTCTCTGCTCCTTACCGACCATAGTTACCGCCGCGCCAAAGTGGATATATTTGAGAGCGAAGAAAGGTTACGCCGTGCCGTCAAACTATCTCCCGCAGACACTCGCCTGTGGGTTACGCAGGGATTTATAGGCGGCACCACCGATCATAAAAACACAACCCTCGGCAGAGAGGGCAGCGACTACTCGGCAGCGCTCATCGGCAATTTTCTTGATGCCAAGTCCGTAACGATATGGAAAGATGTGGCAGGCATACTCACAGCCGACCCGCACAAAGACAGCAATGCACAACTGATAAGAGAACTGAGTTATGCTGATGCGGCACGTCTTGCGGCAAGCGGTGCGCAGATTATCCACTCGAAAACCATAGAGCCGCTTGAGGAGAAACAGATACCGCTGTATGTCAAGTCGTTCGTCAATCCCAAAGCCGAAGGCTCCATAATCCACGCCACCGACAAAAAATTGAACGTTGCCGTCAGTTGGGGCAAATAGACAGAAAAACAATTATCCCGAACGGGGAGAAAACATAGGAGGAAAACAAAAATGGATAATTACATCAAGCAGTATTTTACTGCAACGTATTGGACAGACCTGTTCAAGAGTTTCGTAGCCGCACTGCACACCCGCAAGTTCTGGCGCGAACTTGTAATGATGACCCTTGGAATGGTGGTTGGAGCAGCGGCAGTGTACTATTTCCTGCTGCCGAGCCATATCATAGTAGGCTCTATCTCGGGTCTTGCCATCGTAATAAACACTGCTCTCGGCGGCACGCCCGACACTTTCTCATACTGGGTTATGGGTATCAACGCCTTTTTGCTGTTGTTGGCTTTCATATTGATTGGCAACGAGTTTGGAGCCAAAACGGTCTATACCGCCATGATTCTCGGTCCCTTTACGCAGGTATGGGATCGTATATATCCTTACACCAACTTCACACACAAAGTAGTAGAGAACCCCGATGTACTTGCCCAACTGCAAGCCGGTCAGACCGTCCTTGACCCCAACGGCAACCCCTATCTGCTCAGCCGTGCGGGAGAAGTGTTGGAGCAAGTGAAAGACTCTGTGATGTCAGCCGGATTAGGTACGGGCGATGTATGGTTTGACCTTGTATGTTTCGTCTTCCTGCTGTCGGCTTGTCAAGCATTTGAATTCCGCATCAATGCCTCCACCGGCGGACTTGACATACTCGCAAAGATAATAAACAAGTACCTGCACTTCGACCTTGGTATGTCTGTATCCATAGGCGGCGCGATGATATGCCTCTCGGCTCTGCTTATCAACGACTTCCGTATGGTAGTGATAGGTCTTATCGGCACGTGGATCAACGGATTGGTCATCAACTACTTCACCGCATCTATGAACAACCGCAAACGTGTATGTATCATCTCGCCCGAATATGAGAAAATACGCAAGCACATCGTGTCCGACTACGTGCGCGGCTGCACCCTTTACCCCGTGAAAGGCGGCTACCACGAAGACGACCAGGTGGAGATACAGACACTGCTCACCAACGACGAGTTCTCGGCTCTGCTGCAATATGTCAAAGACGAGAAACTGCACGCCTTCATCACCGCCGGCAACTGCTCGGAGGTTTACGGCTTTTGGGCAAAGCATAAGAAAGTACACGGGAAAATAGAATTAGACACTGACAATTAGAGAAATAAAGACAGAGTATGAAACCGACATTGCTCGTTCTTGCTGCCGGTATGGGCAGCCGCTACGGCGGACTCAAACAGATAGACGGTCTCGGTCCGAACGGCGAGACTATAATGGACTACAGCGTATATGATGCCGTCCGCGCCGGTTTCGGCAAGGTGGTGTTCGTCATAAGAGAAGACTTTGCAGAAGACTTCAAGCAGAAAGTGCTTGCCAAATACAACGGCAAGATAGCTTGCGAGGTCTGCTACCAAGCCATCGACAAAGTGCCGGCAGGCTATACCTACAACCCTCAGCGCACCAAACCTTGGGGAACGAACCACGCCGTACTGATGGGCAAAGACCTTATCAATGAACCTTTTGCCGTCATTAACGCCGACGATTTCTACGGACGTGAGTCGTTTCAGGTACTTGCCGATTTTCTCCTCTCCAAGCAAGGCACAGAAGGAGAATATTGTATGGTCGGCTATCGCGTTGTCAACACACTGAGCGAAAACGGCAGCGTAAGCCGCGGCGTATGTACGACTGACGAGAACGGCTACCTCACCGATGTCGTGGAACGCACACACATAGAGAGCGTGGGCGGCAAAGTGGTGTTTACCGAAGACGGCAAAGATACAGTTTTAGACCCGCTCACACCCGTTTCGATGAATATGTGGGGCTTTACGCCGGAGTATTTCCGCTATACTGAAGAGGCTTTCAAGGTCTTCCTTGGCGAGCGCGGAGACGAGATGAAATCGGAGTTTTATATCCCCACCCTCGTCAACGACCTTATCACCTCGGGCAAAGCCACATGCCGCGTGCTTGACACCCCATCCCACTGGTTCGGAGTAACATACGCCGAAGATCGCGAACAGGTGATGATGAAGATAAACGAACTGATACACGCAGGCGTTTATCCCAAAAAACTGTTTTGATCCTTTTTATATCACCATAAAAACCACATCCTATGTCTCGTATTCTCGTTACCGGCGGCACCGGATATATAGGTTCGCATACCGTAGTCTGCCTTCTTGAGCAGGGCTACGATGTAGTGATTGCCGACAACCTGAGCAACTCCGACTTGCGCGTTTTAGACGGCATCGAAGCCATAACGGGCATACGCCCGCCGTTTGAAAAAACAGACTGCCTTGACTGCGAGGCTCTTGGCAGGATATTTGACAGATACAGTGATATAGAAGCCGTTATACACTTTGCGGCGAGCAAGGCGGTGGGTGAGTCGGTGGAAAAACCGTTGCTGTACTACCGCAACAATATCGGTTCGCTCATCAACGTGATTGAGCAGATGAACAACCACGGAGTAAAACATCTTGTTTTCTCCTCGTCTTGCACCGTCTATGGTCAGCCCGACAGCCGCCATCTGCCCGTGAGCGAAGCCGCTCCACGCCGCCAAGCCACCTCTCCCTACGGCAACACCAAGCAGATAAACGAAGACATAATAACCGATGTGGCACACTCAAAAGCGGACTTCCGCGCAGTTATTTTGAGGTATTTCAACCCCATTGGTGCGCACCCGTCTGCACTGATAGGCGAACTGCCCAACGGCGTTCCCAATAACCTGCTGCCCTTCGTTACACAGACCGCCATCGGGATAAGAAAAGAACTTAAAGTCTTCGGCAATGACTACAATACGCCCGACGGTTCGTGTATAAGGGACTATATTTATGTTATGGATCTTGCGCGCGCACACGTGAAAGCCGTGGAGTATATGCTGCAAGGCAAAGCAGACGAGCAAGTTAGCATCTTCAACCTCGGTACGGGCAGAGGACTGAGCGTACTTGAGATAGTGAAGAAATTTATCAGCGTAACCGGCGCGAACCTGCCATACGTTATCGCTCCCCGCAGAGAGGGCGACATAGAGCAGGTGTGGGCTGACCCCGCCAAAGCAAATAAAGTACTCGGCTGGAAAGCCGACACGCCGATAGAGGATGTACTGACATCGGCTTGGAGATGGGAACAGCACCTCAAAAAGATAAGAGAAAAAAAAGCATAACCTACAAAACAGCAGCGAAATATGGCACTATATCCGCTTAAATTCAAGCCAATCGTCAAGAAGAAAATTTGGGGCAGCGAAGTATGGGCACTGTCGGGCTACGGCGAAGATGAGTCTGTTATAGACAACGGCTATCTCAAGGACAACCTGCTTTCCGAGGCTATTGAGGTGTATATGGACGAATTGACAGGCGACAGCGTTTTCAGTCGCTTCGGTAATCGTTTCCCGCTGCTTTTCAAGTTCATAAACGCGGAAGACGACCTCTCCATACAAGTACACCCTACCGACCGGCAGGCTGCACAAACAGGCGGACAGGGCAAGACGGAGATGTGGTACGTAACAGGCGCGGACGAACAGGCAAGTATAGTACTCGGCTTTGACCACGCCACAAGCAAAGAGGCTGTCAGCCAAAGCATACAGGACAACACACTGCTTGATTTGCTGCATATAGAGAAAGTGCAAACAGGCGATGTGGCATACATTCCGGCAGGAACGGTACACGCACTACGCCGAGGAGTAAAAGTGGCAGAGATACAGCAAGCCTCCGACACTACCTACAGGCTTTACGACTACAACCGCCCGGGATTAGACGGCAAACTGCGCCCGCTGCATATAGAAGAGTCGCTCGCTTGCCTTTGCTACGACAAGCAGGACAGACTGATGATGCACAACACTCGCGAACTCGGCGGAATGGTCTGCCTCGTGCAAGACGAACATTTTACCACCAACCTGCTCATATACGACCGACCGGCACGGCGCGACTATGCCCGCCTTGACTCGTTTGTGGTCTATATGTGTATCGCCGGCGAGGCCGTTATCCGAACAGAGGAAGAGAACACGGACACTCACATCAGCGAAGGCGAAACTATACTCATACCGGCTTGTATGAACGAGGTGGAGATAATCCCGCAAGGGAAAGTGAAACTGACTGAAACATACATAGAAGCATAAGATGGCAAGCAACGGTCCCATATTACCCGCTCTTGCCACAGATGCTGCCTGCTCCGGCAACCCGGGCGTGATGGAGTTTCGCGCCGTAATTGCAGACACCGGCACGCAGGTATTCCATCGCGGTCCCTTCAAGAAAGGGACGAACAACATCGGCGAGTTTCTCGCACTCGTACTTGGCTTGGCTTACCTCAAAAAGAACAACCTGCCGTGGGTGCTTTACACCGACAGCGTTACGGCACTTGCATGGCTAAGGCAGAAAAAATGCAAGAGCAAAATGGAGTGGACACGCGACAACCAAGACCTTTTCCTTATGGTACGAAAGGCGGAAGATTGGCTCAGGAGCAACACTTGGACTACACGCGTGCTCAAATGGGACACAGCCGCATGGGGAGAGATACCCGCCGACTTCGGCAGGAAATAGCAAACATACAGAGCGTTACAAAAACAAGGTTGCTATATTGATATGCCAAAAAAAGATATATGTTTGCACAAGTAGCAAAAACTCTGTACCTTTGCGGCGAAAAGACAAAATAAACTAAAAACAAACTAAATAAACACTATTATGACAAAAGTAGGTATTAACGGTTTCGGCCGTATCG
>DJXH01000015.1:0-18506 GCA_002449665.1 Bacteroidales bacterium UBA7009
AAATTTTTAGTGGACACTAATGTTGCCAAATACATAACTACTCATTTTTATTATCTTTTTCAGACTTGTATTTGTAATTATAATCTACTCCGATTACCGCTCCGGCAAAAGTCAGTATCTCACCGAATGCCGTCAATACTGTAGGGTGTATCTCACCTATAGGATGCACCCAGAATCCCATCATAATAAGCACACTGCCAAATACAACCAGCATTATGCTGCTCATCAGTTGTAAAGTATGTTTCCTCTCTTTTGTCATCTTCTTTGATTTTTTTCTTAGGCTTATACGCTCTGTTGTGGTATAAGGGTAACCCAATACCCTTATACCTGATTCTTACCATTGTCCGGCTGCTTGTCCGAAAGGATTCTTACCCATAGAGGGGGTTTCACAGCCACCTTTGACGAGGAAGCCATCCATAAACAGTTCCAAGTAGGGTTCATAGTTCGCATCATTCAGAGCAAAGGTCTTGTTTGCCGCATCGAATGATACAGTTATCTTGTGGTCGCGAGTACCACAAATCTGATACTTGGCTATCAGCAGTTCAAGGTCTTTGTCAAGATTGCGCTCCAACTGGATACCCTCTTGTACGGCGTTACCGTCACCGTCAAGCACGAACAGTCCTTGCGTTTCCGGAACTTTGTGGAATTTCTCCATCGGATATGCAGACATTGCCACATTGTTATCCAGTATCCACTGAACGTTACCGGCAAACAACGCTTCTATGTCATCTGTGGTAAAACCAACAGGGAACACAGACGGATTGGTGCCGTCATTTTTCGGCACAAAAGTGAAAGGATACATCGCACCGGTTGTCTTGTTCTTCAGAACGATACGCACCGCCCAGTTGTTGGGGATAATCACATCGTTACGGTCAAGGCTGAATGTGCTTATATGATCCACGTTCGGGTCTTTAAGATTGAACACATACTGCCCTTTGCCGCTCTGGAGGGGCTGGAGAATACGAATCTTGCTCATTTCAGGGAATACCTGACCTGCAAGACCACTGTTTGCGATTTGAGCAAGCACTTTGCTAAAACGCTCTTTGATTATAATATACTTATCCATATCTTTTTGTTTTTTACTTATTTTACATTCGCTTACTCACCCATAAAGTCGTTCAGACCTGCCATACGACCATTGCGGGCCGCGCGATTGCGCAAAGCCGGTGCGCCGTAACGCAGACGTCCTATCGTACCGTGAGGAAGACCTGACGTGTTTGCAGAGTCCGATGGGTCTTTTTCTTCTTCTTCTTTTTCAGTCATCATGTCCGAGATAAGGTTGCTCACACCTACTGTCGCAACACCATCAGCGGCAAGACGTGCATACTTGTTGCTCACCATAGAGCCTACAAGCACTCCGCCTGTTATCTTTATCAGGTTCTTAATGTTGGCTACACCGGCATCTTTTTCCGCTTCAGTCTTAGCAGTGTCTTCACTCCTGAAGGTCTTATCCAAGCCGGCTTCTTTCCAGATGTAGTCAATAGCCACATTTGATGCACCGCCTATACCTACATTGGTCAGTGTATCAATTATGGATTGTTTCTTAAATGGATTTCGTTTCATTGTTTTTGTGTGTTAAGTTGTTAATTACTTGCAGACTTTATCTGCTTGACTGCTTGTTTTACTTTTTTCGGGTTTTCGCTTTTGACTTGCTACGGCTAAACTCCTTGCGAGCCTCTATGTTACGCTTCAACGCTTCTTGTGCAGCCGCTTTCTCACGCGCTAATTTCTCCTTTTTGGAAATAGCCTTACGCACCTGCATTGTGTTAGCGTTTATCTGCTTTGCCGTCGCACCTGCCTTGGGCATAGGCGGCAAACTGATAGCCGTCCCCGTTTTTCTCATTGCCATAATAATAAAAACGATTTTAAGACTGTTATATATAATTCACTCATTATTCTTTCTTTTTCCTTTTACCGCCAAACAACAGCATTCCGCCTGCCAATGCCATAAGACCTATACCAAGGCTTGAAAAACTTGTCTTACTGTTACCACCGGGTATTTCGGTCATAAACTCCGTCTGCTTTATGTTTGTGTTATCGGCGTTTATATCCTTACGCTTACTTTCGCCCAAAGATGAAAACAGCGATATAAGCCAATTCAGTACCTTTTCTATCCACGGCACATAAGTTTCTACATTTTCCCACACACTACCAGCCTTGTCAGGACTGTATATACTGCCGTCTGCAAAATAACTGCCCTCACTTGTACCATATGTATTTGCCCTTATGACATAATATGACAAAATTACGGAGGTGCTCCACCAAGGCGCACCTCCGTAATACAATAACAATAAAAACAGTTATATCTACACCACTAACTAATGGTTATATTATAAAACTCGCAAAACTCCCTTATGCTGATATATTTATCTACACTATATCCCTTTGCCTTACGCAAACGGCGTATATAACGTGCCGCTGTACGTTCACTGCGACATATTATCTCACTTACTAACTTATAGCTACAACGCTCTTCCATATTATACACCTTCATCATAATGCCTCCTCTTTACATTATCTTTTTAATACTTTTAATTTTTACTTAATATGATTGCAAAAGTACTAATTATTTTCTATCTGTACAACAATAACTTACAAAATTCTTTTTTTAATACTTTTTTAATACCTTTATAAAACCTTTAACTATATCTTTAATATATATACTTGGACTTCTATATCTAATAAATATAAACATATTGACGACATAAATTTTCCGGCGCAAAAACACCTCTAAGAAATACCAAATTTTAGTACATAAAAAATGCCTTTAATTTTTATTAAAAAACCTGCCAATTTCTGTGCAGTTGTGCAGTAAATTACATTACAATACTGCTAATCAAATATATAACGTTCTATATTTACTGCACAAGTACTGCACAACTACATATCTTCTGCAAACGTTGTGCAGTAACTCGACATAGTGCTTGTGCAGTTTTCATAACTCTCTGTGCTGCCTTTCGTAATTCTTATGCAGAAAACACACTTTTTTATGCAGTAATTTCTTTAATTAGTTTTACTGATTATCAATAATATGCTTTTATATTTACTGCACAACTGCATAAAATTTGGTATATTTATAATACCTATTTTCAAAAGCAAACTAACCGCAAACAAAAAATAACGCCCGCAAAAAAATTGCGAGCGTGTAAAAAAATATCCGGGAACGGAATGTTTTTAACCGGCTATTGTATCATCGTCATCCCTATATGCAGCACTATATTTAATCACATCATCTTTCATTTTCGATAAGAGTAAATGTATATTACTTATACTTACCATTATATCACATATTTCCTTTCTATCCTCTTTGTCTTGCAGCAACATCAGTTCTGATAGTTTCACTATACTCTCTTTCAAGTCATCAATATAGAAACTAACAGGCATATTTTCCGGAGCAGCGTCAAGAGGAAATATCTCATTTATAAACTCTACACGAGACAATCCGAAATTATTACCCTCTTTCATAACGCACCTCCGTTTCTGACTGAATAAGTACAAATGTTGTTACCGAGTCGGAACGAATACATCATCCCGCCGTCAATAGGCTGGCAAAACGCTTCTTGACCTTTCAGCCTTACGGCGTTGGCAAGGGAGTGGAACATCTTTTTGAGCTCGATGGTGCGGCACGCATGCCGCTTGGAAATCATTGCTTCCATAATGTGATTGATTTTAGACAATAAAAATATCGGACACTACCCGCTGTCTAAAGTCTCAATCACAAGGCTCGCTAAGCCATTACAGCTTTCGCACGGGGTATCCGATACTACAATCCGGTATTACACTGAGCAATAAAAAAACCGCTCACTCGCGGCAACTTTCCCAGTCACCTCTCTATGTTTTTATACTTTAGACGGTGCAAAGGTACTGCGGAAAATTGAATTGACAAAATAATTTGAAGAAAAAATGCAGAAAATTTGGTAAAATAAAATAAAGTATTTAACTTTGCGGCACCATTGAGT
Organism: Bacteroidales bacterium UBA7009; assembly: GCA_002449665.1. GTDB lineage: Bacteria > Bacteroidota > Bacteroidia > Bacteroidales > Paludibacteraceae > Colicola. The sequence continues at coordinate 3,960 of DJXH01000015.1, forward strand.
TAGTTATGGCTCACACCTGCGTCTGATATCATTCCGTATTATAATGTTGATGTGCAGCGTATACAGAGGTAAGGCTAACGGAAGTCTTATGTTATTGGCGGGGATTAACACATAACAACTCATAATTATGCAGTCTGTCCCATTGCATTGGACGGACTGTTTTTATTATATACACTCGCTTATCCTCAAACCACCACTCCTCTAATTCAACTACGGCACATTGCTCTAAATCATCGCCCGTCTCACGGTCGCTTGCAACTATAAACAAGAAAGCGCCACGCCCATCATACGAATTTCAGAACACTGATTTATTATAGTCTTAACATAAGAGTACGCAGTAAAACCTAATGCCGACAACTCTCGTTTATGATTTTTATCTATATGCACCAGTTCTCTATCTGATATAAGTATATCACCAACGGGCAACCCATCATTCATCCAACTATTATATTCAACTCGACCTACCTTATAATAAGTAAAGTCATTATGCGCCTTTTCGCCATCATAAGCATTATTGCGTTTGGGTAGTCTATTAAAGAATTTCATAATCAATAAAGATATGTGTGTCAATCATCACACGCTCTTGTTGTTTACGTTTAACCATTGTTAGAAACCTTTTATTTCGATAGTACCAGCCGTCTGTCTTGCTGCATACCATCTTTGAGAGAGTTTTCTACCTTGCGCAAAAGCATTTTGCTCTTCAGTATCCATCCATGACAAAATTTGTTGTCTTTCCATTTCTCTATACATATTGATACACGCAGGGACATAGTCTTCTTCCAATAATCTTCGGACTTTTCTGCCTAAGCGTGGGTCATTACAAGTTCAAAAGCGTAAAATGCAAGTGTCAAGTAAAAGCATTATATACCTGCCATTTGTGCTGCGTTATTTCTCAAGGAGTACCAAAAAGACGATGGTGTATGCCCCATCTCTTTTTGTGCCGCTTCATAGCTATCCATCCATTGAACAAAAGCAATATCATTCGCTCTGTCCTCTTGTGTGTACGGTCTTCTTGACATAGTTGTGAAATTTATAAATTCAAAAATTACGCTGCAAAGGTAAAACTTTATTTTTGCATTCACAAATTATGTGAATTTATTTTGACTTTCAATTAACTACTAAGTTAATCACTGCTATTAGGATATAAAATTATATAATCCACAGTGCCCCTGTGCTCCTTGTAGGGAATACTCATACGATCCAAATAACGTTTGCACCATATCGTAAACTTACGGCGTGTCTTATTTGCATCGAGCCCCACATTCCACCCTTAAAAAGGCTGAAAATTTCAGCCTTTTGTTTATTTTAAGGGAAGAATTTAGTATTTTTAAGAAGATTTTTGCACAGATTGCAAATATTCCGTAACTTTGCAGCGAATATTTGGTCAATGTCTTTCCTTTAAGCGATGGCATTTTATATAGTGTTTATATCAATATGTCAATAGAAAACATATATTTATCACTTCTGCGACAGGCTATTTGGGCGGATAAAGTCAAAACTGACGAACCAACTCCTTCTGTTCGTGATAATGACAATGCGGGCACTATAGATAGTCAGAAAGCCCAAAACAGTTGCAAGCCTATGCTGATAGTGCCTGACGAGCCACAACTCAAGCAACTGATGCGGCTTTGCAGCATTCAGGGTACCGCTCCGTTAGTATATGATGTTTTGCTCGGCAGCGAATACCCTATACCAGATGATTTGCGACTTCAGATGAAACAGGTATGCCTTAGTAATATGATGCAGTTTGCACGCCTCAAAGACGAAATGGCATATACATTCGATACCCTCAAAAACAATGGCATACACCCTTATCTTCTCAAGGGATTCGGGCTTGCGACACTCTATCCCAAACCATACTTGCGCTCGTGGGGCGACCTTGATGTCTATGTCGGCAGCAAGCAATACCACCAAGCAGCAGCCGTATTAAGACAAACTTTTCCTAAAGCCAAACACCACGATGAGGAATGGGAAGAACTCAAGCACTATAATTTCGTACTCCCCAACGGCAGCCTTATCGAAATGCACCACCATACGATGGCATTCTTCTCACGCCGTGATGGAAAGTATTTTTACCGTCTTGAAGAAGAGGCAATGAATAGTAAAACGGCTGACATAGAAGGATATACAGTCAATATCCCCGACAATAAGTTTAATATGCTCTTCGTTTTTATGCACGCTTGGGAACATTTTTATGAAAGCGGCGCAGGTATGAAGCAGATAGCGGATGTAGCACTATTGGCTCACTCTCTATACCGGTCAAACGACTGTGATAATGAAGAACTTGCAGCATACCTCAAAGTGCATCTCAAACGAATGAAGATGCTGCAGCCTTGGCGTATAATGGGCTATCTTATAGTAAAGGCTCTTCAGTTGCCGAGCGAGGAATGGCCGTTATATAGCGACAGTGCGACAACTCGAAAATACGGAGAAAGACTATATAAAAGAGTTATGAAAGAAGGGCTTTGCCGTCCTAAGGATTTTGGCGACAGCAAAGATCGCTACGAGGCGCGCGACAAAGCGATGGCACTGCCCATATACAAGCGCAAATGGCTGACACTCAAAAGTAAAATCAGTGATGCCTCTCCTATGTGGCACTACGCGCCGAGATATACTCTCCATCGCCTTGCCACCTCTATCGGCAAGGGAATCCGCCGAACAATACATAGAGAAGAGATGGTACTATACTAAATAAATGCAACTTATCACCGACATAAAAGACATTGACCGACAGGCGTGGAGCGAACTTGTAACTTGCTCTGACACTGCCACTTGGTTTGCCACACCTGCGGCTGTTGATTTCTATGCCGCTCAAAAAGACATTATGCAACCGTTTGCCATAGCGGTAGAAAGGAGCAATACCACTCTTGCCGGTATTGCTACTGGATATATAACCCGTGAAAAAAGCGCACTGAAACAGTATTTTACGCGGCGTGCTATCATTGTCGGCGGACCTATGCTCGTCAATAACATCACTGACGATGAACTGAAAACGCTACTGCTCGGAACGATTAAATACCTCAAAAAGAAGAGTATATACATAGAGACTCGCAACTTCAACTCCTACGAAAAGCATAAAAAGACATTTCAATTATGCGGATTTGACTATCTGCCACACCTGAATTTTCATATAGACACATCATCACTTGATATTATAGAGCAAAATTTAGGCAAGAGCCGCAAACGCGATATACGAACCTCATTCAGAGACGGCGCTACAATAGTGGAAAATCCGACTAAAGAGCAAGTTGAACAATGGTACAAGATTTTGCAGCACCTGTATCAGACCAAAGTGCATACCCCACTCTTCCCCTTGTCTTTTTTTGAGAGTCTGAGACTACATAAGGACGGACGGCTGCTGCTTGTGGCTTACGAGGGCAGGATAATAGGCGGGACTGCTTGTGTGATGCTTCAAGGCAAGTGCCTGTACGAGTGGTTCGTATGCGGACAGGACGGACAGCAAAAGACCATCTTTCCCTCGTCGGTAGCCACGTATGCCGCCATACAATATTCAGCAAACAATGGTGTTCCTCGTTTTGATATGATGGGTGCCGGTACGCCCGACAAGGAATACGGTGTTAGGGAGTTTAAGAGCAAGTTCGGCGGCAAGGAAGTGGAGTACGGGCGGTTTATACATATCTGCCACCCCCTACTCTATGCTGTTGGCAAAGTAGGAGTAAAAATACTGAAATCAAGAAAAGCAAACCGATGAATATCTGGATTGACATCTGCCATACGCCGCAATATAATTTTTATCGGAACCTGATAGAAACGGCGGCAAAAAACGGACACACCGTCTATCTTACCGTACTTGACAGAGGGCGTACGCCAAAGATTATAAAAACAGAATTAGCGGGGAAAAGCAACATCACAATAGATGTAATCGGCAAGCACAGAATGAACAAAATATCCGCCGTATGGGAAGCCAATGTGGTGAGGATTATCCAATTGCTTCATTGGGCAAAACAAAGGCATATAGACCTTGTCTTCAGCAACTGTATGGCGGCAATGATAATAGGCAAACTGCTTGGCATACCGCGATATAGTTTTGACGACGACCCCGATACGATTGATTTCTATCCGAAAAAGTGGTGTTCAATAGAGTCAAACTATTGCCTCTATGACGACCCTAAAACCGCATCCAAAGGCGGCTCTGTGAAAGTGATGAAATGTCTGAAGGAGTGGTCATACCTTTGTCCGAGAGTGTTTAAGGCAGACGAAAAAGCACTTGAACCATACGGCGTTACGGCAAAAGATTATATTTTTGTAAGAGAGGTATCCGTAGGCACTGTCAATTATGCCGGTCAGCAAAGCGGTGCTGTACTTGACATTGTTGCTGATATACCCAATGACAAGAAAGTGTTGCTTTCGCTTGAAGAGAAAGACCGCCGTCATCTTTACCCAAAAGACTGGATTCTGCTTCAAGAGCCGATACAGGATATACATTCGCTTATATATTATAGTCTTGCTCTTGTATCTTCGGGCGATAGTATGGCAAGAGAGGCAGCGATGCTCGGTGTGCCGGCTTACTATCTCGGAGTGAGACACTATATGCCTGCCAACAAAGCCGCTCATACGGTGGCAAAACTGCAAAACAGGCAATCTATGCCGTTTGGGGAATGGATAAACAGTCTGCTCCGAGACAGGCAACAGGCAGAGTTGCTGCAAAGCGAAACGAGAGAAAGAATTGACAAAGAGTTTATAGACATAAACGGCTATATGCTGAATATCATAGACAAAGTAGAAGCCGAATTGAAAAACAATTAGCAATATGAATATCAGTATTTTCGGATTAGGATATGTAGGCTGCGTAGGAGCCGCTTGCCTTGCCAAGTTGGGACACAACGTCATCGGCGTGGACGTAAACGCTAATAAAGTGAAACTTATACAGGAAGGCAAACCAACCATAATAGAAGAAGGGATTGCCGAATTATGTGCAGAAGGACATCAGCGCGGACTACTACACGCCACACAAGATGTAAACGAAGCCGTCCGGAAAACGGAAGTGGGATTTATCGTTGTAGGCACTCCCTCCACAAAAGAAGGACACCTTAACCTTAATTATATATATACCGTTGCCCGACAAATAGGCGAGGCTTTGCGCGCCAAGGAAGGGTTCTTCACCGTTGCCATCCGCTCAACCGTCCTGCCCGGGACAAACCGCAAAGTGGGCGAGATAATAAGTGAAGCATCAGGCAAACAGAGAGATATAGATTTTACTGTTGTCAGCAATCCCGAGTTCCTGCGCGAAGGCAGCAGCGTAAAAGACTATTTTAATCCCCCGCTCACGCTTGTTGGCACAGACAACCTGCGAGCAGAGCAGCAGTTTAGGGAAATATATAAAGACATCCCTGCCGAATTTGTATGCACAGATATTGCGGTAGCAGAGATAATGAAGTATGTGAATAACACCTACCACGCTCTGAAGATTGTCTTCGGCAACGAGGTGGGCAATATATGCAAAGGGCTGAACATCGACTCGCACAAAGTGATGGACATCTTTTGCAAGGACAAACAACTCAATATATCTCCCTACTACTTCAAGCCCGGCTTTGCCTACGGCGGCAGTTGTCTGCCAAAAGACATGAAAGCCCTCAAAACACTTGCTCACGACCTATATGTCGACGTTCCCGTCTTAGACAGCATATACGGCAGCAACGAGAAGCAGAAACAGCGTGCCGTAGAACTGATAATGGCACAGGGCAAACGCAAGATAGGCATTCTCGGTCTCTCTTTCAAAGCCGGCACGGATGACCTGCGTTGCTCGCCTATAGTTGATGTAGTGGAAAGTCTTCTCGGCAAAGGCTTTGATGTACGTATATACGACAAGAACGTGAAAGTGAGCGAACTGACAGGCACCAACAAAGACTTCATTATGGCAAAAATACCTCACCTGCAACATTTCGTAACCGACAACTTGGATGCGGTATGCCAAGAGAGTGATGTACTCGTAGTAACCAACAAGGAAAAAGAGTTTGCCGACCTGCTGCAAAGATATGAGAACAAGACAGTTATAGATCTTGTAAGACAATGGAAAGAGGTGGACTATAACGGACACTATGAAGGTCTGTCGTGGGGCGACATCAACACTAACCGAACAGCACAGACACGAAAGATTCAGCCCGATTTCGTTAAAACCGAGTTTTGACCGACTTGTAACATTTCCTTTTGACAAAGCCTAATCAGCAAAACAATGAAACATAATTACAACATATTAAGAACATTCCTTCTGATTTTCTTAACAGCAGCATCTTACTTTTGCATATCCACACCGCCTTTGTATGCCGAAACACTGACAGCAGAAGTGACGGCTTGGAACAAAGCCGAACTGACCGGTGATATTACAGGATTGGAAACTGCTATGTTCGTCAATTCCTACCACAGCAAAGGTAATGTACGCAAAGGAGATACGGCACGGTTGGAAATAGCCGGTCTGCCCAAATGTTACGTAAAGAAAATAGAGGCGTGGGTAAAGTCGAACAAAAACTCCGGTGCAGGCGACCTGACGGTGAAAGCAGGCAGTCAAACTATACTCACCCGAAACGGCGATTATAATAAATGGAGCGGGACAACAGCCTACTCTACCGACTATCTGCCTTTTATCATCAACTGCAACCAACTGCTCTTTTCCGATGAGAGCATTACTCTCACTCTCATAGGCACTACTAATTCTCTCGCATTAAACAAGTTAGTCATCACCTACGAAGCCACCGCCCCCGAACCGTATTGCGTTAGTTTTCAGACTACAGACGGCATAATTGATGTATGTGAAAAAGAAGCGGGTGCAGGTGTCGCCCTGCCGAATCTGAAATCTGAGATGCTGAATATCATTGCCGATTGGGAACTGATAGGCTGGAGTTGGACAGAAATAAGCGGTCAGACTACCACTCAACCGCATTACTACAAACTGAACGAGACATTCTATCCGCAGAAAAACATCACACTCTACCCGGTTTATCGCCAAAGCGATGAGATGCAGGCGGTTGAGATAGACAGAACCAGACAAGACGGAGAGTATGTCATCGCTCGGTACACATACGAAGACAACTTTGGGATGTTCAGCGGCAGTGTAACAGGCGGGTATGTTTATTCCTCACCCTGCAACATCAGTTATGACCAAGACAGCACTGCTTATCTCTATGCCGCCGCCATTCCTGCCGAAAACAGATACAGACTCGATTTTGAAAACGACAGCGTCAGCATATACAACATAGCAACAGAAAGTTATATCGGATACGGCACATCGAGGCTTCAGTCAAGCCAACGCAAGTGGAAAGTGATTGAACAGGGACACAACAGCGTTTTCCTGTGCTGTGAAGACAAATATAACGGTACAGGACTGACAATGGATTATAAAGTTGATGCTAAAGACAAAGATGGCAACTGGATAGACGTGTTTGCCATAAAGACCTTGGCATATAATCCCCGCTATGATTTTTTACTTCTCTTTGAGGTGAGCGGTCTGCCCGTAACTGCAAGAGCGGCGCAATATACTTCACACCCCGAATCGTTCACCGCTCTTGGTTCAATACAAAAATCAGAGCAACAACAAAAAACAATAATCAACGGCAGACTATATATTAAATCATCAGCCGGAACATACGATATACTCGGAAACAAAATACAATAGACTATATGAAAAAAGCAATCATCACAGGTATTACCGGTCAGGATGGTAGTTATCTTGCAGAGTTTCTGCTCGAAAAAGGCTATGAAGTACACGGTATCATTCGCCGTAGCAGCACCTTCAACACCGGCAGAATAGAGCATCTTTATCTTCAGGAATGGGTGCGCGACCAACGTCAGCCCCGTGCTATCAATCTCCACTATGGAGATATGACCGACTCATCTTCGCTCATCCGTATTATCGGCGAAATACAGCCAGATGAGATATATAACCTTGCGGCACAGAGCCATGTAAAGGTTAGTTTTGACGTACCTGAATATACCGCCGACACTGATGCTATCGGTACGCTTCGCCTGCTTGAGGCAGTACGTATGCTCGGCTTGGAAAAGAAAACACGTATCTACCAAGCCTCCACATCCGAACTGTTCGGACTGGTGCAGGAAGTTCCGCAGAAAGAAACCACCCCATTCTACCCTCGTTCTCCCTACGGCGTTGCTAAGCAATACGGGTTCTGGATAACCAAGAACTATCGCGAAGCGTATGGAATGTTCGCCGTAAACGGCATTCTCTTTAACCACGAGTCGGAACGCAGAGGCGAGACATTCGTAACACGGAAGATAACATTAGCAGCGGCAGCCATAGCAAACGGCAAGCAGGACAAACTTTACTTAGGTAATCTCTCTGCTCGCCGCGACTGGGGATATGCAAAGGACTACGTAGAGTGTATGTGGCTCATACTACAGCACCCCACCCCCGAAGATTTTGTTATTGCAACCGGAGAGATGCATACCGTCCGCGAGTTCTGCACACTTGCCTTCCATTATGCAGGCATTGAACTTCGTTGGGAAGGCGAGGGGATAAACGAGAAAGGTATAGACCAAAAGACGAACAAGGTGCTTGTAGAGGTTGACCCGCGTTTCTTCCGCCCGACCGAGGTGGAGCAACTTTGCGGCGACCCGACAAAAGCCAAAACACTGCTTGGCTGGCAACCTACCAAAACGAATTTTGATACTCTTGTAAGACTGATGGTTGAAAACGACTTGAAAGCGTATGGAAAAGAATAGTAAGATTTATGTTGCCGGTCATCGCGGTATGGTAGGCAGCGCGATTGTAAGAGAACTGCTACGGCAGGGATATACCAACATCATAACACGCACTCACAGCGAACTTGACCTTACACGCCAAGCCGATGTAGAAATATTTTTTGAGCAGGAAAAGCCCGACTATGTCTTTCTTGCGGCAGCAAAGGTTGGCGGGATAGTAGCCAATCAGAATGCACTTGCCGACTTTATGTACGACAATATAGTGCTTGAGATGAACGTTATTCACGCAGCTTGGAAAAACGGCTGCAAGAAACTTGAGTTTCTCGGTTCGTCCTGCATCTACCCCCGCCTTGCGCCGCAGCCGATGAAGGAAGACTGCCTGCTCACAAGTGCACTCGAACCTACCAACGAGGCGTATGCACTTGCAAAGATTTCCGGACTCAAATACTGCGAATACCTAAATCGCCAGTACGGAACCGACTATATATCAGTAATGCCCACCAATCTATACGGACCAAACGACAACTACCATCCCGTTCATAGCCACGTATTGCCGGCACTCATTCGTCGCTTCCACGAGGCCAAACAGAGCGGCGCAGAAAGCGTTACCTGTTGGGGTGACGGTAGTCCGCTGCGCGAGTTCCTCTATGTGGACGACCTTGCCAATCTGTGCGTCTTCCTTATGAACAACTATTCTGGCAATGAGACTGTAAATGCCGGAACAGGTAAGGAAATTTCGATAAAAGGACTTACTGAACTTGTGGCGGAAGTCGTTGGCTATGAGGGGAAAATACTATGGGATACCACTCGCCCTAACGGCACACCGCGCAAACTGCTCGACGTAAGCAAAGTCGCTGCATTAGGCTGGACATACCGCACCGAACTCAAAGACGGCATACGCCTTGCTTATGAGGACTTTCTCCACAACCCGATTCGGGCAGAGAGATAGCCTTTAATAATCGGGCGAGAGAATTTTCATCATACAATGGTCAAGCATCATGTGCAGGTCTTCCGTAATCTGCATATCTGCTATAGGAACATTTACACCATATTGAGCAATATGGTGTATTTTTCCGCCGTCAAAGCCGGTAAGTGCTATTGTAACGGCACTATTTTCTTTAGCCCACTGCATAGCCCGAACCACATTCTCGCTGTTGCCCGAACCGGAAATACCGATCACTACATCGCCCATACGATACAGGTTTTGCAGCGGACTAACAAAGACATCTGCATAACTGACATCATTGGCGTAAGCCATCATAGTAGGTACATTATCATTCAGACAAATAAAACGATAGCGTTGTTCTTGATTCATAGACACACCCTTGTTGAAGTCGCAAACATAGTGTGAAGCAGTAGCGGCACTGCCGCCGTTACCCATAATAAAGATATTCCGTCCATCTTTTCGCGCCTGTTCAAGTACATTCATCACTTCCGACAAGCGATTCTTATCAATAGCATCAATCACTTTCTTTTCCCGCTCAAAATATGCGGTAATTTGCGATGTATAGTCCATAAAAATAAATTTATTCGTTCATATAGATTATCTTGCTTCCGTAATTTTCAAAGCGGAACGGCAATTCGGCATATTGGCTCATCTGCCGCTTGAAATACGTTTGTTTCTCTTGCGGAACATAAAAAAGTACAAAACCGGCACCGCCTGCACCAAGCAGTTTGCCACCGAGAGCACCTGCTACAAGACCTGCTGAATAAAGTTCGTCAATCACGAGATTGGATATGCCTGAAGATATTGATTTTTTCAGCAACCAGCCTTCATGCAACACTCGTCCGAAATCGTCAATGTTACCGGATTCCAATACGTTTTTAAGTTCGTATGCCATCTCCACCATTCGACCCATTACCTGACGTTTGGAGATATTTTGCATCTCTTTGTTTTGCTCGGTCAGTATAGCTCGCGCTGAATGGGTAGTGCCTGTATAGTACATAAACAAGCTGTTTTCCAATTGTTTTTTGACTGCTACATCCATTATCACTTTCTCAACGTCCACTGCACCGTCGGTATTAAAGCGTATGAAGTTCAGTCCGCCGTAAGCAGCAGCATACTGGTCTTGCTTGCCGATGGGGTCGCCAAGACGCTCTATCTCAATATGGCAAGCGGTCGAGGCAAGATATTCGGCAGACACGGCTTTCTTTTTATAAGCGTTTAATACATTGAGCAGACTAACCGTGAATGCACTGCTGCTGCCAAGCCCCGTACCGGCAGGAACATCTGCCATAGAAGAAATATCTATTCCCTGAACATCAAGCAGTTGCATACACTCGCGAAATAGTGGATGTTGTATCTCATCATTGCTGCCTACAAGTTCGGTTTGAGAGTATTTGATAAGCGACTGATTAGGATAGAAATAGCGATGAACAGCGATATAGATATACTTATCTATCGTTGTACTTAATACGGCACCGCCGTTTTCTTTGTAGTACGATGGCAAGTCGCTGCCGCCGCCGGCGAAAGAGATACGCAAAGGTGTACGCGAAATAATCATAATAGTATAGTTTTTACGGCATTAAGCAATGCGTTAGGTGTATTTGTAGGAATCTTGATACTTTGTTTTACTCCGGCTCTTTCTCCTGCCTCCACATCGCGAGCCGAATCGCCTATCATATATGATTGCGCAAGGTCGATATTCCAATCGTCAGCAGCACGCAGGAGCATACCGGGAGCCGGTTTGCGGCAATTGCACACGATTTTATATTCTTTCCTTTCTTCGGGATAACCGGCATCAGGATGATGAGGGCAAAAATATATGGCATTCAGGTAAGCACCGGCTTTGCCTAATTGTGTTTCGAGGGTTTGATGTATAAGGTCAAGTTCGTCAAAATCGCACAAATTTCGGGCAATTACAGGTTGATTGGTAACAACAACAGCAATGCATCCGCTTTGATTGATTAGTCTAACTGCTTCGGCAGCACCTTCAATAAGTCTGACTTGCTCATGATGGCAAAGTAAGTCCACTTCTTCATTTATCACCCCGTCTCTGTCTAAAAAGACGGCAGGACGTTTGTTTTGTCGGTTACGAGCGGCTACTGTACCCGACTTCACATCTTGTTCCACAGCCATATACCTGTCAGGTGTCCCCATATCTTTTACGTATTCGGCACTTACATATCCGTACAGATTCAACCCTGCATCAAGAGAACGAGCAAGTACGTGCTTTTCTATATGAGTTTTTACCCCTTTCTCTATATGCTGCAACACTCGCGGCGAGAATATAAATACGGCAGCATTCACCATATTATGACTGACAAAGCCTACAGGGTGAGGTTTGTGATATATATGTTTTACGCGCCGCGTAAGCGGGTCTAAATCCACTATATCTGAATCATACGGGTGGTCGTTAGGGTGCAATAGCAAAGTGGCATCTGCCCTTTTGGCTTGATGGAATCGGAGCATAGACAGCATATCTATATCCATAACGGTATCACCGTAAAAAACGAAAAAATCTTCATTCAACTTTTCCGTGAGATATGCCAATGCCCCTGCTGTACCGAGAGGAAAGGTTTCTTCATAATAATCTATACGAACCCCACGGCTATTGCCATCACCAAAATAACTTTTAATCTGCTCACCGAGATGACCGATAATAAAGATAAAATCCGTGAATCCGTACCTTTTTGCCATCTCCACCTCATATTCCAACACCGGCTTACCGGCAACAGGTATCATTGCTTTGGGTATATCGCTCGCTATGCTCGCAATGCGCGTACCTTGACCACCCGCTATAATGACTACTTTCATATCAGTTAGTTAAGTTATAATCAACAACCTCCTTCGTAAGGTTGGAGAGCGGCTGTATCTTGCTTTTTACACCGCAACCATAGTCTGTACAATCTCGGCAGACGGAAACGCCAATACATACTTTTCTTCTGCAACGAGAAATCTATTTGATTAAGAATCTGTTTCAATTCCGTTTTGTACTTTTTGTCTCCGGCGTATGGAAAGAGCCTGTACAACATTTGCCTGTCAAAGAAACAGCGGAAATCAGCGTTATTCTCTCTATATGTCTGATATTTGTCAATATGATACGGTATATGTATTTCGAGGGGAAAAGTATGATTACAAGCACGGTTTTCAGCATCAAGGCGATAGAAAGCAAGTGTCTCGGTAGAGTCAAAGGCTGCGGGGAAATTAAGCATCAGTCTGTACCACAAGTCAATATCCTCACCATAAATAATCTTGTTATCAAAGCCCCATACCCGATTAAAGGCAGTCTTGCTTACAGCGGTGGCACTCGTCCAATACGGGCAGCCGTATTCCCGCCAAGGATTAGAAGGAAGCAAACCGCGAAAGCCTTTGTACACACCTGTCGATATTTTGCTGTTCCTTGTCTTCACGTTCCCTATCATAGTGGCGTATGCCATACCCCATATACCGGCATCGGGATAGTCGCAAATAAGAGAATATAGTCTCTCCAAATATGTCGGCTCCCAAATATCATCAGCATCAAGGAACACTATATGTTCAGATACTGAATGTTGTACGCACTCGTTTCGTGCAGGAGTTACCCCGTGTCTGTTCTCTTGCATATACACTTTGATGCGTGTATCTTCCGCTGATAGACGTTGAATTATTTCAAGCGAACCATCGGAGGAATACCCATCTACGACAACGACCTCAAAGTCTTGATATGTCTGCTTTTGTACGCATCTTATAGTGCGTTCTACTGATTGAGACTTATTATATAACGGAATTACAACTGACAACATAACTTCACTTTTTTGCACGGCGTTTTTCGTCCCAACGATAGAGCAAAAACGCCAATTTATACGGTAGTCGGAAGAATAGATTATACTTATACGGAAGACAGGAAAAATCAAGTTTGCTGATGGCATTACGTGCATCATCGCGCTGACTTTCATCACTGAAATACACGCGCTTTATACATACCGCACACCAACGCATTATCCACTCGTAAAAAACCTTATTATCCGCAAACGGCGGGACTTTATACTTATCGGCATAATACGGCAGCCAATAACGCAAAAGTCGTTTGCGGTTCATAGCACGGTTGGCTGCATCGTATTGATAAAAAACCATATACCTGTCGTAAAATGCGACCCTATGCGTGGCAATGATACGGAACCACATATCCACATCCTCACTATAACGCAGTCGTTCGTCAAACAGTCCGACCTCTCTAAACACCTTTTTATCTATGACCACGGAAGACGAGCAGAACAAATCAGAAGAGCGGTCAGGCAACTGAAAATAGCCTTCCACATATCCTCTATAGTCGTCAGGCAAGCCGGTGCGCAAACAGCGTATGAGTTTGCCTTCATACACCTCCGCATAATTGATACCCCACATTGCCGCCTCGGGGAAATCGGTAATCATTCGCACTTGCTCACGAAGGTAATCCTTGTCCCATTTGTCATCGGCATCGAGCAAGGCTATATACTCACTTTGTGCCTCACGTATGCCCATATTGCGAGCCGAGCATACGCCGCCGTTAGACTTACGGATAAGATAAACAGGAAAAGCAAGACTCTGCGACTTTAAGTCTGTTATAAAAGTATCCACCACTTGTGCCGAACCGTCGGTAGAACCGTCGTCCACCACTATCACCTCTGCCGGCGGCAACGTCTGACTGACAACACTTTGCAGCGTATCACGGATATTGCTTTCTTTGTTGTATAACGGTATGACTACGGAGATGGACATAAGCAATTATGCATAAAATCGCACAAAGGTACAAAATAATTAACAATTTATGCAAATTTTCTTTGATACTTTACAAATATCTCTTACTTTTGCACATATTTTAATTATCCATAGACCTCGTATCGGATATTAACATTTGATCCAATATTTACCAAAGGACCATAAGATGTATGCGAATAGAAATTTACCCCCCCCCC
>DJXH01000015.1:18570-20234 GCA_002449665.1 Bacteroidales bacterium UBA7009
AAATTTACCCCCCCCCCCATTTGCCGATTCGCAGCAAATGGGAGCAAGCAAGCCTGCTGCAACCGAGAAAAAGAGAAACAGTAATATAGAGTTGCTAAGATGTATAGCAATGTTCTTCATTGTGCTTGAACATCTGCTTATCAACGGCTCTGAATATTTCAGTCACCCTACCGACCGGCAAGGCTATGTCGCAAATGCTATCATCGGGTTTACATACGTTGGAGTGAACTGCTTTCTGCTCATTACAGGCTTTTTCGGAACCCAGTTCTCGTGGAAAAAACTGCTCAACCTGTATTTCGTTTGCGCCTTCTACGAATTGCTGTTTTTCGTTGTCTATCTCTTGCTCGGCGAAACGACATTTTCATTTAGTGCTTTAGCCAATGTAGTTTTTCCTCTATCACATTCAGGAACTTGGTTTATACGCTGTTATACTCTCCTTTTGCTGTTCTCTCCGCTAATAAACAAAGGGTTGGAATCGCTTGATAAAAAGCAGTTTCAGTACGTGTTGCTGCTATTCACCATTGCCAATATCTATTTCGGTTGGTTTTGGAAGTACCCGCAGTTTAATAGAGTGGAAGATGCAGTAACTCTTGAATGCATAGTTCCAGCACTTCATATTATAATGCGGTGGTAATTCTACTTCCGGATAGTTGCGAATAGTTAATCCCCCCCACCCCCGTATTTGTGCGTTCGCGAGCAATTTGCTCTAACTCTTGACGTTGAGCCGGGTCAAGACCAAGATCCCACACTACGATTGCTGAGTCGGGTTCGTACTTGAAAAGCGAGGAGAGAAGATTATCGCGCAGCGATTGGTAGAACGGAGCATTTGCACCGGTGATAAAAGTCATTGTGCCTTTATGGTGCAAGTAGTGCGACATAAAGCCGAACAAACGTTTGGGAAGACGTGAGTGTATCATATTTTTTTCTTTATGATGAATATATATTATAAAGTCTTGGTGTCCATACTTTGAAGAATACGCTTTTAGGTTGGATGCTGTAGTCCAATTGGCAGGCGATGTATCTTGCTTGTTTAGCATATTTACTACTTTGCATATATGGCGTAAGCGTAGCGACATTTCGAAATCGAAGAACCGTCTGAAAGCCTTATTGTGCATACGAGCATCTTTATATTTATCAATTGCGGATAGTATAAATCGCTCAAGCGGTACGGATGCATACGTTACTCTGTTTTAAGTATCTTGTCTGTAGTTAGCCATTGGGCGGGTGTCTAATACTGCACCTTTGTACAACATCATTCGCCACCAGCAATCAATGTCTTCTCCGTGTGTCAGTGTTTCATCGAACATCCCTATATGAATTAGGTCATCCCGTTTGGCGCAGATTGTATCTGTACAAGGTTTGAGTTTGCCGCTCCATAAATCATTCACGTATCCTCTGTATATCTATCCTTCATATACTATCCATTCTTATTTATCTCCGTCCCACGCTTCATATCCGAAGTTGTATATTCCTGAATCAGGAAATTCAAGTATGAGTTGATGCTGGTTTTCAAGATAGTCGCTATGCCACAAGTCATCAGCATCTAAAAATGCGATATACTCACCCCTTGCCTCTATTATTCCCCTATTGCGAGCAGAGCAAACACCGCCATTAGGCTTGTCTATGAATCTTACTTTATCCGGAATAGTGGGGGGGGGGGGAAT
>DJXH01000015.1:20303-24913 GCA_002449665.1 Bacteroidales bacterium UBA7009
GGGGGGGGGGAATTGGTTGTTATTCAGTGTGTTATGGTTATTTACAAAATCTTTTGCCACTGATAATGAATTATCAGTAGATCCGTCATTGACCACAATCACCTCAAAGTCGGTGAAGGTTTGTGATAACACGGATTGCAGTGTAGAGGCAATAGAGAGTGCCTTATTATACAGTGGTATGACTACGGAAAAGAACATAATTAGTTATATGTAGCAAAATTTAGATGTGATACGGAGTGGAGAACTGTAAGCGGTATGCCGCCTATCCAACTTGCCATCTCGGAAAACGAGGAGAAGAAAGAGCCGTAAATGTGTTTCGTTTTAGACAGCAGCCACATATCTATAAGTGCATCCTGAATACCTTTTGCCGATAGGCGGCTGAACTCTTTGTCACGAACTATAATACGGCTACCGAACTTTTCTTTTAGAGTTTCAATGGTCGGTTGATCGTCTGTGGCAAGAAAGAAGACGGCTGCTGAATCCGTGTATATTACGGACTGAATCGTATGTACAAATAGTTCAAGCGGACTGGACTCTATTGACCAAGTGTTGTCCGTCCGGCGGATATGAACACCATAGAGATGCGATGACAAGTCGGCATCATGTATGTGTGTATTGAAGAATTTGTCTATTTGGCGTTGCAGTACGGCTATAGGTTGGAACATAGAAAGGTCAGCGGGATTGCCTAAAAATGAGCCTGTGGAGAGGAATATGCGTTTCCCTTGCCGGAGATATTGCACCACTTTATGGCAGAACTTCTCAGGATGTTGTTCGTCCTCGTCCAACAGATTATCAGCTGTTGGAGCAGTAAGCATGATGTCAATGTTGTTTTTGAGTTTATAGATGAGCACCGGCAGTCGTCTATACCATTTGCGGGACATAAAGACTACCGTCCTTTTGGCTCCTTCGTCCTTGATGTGAAAATCGGGATACTCAAACAGGTCGTGCCAATAGGCTCCGCAGGCTCCATCGCTTATCCAATTGACTTGCATCTGAACGCCTGCTGCTTGTGCTATCTCGTAGCATTTAGCCACTACTCGCATACGATTGGCAAGTCCTCCGAGAGGCTGCACTATGAATGGGGCTGAAGTCATAAAGTAGTTTTATATTGTTGCTTAGTCTGACTATTTTATATCGTTTTGAGTTACCAAAAGTCTTGGAATGGCAAACGGAGAGTATGCGACACCTTTGCGCAGTCCCCCACCCCATGCGGCAACAGCGGTCTTAAAGCCAAGAGCCTGAACAAGATGGATAGTGTCAGCGGAAAAATCGCCGTATGGATATGCAAGATGCTTGACCGGTTTGCCTAATGTCTGTTCAAGCCATAGTTTACAATCTGCTATTTCGGTCTGCTGTTCTTCTATTGATAGTGAGTTTAAGCGGGGGTGCGAACAGGTATGGCAACCGAGTGTACAAAGCGGGTCGGCAGAGAGTGTTAGCAGTTGGTTTATGTTAAGGAAACTATAGTTCTTGTATCCTTGCTCTATATAATCTTTTGTGATGTATATGCAGAAAGGTGCTTTATATTTGCGAAACAAGGGCATAGCGTTTATGAAGTTATCTTCATAGCCGTCATCAAGTGTAAGGCAGATGAGTTTGCGGCGGTGGGGAAGGTCGATTTTTTGGGGGGTATTATATTCGGTATTCTGTCCGTGGAGTGTAAGCATAGATGTTATATCGTCCAAGGAGCAGAAAGTGTAATGGTTTTGCAGTGCATTTTTTAGAAGATTATCAAGTCTTTCTAGTGTTATTTCGTATGGTCTGTCTATATCGTCAGCAGAATTTTCTCGTGTAATGCGATGTAGTTGCCACACCTCTGCTATGACAGGGTGCAAGATATTAAATATATAACGTTTTATACTCTGGAACATAGTAACTTACGTGAACATATCACCATCGCCGCCTTGAAGACGTAGGTTCGGATTGACTACAAAATCATTTGGAATAGTAAGAGATACTTGTTCAACAATATCGTGCCTGTTCAATTTACTTAAGCCAATCTCTTGAAAGAAGTCAAACAACTCGTGAGAAAAGGTATGCAACGAGTCAACATCTTGCTGTAAGATATTACACAATATCGAACTGAACACTAATCTTTCCTTTCCTTCTATGAAATATAGATACTGAACTTTACAAACGTTATCTATATGATTGAGCATATAAAATCCACATAATTCGTTATGGCTCCATACCTGCACCGCTTGAATTTTGTATTTATTAACATATCCGCCAAATTTACAAGCCTCTGTCTCCAGTTTAGCATCATTCTCGTTAGGTAATACAAAAGGATATCGCAATTGCCAATTGAATATTTCCTGCTTACGCAAGAATAAATCATTATTGCAATGAGATTTAATAAAATCATATGTCATATCATCTACATAATTGACATAACGATTGCAATAATCCAATTCTTTCAGTTTTTCTAAAACTTTACTGTTTTGCTTTCTGATAAGCCACTCTTTAACAATAGTCTTTAAACTATTATTTTTTGATTTGAAACGCCATTTATATTTTGGATAATAGATAATGTCAGAACCTTGTTTTTTATCTAATTTACAAGATGCAATAGTAGAGTCTGAAGCTATATATTTCTGATTGACAGCCTCTTTTATTTGCCACATCATATTCCAAGAGACTCCCTTACCACGATAAGGAGTGTCTAACCATTGTGTTGACCCCCAGAAGTATATTTCATTTGGATATGGTTTGAGCCATTCTTCTGCAAAAACCCCGGTATATCCTACAGGTTCATCTTTGCTGTTGAACACAATTGATAACACAGGGTCGTCTTTCTTGGCACAAGGATTATTAACAAAAGCCAAAGCTCTCGGACGAGCAATAACTTTCGCAGAAAGACCATTTTCCTTATTGTGAAGCAACCAGTCTTCTAAATCGGAGATACAGAATAATCGGTATCTGAAATTTTCATAGTCTGCCATAAATAAATTAATTGTAAATATAATCATTTATTAGATTGTACCATCTAAAGTATGCACTTTTGTTGAGATGTACTCCGTCATAGGTGCAACTATCAGGCAACGAACCATTTTCACTATAGATATGATATAAATCAATATAAATAAGGTTATTCTTACTTGCATACTCTGAAATAATGGTATTGGCAGATACTATTTTATCCATCTGACAAAAAGAGGAACCTGCAGCCACAGGTAAAATACTTTCAAGGTAAATATCTGCATCAGGAACAACTTTGATAATAGAGTCTAACAAGTTAGAATAATTGACTTCAAATTCATCCATCGTCTGATGTTTTAATCCATTCACACCCGCCATTACAAATACTTTTTCAGGATGCAATGAAGAAATCTGCACCACTCTTCGCAACATTCCTTTTGTGTCTTCTCCAATGTATCCTAAATTACAGACCCTCAAACCATCAAATACTTCTTGCCAATCACCGCCTTCTGTGATTGAATTGCCAAAAAAAACGACATCTGCATCATAATTAAGCTGCCCAACAAATGTGTTCCAACTCCTTACACAATCATTGTCTGTTCTTATCGGCACATAAACCAAGCCTTGACGCATTGCAGACCAACGGTCTAACAAATCAGTCTTATATACCACAATAAAAGTAAGAACTATTATGAGTATGATATTGAATAATAAAGAAATCGTGAACGATGTTTTTTTCATTTTTTTACTTCTCCCGTATTAAGAAAATGCACCCAATCAAACTTTGTTTCCCAACGCCACCTCTTTAGAAATGATGTCTTATCAAGCATATAGATATTTACAAAATCCCCTTCAATATCTTTATCCAATTTCACAAGATAATTCAAGCCGGCAATATCCCTAACAGAAAATACCACTTTTCCTCTAAAAGGTAATTCTGCTACTGCTCTTATTTCATCGTCAGTCACAATTTTATCACCATTAGGACGATCAGAAACGAGGAAAAATATATTGTCATAATGTATTCTCTCACGCCTCTCATTCCATTTGTCGCGTGCCTCATCGTCTGAATGATAATGCACGAATCTTAACAGGACATCGCCTAAATAAGCAGTAGGGTATTTTTCAATACTATGCACAAACTTTAATTCATAAGACATATAAGTTTTCAAGTTGGTGGCAACTTTATAAAAATCTTTATCATCACAGTCCAGATTAATAAAAGGTGAGTCAAATCTCAATCCTAACATATTATACACAACGCCCCCCCAACAAGAATTACTAATTATAGTAAAATCCTTATTCTTCAACCGTTTACGATAAATGTATTTTTGAACACGTCTAATAACTTTTTGCATTATATTCATAATTCTTATCATTAGTGTCCACTAAAAATTAAGATAGAGTTCTTTGACTTATTGAAAATTAGTTTGTTATACGAATAATTTGTGCGCGACGATTTAATTTTTTATTTTTGTAGATAAAAACATATCTACTTATGAATCAAGTTAAATACATCTTCTCACAAATTATAGAATTTATCAACGAGGATAAGTTCTGACGTATAGTAGTCAAGTACAACGGCGACCATTATGTCAAGCATTATACCTGTTGGAATCAGTTACTTACGCTTATCTTCGGGCAGTTCAGCAGGTCGGCAAGTTTACGAGATGTCGTTATAGTGCTCCAAG
>DJXH01000048.1 GCA_002449665.1 Bacteroidales bacterium UBA7009
TCGGCAGCCATCGGACGGATGTCGGCAGCGTAGGTGGTAGCACCGAGGCGTTTGGCGGTGGCGAGGGCTTGCAGACCTGCAACGCCAACACCGATAACCATAACTTTGGCTTGCTCTATTTTACCTACGGCGGTGAACATCTGCGGGATGAAGGATGTCATATGGTCGGCAGCCATAATGATACCTTTGTAGCCAGCGCAGGTGGACATAGAGGTGAGAGCGTCCATTGACTGTGCGCGTGATATACGTGGAATGCAGTCAAGCGTGAAAGCGGTAACGCCCTGAGCCGTGAGTTTCTTCACCATCTCGTGGTTAACGGGAGAAGCGGGGTGAATGAAGGTGATGAGATACTGACCTTTGTGCATCAGTTCTACCTCATGTTTGCCGAGTTGCTCATTGAACAGGGGCTCTTTCACTTTGAGGATAAGCTCTGCCTGAGCGTAGATATCCTCGGCTTTAGCCATCATCTTAGCACCTGCGGCAGCATACTCTTCGTCGTGATAGAGAGCACCGTCACCTGCGTGATTCTCAACGAGAACGGTATAGCCGTCCTTTACAAACTTACCAACTGTTTCAGGGGAACATGCCACGCGATTCTCGCCGTGCATGATTTCTTTTGGGATACCAATAATCATAACTGATTTAGTGGGATTGGATAAACAATAAGTTATTTATTATGTCTGTCTCAAAAAAACAGACCTACAAAATTACAGCGATTTGAATAATTGCCCAAATTTTTGAGCAAGTTTTTTATAAATTTATGCAAAAAAGTTATCTTTTGACCAAATTTCGCTGTACTGGCATTGGTCAAAAGATAACAAGAATACTTATAAAAGAGGTGTTATTTAACCTCTACGCCTTGTGCATTGTAGGTTTTGCCGCCTGCTTCGATAAGGAGCACGCCGTTGCGTATTTGTTTTTTGGCAGCAGCGTTGTCGGAGCGTACGTCAAACAACCCTTGTGCGATTTCGATGTTGGAGCATACGCCTATAACTGTGCCTTGCAGAGTTCGGGTATCCGTATCATCGGAGGAGTTCTCCATTGTAAGATTATATACAAAGTCGTAAGCATTGCCGGACTCGCTAAGTGTGATGATAAGACTACCTTCGGTCCGATAATAATAATCTATTGTAGAACCGTTTTTGACAGTCTGGAATACTTCAAAACCATTCTCATACGTGCCTGCCATATTGGTCGGGGCTTCGGGGCGGATGGTGATTTCGAACATTTCGCCGTTTCCGGGCTGACTGTAAGCACTATTTACGTTTTCTAACGTCCATGCACTATTGGTATAGAGATAGAATATATAAGTACCCTCTTCATCGGCCGATTCCATCATATCGCTACGCACAAAGTCCATATCACCTGTGCTTTGCAGTTTGCACGTTCCGTCATCTACTGGTTCTTCCTCACCGATGACTTTGATTGAGAATGCTGCCCAATCTGGATCATTGTTATAATTCTCAAAACTTTCTTCGGGAACATAGAGGTCAACAGATGAGCAATCCACCTCTATGAATGAGTTGCTATAAATTGCAGGTACTTCCGTTGCATAGCAATAAATTTCATTCAGGCTTTCGCAAGCACCGAAACAATATTGACTAATTTTAGTGATAGTGGATGGGAGTTGAATGGTTTGCAAGCCGGAGCATTGGGCAAAAGCATATTTGCCTAACTTTGTTACACCCTCTGGTATAACAATTTCGGTGAGGTCGCTCAACTGCATAAATGCGTATTCTCCTATTTCCTGAAGTCCTTCGGGCAGGGAGATAGACTGAACGTAGTAGCATTGTGAGAAAGCGCGGTCGCCTATTCTGATGATACCTTCTTCTATGACGATAGAAGTAATATCTTCGCCAAATGTTTTGTACCACGGAGCCATACCTGTCTCTTCCTCCTCATTCAATTCAAAATTCGGGATAGCACCGACAACGTTGCCATCAAAATTGAAATTTTCATTAGTAGGGTCTAAAACACTTATTGTCAGGGTTCCTGTTTCGAAGTCAAACTCCCATTTGGAGTTCATTTCATTAAACTCGCCAGACTCAATAGTTGCGGCTTTCAACCCCATTATGCTTATAAAGCAAAGGGAAATGATTAAGGATAGTTTTTTCATTTTTAATAAAATTTAATGGTTAATAAGTTATTTAATTCGTTGTCCTTGTATGTTGTAGGTCTTGCCATCTGGCATAATGATGTACAGTAGTCCGTCTATCAAGACTTTACGCACTTGATTATTGCCTTCGTTGTTGTCGAGAGTAACATCTTCAATGCCGGTGTCTATTCTTTCGAAGGTGGCTGTAACAGTAACATCGCCTGTTACTTTCAGTCCGGTGGCGGGGTTGTAGTTGTCCCACTCAACGAAACGGTAGCCGGAAGCCGGGACGGCAGTAAGGTGAAGCACGGTGTTTTGTGGCACGGCGTTGAGATTGACTGATTCCTGTACTTCAATATAGCCGTAGTTAGCATTGAGGGTAACGATATATACCTCGCCGAGGTCGGCAATGATTTGGAATTTTTTCCAATTGCTATTTTGACGGTATGCGTCTCTTACACCGGGTTTGTTGGGTACGTGCAGTTTGACAGAATTGTTGTCAATCACATTCCAATCAAAGGCATTGTCGTCTATTTGCGGCACATCTTCGGCGAAGCAGTTAACTCGCTCAAGGTGGTAGAGTTGGTTGAAGGAGCGTCCTACGGTTTGTATATTTTTGCCGAGTGTGAGTGTAGTGATACCTGATATACCGTTGCCACGGTCGGAAGGAATCATATAGTCCATAGTGGATGTTGTTTCCCCCACTACCTCAAGAGCTGTAACGTATGGCATCCATTGCTCGAGACCATTGTAGAGGCGGTCTTCTTGGCTGAGCCACTGCGTCATCTCTCCGTTTGCTTCGACGGTTAGCAGTCTGTTTTCATTAAGAGTCCAGCTATCGTCAGCGATAGCGAAATAACCACTGTGGGGCAAAGAGAACACATCAGCATTGGTTTCCGTATTCTCAACGATGTTCATATTTCTCCACGTGGCAACGGCTTTGAAGGTATTGATGCATGGTGCAGGGACATAGAGAGTGATTTCGCTTGCTGTTATGCCGGAGAAGATATTTTCATAGCCGTCGTAGTCGATTGTGGCGGGACGGGCACGGTCGTAGTAAATTTCAGACAAAGCAGTACCTGCAAAGACATCTGCTTCTACCGAAGCCACATTCGAGCCGAGTGTGACAGAGGTGAGAGCGGAGCAACCGTTGAACATACCTTCTTTGAGAGTTTTTCCGTTGAAATCGAACTTTTTGAGGTTAGTACATCCTTGGAAGACGTTTGTTCCTATTTCGGTGGCTGTCTCGGAGAAAGCTCCTTCTTGCAGTTGTGTACAATTCTTAAATGCATAGTCACCGACGATTTTCACATTCTTTGCATCAAACTCACGAATACCGCTATTTTCGAAGCAATTTTTTCCTAATTGTTTAACTTGTGAGATATTGATGTCATCAAGAGAGGAGCAGTTGAGGAAAGCATAATCGCCGATGCTTTCAACTCCCGGCATAGATATACTTTTGAGTTTAGTACATCCATAGAAAGTCTGATTGAGATATGTTATTCCGCCATGCAGCGTAACATCAGTGAGCGAGGTAAAGTTTTGGAATATGTCGCCGAGATATGATATTTCACCGCTTACTGTGATTGATTTAACTTGTGTGCGTAGTGATGAGAGTGCGTTTTTAGTAGTATTTGCGTTCGAAGTAGAGTTGGCGGAACACGACAAATTGCCGTCAGCATATAAGATGTAGATTCCATCATAGAATCTGCCGGCAGAAATTATATCTCCATGGTCATTAAAAGCAGCGAACCGAAAGTTTTTCCAATAGTCGGCTTTAGCATAAGCAAGGAGAGAGGAATTGAGAACATCAAGAACCACAGTAGATTGATTGCCGTCTGCTATACCATCGAAAGTATTGCTTTTAACGATAGGTGGTGTGTTTGCACTACAAGACAGTGATGTGAGCGATGTGCAGCCATAGAAGGCGAGTGGACCTATTGATTTGCACTTGCCCAACGAGAGTTCGTTAAGCGAGGAGCAGCCTTCGAACGCGCCTTCTCCAATCGTAGATACAACAGCAAGACTATTACCTACGCTGCGCAGTTTGGGACATTGAGAGAAAGCATAATCACCTATCGCAGCAACACCTTGGAAGGAAGCTTCTTCAAGATTGGGTAGTTGGCAAAACATATAGTTGCCTATTGCCAAACCTTTGTTTTCCGCTGCCAGTTCTTCCACAGAGATAGAAGTGATTTGATTACGGTAGGCGTGCCACGGCATTTGTTCAAGCATGTCGTAATTTACAAACCATTTAGTATCGGTAATGACCAGTTTTCCGTCTTTGGATAGGCTCCAACCGTCAGATTGCAATGGGAGTTCGGCTATCTGTATATCTATATTAAATCCTCTCCAAGTGTCGCTGTCGTAGGATATAGCAAACGAATAAGGGACGTGAAGAGTGATAGACGATGTTGTAAGGTCGGCGAAAACATCCTTACTTACTTTAGGTGGGGCACCTAAGTAGATATCTGAAAGTTTGGTACAACCTTTGAACGCTTCATCATAGATATTGGTGACGGAATTAAGTTGTATGCTTTCAAGCGAAGTACAGTCTTCGAAGGCGTGTTTACGAATTTCATTACATAGCGTGAAATTCAGACTCTCCACAGCGGAACACCCGTTGAAAGCTGCTACACCAATGCTCTTTATGTTCAGCCCGTTGATTTTTTTCAGTGATTTACAATATTCGAAAGCACCGTCTAAAATCTCTTCAACCGAATTGTCAAGTATAACTTCTTCTAAGTCGCTAAAGCCCTGGAAGAATATTTTTCCTACATATTTTGTACCATTATAACGAAGTTTTTTAGCAAGTCGGCAGGGAATATATGTGTTTTCAAAAGTATTATAGGGTTTATTGTTAAGTCCGATGAAGTTAACAATCATTTCGGTAGGCGTACGCATATACCAATATGCGGATAATTTATCGGAATAACTATAATCCAACTCACGACCGAAAACGATTCGTTCTATATCCGTTTGATGCTCCTTATAATAATTTTCCAATCCGCCATACTCTCCTACCAACCTATCACTATAATTTACCAGCACAAGAAATCGGAGGTCGCCTTTACCGATAAATTCCGAGAGTTTTTTTCTCGTACCTGTAAATTCCGGCATTTTTCCGGTAGTAATCAGTACAGACGGCATAATGTCGTAATTGACTATAGAAGATTCATCGGCTACATTCAGACTTCGCTGAAGGTTGGGGCAATAAGCAAACGGGGCTTCACCTAATTGTTGAATTTGAGGCAGTAGCACCTGGTGCAAAGCCGTATGAC
Organism: Bacteroidales bacterium UBA7009; assembly: GCA_002449665.1. GTDB lineage: Bacteria > Bacteroidota > Bacteroidia > Bacteroidales > Paludibacteraceae > Colicola. Next base: position 5,377 of record DJXH01000048.1, read on the forward strand.
TGAAAGCATAATGACCGATACTACGAATATAGTTAAACGTCATAAATTGTAATTGGGAACAATCAGAAAAGGCATAGTCCCCTATATCTACCAACGTTTTTTCATTTACGTAATTTTTTTTGTCGAATGTTACCTGAACGAGTTTGGAAAAACCTCTAAAGGCATTGTTTCCAATATATACAATATCATCGGAAAAGATTATGGTAGTTACTGTTTTAGCCAGTGCGCAATACGGGGCATCGGTAACAAAGCAATACTCGCCTTTTTTTTCGGGTCCGAGCGGGTCTCCCTCTCCGCCACGGTGCGAGACAACACCGCAATCCGGAATTTTTTTGGCATGGATAAACAATTCAGTACCATCATCATTCAATGTCCAATATCCTCCATCGGGCAGTTTGCCTTGTTCTATGTTTTTTGCATTGAGAGTTGACAAAGCTACACCGCAAAATAACAATATGCTTAAAAATAAAAACCTATGTTTCATCTCGTATTATACTTGCATTTATTTTATTCGTTGTCCTTGAATATTGTATATCTTGCCTTCGGGCATAAGGATAATCAGTTGTCCGTCAAGCAGTAGTTTACGCACTTGGTTGTTGCTTTCGTTGTTGCCGAAAGTAACATCTTCAATGCCTGTGATTATCCTTTCGAAAGTGGCTGTAACTGTAACATCGTCTGTTACTTTAAGTCCGGTGGCAGGGTTGTAGTTGCCCCACTCTACGAAGCGGTAGCCTGATGCAGGAACGGCTGTAAGGTGCAGGACGGTGTTTTTGGGAACTGCGTTGAGGTTGACATCTTCCTGTGTTTCGATGTAACCATAGTCGGCATTAAGCGTAACGGTATATACATCGTCGAGATCAGCAATGATTTGGAATTTCTTCCAATTGCTATTTTGGCGGTATGCGTCTCTTACACCGGGTTTGTTGGGTACGTGCAGTTTGACCGAATTGTCGGCAATGACATTCCAGTCGAAAGCCTCATCGTAAATGCCCGGCACTTCTTCGGCGTAACAGTCCACGCGTTCGAGGTGGTAAAGTTGGTAGAAGGAACGTCCTACGGTTTTTATATTTTTACCGAGGGCGATTTTAGTTATACCCGGAATACCATTACCGCGGTCGCTCGGAATCATATCATCCACTGTGGATGTTGTTTCGCCCATTACTTCTACAGTGGTAACATATGGTATCCATTGTTCAAGTTGGTTGTGCAAGATGTCTTCGCCGTTAAGCCAAGGTGTCATATCGCCATCAGCTTGAATAGTGAGGAGTCCGTTCTCGGCGAGTGTCCAACTATCGTTTGCAACAGCAAAATATCCGCTTTGAGGCAAGGTGAAAGCATCAGCTATAACATTCTGATTTTCAACAATGTTCATATTTCTCCACGTGGCAGCGTTTTTGAAGGTCTCGATGCACGGCGCGGGTACATAGAGAGTGATATCATTTGCCGAAACGCCGGAGAAGATATTTTCATAGCCGTCATAGTCGAGTGTAGCGGGACGTGCACGGTCGTAGATGATGGATGAGATCGCAGTACCCAAGAAAGCGTTGCCTTCTACGGTAGCCACGTTAGAACCAAAATATGCATCTGTCAAAGCAGAGCAACCTTTGAACATCTCTTCTTTAATTACGGGGATATTAAGATGTACAGATTTAAGGTTTTTACATCCTTTGAAAATGTTGGCACCTAAAGTTGCATTCCAGATTGTTACTTCAGTTATTCCACTGTTTTCAAAGCAGTTGTAACCTATATGTGTGAGGTTAGTCAAGTTGGACAAGTCGAGCGATGAGCAGTTGCGGAAGGTGTAGTCGCCGAGTCTGCGGACACCTTGCATAGATATTTCTTGCAGATTGGTGCAGCCGTCAAATGTTTGGGTGAGCGAGGTGATACTACTACTGAGTGTTACTTTGGTAAGCGATGTAAAGTTTTTGAAAACGGGGCCAAGGCTCATTATCTCACCCTGCACATCTATTTCCTTCACTTTGGTGCGAAGTGCTGACATAGCACTTTCGGTAGATGAGGCGTTGGAATTATTGTCAGCGTAACACTGCATAAGTCCGTTTTCGTAGATTAAGTAGGTTCCGTCGTAAAATTCACCGGATTCAACGATATTGCCGTATGCCTTCAAAGATGCGTATGAAAAATTCTTCCAGCCGTTTGCTTTGACATAAAGAGCGAGGGATGTAACGGGGGAATAAAGTAGTACGGATTTTTGGTTTCCATCGGCTATACCATCAAAGGTATTGTTTTGTACGGCGGGCGGAGTGGCAGCGGCACAACTCAATTCTTTTAACGATTGGCAGCCATAGAAGACGAGTTGCCCGAGTGAGGTCAATGAGATGCCCAAATAGAGTTCGCTAAGCGAGGTGCAACCTTCGAATGCGCCATCACCAATTTTGGTTGTATGATTAAGAGTTGTACCTACGGTGTTCAGTTTGGGGCATTGTGAGAAGGCGTATTTGCCTACTTCGGCTACTTCGCCAAGGGATACTTTCTCAAGATTTGGCAGGTCGCTAAACATAAAGTCGCCCACTCTGACCTTTGTACTTGACATATTATCAGCAACAACAACAGATGTTATTAAGTCTCTGTAGGCGTGCCACGGGAGTTGCTCCAGCGCTACATAGTCCCTAAACCACTTCAAATCGGAGATGACGAGTTGACCTTCTTTGGAAAGGCTCCATCCGTCATCATTGAGGGGCAGGTCGGCAGTAAGATACTCTATATTGAAGCCGCTCCAAATGTTGCTGCTGAAAGCGGATGCGGCAGAGGGCGAGATACGAAGGGTAACTTTGGAACGTTTTACACCATAGAAGACATCGTTACCTAATCTTGGGGCAGAACTAAATGTAATGGTATTGAGAGCGGGGCAGTCTGCAAATGACATATCACCAAGACTTTGAACAGCAGGTATATATACCCAACTGAGTTTATTGGATCCATCAAAAGCCTGTTCGCCTATTTCCACACATTGAGGCAGACCTATGGAAGCCAATGCGCTACAATTAGAAAAAGCCTCCTTATGTACATATTTCACATTATCTGTACCGGTGATTTTATTAAGGGCATCGCAACTATAAAAAGCACGTTCCTTAATTTCCGTAACAGAAGGGTCAAGAATCACTTCTTCCAATTTATTGAAATTAGCAAAGGCACCCCGTCCTACTTCTGTAGCCTCATTGAAGCGCAGTTTTGTTACATCTTGCGAGACGGGGGTCCAAGACAGATAAGCATTTCCTTGTATTTCTCCGGAGAGACCTGCATAGTTGACAATCATCTCGGAGGGAGTACGCATATACCAATAGGAGCGACGAGCATTTTTGCTGTTATAGCCCATATCGCCGCCAAAGAAGATTTTTTCATCTTCGTTTACGCGTAAGTTATATACTCCGGAGACTCCGCCGTGGATATTCTTTGCCTCACTGATGGAGTAAAGAATGATATAATAATTGACCCCTTTACCGCTATTGTGACATAAATAATGTTCAGTTGGGTCATTACTACCATATAAAAAATTGGGCAATCTGTCCGTCCTGAAATAGATAGACGGCATAAGGTCGTAGTTGTCAACAGAGGCAGCATTATTTATGTGTTTGCGGCGTATGAGGTTGGGGCAATCAGAAAAAGGTAAATAACCCACAAATCTAATATCAGACAATTCCACATATCGTAAAGCAGTATGTGAAAAAGCATAATCGCCGATATGATAAATATCTCTAAAACTGAAATTCTCTAATTTGGAGCAGCCGGCAAAAGCATAGTCGCACACAGCAATCTTTTCATCTTCAAGGCGTGCTGACATTCGCGGGTTGAAATTGACTTTGACCACTTCGCTAAAGCCGCGGAAAGCATTGGTACCGATATGTTGAATCTTATCAGATAGGGTGATTACTTTTACAGATTTGGCAAAAGCGCACCAAGGTGCATCGGTAACATCGCATTTTTCGCCTTTTGTTTCCGGACCGAGGGGGTCGCCTACTCCGCCTTGGTGAGTAACGAAGCCGTAATCGGGGATAGTCTCGGCATCGATAAACAATTCTTCTTCATTGGCGTTATATATCCACCTTCCGCCGCCGGGGAGTTTATTACCCCCTACCGGGGTATAGGCATAAACACTACTACAAGATGCTCCTAAGATAAGGAGAATGATAGATAGATAGATAGACAGATTCTTTTTCATAGCAAACAAGATTAGATGAGACAAATAAGGGTGATTTGAATATTATGTATTCTTGTTATCTTTTGACCAATGCGCGCACAGTGATATTTAGTTAAAAGATAACAAGAATACTTATAAAAGAGGTGTTATTTAATCTCTACGCCTTGTGCGTTGTATGTTTTGCCACCTGCTTCGATGAGGAGCACGCCATCGCGCATTTGCTTTTTGGCAGCCACCTTGTCAGCGTTGATGTCGTCTATACCTTGAGCAATGTCAATGGAGGTACATACGCCTATAATTGTGCCTTGCAAAGTTCGGGTATCCGTATCATCGGAGGAGTTCTCCATTGTAAGATTATATACAAAGTCGTAAGTATTGCCTGACTCGCTCAAAGTGATGATAAGTGTACCTGCTGTGCGATAATAATGGTCTATTGCAGAACCGTTTTTGACAGTCATCAGAATTGTCAAATCATTTTCATACATACCTGCCATATTTGTCGGGTCTTCAGGATGAATTGTTATTTCGAACATTTCACCATTTCCGGGTTGTTTAGTTGGGGTGAATCTATTTTCTAACGTCCAAGCACTATTGGTATAGAGATAGAAATTATAACCACCCTCATCATCGGGAGTTTCCATCATATCGCTATGCACAAAGTCAACATCTCCTGTGCTTACTACTTGGCACACATCTTCATCTATAGGTTCAGCGGGTTCGTCGCCGATAGCTTGGATGGTGAACTCAGCCCAATCAGAGTAGTATTTATAGTCTTCTACACTTTCAGCGGGCACGTAAAGAACGATGGAAGCGCAATCAACGCCCTCAAAGGCATTGGATGGCAGGTAATGCACTTTTTCGGCATTGTAGGTAATCCGGGCCAGACTTGTACATCCGGCAAAGCAGTATTGACCGATGGTTTCGAGAGTACTCGGCAGGCTTACCGTTTGCAGGCTTGCACATCCTTCGAAAGCACCCTTTTCCAACTTATTAACACCTTCAGGAACAATAATTTCGAGAATATCACCTAATTGCATAAACGCATATTCGCCTATTTCAATCAATCCGTCAGGAAGGCTGACATTTTCAACATAATAACATTGTGCAAAGGAGCGGCTGCCAACTCTGACTATACCGTCTTCAATAACAATAGACTTGATGTCTTCACCGAATGTTCCGAACCACGGGGCCAAGCCAATCTCTGCTTCTGCATCAAAATCCGGCAAAGCACCGTAAACAACTCCTTCATGCTCAAAATCAGTGTTAGTATGATCTAAGACACCGATGGTCAAAATACCTGTTTCCTCATCGAATTCCCAAAAGGAATTTGCAAAATCAAAATCTCCGCTTACAATAGAGCGGGCATTGCCCATAATGCAAACAAAGCAAAGGGCTATAATAATTGATAACTTTTTCATTTTTGTAATATTTAGGTGGTTATTATTTTATTCTTTGACCTTGGAAGTTGTAGGTCGCGCCATCGGGCATAACAATATACAGTTGTCCGTCAAGCATAAGTTTGCGCACTTGGTGCATCCTTCAAAAGCGTAATCGCCCACATATATAAGTTCGTCAGCATAGCGAGTGGAAGTACGCGGGTCGAAACTGACTTTGACAACTTCGGTAAAGCCACGGAAGGCATTTGCTCCGATGTGCGTTATCTTATTAGAGAAAATGATAACTTTGGTTGTTTTGGCAAAGGCGCACCATGGTGCGTCGGTAACATCGCATTTTTCGCCTTTTGTTTCCGGACCGAGGGGGTCGCCTACTCCGCCTTGGTGCGTAACAAAGCCGTAATCGGGAAGGGTCTCTACATCGATAAACAACTCCTCATCTTCGGGAATATATATCCACTTTCCGCCGCCTGACAGTTTGCCCCATATTTGGGAAGCAGAAACCGACAGAGTGGTACCCAATAGAAGGAGAAAGAGAAATAGTAGTCTGTGTTTCATAATCTTAAAATTTTATTGGATGATTTTTTTTCTTTATATTACTGTCCGATTCCATCGGACAGTAATATAAAGAAAAAAAATATTACTGTCCGATGGAATCGGACAGTAATAATGAGCATTAGAGCATCAAACCTGCAACGAGAGCCAAGATGGCGTAGAACTCGGGCAGAGCGGCGTAGATCATAGTGTTGGTCTGAACGTCATGACCGGCAGCGATACCTGCTATACCGTTGGCGCAAACCTGACCCTGACGAACAGCGGAGAGAAGGAAGACAAGACCCATACCGAGACCCATACCGAAGAGAATAAGTCCGCCGTTTTCGGTTTGCATCATACTGCGCATCATAAGGAAAGCAACAAAGCCGTAAAGACCTTGGGTAGCGGGCAGAGCGGAAAGAATCATGTAAGACGACGATTTGTCTTTGTTCTTCTTGAGTGCTCCTTCTGCAGCGTTGGCAGCGATTGTTGTTCCGTAAGCGGAACCGATACCGGAAAGGCCAAGCATAAGACCAAGTCCGAGATAACCTAAAATGATTTCCATAATGTTTTTGATTATTTAATAAATTATTATTGTTTTCGTAGTTTGCGTAATTTGCGTTCTTTTCGTAATTACGCCTTTTTGAAAGGTTTATATAGTTTGCCGGTACCTTCGTAGCCGGAGTTTTTGAAATACTCCACGAAAGTCAGACGTAGCGGGTGAACGAAGGCTCCGAGACAAGCCATAAGCAAGTTAAGCACGTGTCCGAAGGTAACGATAAGAATGAACCCTATCCACGTACCTACGTTAGGTTGTTCGCCGAGCACCATCGTACCGAGTTGGTTGAACGCCATACCGAGCATACCGCCTGCAAGACCGAGGGCATAAAGACGTATGTAAGAGAGCACGTCCCCCATAATGCCGGTAGCCATATTGTAGGTATCCCACAAGCCTGCGCCTATGTTTATCAGCGGGTTGCGCCCCGGGGTATTGAAAATGTATATACCGAGAGCGGAAACGGCAGCTATAACGATAAGTACAATCTTGGTTGCTTCTTGGCTCAGGACGTTGGTCATAGCCAGCACGGCTGTAATCAGTCCGCCGAGGATAAGCGTGAGCCAGCCCCATACGGAGACAGTCTGCTTAAAGCCGAAGCGTTTAGTATAACAAACGGCTTTGATGGTCATAGCAAGGCAGATATGCACTATACCTATAACAAGGGCGAGCACCATCATTACATCGTAACCCATAATCTTATAGCCGTCAGCGGGGTCGCCAAGGTTCTTGAACATACAGACTTTTGCCCAGTCGGGCATCCAAGTGGCGGCAAAGAGGTCTATGCCGAAGAAGCCGCCCATAAGATAGCCTACTACGGTGGAGCCAACGCCGAGAGCCATAATGATGGGACCGAGGCCGGAGAACATATCTATCTTCAGTTTGTCTTTATGAATAAGATAACCTAAAAGAATGAGTATAAGTCCGTAGCCGGCATCGCCAATACAGAGGGCGAAGAAAAGCAGGAAGAAGGGACCAAGAACGGGCGTGGGGTCAAACTCGCCGTAGTCGGGCCAGCCGTACATACCTGTAAGCGGTTCAAACAGTTTAGTAAACTTATTGTTACGCAGTTTGATAGGCGTTTTGTCGTCTGCCTGCGGGTCTTCGGCTACATAGTAGCAAGCCATAGAGTCAAGTTTGGCATTGAGTTCGCCGCACTGCTCCACAGGGCAGAAGCCTTCTAAAAGGCTGAGGCGACCTTCGGCGGTATGGTCGGTGGAGAGCGTTACGCGCTGCCAGTCAACTGCCGCTTCAGCCTTTTTAAGTTCCTCACGCAGCGGCTGTTCGTTCTGCTGCCACCAAGCCTGAATACGTGCATCGGCGGCGACGAGCAGTCCGTTGAGAGCTTCAAGGTCGGTATTGAGTTCGCTTGCGCTCTTGGTTCCGATGTTCTGCTCAATGCATTGCTCATCGCTGACAGGCGAGCCAACGGAAACGAAATAGGCGGTAGAGCCTTGCTCTGCTATCTTCACACCCCACTCTTCTTGGAAGGCTGTCTTGGGGCAGGAGTAGAAGAATAGTTCGTAGCCTGCATTTTTCAACTCCTCAAGACGTTTTGAAGAGAAGTTGCCCCATACGGCAACGCGTTCAGCCTCTTTGCGGGTGGTTGCTATTTTGGCTTCCACTTCTGCTTTTTCCTGAAGCAGTTGGTCGGGTGCGCCCTGACGTAGGATGCGGTTAATCTCGTCAATGCGTGAGAGCGACTGTTGGAGTGTCTCGTCGTCTGCCATTCCTTCCGACTTAAGGGTTATGTGTACCACGCCTGTGCTTTGCAGTTCTTGCAGGAACCTGTCATAGGCGGAGGTCATAACGAGGAAGGTATATTTTTTCATTTTTGTAATCATACGGCAGCCTCCTTTCTTGCCTGCTCTTCGAGCATGGCTTCACGTTCGCGTTTACCTTTGACTATTTTTTGCGACGATTTGCTCAGGTTCTCCTCATCTTCCATAAAGCGTTTGATTTTACGGATAGCGTCTTGGTAACCAGGGATTTGCACTTTCTCAAAAAGGTTCACTTTTTGAGTTGTTTTCTTGCGGGCATATTCGAGCAGTTCGACCTTTCGGCGGACGAACTCCTGACGAATACCCACATCAGCAATGGCTTTGACTTGCTCAAAGCCGTCGGCGAACCACTTGGGGGCGGAGAAGATGCTGAACTGCTTGGTGGAATAGACCACCTCGTCAAGCACGGGGACACGCACGCCGGCAATCTTCTTGACGGACATACGCACATCGTCCACGTGGATAAGAGAGGTGTCAAACTCCCCCCACAGCGCGAGCATCTGATCATAGTCCTTGATACGACGGTTGACCTCCTCGTCCAAAGCCTTTATCTCGTCCTTCGCACGTTTGACTTCCATGCGAAGTGCAGACTCCTTGCTCTGGAGCGTAGGGAGGGTGCGTTGCCGCATCTTGAGGTTTTTCTCAAGCCCTTGCAGTGATGTTTTGTTAAATTGATATGTAATAGCCATTGTTATTTACTATCAGACAATTTACAATTTTGTCATTTTACCCAGTATTTATCTACGAGGGCTTGTTTGATGTTCACCTCTTCGGGTTTGAAGTACTTGGCAAAGAGTGTCCAAGCGATGTCGAGCATCTGTGTGGTATCGATGTTCACATCAATAGCAAGAATCTGTGCGCTGTACTCTTTTGCGAACTTGAGGCAGCGGTCGTCGTAGTCGGTGAGGTCAAAGCCGTTTTCAAGTTTGGTCTTGGCGTTGGCGGCATCGGCATACAGACGAACAGCAGCGTTCATAACCTGCGGGTGATCTTCGCGGGTCTTCTTACCGGCAACAAGTTGTTTAAGACGCGAGAGTGAGCGGAAGGGATCGACGATGACCTTACCTATGTCGCTGTCGCGACGGAGGTAGAGTTGACCTTCGGTGATATAACCGGTGTTGTCGGGGATAGCGTGAGTGATGTCGCCGCCGGAGAGGGTGGTAACGGCGATGATGGTGATAGAACCGCCACCGGCTTCTTCGGGGAACTGCACGGCTTTCTCGTATATCTTCGCAAGGTCGGAATAGAGCGAACCCGGCATAGAGTCTTTAGAAGGAATCTGATCCATACGGTTAGACACGATAGCGAGAGCGTCGGCGTAAAGGGTCATATCCGTGAGCAAGACGAGCACCTGCTGGTGTTTTTCCACGGCGAAGTACTCTGCTGCTGCGAGAGCCATATCGGGTATAAGCAGACGCTCAACTGCGGGGTTCTCTGTGGTATTGACGAAAGAGACGATACGGTCGAGCACTCCTGCGTTGGCAAAGACGTTCTTGAAATAGAGATAGTCGTCGTTGGTCAGTCCCATACCGCCGAGGATGATTTTATCGACTTTAGCGCGGAGAGCCACGTTAGCCATTACTTGGTTGTAGGGCTGGTCGGGGTCGGCGAAGAAAGGTATTTTCTGACCGGAAACGAGTGTGTTGTTAAGGTCGATACCTGCGATACCCGTGGCTATCAGTTCGGACGGCTGTTTACGTCTTACGGGGTTAACGGAAGGACCGCCTATTTCCACTTCCTTACCTTCAATAGCAGGTCCGCCGTCGATAGGTTCGCCGTAGGCGTTGAAGAAACGTCCTGCAAGTTGGTCGCTCACCTTGAGGGACGGAGCCTTACCGAGGAAAACAACTTCGGCGTTGGTGGGGATACCTTCCGTACCTTGGAAGACCTGAAGGGTGATGTCGTTACCCATGATTTTTACCACCTGTGCGAGTTTGCCGTTGACGGTGGCAAGTTCGTCATTACCTACTCCTTCGGCTTTAAGCGAGCAGGTGGCTTTGGTGATAGCCGTAATCTCAGTATAGATTTTTTGAAATGCTTTTGCCATAAAATTATTTACAATTTAGACATTTACAATTTGGGATATTTATTCAGCTATCTGCTTCTCTGCCAAGAGTTCGGCAAGTTTGTTGCGGTAATCTTCAAACTCGGCTGAATGGAACTCGGAGTAGTTCATCTGTTTGCAATAGTTGATGACACGTTTGAAGTAGTCGGAGACATCGTTGAAGTTGTCGAAATTATAGTCGTGGCGGCAGATGTCCATAACGATGTCAAGCATATAACGCTGTCTCTCAAGCGGGCAGACGGCATCAATCTTATCGAAAGCATCCTGCTGGAGGATAACGAAATCGATAACCTCTGATTTCCAGAACTCCTCGTGATAATCAACGGGTACGCCGTCATCACCGAGGATGTTGATTTGCTCCTGAATCTCCTTACCGCGTTGGAGGTAGGTCTTCATAGAGTTCACTTTAGGCAGCCACTCTTTGTCTATGAGTTTAGCCATATACTCTTCAAACTCAGGGTATTCTATATATTTAGAATAGGAGTCAATGGGGTTAACGGCGGGATAGCGTTTGTGGTCGGCGCGGTTCTGCTCGAGAGCGTAGAAGCAGCGTGCCACTTTCTTCGTACCTTCTGTAACAGGCTCTTTGAGGTTACCGCCTGCGGGTGATACTGTACCAAGGAAGGTAACGGAGCCGGTCTTGCCGTTGTTGAGATAGACGTATCCGGCGCGGGCGTAGAAAGCACCGATGATAGCCGAGAGGTCCATCGGGAAAGCGTCTTGTCCGGGAAGTTCCTCCATACGGTTGGACATCTCACGCAGAGCCTGTGCCCAGCGGGAGGTGGAGTCGGCCATAAGCAGGACACGCAGTCCCATAGAGCGGTAGTACTCGGCTATGGTCATAGACGTATATACGGAAGCCTCACGCGAAGCAACGGGCATGTTGGATGTGTTGGCAATGATGATGGTACGTTCCATCAGTTTGCGCCCTGTATGCGGGTCTTCGAGTTCGGGGAACTCGGTGAAGGTCTCCACTACCTCGTTGGCACGCTCACCGCAGGCTGCGATGATTACGATATCGGCTTCGGCTTGTTTGGAGATAGCGTGCTGAAGGACGGTCTTACCCGTACCGAAAGGTCCAGGGATAAAGCCCGTACCGCCCTCGCAGATGGGGTTGGCGGTGTCTATGGTACGAACGCCGGTCTCAAGGAGTTTGAATGGGCGCGGCTTCGACTTGTAGGCAAGTATGGCTTTTTTTACTGGCCATTTCTGCACCATAGTAACATTATGATCATTGCCTTCGCTATCGGTGAGGACGGCGATTGTATCTTCTATGCGATACTCACCTTTAGCAACGATAGACTTAACGGTATAAGTTCCTTCAAAGACGAAGGGCACCATAATCTTGTGGGGCTGGTGATTCTCATCCACTTCGCCGAGCCAAGCGGCTGCTTCCACTTTGTCGCCGGGTTTGGCAATAGGTTCAAACTTCCAGAGTTTGTCCTTGTCAAGCGGGTAGTTGTACTCACCGCGTTTGAGGAACACGCCTGTCAGTTTGTCAAGGTCGTTCTGCAGACCGTCGTAGTTACGGCTGAGCAGACCGGGACCGAGGGTAACTTCGAGCATGTGACCGGTAAACTCAACGGCATCACCTACTTTGAGTCCGCGCGTTGACTCGAACACCTGCACATAGACGTTGTCGCCGGTAACTTTAATCACCTCTGCCATCAGTTTGGTATCACCAACGCTGATATAGGCAATTTCATTTTGAGCTACAGGACCATCGACCTCTACGGTAACGAGGTTGGCGATGATACCTTTTACTTTTCCTGTTGTCATATATATTTACTATTTTAGCATTTACAATTTTAGCATTTTAATCAAGTTGTACGCCTTTTTTCATATCGGCGACCATATCGCGGAAGACCTGTTCGCCCTGCTCGACGGTAAGCACCGACCAGCGGTTGAGCATAGAGCACATCAGCCAGTAGGCGAGAACGTTATCAAGCGAGAAGTTAACAAAGAGTGTTTTTTGTTCGAGCCAAGCGAAACGCATTGCATCAAGGCGTTTTTCGCGCTCCATAAGATTGTCTATATCAAGCAGAGCCATTATCTCAGGCAGGTTGTCAATCACGCCACCGAGACCGAAATCTTTCTGCGGGAGGTTACGGCGCAGGATTTGTGCCACCTCGTTTTGACCGACAATGACTTTGCGCACGTCAAAGCTGTGCTTGCGGCAGATGGCGGCAGCGAGTATATTATTAAGGTCTTGGTTGTACCTGAACCAGTCTTTGACGAACTTGCACCCTTTTTTTATACCGTACTCATAGACGAGGGCGGTACGAATGTCTTCATCCGAAAGGGTGTCTCTAACCTCTTCCCACCACGCAGGCTGACCTATGATAGTATCATCATAAGCCTCCATCTGCCGCGTAATCATCTCGTCCTCGGGCGAGACCAGCAGCAAGCGGAGCTGCTCCATATCGGAAGCGGAGAGGGAGTCCGAGAAGACTTCAAGCAGAGCGTCTTGCTTCATAGGAGCATCGGCACCCGCTTTCAGGTCCGGCAGACCCGTAAGCAAACATTCGTAACCCATAATCAGAAAAGCATTTCTATAAGTTCGGGACGAAGAAACTCTTTGAAGTATGCCACGAACTCGGCATCACCGAAGGCAAGTTTGTATCCGCCTTTTTCGGATTTTATTTGGAAGTCGGTCTTGAGACCCTTCACCTCGGTGATATTCACGCCGTTGTCAAGAAGGGACTTGGCGTTGGCAGCAAAATAGGCTTTGAGGGCTTCGGCATCTTTGGCTTCGATGGTAACTCCGCCATTCGTAGCCATAGACTGAGCCATCTTAAGGATGACCTGCTGCATAAAGGCTTTGTCGGCAGTAGCGGCTTTGACACTGTCAGTAGCAATCTTGCCGGTAAGAAGGTTGGTAACTTCGGTACGCAGTGCGTTAACGCTTTGAGCGGCGAACATCTTAAGTTCGGCACGGGTGTTCTTGTCAAGCTCGGCAGCCTTCTGCTCGGCATCGGCAATACAAGCCTCTGCCTGCTTTTGAGCCTCGGCTACTATTTGCGCTGCTTTTTCCTCTGCTTTGGCAATAATGTCTTTTGCCTCGGCATTGCCTTTTTCTACGCCTTCGGCATAGATTCTTTGTGTCAATTCTTCTAATTTCATACTTCTAAAAGTTAAAAAACAAAATTTGGCACAAAGATACGGCTATTTTTCCAATCGTGCAAGAATTTGCACAATCTTTTATTTTTTGTGGAGAGTGAAGACGATAATCTGCGGCACTGTCCCTAATCTGAAGGCTATTGTACCGCCCGTTCCTTCGCTGACGAAAAGTTGCTGTCCATCCGTTTCATAAAGTCCGCTCCACTCCTTGTAGAGCCACTGCGAAGGCGAGAAACTGCCTATTTTGACCTGTGCGGCGTGGGTATGACCTGAAAGGGTAAGAGGAATGTCGGTCTCGGGCAGTATCTGCATATCCCAATGTGAGGGGTCGTGAGAAAGCAGGATGGTTATGACAGAGTCGGGAATACCGTTCAAGGCTTTTGTAAGGTCGCCTTTGCTCGGGAAAGGGGGTTTGCCGGTATTTTCCACTCCGGCGATGGCTAAACACGCCTCACCTTTACGGATTATCCTATGTTCGTTGTTGAGGACGGTCCAGCCCATATTCCGCTCTTTCTGAACAAGTCGTTTGACGGCAGAAGCGGGGTCTTCCTTACGCCTGCCGTAAATACAATAGTCGTGGTTGCCGAGGACGGAATACACACCGTCCTTTGCACTCAAGCGTGAGAGCAGCGGCTCAAAGGGTGTCAGTTCGTCGGGCGACATATTGACCAAATCGCCGGTGAAGACAATGGCATCGGCGTTTTGAGAGTTGGCGGCGGCGACCAAACAGCTGACAAAAGCGGTGTCGGTGCCATACGTACCGACGTGCAAGTCAGAGAGTTGCAGAATGCGGTAGCCGTCAAACTCTTCGGGCAGACCTGAAAGGGAAATTTCTACGTTTTTCACCTCTAATCGCCGCCAGCCGAAGAAAGCACCATAGACCATAACGACGGCGACAAACACAGCCAAGACTAATCCCGTGATATGTCCTGCACGGCGCGCACTATGCCATAAGGGGGTCAGACAGCGGGAAAGCCCCTCCACCACCATATATATAAATTTAGGCAGAGCCACGGCGGCAAGCAGAGCCGTAGAGAGCGACAGACCGTTCTCTAACAGGCGACCCGTCCCTGAAAGAAATAGCAACAGGAAAGTGAGCAAAGACGGCACAAACCAAGCAGCCTGCAGCCAAAAGGAACGCCCGCGAAGGCGGGATAACCATATATAAATATCAGGGACAATAAGAATGACAATGAGTATGGCAAGGATGATGTACATAAGAAGGTTGTTTACGTTGTTTGCGAAAGAGAGATTACAAATTTCGTGCCAGATAGCAATCTTGCATATATTGCGTAAAAATTTGCACAAGTTTGACTTTTGCAGTATCTTTGCAGGCGAGAAAAATGCAAATAGAGGAATTATATAATTTACTATCGCAGCACCCTACCCTCACAGCGGTAAGGGATACGATTAGCAAAAGAAGCGGTGTACACCTACTTCTTTCGGGGCTTAATGCGTCGTCACGAGCAGTGGTGATGAAAGCGATACAGCAGCCGTATTTGCTGTACGTAGCAGATAATCAGGACGAAGCACAATACATCTATGCAGACCTTGTTGCTATAGGGGCAGATGCAATGTATTTCCCCGCCTCGCATCGTCGCACTCGCAAGAGGCAGGACAGCGGTGAGGGCAGCAACAGGGATGCCACAGACGAGGCTATGGCAGTGCAGCGCACGGAGGTACTGACACGGCTGAACGGCGACAATCACAGCGGAATAATAATAGCTACCTACCCCGAAGCACTATTAGAACCGGTGCCGCCCAAAGAGAGCCTGAAGCGCAATACCATCAGCCTTAAAACGGGCGAAAAAACAAGGCAGAGCGACCTTATAGAACTGCTGACAGACAGCGGTTTTGAGCGTGTGGACTTCGTATATGAACCCGGGCAGGTGGCAGTGAGAGGCGGGATAGCGGACATCTACTCCTACAGCCACGACCTGCCCTATCGTATTGATTTCTTCGGCGACGAGATAGACTCTATACGCGAGTTTGACATTGAGACCCAACTGAGCCTCTCTCGCGTGGAGAGCATAAACATAGTAGGCAGAGACGAACAGACGGACGAGAGCACACTATGCAGCCTTACAGACTACCTGCCTAAAGAAACGGTATGGGTCTCAAACGACTGGTCGATGGTAAGATACAAACTTGACAGTGCTATCGGCGGCGTGGGCGGCAATACGATAGATTTCTCGGAAAAGACTATAGAGATACGACAGCAGTCGTATTTTCCGACATACGTAAAAATAGAGTTTCACACCGAGCCTCAACCGCTTTTTCACAAGAACTTTGATATTCTCACAGACGACCTTAGCGAGCGCATAAAGAAAGGCTATAAGGTATATATCCTTGCTGACCAAAAGAAACAGACCGACCGTCTTGCTTCTATCTTCCGCCAGATAGCCGAAGATGAGAAAAAAGAGCCGATAGCGTTTGAAGCCATAGACAAGACCCTTCACGGCGGGTGGATAGACCATGACCTGAAGACGATATGCTATACCGACCACGAGATTTTTGAGCGTTATCACCGTGTCAGTCTGCAAAGCGAGAACGCCAGAAGGGGCAAGGCGGTAGTTACCCTCAAAGAGATCAACCAACTGCGAATGGGCGACTATGTGGTTCATACCGACCACGGCATCGGGCAGTTCGGCGGACTGGTAACCACCTCCGTCAACGGCAAGCCGCAAGAGATGATAAGACTCATATACAGAGGCGGCGACAGCATATACGTCAGCATACATAACCTGCACAGAATAAGCAAGTACAAGGGCAAAGAAGGGAGTGCGCCCACCGTCTCCAAACTCGGCTCGGGAGCGTGGGAGAAACTCAAAGAGCGCACCAAGGACAGGGTGAAAGACATTGCCCGCGACCTTATCCGCCTGTATGCTTCGCGCAAACAGCAGAAAGGTTTTGCCTATACGCCGGACGGGTATATGCAGCACGAACTTGAAGCATCTTTCCTATATGAGGATACTCCCGACCAAGCCAAAGCCACAGCCGACGTAAAGCACGATATGGAGAGCAGTATGCCTATGGACAGGCTGATATGCGGCGATGTGGGTTTCGGCAAGACGGAGATAGCAATGCGTGCGGCGTTCAAAGCAGCGACGGACGGCAAGCAAGTGGCTGTACTCGTCCCGACTACAGTATTGGCACTGCAACACTATAACACTTTCAGTGAGCGATTTAAGAACTTCCCCGTGAAGATTGCTTTCCTGTCAAGAGGCAAGAGTGCGAAGGAAACGAAAGAACTGCTTGAAGACCTGAAAGCGGGCAAGATAGACATACTGATAGGTACGCATAAACTTGTGGGCAAAAGCGTGGTATGGCACGACCTTGGTCTGCTCATAATAGACGAGGAGCAGAAGTTTGGAGTAACCGTCAAAGAGAAACTCAAAGCCCTGCGCACCAACATAGACGTACTTACGCTCACAGCCACGCCTATACCGCGCACGTTGCAGTTCTCACTGCTCGGCGCGAGAGACTTGAGCGTTATGACCACTCCCCCGCCCAACCGCTATCCCGTTCAGACAGAGGTGCTGACACCCGATGACGAGGACATAATAAAAGAAGCCATAGACCTTGAGATAGGCAGAAACGGACAGGTGTTCATAGTGAACAACCGTATAGATATGCTGCCGCGAATAGAGAATCGCATACACGCCCTCTGCCCTGAAGCAAGGATAGTAACAGCCCACGGACAGATGCCCACAGACGAGATGGAAGAGAGGCTTGAAGCGTTTATCAACTACGACTACGACATACTTATCTCAACAACCATTATTGAGTCGGGCGTGGACATACCGAACGTGAACACAATGATTATCTACTCGGCTCAACACTACGGACTTGCCGACCTGCATCAACTGCGCGGTCGCGTGGGAAGGAGCAACCGCAAGGCTTATTGCTACCTCGTTGCACCAGAGAGAGAACTGCTCACGGAAGATGCGCGTCGCAGGCTTGATGCCATCTCCACCTTTGCCGAACTCGGAGCTGGCTTTAATCTTGCAATGCAAGACCTTGATATTCGCGGTGCGGGCAACCTGCTCGGCAGCGAGCAGTCGGGTTTCATAGCCGACCTCGGATATGACACGTACCAGAAAGTGCTGAACGAAGCCGTGGAAGAACTCAAAGATGAGATGGGACTGACAGTGGAGTTTGACAATAACACAGGCGAAGGACAGGCTAAAGACAAATGGTGGTGTCAAGACGCACAACTTGAAAGCGACCTGCCGCTGTGTTTCCCCGCAACTTACATAGAGAATATCTCGGAGCGCATAACGCTATATAAGGAACTTGACGGACTGAAGACGGAGGACGAACTGACAGCCTACAAGAAACGCCTCATAGACCGCTTTGGCAACCTGCCGGAGGAGGCGGAAGAACTGCTGCAAGTGGTGCGCCTGCGCTGGCTGTGCTGCCGAATGGGAATAGAGAAAGTGTATCTCAAAGGTCAACACCTTACTATATACTTTATCACCCACAACGAGAAGTACTGGCATAGCGACATCTTCGGCAAGATAGTGGAGTATATCTTCACTCGCGGCAACCGCTGCCGTATTGTGGAAGACAAAGACAAGGCGGGCAAACCGACCGGCAAGAGATATGCCGTCATAGACCAAGTGAAGACCATCGGCGGTGCCATTCACCTGCTGAGCAAAATAGAGAAAGGAGAATATGATGAAATACATAGGAATCATACCGGCTCGCTATGCCAGCACTCGTTTCCCGGGCAAACCGCTTGCACTCATAGGCGGCAAGCCGATGATAGAGCGCGTGTATGAACAAGCGAGCAAGGCACTTGAGACAGTAGTGGTAGCAACAGACGATGAGCGTATATATCGCTGCGTTGAGGGTTTCGGCGGCAAGGTCGTTATGACCCGCACCGACCACCGTTGCGGCACGGAGAGATGTCTTGAAGCGTGGGAAAAAATAAGCGATAGATATAGCGGAAAAGATACCGTCATAATCAACATACAGGGCGACGAGCCGTTTATTCAGCCCGAGCAGATAGAGGCACTGAAGAGTTGCTTCGAGGGTGCAGATAACGTTGGCACAAAAATAGCCACCCTCGTCAAACCCTTTACATTAGAGGATGGACTGCAAGCACTTGAGAACCCTAACACGCCGAAAGTAGCAGTAGCTTGGAATGGTGCGAACGGCAACAAAACAGGCAAGACACTACTCTTCTCCCGCTCCGTGATACCGTATATGCGCGGTGTGGAAAAAGAAAAATGGTTAGAAAAGGGTCAATACTATAAGCATATAGGTATGTATGCATACCGTACAGAGGTACTAAAAGAGATTACAGCCCTACAGCCTACACCGCTTGAGACAGCAGAGAGCCTTGAGCAGTTGCGATGGTTAGAAAACGGATTCGAGATAAGAGTGGCGGCTTGCGATGTGGCATCCATAGGGATAGACACACCCGACGACCTCAAAAAAGCAGAAGAATATATCAAAAATATTCAGATATAACATAATATATCGAAAACAACGAAAATTACGAAAACAACATAAATACATTACGATATGAAAGACCAGACACCTACGCCTCATATAGGGGCACAATACGGCGAGATCGCCAAGACAATGATAATGGCAGGCGACCCCCTGCGCGCCAAACTGATGGCAGACAGGTTCCTCACGGACGTACGCCAAGTGAATAACGTTAGAAGTATGCTCGCCTTCACCGGCAAACATAACGGCAAAGAGATAACAGTTATGGGACACGGTATGGGCATTCCGTCCATAGGCATATACACATACGAACTGTTTAACTTCTACGATGTGGAGACTATTATCCGTGTCGGTTCGTGCGGAGCAAGACAGATGTATGTCAACATAGGCGATATAGTGATAGCCCAAGGCAGTTGCACCGACAGCAACTATGCGGCGCAATATGACCTACCCGGACATTATGCACCTATAGCCGACTTCTCACTTGTGCGCGCCGCTGCCGATGCCTGCGAACACTTCGGATATAAATACCACGTTGGCAATGTCTTCTCCGCCGACATCTTCTACTCCGAAGACCCGCGTAAAGCCAACTGGACGAAGATGGGCGTACTTGCCGACGAGATGGAAGCACCGGCTCTGTATATGAACGCCGCTCGTGCGGGAAAGAAAGCACTGACAATCTGCACCGTAAGCGACCATATACTTACCGGCGAAGCCACCACAGCCGAACAAAGACAAAACACATTCACACAGATGATGGA
>DJXH01000035.1 GCA_002449665.1 Bacteroidales bacterium UBA7009
GAAAGACGATGTTTTTATTGCTTGCATTTATGCAAACTCATATTGGAGAATGGGCACATTAAGCGCATTCTCTAATTTACAGATGGTTTCCAACGAGAGGTTCTCCTCCCCCTTCAACAGGCGGGATATATACTGCGGTGAACAACCCATACGTGTTGCCAAATCTGACCGTGTAAGGTCTTGACGCTTCATTGCCATAGCAGTCTTAATGGCAATCTTGCGAGAATAAGGAAGCCATGCCTTTTGTTCTTCTGCGGTTTTCATACGTTATTACTTGTCTTCGTAATGCCCGTAAGCGGTAAGAAGATCTACGTACACTTCTGCTTCGAAGATACGGTATACCAGACGATGTTTCTTGGTAATCTGACGACTCCATCGGTTCATTGGCTTTCCCTTCAGTGGTTCCGGATGCCCTGTCCCCGTTTGGGGATGTTCCTTCAGTTCCTCTATTAGAGTGACGGCTTTTTGAAACGCTTTTGGTTCGTGCTCAAGTAATTTAGCCAGGTCAATATTAGCCTGCTTGGAATACTTTATCTCATACAGCATAGCCACATCTCTTTAACATATCCGCTACTGATTCTCCGGGCATTTGCACTGTATATTCGCCTCTTTCAATTTGTCTTTCAGCCTCGTCAATGCGAGCAAAAAAGACATCTTTAGTCATCCGTGTCGGGTCATCAGTCATTTGTTTGGCTACTTTGCGAATATATTTTGCTACTTTGTCAAGCATAGTTTCGTCTTCTGCGATGATGCTCAAATTACGCAATAGTTCTGCATCCATTTGTATAGCAGCCATAAGTGCCTCCTTTTCTTTTATTTGTTTCTCAATGAATTATGCTGCAAAGATACAATAAATTTTTGATATGTGCAACTTTTAGGTTGCATTTTTTGGATATTTTTGCATTTTTAGCGGATTTGGGCACTAATCTGTAGGTTATTGGGCTGTTTGTTGGGCTTTGAGGAATTGATAGACCATGGAGCGAATGAAGTTGTCGAGGCGGAAATAACGCTTCGGGGTGTGGGTGATTTTGTCAATCGGGGCTTGCGGGTCGGGACGGGTGCCGCGAGTGGAAGGCAGTTGGGCTTGGTAACGCTTGCGGTAGTCGATGAGCAAGGTGAGGGCTTCCTCTTTGGTGAGATACTTGGGGTGAGGAGGAAAGACGGAGACTACGGATGTTTCTTTGGGCTTTTCAGCATCGAGGATCTCTTTGGTCATAAGACAGGCTTGGCGGAAGAGATTGATGTGCTCCAGTTCCGCGCCCTGCGGCGGGTTCTTCTTGTAGTCGCGCGGATTGCGGACGGCATAGGACTCCTGTATGGTAAGGAGTTCTATGTTTGCTCTGCAAACTCGCGCGCCGCAATTACTCCGAACATCGTCCACCGGACGCTGTTCGGTGCGGCTTTACCGCTTCACGTGGATAATACGACCGTCATCGTCACGGTATTTCTTCATTCGGTTGATGATGCCTTTGCGTTCGAGTGCGCCGTGGATCTCACGGACGGGGTGTTCAAGGATGGTTGTTGCCATGTCGCGTGTGGCTATCCTCATAAACGCCTCAAAACTTCGTTTTAAGGGAAGTTACTCGGATGCACCCGCTCTTCGGTCCGCAAACAGCCTTCGGCTTCGGTTTACGTCCCGAGGTGATGCCCTTTAAAGCCACTCAAGAGGTTTTATTCGTTACGCTTTGGTAGGCTTGTGATCAGCTTAGTTACGTACAAATAACATAGTAATCACCTACTAACCACCTACTATAGAAAGCTTGCGCTCTGCTTGTGCAAAAGTACGACAATTTTATGAAATATCAAATTAAATTAGCCTTAATTTTGCGCAAATTCGCTCAAATTTGCACAAAAGTTGTGCAATAAAATTTTTATGACTACCTTTGCGGCGTGAAAATTACTAATCACCAATAATAATTCAGATGGAACAGTTTGTACACTCGGCATGGTCGATGATTCCTTTCGGCATAATGCTGCTTATGATTGCCATCGGTCCGCTTATTGCGGAACGCTGGTGGGAAAAAAATCATAATAAACTTATAGTCTCTCTCGTTCTCGGTATTCCCGTTGCTATCTGCCTTATCAAAGGCGGTATGACGCACGAACTTGAGCATCAACTCTTTTTTGATTACGTTCCTTTTATTATTCTGTTGCTCTCGCTTTTTGTTGTTACCGGCGGTATTCATTTCTCCGGCGACCTCAAAGCCAAGCCGTGGGTGAACACGTCGTTTCTCGGTTTAGGTTGGATACTTGCATCCATTATGGGAACAACAGGCGCGGCTATGCTTCTCATTCGCCCTGTTATCACTACCAACCAGCAGCGTAAATACACCGTACATACCATACTTTTCTTTATAGCTCTTGTTGCCAACTGCGGCGGACTGCTTACCCCGCTCGGCGACCCACCGCTCTTTATGCTCTTCCTCAGAGGCGCACATTTCTCTTGGTTCCTGCACCTGCTACCGGAGTGGGCATTTACCGGTATTATACTCTTGCTCATTTATTTCCTCGTAGATACATATTACTATAAGAAGGAAGACTGGACTGCCCTCTCTGCTGATTCACGTGAGGCAACGCCACTCGTGATAAAAGGCAAAATCAATTTCTTCTATCTTCTCGGTATAGTGCTTTCAGTCGCATTCGTAAATGAAGGGACGATAGAGGAGATGGGCAGTGCGGATGCACCGTTGTGGCTCAAGTATCTGCGTGAGATAGTGCTCGTTTCCATAACGCTTATGTCGCTTTATACGACAGACAGGGATGTGCGCTACCGTGATAACAAGTTTACTTGGGATCCGATAGTGGAGGTGGCTGTGCTTTTCCTTGGTATATTCACCACTATGACCCCGGCTCTCGCTTTTCTCAAAGCGCATGCAGCAGACCTCGGCTTTGCCCATACTTGGCAGTTCTATTATTCCACCGGCGCGTTGTCCGCTTTCCTTGACAATACGCCTACGGCAGTGGCTTTCCACGGTGTGGCTACGGGTCTGCCCGAGTCGCTTGCCGCTGCAGCTGCCAATCCTCACCTGCTTGAAGGACAGTATTTCACAGGCGTTTTTGAGGGTACACCTTTTGTTGCCGGTATATCGGAGGTGTTGCTTAAAGCCATTTCTATCGCCTCTGTTATGTTCGGCGCGCTGACGTATATAGGCAATGGTCCTAACTTTATGGTGAAAGCCATAGCGGAGGAGAGCGGAATAAAGATGCCATCGTTCTTCGGCTATATGTGGCGTTTCTCTCTTATTGTGTTGCTGCCGATTTATATATTAGTGCAATTGATATTCCTATAACGGTTAGCGCAAACTACGTAAACTACATAAAAAATGAGTATTATAGATAATGTAGTAGGATGGTATTCGGCGAATATGAACTATTCGTCGATTACCGTTCTTATGACTGTTGAGTCAAGTTTTATTCCTTTCCCTTCCGAGGTCGTTATTCCTCCTGCCGTTTATGTGGCATCCGATCCTGCCAGTCCGCTTTGTCAGACGGGTGTCTATCCTGTGGATGTAATGCTTATTGTTCTGTTCGGTACGCTCGGGGCGATGCTCGGAGCGGTGATTAACTATGCTTTGTCGGCTTGGCTTGGCAGACCGCTTATATACAAGTTTGCCGACTCTCGTCTCGGTCGTATGTGTCTGCTTTCGTCAGAGAAACTGCAAAAGGCGGAGAACTACTTTAACGAGCACGGCAATGTTTCCACTTTTGTAGGCAGGCTCATACCCGCTATACGTCAACTTATCAGTATTCCTGCCGGACTGAGCCGTATGCACTTCGGGAAGTTCCTGCTATACACTTTTCTCGGTGCTTTCTCTTGGAACTGTGTGCTTGCTCTTCTCGGATATATAGCCCATGGTCAGATGGATTTGATACAAAAATACAGCCACGAACTGAGCGTGGCTATAGTGGTTATTCTCGCCGTAGGTTTGGCTTACTGGGGAATAAAGAAATTCGTTCTTAAGAAACGTTAATCGTGCTTTTTGAGGAAGGTCATAAAGCGTTTGAAGTTCTCTATTGCATATCCTAATCCGCTGCCGAGTATGAGTGCTGCCACAATGGCGATAGCAAGTACTTTGCGGCGGTTGTTTATGGGGTTGCCGTCGGCTATGAACCTGTCTTGGAGTGTGACAGGTGCGGAGCAGAGCATATAGCGGCGGTCGCGCAGCAGTTTGCGGTCAAAGTATTCTTCTATGTCTTCTATGGGGAGTGTTATCTCCTGCTTGCCCATAGTCAGATCCCAAGTGGAGGACTGTATTTGCGGATGTCCGGCTTGGGAGTACATTCGGCTTGTGAGGGTGTCAAGTTTTTCTATCTGCATTTGGTCGAAGAACAGCTGCCTTTCTTTGTGGGCTTTGTAGGCGCTGAATTCGTCTATAAACTGCTGTTTGCCGTTGAGGTATGCCATTATACCTTTTTCAATGTTTTCCACGGCTGCGAGGTTGCGGCACTCGAATTGCAGCACAAGCCTGTCGGGCATTTGTACGTGCAGTGTGTCGGTACCGTTGTTGCTATGGCTCCAGTCTATATAGTCAGCCGTTCCGTTATTCAGGTTGTCTATCACCCGGAAGGTTTCAAAGCGGCAAAGGCGGTGTGCTTCCGCGGGTGTCAGTCCGAGCGTTTCACCTACGTATTGGCGGGTATATCCCTCGCGGTGGAGGCTGCTGTTGAGAGCGAGATAGGCACGCTCTACATCTTGCGCAGACGGACCGTTGAGATAGACTACGGCATTGACTTCGTACCGCAGGTTGTCGGTGCGGGAGTAGTAGAGCGCGCAGACTATGGCTACAAGCATAACTATTCCCACTATCCACCAGCGGCGGTAGATAACGCGGAGCATCTCTGCTAAAAATCTGCCGCAGGCTTTTATAAGATTTATCAGTGCTTGTACGGTTTTTACGCACAAGTCCCAGAGGTTCATATCTTTATTGTTTTCCATATTTGTTATCTTTTGCTTTTCTTCCATTTGTCAAAGAACCCGCGTCGAGGTCTGTCGGTGGTGTCGGTCTTGGGGTTGCCGGCAGGTGTGTCAGACCCGAAATCCAATTCCATTTCTCTCCTGACCTGTTTCTTTGGTGTATCGTCTATGTCGATTACTATAGTTTCGCTGTCTTCGTCGTCGTATTTAACGTCACTGTTTTCTCTGTCTTTGAGTTTTTGTTCCTGCTCTTGGCGTTCTTTTTCTTCCTGTTCTTGCCTTAGTCTTTCTTCTTCCTCTTTTTTCAGTTTTTCCTCTTCTTCTTTTTTCTTCGCGAGGTCTTCTATGTGGTAGTTTTTCTCGATGGCGTTGTTTATCTCGTCGTCATTAAGTGAGGGTATGTCGCTCACTTCGTAGCCTGTAGCAATGATAGTTACTCTCACGTCTTCGCCGAGGCTGTTGTCGAGGCTCACGCCCCACTGCACTTCCACATCGTCGCCTACTTGTTGTATGAAGTTGTGAATCTGTGTGGCTTCCTGGGTCTGTATGGCATATTCTTCGGAGCAGTAAAGTTGGAGCAGTACGCGCTTTGCGCCGTTTACGTCCGTGGTATTGACGAGTGGAGATTGCAGGGCATCTTCTATGGCTTTCGTTATACGGTTTTCGCCGCCTGCCCTACCAACGTTCATTATAGCCACTTTGCCGTTTTTGAGCGTGTTATATACGTCTTGGAAGTCGGTGTTGATATATCCCGGGATGGTTATTATCTCCGCTATTGCTTTGGCGGCGTTGCACACTACGTCGTCTGATTTGGCGAAAGCGTTAATCATATTAAGGTCGGGGTATATCTGTATCAGTTTTTCGTTGTTGATGACGAGCAGTGCATCTACGTGTTCGGCGAGCCGTGCAACGCCGGTGAGGGCTTTGCGTATTTTGGGTTTGCCCTCGAAGGCGAAGGGTATGGTGATGATGCCGACGGTGAGAATGCCCATCTCTTGTGCCACTTCGGCTACTACCGGTCCGGCTCCCGTACCAGTGCCGCCGCCCATGCCGGCGGTGATAAACAGCATCTTGGTACCGTCGTCCAGAGCCTCGCGAATCTTGTCGCGGCTTTCCTCGGCGTAGCCTTGTGCTACCTCGGGTCTGCCTCCTGCGCCCAAGCCCGGACCGAGTTGGAGTTTGGCGGGTACGCCGGATTTGCTCAGTGCCTGCTTGTCTGTGTTGCACACAAGGTATGACACCTCTTTGATGTCCTGCTTGTACATATAGTTGACGGAGTTACAACCGCCTCCTCCTACGCCTAAAACTTTGATGATGGCGTTGTCTTCTATCTCAAGTGGTATGGGTAATAATTCCTCGTCCATAGTTGTCTTATGTTTTATGTGGTTGGTTATTCGTTATCAGTAAAGAATATGCTTGTTTGGTCGCCTATTTTCTTCAGTCCTTTTCGGGCTTTGTCGAGCAGCGACTCTTCTTTTGTTTCGGTGATAGGTTCGTGTGTGTCGCGGTAGTCGCTGCCCATGATGAGTGCGCCTATGAGAGCGGAGTATTCGGGGCTGTACCACTCGTCGTCCGTGTCCGGGGCGAGCAGAGAGGCGTGGTTGCCGTAGTCAACGTCGATGTCGGTGTTGGTCTGGACATATTCGGCTATGCCTTCCATTCGGCTGCCGCCGCCGGTGATAAGGACTGTCTCAATGCGACCTTCGTATTTGCCGAGCACTTCAAAGAGCGGTTGCATTATTGTGTCGAGTTCGGTTTTTATGATTTCCGACAGTTCGCTCATTTTGATTTTCAGTTCTCTGCTCTCCGAGTTGTTTGTCAGTATGCGCAGCATTTTGTCTTTTTCTATGAGTTCTGGCAGTGCGTAGCCGTATCTGCATTTTATCAGTTCGGCGTGTTGCATATCTATGCCGCCTTCTCGTGCTATGGCTTTGGTTATGTCTCTGCCTCCTGCGCCGATAACTTTGCAGGCAAGGTACTGATTGCCTTTGTATATGCTCAGTGTCGTGGTCTGTGCGCCGAGGTCTATGATAGCGCAGCCGTTTGTGAGCAGTTCGGGTTCGTCTGCGGTCAGTGCGCTGAAGTGTGCATCGGGGCGGACGAAGGTATGCTCCATGTGGACGAAAGCGTGGTCAAAGCTGTCTTCCACTTTGCTTTTGAGTTGTTTTTCTCCTACGAAGGCAACGTAGTGGGGTTCTATCACGCTTGCTTTCATACCTTTTTCGGGTATGTCATCTGTCTCTTTGCCGTCGGCTATGTAGTAACTCGGGATAAGGTCCAGAATGGCGATGGAGGGGTTTTTTGCTTCGTGGTTTTTGCGGCAGGTGTTTTTCAGGTCTTCGAGTACGGCGGGTGTCAGTTCTTTTTTGCGCACGAAGTCGTGTGGTGATTTCAGTTCTATGAGTTGCATACTCCCGCCGCCGAGCAGAGCGAAGACGGTGTTGATGTCTTTCACTCCTATTCGGTTGGCAAGCAGTTTGAGCGACTCTTTGAGCATATATCCGGCGTTGCCGGTGTTTATTATGACGCCTTTGTTGATGCAGGCGTATTTCTCGTTTGTTTCGGCTCCGAGTATTTTCAGTGTGTTAGGTGCTATGCGTTCGGCTGCCATCACTTTTATGCTGCCGCCGCCGAAGTCCACGGCTACCAAAGGTTTGTTGTTTTTCTCCATTATTAGTTTCTCCCTATTACTTGTCCGTCTATACTTACATCTAATTCCTTATAGCTTTTTATCTGCATCTCGTCGCTTGCTTGCAGGAAAAGGCGCAGGCGTTTGAGTTTGCGTTTGTAGTCTGTCAGTTTGCCGAGCATAATGCGTGTGTCGGAGGTTTGCTGATAGAGAATGACGTTGCGATCGCTGCGGACTGTCATCTTTTTTATTCTTTCCCGCCAGTAGTCGTTTGTTTGCAGCCATTCGGCAAAGTCGGCTATCTGTGTTTTTGCAGTATTTTCGCCTATGCTGCCTTCGGCTGTCAGTATTTTCTGTCTTATGTTCGGCAGTATGCTCATTCGGCGGCGGTCGGTGTCAATAAAATAACTCTCTGCCGCTGTTATTATCCTTACTAACGGTTGTCGTTCCGTAATGCGGATATGTATTTCGCCTT
The DNA here is from genome assembly GCA_002449665.1 of Bacteroidales bacterium UBA7009. Lineage (GTDB taxonomy): Bacteria > Bacteroidota > Bacteroidia > Bacteroidales > Paludibacteraceae > Colicola. The sequence goes on from DJXH01000035.1 coordinate 8,020, forward strand.
TGCTTGTCTTGTAGCATTCGGCGGTGCGTACAGGTTCGTATGTGAGTACTGCTTGTTCTATGGTGCGGCAGTTGATGGAGTCGAAAATTTTGCCTACGGGGTTCAGCCGGCAGTTGTTTAGGTGTTGCAGCACTTCTTTTTCCGTTATATAGCGGTTGTCTGTTTCGCCTTCTATCTCTATAACGGCGGCTTTACATTCGTCGCTGCCGTTGTAGTTGAAGGTAGCAAGGCATAGTGCCGTTATCAGTATGACGGTGGCGGCGACGGCGCAACCGGTGATTATGTTTTTCGTTTTTTGTGTCATTTGTCAGGTTGTAGTAATTGTTTCAGCCGTACAGTTATCTTGTCTGTTTCTCGGTCTATGTCGCCTGCGCCGAGGGTGAGCAGTACGTATTGACCTGCTGTGTCGGTCAGTTTTTCGCGCATATCCTGCTCTATGTATTCGGCGATATTGCTTTTTTCGACTACTGTTGTCTCTTTCCCTCTTGCTTTGCATTTCTCTGTGAGCATGCTTGCCGTTATACCCTCTATGGGCTTTTCTCTTGCGGGATAGATAGGCAGCAATATCACCTCGTCAGCCGTTGTCAGAGCGTCTGCAAAGCCGTCGGCGAAGTCGCGAGTGCGGGTGTAGAGATGCGGCTGGAAGACGGCTGTTATATGCCTGTCGGGGTATGTTTTTCTGACGGACGATATGGCGTTTTTTATCTCGGTGGGGTGGTGTGCGTAGTCGTCTATGTATGTCAGTCGGGTGCTATTGAGGTGACGGTTAAACCGCCGCCATACGCCTTGGTAGGTCTCTATGCCGCTGCGTATCTCGTTGTCTGTCGCGCCGCTGAGGTGTGCCACAGCCATTGCTCCTATGGCGTTCTCTATGTTTACCCATACCGGCACGCCTAATCTTACGTCTTTTATTGTGCCTTGCGGGTGAATGAAGTTAAACTCTATCTCGCCGTCTTTTATGCGCACATTGTCAGCGTAAAAGTCTGCCTCAGGGTGTCTTCCCTCTTCATAGCCGCAGTAGGTATATACTTTGCATTTCGGGTTGCGCACGCTAAAGCCTTTTTTTATTACTATCGCATCTGTTACATTTTCGGCATAAATGTCAAAGCCTTCTTGATAGCCTTTGGCTGTGCCGTATATGTCGAGGTGGTCGGGTTCGATGCTTGTAATGAGGGAGATATACGGAGTGAGGTGATGGAAAGAGCGGTCATATTCGTCGGCTTCGGCTACTACGAATCTGCTTTTGTCGTCTATGATGACGTTGCTGTGGTAGTTCTCGCTTATGCCGCCGAGGAAAGCGCTTGCGCCGTTGTGTGAGAGGTGCATTATGTGAGCAAGCATCGTGGAGCAGGTGGTTTTGCCGTGAGTGCCTGCCACGCACAAGGCTTTGGTAGTTAGCGTATTGCCATCGGTGTCAGTGTGTTCGAGCCGAGTTACCAAGCCGAGCAGTTCGGCGCGTTTGATAATTGTGTATCCGTTTTGGCGGAAGTAGGTATATATCGCTTCGTCTTCGGGTACGGCTGGGGTGCGCACTACGAGTGTGTCTGTTGCCGTATATGTTTCGCCCGATATGCTATCGTTATATACTATGTTTATTCCCTCGTTTTCAAGTTCTTCAGTCAGATGTGAGCGTGTGCGGTCGTAGCCTGCGACGGTATAGCCTTTGGCGTTAAAATATCGTGCGAGAGCGGACATACCTATGCCGCCTATGCCGAGGAAGTATATGTTTTTGTATTTAGTGTGCATATTGCGCACAAAGGTACAACTTTTGCTCAACTTGCCCAAATATCTTCATAATTTTGTGCAAAAATTTGTATATTTGTTTTTGTTGCCGTATCTTTGCGGCGTGTTAGATTAGTTATCTGCTTATGGAATCTATGACAATAAGATATAATCCAACTAATGCTTTTGTAAATGCAGTTATAAGTCTTATACGGCAGACCAAAGCTATAAAGATAATAGATGATACTGCTGCCGAATATGTCCCTAATGAGGAGACGTTAGAAGCGATAGATGACATTAAGAACGGGCGGGTGTATCATGCTGGCAGCACAGAAGATTTATTCGAGCAAATCTTAGGTTGATTATGTATAGTATTGATTATACCGGTAAATTTAAGAAAGACTTAAAGTTATGTCAGCGGCGCGGGTATGATTTGACATCGATTAAAACAGTAATAAAGTGTCTTGAATTAAACGGATGTGTTCCCGAAGAATACTCTCCTCATACATTGTCCGGTAAGTTAAATGGATATTGGGAATGTCATATTGAACCGGATTGGCTGTTGATATACGATGTAAACGATGTGGTTCGTTTAGTCACTTTAGTAAGAACAGGTACTCATTCAGACTTGTTAAGCAAAAAATGATTTATCATAAATACTAACTCTAAATTTTTACAAAAATGAAAAAAGTTACTTTAATTCTTTGCGCTATGCTGATGGTGCTTAGCGTAAACGCAAACGTTAGACAGATTCGTCGTGCTGCTAATGCAAATCCGCAGCAGATTACCCTGAAAGCCAACCAAGGTTATCTCTACAACTGGGAAGGCACAGCAGATGCTGAAAGATGGGAAGGCGGTAAGACACAAAAAGGTGTTATGCGTCTCGAACTCGGGATGGCTCAAGGTGAAGGAGAAAATTTCCAATTTAAGAAAAACCTCATCGTGTATTTCTTCAATAAAGAAAGTCAGACCAGTCTTAACGGTATATACGAGTTGGGTATTTATTATGCTAATGATGAACAAGGTAATCCTTTGTATCTGTATGATAACATTGTAGATATCAACGGCAATGGCACTGACCTCAAGGCAATGACGGGTGCTTATCTGCAAGCTTCCGTTATAGGCGTTGAGAATAATATGCTCAAATATGACCTCTATTTCATTTCCAATGAGTATGAGTTTGCCGTACAAGTTCCCATTATCGGTATAAACAACGTTATTGCCAACGAAAATCCCCAAGCAGACAATGCTTTCTTTACTCCCACAGATCAGACCTTCTTTATGAATGAATCTCAGTTGGATTTTGAGTATAACTATAGTGATGTAGAGTTGGGTTATGATGCTTCATACAATCCTAATCTTGTTCGTGTTCACGGTTATACTCAAGGACAAAGTTATATCTGCTTGGATTTCGTTGTAGATGTGCTTGATGCCAATTCATACATTCCCGCAGGTACTTACGATGTAGTAGGTTCGGGTGAAGTGGGCATTGTTAAGTCTGCCGGATATCTTGCAGCAGAACCCCTGCCCTCTTACGCATTGACTTATGATAGTGATGGCTATTATAATCATATTTGGTTCCTCAGCGCAGGTACAGCTACCGTAGAGTTTAACGGCACGGATATGCGCGTTACCGTTGATGCTCAAAATGCTTATGGCAAGAAAATTAAAGCTGTTATCGGTTCTTTGAGCGACACCGCTCTCGGTGAGACCAAAGCTGAAGTGAAAGCTGACAAGGCTATCGAAAACGGACAGCTCATTATCATCCGCAACGGCGTTCGCTACAACGCTCAAGGTGCAGTGGTAGAGTAATTAGGAATAGTTCTAAATAGTGCAAAAAAGCGGCTTTCGGGTCGCTTTTTTGCACTATTTGTTTGTCATTTCGTATTTTTGTCGTACCTTTGTCCCAAATTTTGATAATCTTAATTGAGTATGAAAAAAATCTACACTATCATTCTTTCTCTTTGTTTTGTTCTTGCTGCCTACGCCGGCAATACTTCCGCTCAAGAGAACGAAAACGCTTTCTCTTTCAATTTTCTTGTAGCCTATAACCTTGAAGGTACGGGTAATCTTATCAGTGGCGATGACCCCGTGTCTGTCAAGAAAGGCGATTTCTGCTTTGAACTCTTGCAGCGCGATGAGGAGGACAACGAAACCATTGTTGCTCAAATCTATGCTTCCACCGCCACACGTACTTTGGAGCACCTGACCGGTGCTTACGGCATAGGTGCGATAGGCACTTTCTCTTACCTGTTTGAGGGTGAGGAAAGGCTCCGTTGCCCCTCCGGCTCTATGTATATAGAGTGCGTGGGAGATACGTCAATAGAACTTGTTGAAGGCAAGCCCGCAGTAAAAATGCCGCTCTATCGCATACGTCTGATAGATGTGCTGACTACCACCGGCAGGACGATTAACATTGAAGGCGCACGCATACCCGCCATGTGTATCAACAAGAAAGAGTATGACGAGATGCAGCAGACAAATGAAACCAACGACGGCTGGTTCTATTTCCCGCAAGACAAACCCTATGATGCCATTGAGATAGAGACGGCCGTTTACGACTACAAAGACTATACTGCCTCGCAGGGGGCTTGGCTCGTACAAGGACTCAATCTTGAACTGTCTAACTATGAGGTGGTGCTTGTCGTCTCTTCCCGTTCGCTCACCGGCGCGTCTCCGTCCGTTCTCACCGTCGGGCAGAACAACGCCCCGCTCACTTGCGTGTATGAGTATGGCGAAGATTTCTCCGAGGTAACGACTATCAACATCGCTTCCGGCTACGGAGTTGTATGGGAGACGGACACAGCTCGTAACTATGATTTCTATCTTATCTCCACCGACAACCAAGTGTATCACGTCCGTATGCTGTCGTATTATCTGATGGCTTTGGACTCGCAGATCAACATAGACAAGACCTACACTTCCGCTTCTATTACGAAGGAGAATTTCACAGTCGGTGTTACGGCGAGAGACGAAACAAGTGCTGTCAATATGTTCTTCTATGTCGGTTCGCACGGCGGAGATGTTTTGCTGCCTGACGGCACATATACCATCAGTTATGACCATCAGCCGGGTACGGTCAGAGCCTCTCGCGGAATAGAATACGCATCTTATTCTCTTGACCCGTCTTTCTATACCACATTTGATGCTGAAGGTATGGCAGACGAGATTGCCTTCCTCGTCAGCGGAACGGTGGTTGTTACCAACAGCGACGGCGCGATAAACATAGCCGTTGATGCCCGCAACTCGCTTGAAAAGCAAGTGAAAATCAATATCTCCGCTGCTACCACCGCACTGCCTGCCGTCTTTGGTACGGACGACTATAAGGACGTGGAGAAACGTATAGGCGAGGACGGACAGATAGTTATTATTCGCGGCGGCAAGACCTATAACCTGCAGGGTATGCAACTGAGGTGATGTTGTAAGCCTAAAGAAAAATGCAATCAATGTTTAATCATATAAACTTTTGTTATGAGGAAATCAGTTATTCTCGCGCTCTTGACCCTTTCGGTAGCGGCATTTGCGCAAAACGATTCGATTGAGGCAAAACAAGACTCCGGTTTTGTTTTCACCACCATTGATAGCGTCGCTATCACTCCCGTTAAGAACCAGTTCCGCAGCGGCACCTGCTGGTGTTTCTCCACTCTCGGTTTTCTTGAGAGCGAGGTGATGCGTATCAAAGGCAAAGAGATGGATTTCAGCGAGATGTTCGTTGTCAGCCACACTATGGTTGACCGCGCGGAATACGTAGTCCGTATGTATCAGACCGCACAGTTTGCAGCAGGCGGCAGTGCTTACGATGTTATCTATTGTATGAAACACTATGGTCTCGTTCCCCAAGAGGCAATGCCCGGTATCAAGTACGGAAGTACTCCTGCCGACACTCTGCCCGTACATGCCGAACTTGATGCAGTGGCAGGCGGATACGTGAAGGCTCTTGGTCGCGGACTGAAGAAACTCACACCGGTGTGGAAAAAAGGCTTGCAGGCTGTCTATGACACTTATCTCGGCGAATGTCCCGAGAACTTCACCTACGAAGGCAAACAATATACTCCGCAGTCGTTCGTTAAGTCTCTCGGCTTGAACGCAGACGACTATGTAAGTATCACATCTTATACACATCATCCTTTCTACGAGCGTTTCATTCTCGAGGTGCCTGACAACTGGCGTATGGACAATATGTACAACGTACCTATGGAGGAACTGATGGAGATTATCGACAACGCCATTGCCAAAGGCTATACTATGGCTTGGGGAGCAGACGTGAGCGAGATGGGCTTCACTCGCAAAGGTGTGGGGGTCGTACCTGACGAGGACAAGGGTGCCGAACTGACAGGTTCGGATATGGCTCACTGGCTCGGACTGAGCGCAAGCGAGAAACGCGACGAACTGACCAAACGCCCTCTGCCTGAGAAAACTATCACGCAGGAGATGCGTCAACAGGCTTACGACAACTGGGAGACCACCGATGACCACGGTATGCAGATCTTCGGTACTGCCAAAGACCAGACCGGAAAACTCTACTATATGATTAAGAACTCGTGGGGTACGGAGCGTATGGACTATAAAGGTATATGGTATATCTCACGCGCCTTTATGGAGTATAAGACCAACGATATTCTCGTTCATAAAGATGCCATACCTCGTCATATCCGCAAGAAACTCGGTATCTGATTGGTATTTAGAGAAAAAGAATACAAAAATCGCGGCTCTTCGGAGCCGCGATTTTTGGTATGAAGCAGATGCTTACTTCTTGAAGTATCTGTTGAACAGTCCTTGGAAGCCTGCGCCGTGGCGAGCCTCGTCTTTTGCCATCTCGTGAATAGAGTCGTGTATGGCGTCCAAGTTGAGTGCTTTGGCTTTCTTGGCAATATCCATCTTGCCTTTGCAAGCACCTTCTTCTGCAAGCATACGTTTCTCCACGTTGGTCTTTGTGTCCCAGACCACTTCACCGAGAATCTCGGCTATACGTGCGGCGTGGTCAGCCTCCTCAAAAGCGTAGCGGCGGAAAGCCTCTGCTATCTCGGGGTAGCCTTCTCTGTCAGCCTGACGGCTCATTGCGAGATACATGCCTACCTCTGAACATTCGCCGGTGAAGTGGCTTTTCAGACCATCGAGTATGAACTTGCCATCCTCGGTGTCGGGTATGGCAGAGGCGATGCCGAGTTCGTGTTCGGTTACGAACTGCAGACCGGCGTTCTCTTCCAGTTTCTTAAATTTCTCGCCCGGCACTTTACATTGCGGGCAGCGTTCGGGTGCGGTATCACCTTCGTGGATATAACCGCATACGGGACAAATCCATTTAGCCATAGTTGTAATTTTTTTTTATTGAATAGTTAGTTGTCTTTAGTTTTCCTAGTTTTCCTAGGATTCCTATTTTATTGAAATCTTGTTATTAGGTTGTATGCTTTGTATATGCCGAGTTCGCCGGCTTTGCTCAGGTCTTGTATGCCTTTTTCCTGTTCGCCGATGTATATATAGGTCAGTCCTCGGTTGAAGTAGGCTTGTGCGAAGTCGGGCTGTCGGTCAATGGCAATGCTGTAGTGTGCGATAGCGTCTTTGTAGTTCTTTTGTATGCAGAGCATTCCGGCTTTGTTGTAGGCGGCGTAGGCGAAGTCGGGTTGGAGTTGAAGAACGTAGTCGTAGTCTCGCAGCATGATGTCGAAGTCCATCTCGGCTTTCCCCGCTGCCTTGCCGGCTTCGTATCGTGTTTGTATCTCGCCGTTGGCAAGTTGATATTCAAGCAGTTTGAATCGCCAGTTGGCTCGGCAGAAGGTGTATATGGCTGTGGCGGCGGCATCGTAGGTCTTGCCTTTGAGCAGGGTAAGTGCGGCGGTGCAGTCGTCTATTGCGCTTGCGTAGTCTTGCACCATGGCAAACTCAATGGCGCGTGCAAAATTCAGGTCGGCTGAAGGTGTTTTGTTTATTCTTTCCGTCAGTGCGGTGATATGTTCAAAGTGGGTGTTGACCATCTCCGGCGTAAGGCTCGTTTCGGTTATGGTGAGCGATATGTCGGCTGGCAGGTGTCGGCTGCGGTTGTAGTCGGCTATGATGTAGTGGTACAGTGCTTTGTCCGTGTTTTGGCTATAGTAACTTATGCCTACGTTGGGTTCGTTCACTACGTCTGTGTATCTTTTCTGCACGCTGCCTCGTGTTTCGGATGTGTATTCCGTTGTTTCCTGCACTTCGCTGCCTTCGGCTATGCGGGCTGAGAACTCTTTTCTCGGGTCTTTGCGTTTAGGTCGGGCTTGTGCTGTCATTACCTCCGTGTTGGGCAGGCTGTCTTTGGCTGTGGACATAGCGGCTTGCAGGCTGTCTTTGCGCTGCTCAAGAGTGTATGCCGTCTGTCTTAGTGTGAATGCCGTCTTTTTCTCTCCGAGTGCGGTATGTGCCTGTGCTGCAAGGTAGTAGGACGGCAGGAAGTAGGGGTAACGGTCTATGAGGATTTGAAAATCTTCCGCTGCTTCTTTCCACTGTCCGAGTTTGAGTTGTACAACACCTCGTTGGTAGTGCATATCTACTTGGTCGGGTGCAAGTTCGATGGCTTGGTTAAGGTCGTCAACGGCTCGGTTGAGGTCGCCCACTTCGGCTCGCAGCAGTCCGCGATTATAGTAGCATCCTGCATCTTGGGGGTTGAGGCTCACTGCCTCGTCGAGGTCGGCGAGTGCGCCTCGGTAGTTGTGCCGGCGGTAGTGGAGTATGCCTCGGTTTATATAGTCGCCTGCCCAGTGTGAGCCAAGGTCGATGGAGCGGTTGAGGCAGTCGAGGGCTTTGTCGTCTTCGCCGAGATAGAGGTATGTCAGTCCCAGAGCCGACCAGTTGCCGGCGTTCTGCGAGTCGTATTTGACCGTCTGCTCAAAGGCATCGCGTGCGCAGAGGGTGTCTGTCTGCTGCATACATACTATACCTTTCTCAAAGAGTACCGAAGCGTTTTTAGGCTCACGGTTAAGCAGATAGTCTATATCTTGCATTGCGCCGGTGTAGTCTTTCTGCGAGGCTCTGACATCTGCCCGCAGCATCATATATGTTTTGTTTTCGGGGGAGAAAGTGAGTGCTTGTGTGAAGTCGTTTTCCGAGTCGGAGTATCGGTGCAGTTGCCTAAGGACATAGCCGCGTGTGTAGTAGGCACCGTGTTGGAAGGGGTTGCGCTCTATGCTTTTGTCGCAGTCGTCGAGTGCGCCTGTGTAGTCTTGCAGTTGTATTTTCGCTATCGCCCGCAGCAGGTAAGGCTCTGCCAGATAGGGTTTAAGGCGTATTACTTGGTTGAAGTACTGAATGCTTACCACGTAGTCTTCAAAGTACATAGCGTTGCGCCCGATGGCTGTGAGGCGGTCGGTATTGAGTTGGGCAGATGCGCTAACGGCGGCGAGAAGCACAACAAGCAATATGGTAATCGTTTTTTTCAAGTGAGGGTTTGTGTCAAATTCACTTTTACCACGCTGCAAAAGTACGATATTAAAGCATAATGTGCAAATTTTATACCAATTTATTTGTACAATCGGATTTTCCAATCTGTACGCAAAACTTTGTACAAACCTCAACTAATATACAAATCCTCAACGCTACGTACAATCTGTTCTTTGCTTTTGACAGGAAGCAAACCATCGCCGACTTCTTGGTATAGAAAGCAAAAACTGTCAAAAATCCGTCAATTTTGAAACCACAAAAATAACAGACCGCTGATAATCAGTGGTCTGGTATTTTAAGTTAGTGATCCATGCAGGATTCAAACCTGCAACCCCCACATCCGTAGTGTGGTACTCTATTCAGTTGAGCTAATGGACCCGGAGGTGTCTCCGTTAATCGGAGAAACCGGCCTCCGCCGGAAGAGGTTTATCGTACCTCTCTAACGAAATCGGCTGCAAAGGTACTGCTTTTT
>DJXH01000026.1:0-11325 GCA_002449665.1 Bacteroidales bacterium UBA7009
TATGCCAAGATCAGTAAATCATGTTGCTTCTCGCGCACGCCGCAAGAAGATTATGAGCCTCACAAGAGGTAACTTTGGTGGCCGTGCTAATGTATGGACAGTCGCCAAAAACACATGGGAAAAAGGTTTGCAATATGCTTACCGCGACCGTAAAAACAAAAAACGCACTTTCCGCGCATTGTGGATTCAGCGTATAAACGCAGCCGCACGTCTTGAAGGATTGAGCTACAGCCAGCTTATGGGTGCCCTCAAGAAAGCAGGTATAGAAATCAACCGTAAGGTGCTTGCCGACCTTGCTATGAACCAACCCCAGGCTTTCAAGGCTATCGTTGAAAAAGCAAAAGCATAATTAAGGCTTTATCAACCCCGTTCAGCGTACTCACCCACCCGAGTGCGCTGATTTTTTTTGTAATATATATTTTTTGCCTTACCTTTGCAGCCGATATGTAACTATTTACCACTATGATACGCAAATACCGTCTTCTCGCCATTTTGCTTTTTATCCCCTTGTTTTGCGTAGGTCAGGAGCAGGATTCCACCCCCATAGAGTGGCTCGGCCCCTTCTCTGTAAGCAGCACAAGGATAGTCTATTTCTCTCGCGGTAACCTGCAATACAATGCCGCTCTCGGCTCGCATCTTGCAGCCGACGGCACTACGCAACCCGGCACTTGGCGTTTTGCAGAGAGCCAGTTGGACTATGTAGGCAATAGTTTTGGTTCTGGTTCTCTTAATAAAGGCAATGTGTATCACAACGGCGTAAAGTGCGATAACTGGCTTGTGAGCGAGACGTATGACGGTTGGATTGACATCTTTGCATGGGCTACAAGCGGCTGGAACAGCGGTGCAGACGAATATCAGCCTTGGGCTAATACGCCGGAGCAGACCCACTCTCGCTACTACGTAGGCGGTGACAAAAATAATAATCTTGTCGGCGAATATGCCTATGCTGACTGGGGGCTGTATAACGAGATACATTTAGGCGATTATGTATATCCGCCCGGGACGTGGCGACTGCTCACAAACGACGAATGGACTTATCTTCTCGAAGACCGTCCTAATGCTTCCAAACTCTGTGCGCAGGTAAAAATGGATGGAATAAGCGGTTTTGTCCTACTGCCGGACGACTGGATAGCACCTTCAGGGATAACACTCGTATCAGGTATGACAGTCAAAGCCAATAAAAACATCCTTTCTCTTGACGACTGGCAGCGTATGGAGGCTCGCGGTGCCGTCTTCCTACCTGCAAGCATAAGCCGATATTATGACCAAGCCACATATTGGTCTTCCACCTCCTGCGGAGAATACTCCGCCTGCGGTTTTTCCTTTTACGACGGTGGCTCGGCAAGCACCGGCTGTACTAACTATGGCTATAGCACCCGCCATAGAGATTGGCATGCTTGCATACGCTTGGTGCGCGAGTTGCCTATACAGACATATGAAGTTAGTCTGCCCGATGACCTTAGCGCAGATGCTTATAGACAAATATATGAGAAGTACAATGGCGGGGAAGTGAATGTTACTCTCTTGCGTAATTTTGCCCCCGACGAGTGGACTACTCTTGCTCTGCCCTTTGATTATGACCTTGAAGATACTCCTTTCGACGGCTGCGTATATGAGATAGACGACGCTACGGCTGATGATGATAATGGATTGATAATCTCTTTCTTCCCCGTCAGCGAGATTAAAACAGGTGTGCCGTACCTGTTACGTCCTCAAACGCAGTTGATTGAGCCGCGATTTGAAGGGGTGCAGATGAAGAGTTTTGACTCTCGCTCTGTTCTTACTCCGAGTGAGCAGGCTGAATTCAGGTCGGTGATGGCATATTCACGTCTTACCAACCGCACATCTTTGTTCTTGAATAACAACCGCTTGTATTACGCCAATCAGCAGCAAGGAACAAGGATGCGTGCCTTCCGTGCATATATTGAATTAGTTAACCCCGAATACTTTACCTATATGCCTTATAGAGTGCGTTTCGCAGGCGAGGATATAGAAGTAACGGAAGGTGCTGCCGATGCAGACGAGAGACAGGGCATCAATACAATCAAATACATCGAAAATAACAGGCTGATAATCGAGCGAGAAGGAATAAAATACAACGTTTCGGCAGTAAAGTGAAATAGTTATAAGTTTTTTTTGCAGATTGTATTTTTTGTACTACCTTTGCGCGCAAATTCTTAACCAACTAATAATCACAAAAATCTAAATTTATGAAAAAGGTACTTTTTCTTTCTATGATTGCCGTAACATTTATGGCATGTAATTTATTAAAGAACGAGCCTTCTGCTGTTTCCGACACGGACAAAAAAGCAACAGCAGTAGCTACTGTAAATTCTGCAAGTATGCTCGGCAATACTCCTGAAGCCGCATCAAAGAGCCTGACAGATGCAGGTTTCAAGAAAGTATCCTCATCTCGTCTCCCTGAATTTGCCCCCCAACGCAGAGATGTTCGTCGTGCGCCGCAGAGAGTAACTGATGGTGCTACAATTGACTATTATGTTTATGGTCTTCCTTCAAACATTGAGTCTATGTCTGAAGACGAGATAAAAGCTGCCGTTTTCTTGGCTCTCAAGCAAGGCAAAAGTATGGTACAGGCCAATGTGATGTATTCCGACAATAAGGTATCTGCTGTGGCTTCCGCATTCATAGCTCCTGCCAACAAAAGCAACGTCACGCTTTATACCAACGCCAGCAACGAACTCTATGAAAGAATCCGTATAATCAGTTCAGTTGAAAAATCTTGGGAAGGTGAAATAACCAACCATAACGGAAACTCCACTGACCAAAGTGTTAGTTATACCGACCACAGTTCTTTCGTATCAAGTATTGCCGCCTTTACTTCGATGGATGCAACAGAGTACGGTTATGTAATTACTCCCGAATCTGTAGATGACGGTCTGTATTATGCAGGACTTTGGTACTGCCCCTCAGAAGAAGAAATTCAGCAACTCTCTAAAGAGAAAGTGGTTGCATTCGTTACCGGTGGTACTGCCGTTGCCAATACCAGTATGGAAGACTATTTCTTTGATTAAAAATTCCACACAGAATATAGGAAATGACATCCGTTTTGCGGATGTCATTTCTTGTTTATTACGTACAAAGGCTGCGATTAACAGAAATAGTTATGCAAATTATTTTTGAAAATCGCTTTTTTTGCACTACCTTTGCAGCGGAATATGCACAATGCGTTTTCGTTTCTAAACTATGACCAAAAATGCGCGACTATCACGACTACTGCTCACGCTATCACTCACTCTGCTGCTGATAGCCGCTCCGCATACCTTGTCCGCGCAGTTGCTATACGAGATTTCCGGCAACAGCTCCAAAGCCAAGTCTTATCTGCTTGCCACCAACCGCCTGACAGACATCTCTTTTCTTGACTCCGTACCTAATGTCTTCAAGTGCTATGAGCGTGCTCGGTGCGTAGTAACGGAGTTTGCCATGCAAGACTATGAGGCTATTGCCGCTCTGCGTCAAGCCGCACTGCTGCCCGATTCCGTCAGCCTCAACTCTTTCTATTCCCCCGCCGAATATAAAGCCATAGACGAAGCCCTCAACCTCACTCTCGGTATGGGGCTTGATAAGATAGGGCGTATGAAGCCGTCTTTTCTCGTGGAAATGTACCGCACCGAACTTATGAAAAAGTGGGCAGGGTTTGACGAACAACGCTCCGTGGAAACTTTCTTCGAGATGGTGGCACAGCAACGGTCGCTGCCTATATATGGGCTTGATGACATAGGCGAAACGATGTATATGACCTTTGAGCGCGAACCGATGCACCACCAGTGTAAAGAACTCAAAGATATCATTGAAAGTCCGGAAAAAGAAGTGAAACAGGAAAAAAACATCTGCGCTCTTTATAAACATGGCAGGCTCAACGAGATTGCAATACAAGTGCTCAGTCCGAATAACACTTCCACTATCTCTTACTCCGATTATCAGGTCTATGCCCGCCGCAACGATGTGTGGGTAAAACGCCTGCAACCTTACCTCAAAGACGGCAAGGCGTTTATCACCCTCAATGCCGTCTATCTCGGCGGCGAAGACGGACTGATAGCCAAACTCAAAGCCGCAGGATACAGGGTCAGACCCGTAAACAGAAAATAATCACATAACATCTATACCGCTATGAGAAAACACTTGACCTCTTTGCTCTTTGCAGCAACTATCGCTTTCGCCTCCGGCTGTACGAAAGACAACCGTTATGCCGACTGCACGACACCTATAATGCCTATTCACTATTCGGGCGATAGTACACTTGTCCATATCACCGACTACCTGCCGTTTATCGACCAAAACAGCAAAGTGGAAATTTCTGCCGACTCCCACTATACTGCCACCGAACCCAAAGACGGCACTTTTGTACTTTTCGGTGATAACACGCTTGCTAACATCACTTTCACCACTTGCAAGGGTAGGGTGGATGTCCCCGTTTTGCCGCGACTTGAAACGGAACAGGCTCTTGCTCTGACCGAAATAACGGAAAAAGGAGAAATAACTATTGAAGAAAAAGGACTCGAAACGGGAAACGAAAAAATACTTGTCTATATAGGCAACCGACTGCTCCCCGAAGATGATGTCGAAGGACTTGATGTAGAGAGTTGGACTGTTATTCTGCCCAAAGACGGCAAAGGACGCGAATATATGCGCGTATATGCGCAGTTTGGCGATGTACTTGCCAACGACCTGCTTATCCCTTTGCAAGACGGCAAACCCGTAACTGATGCTTCTCAACTGACAAGACACGACGACCAAGCGCAAGTACTCTACTCTGTGCTTATCGACCGCTTCCATAACGGCAATACCGCCAACGACAGCAAACTGAACTCACCCGAAGTGCTGGATATAGTGGATTATCAGGGCGGCGATATAGCCGGTATAACAGCCAAGATAGAAAACGGCTTCTTCGACTCTCTCGGCGTAACGACCATCTGGATAAGTCCTATCACGCAAAACCCTTGGGATGCGTGGGGCTATTATCCTTTCTCGCAAAACGCCGACGGAACATACAACAACAAGTACGACCCCTCTCGTCCTTATACACGCTTCTCCGGCTACCACGGCTATTGGCCCTTGTACGCTACTGCCATCGACCGCCGCTTTGGTACGGACGACGAACTCAGAACAATGCTCACTGCCGCTCATAAGCACAACAAAAACGTCATACTCGACTACGTTGCCAACCACATGCACATCAACTCCCCAACGCTGCAAGCCCACCCCGACTGGCATACCGACTCCATTCTGCCCGATGGCAGGCGTAACTTCGAACTATGGGACGAGGCAAGACTGACCACGTGGTTTGATACACATATCCCGACCCTCGACCTCGAGCGCGAAGATGTCTATATGCCTATGACCGACTCGGCTCTCTATTGGCTGCAGAACTTCGACTTCGACGGCTACCGCCACGATGCCTGCAAACATATACCCGAATGTTACTGGCGCGAACTTACCCACAAAGCCGTTACGCGCTTCCCCGATCGGCATATATGGATGATAGGCGAGACCTACGGTTCGCCCGAACTCATCAACACCTACGTCAAAACAGGTATGCTGAACGCGCAGTTTGACTTCAATGTCTATTTCACCGCCATCAATGCCCTCACGGGTCGTTGCCCGATGAGCGAGATTGACCGAGTTATACGTGAGTCGCTTGCAGCCTATGGCTCACACCACACTATGGGTAATATCTCTGGCAACCACGACCAGACACGTATAGCCTCTATTATGGGCGGTGCCGTTGCCGACGGCGAAGATGCTAAAATGGCAGGTTGGACGAGGACTGTGGGTTTAGGCGACACTGACAATGCCTATCGCCGCGCACTTATGATGCAAGTGCTCAACCTTACCATCCCCGGAGTGCCGTGTATCTACCAGGGCGACGAGTATGCCGAAGCCGGAGGCAATGACCCCGACAACAGACACATGATGCGCTTTGACTCACTCAGCGAAAGAGAAAAAGCGTTCAAGCAAAACGTTGAAACGCTCATTCGCCTGCGCCGCTCGTCTATGGCTCTTATGTACGGCGACTATATGCTCAACGAAACAAACGCCGATGTGCTCGACTTTAGCAGGGTATATGCCGGCGAAGAAGTGAGGGTCGTTCTTTCCCGTAGCGGAAAATGCGCTATAATGAAAAGACCTTTCGCAGGATTCAACGTGCATACCGGCGATTATCAAACAATCTTTGAAACAAAATAACGTAACTATATGAAGAGGATATTTTTTAGTTTGATTATTGCAGCCCTTTCAGTATCCGGCTTTGCCGATGATAAGGCTGCGGTTGTTATTCCGAATGACGGATTGTATGTTACCACTAAAGCCGTTCTCCCAAAAGACAAGGCGCGCTTGGTAGTGGAAGGCAGACTGGGTAAAGACGCTCCGGAAAAAGCAACCGCCGTAGTGGAGATAAAATACGACGGCAAGACGGTTTGGTCGTTTGCCAAATCGATGAAAAAAGACAAACCTTTTGTTGCGGAAAAGACTATGCCGCTCGCTCGCGTCTGGTCGGTGGACAACCCCGCTCTCTATACCGCCTCACTTACTATTTATGACGGCAAAACCCGAATTGCTTCACGCACCGATACTTTCGGTATCCGCACTTCGCGTATAGCAAAGGATACGGGGCTTATCGTAAACAACGAACTCACCCGCCTCAAAGGTCTTAACCTGCCTGCCGACTTCTGGCTTCACGGCTGCGACAGGAGTGTTATCAAGGCCGTTATCAAGCACGCCAAGGACATGGGCTGCAATGCTCTCTACTTGGAAGACTCCACGCTCGTTTACGAAGCCGTGCGCGCCTGCGACGAGGACGGTATGATGCTTATAGCCGATGCGCGCCGCGCCGTCGAACTGCGCAACCACCCCTCCGTAGTGATGTGGACCGCAGGCAGTCAGACCGCTTCCACCTGCATCAAATCCGAACTGACCGCGATGTCAGACCTTGCTGCCGCCACCAAGACTGCTGACCCGTACAGACCCGTAACGGCAGGACTCAAACAGATAGACTGCGCCGTTTCCGCAGGACTTGCAGACAGGCTGGATATACTCGGACTGAACGCCGCACCATTCAGATATACAGAAGCCAAAAATAAATCGCGACAACACCTTACCCTCAGCCTTTGCTCCGACTTCTACTCCGACGAAGAACGCGAGACAGGTACCGAAAAATGGGTTGTAGGACAGTTTATTCGCACTAACCTTATCCCTATCATCAATCAGACCGACACTTTCTTTATCTATCGCAGCCTGTGGAACAACACAAGCCCCACACTGCATATCTCCACCTCTTGGAACCGCTCCGAAGGCTCTCACGTCTCACTTATCGCCTACTCCAACCTCTATGAGGGTGAACTGCTCGTCAACGGAAAAAGCGCAGGCTTCAGCCGCTCGTTTGTATGGCCCGACGTGCAGTATGCCAAAGGCGAGGTAAAAGTGGTAGGCTACAACGACAAAAGACAAAAAATAAAAACCATTGCCAAATCCTCTGCCGGCGATCCCGCCTACATAGAGATAGTACCGACCTACCTCGGTAGCGTCACTTTCGTTACTATGCGCCTCAAAGATAAAGACAACAACTACTGCGACAATGCCGAAAGACAGATAAACATCAAGACCGAAGGCGACGGCAAACTTATAGGCATCGCACTCTCCGACAACTATGCTGATGTCTCTGCCGGCAACGTCACAATAGGTACCTACAAAGGTCAGGTAACGGCTGTTATCAAAGGTAATGCCACAGTCAGTGCCACCGCCGATGACCTCATAGGTGCAGCCTTGCAGATAAATCACAATAAATAGAATATCAATACTATAACTCACTACAACAATGAAAAAAGTCGCATTATTCATTTTTGCAGCACTCTTGCTCGCAGGTTGCTGCCATGCCCCCAAACTTGAAGGAAAACACACCTCTTGGGCTTACAACTCCACTATCTACGAACTTAACACACGCCAACTCACACCCGAAGGCACCTTTGCCGCAGCAGAGAAAGAACTGCCGCGCCTGCGCGAAAACGGCATTGACATCATCTGGGTTATGCCCTGCCAGCCTATCGGCAAACTGACACGCAAAGGTACACTCGGCAGCTACTATTCCATCATCGACTACTGCCAAATAAATCCCGAGTTCGGTACTCGCGCCGACTTTGAGCATTTCCTCGCTACAGCCCACAGCCTCGGCTTTAAGGTCATCCTCGACTGGGTTGCCAACCATACCGCTCCCGACAGCGAGTGGACCAAAAACGATGGCTGGCACTATCGCGACAGCCTCGGCAACCTCATGGTGCAGTACGACTGGACCGACATCTCCAAACTCAACTACGACAACCAAGATATGCGCCGCGAGATGCTCCGCTGTATGGAGTGGTGGATGGACAGCATCGGCATAGACGGCTTCCGCTGCGACGTGGCAGGTGAAGTGCCTACCGACTTCTGGAACGATGCCATGGCTGCTATTCGTACTAAACACCCCGATATGTTCACCCTCGCCGAGGACGAAGATAAAGCGCAAGAACTTACCGAATCGGCTTTTGATATGTACTACGGCTGGACGCTCCATCACCTGATGAACGAAGTGGCCCAAGGCAAAAAAACAGTGGAAGACCTCTGGCAGTATTTCTGCAAAGCCGACACCACTATCAGGCGCGAAGCCATACGTATGAACTTCACCTCCAACCACGACGAGAACTCATGGAACGGCACGGAATATGAGCGTATGGGCGATGCAGCACACCTTATGGCTGCCTTCACATACATCGTCCCAGGTATGCCGCTTATCTATACAGGACAACTCTCCGGCAACAACCACCGCTTGCAGTTCTTCGAGAAAGACCTTATCGACCGCGTGGAAGGTGCTCCCGAATATGATATGTATAAGCAACTCAATGCCTTCAGAAAAAACAACCCGGCTCTCTACAGCAACGAACTCGGTGCACCGATGCTGCGCCTCGTAACCGACAACGACAAGATTTTTGCTTGTGTCCGCCCGCTCGGAATGTGCTGCGAGAAAGAACAATCCTGCGAGAAAAAGCAGTGCTGCAAACGCTGCTGCGACAATACCGTAGTCGCCATTATGAATATGTCCGGCGAAGAGCAGACGGTAACAATTGATATGCAGCAGTTTGCAGGCAAATATAAATGTATCTGCGGCAAGAAAATAAAACTCGAAAACGCTGCCACTCTCACCCTCAAACCTTGGGATTATATGCTGCTTGCCAAATAAGCTGTTTCGCTTGCCTAAAACACGATGACACTTTATCCGAATTGTAAAATAAACATAGGTCTCAATGTTGTGGAAAAACGCCCTGACGGCTACCACAACATTGAGACTTTGTTCTATCCCATCCACGGTCTCAAAGACAGGCTGACAATAGAACGCGATGATGAATCAGCAGACGGCATAAGTCTTACAACGACTAATATCGCTATTGATTGTGCGGACGAAAACAACCTGATAGTCAGGTGCTATCGCCGTATGAAATCCCTTTTTCCGCAGATTGGTGCGGTCAGAGCCGTTCTTGAGAAAAATATCCCCTTCGGTGCAGGTCTCGGCGGCGGCAGCAGCGATGCCGCTCATACAGTTGTCGCACTTAACTCTCTGTTTGACTTGCATCTGTCTCGCCGCCAATTGGCTGACATTGTAAAACATCTCGGTGCAGACTGCCCGTTTTTCGTATATAACACGCCCTGTTTGGCATACGGTATAGGGGACAATCTGCATCCGGTGGATTTTTCCTTGTCCTGCAAACGGCTTATTATGATAAAACCGCCCGTGGGTGTGAGTACCAAAGAGGCTTACGCCGGTCTTACGCCTTCTCATCGGCATCTTATATCACGCGAAACGTTAAGCGGTTGGCACTCTTATACCAACGATTTTGAGCAGTCTGTTTTTGCCCGACTGCCTCTGCTTGCTAAAGTGAAGGATTGTCTGTTGAAAGCAGGAGCGGAGTATGCTGCTATGTCAGGCAGCGGAAGTACCGTTTTCGGCATATTCGAGAGTGATGCGGATAGTGGTGCCGATACCTATTTGAGAATGTTTGACGAAGATTTTGCCTCTATGGTAATCTTCAATGATACGCTTTGATAGCGACAGCCCCAAGCCCCAGCCGCGTGTCTTCGTGGTAAATCCGGGGTCGAAAATACGGCTCTGTTTGCTTTTTTCTATGCCCTTGCCGGTGTCTGTTACGTCTATGTTAATCCTGTCGTTCTCCCTGCCGGTGTGTATGCTTATCGTGCCGTTGGCATCCATCGCATCAACGGAGTTTTTTATGAGGTTTTCAAGTACCCACTGAAAGAGGGTGGGGTTGAGAGCGGCAAGGGTGTCTTCGTCAATATCGGCGTTTAGTTCTATCCTTACGCTTTTGGACATACGCCTGCGCATATACGAGACCGTCTGCTCTATGAGAGGCATTACCGGGGTATCTGTGAGTTCGGGCTTACTGCCTATTTTTGAGAAACGATCCGCTATGGCTTGCAGACGGTATATGTCTGCCTTCATTTCCGGTATCAGTTTGTCATCAGGGTAGGTCGCTTTGAGCAGTTCCTGCCAAGCGATAAGGGAGGAGATTGGGGTGCCGAGTTGGTGGGCGGTCTCTTTGGACAGTCCTGCCCACAGCCGGTCTTGTTCGCTTCGTTGGGCTATGGAGATGGCGGCGAGGGCGATGAGGACGAAAAGAACTATTATTCCGAACTCTATGTATGGCAGTACGCGGAGTTGCTTAAGAGCGTAAGAGTCGTCGTAGTAGATATATTGCGTGTAGTCATCGGCTATCGTTACTTCTATCGGTCCGTGCAGTTCGGTCGGGTCTTTTACTTGGCGTTTTACGTTCCTTGTCTCAAGTATGTTCCCTTCTCCGTCAAGCATATATACGGGGATGTTGGTGTTGTCTTCTATTATAGACGAATAGAAGTCAATGTCTGTATCTTCATCGGCGGAGATAATCTGCCTTGTAGCCTCTGCCCATATCTCTATGCTTTTGGCTTCTTCCTTGGCAAGCCGGTGAGCCAAATGGTTGGTAAAAAGCACGGAGGCTACGACAAACAGTAGTGCCGAGGTAAGGGCGATACTGCCGGTGCGATTAAGCGGAATATTCTTAAACACGTTATCTTTTTTATGCAAAGGTAGCGTGATATTACGATTTATGCAAAAAAAATGCACAAAAATTTGTGTATATTAAAATTTCGCCGTACTTTTGCACCCGCTTTCGGAAAGATGTCGGATATATGTCGCCGAATGATGTAGGCAGAGTGTCTCCGAAATGATGTTGGCAGACTGTTCCGAATCGAAGAAAGTGATTAGGTGCTATCGTCTAGTGGCCTAGG
>DJXH01000026.1:11381-12211 GCA_002449665.1 Bacteroidales bacterium UBA7009
CCTTGGTGCTATCGTCTAGTGGCCTAGGACAACGGCCTCTCACGCCGTAAACCCCGGTTCGAGTCCGGGTAGCACTACCAAAGAAAAATGCAACTTGTTGAGATTTAGCAAGTTGCTTTTTCTTTTATGAGTGCAATGATCAGTTGCAACGACGGCTTCCGTCCGCTTAGGATGTCGCTTTCTGTATCTTCGTTGTTGAGGCGTTGATATCCGCGTGTCGGGGCTCTCGACCCGAAGTCCGGATTGACATTGAAATTGAGCATCGGCACTTGCCGGTAGTTCTGCTGAAAATGTGATATATATTTGTGTATATTCTAAAAAATATGTACCTTTGCGCATGTTTTGATTTTGTATATGATGAGCACTGGGACTTAGGCCATGGTTGGTTGGGTGATTTATAATATGCCATCAAACTATCGCTTGTACGATGGTGTTTCCGAGTACTTCGATATAAAAAATAAGACATAAACAAGCGCAAAGAGTTGCGCAATAACATTGTAAAATAAAGCGACATGATTGATATCTATACATTTCCGTTCAGCGACAAAATATATCCGGAAAACTGCTCGTGCGTTGTGTCTGTTCAAATGGTTTTCTATATGTAATACGTTTTTCCCGTCCGGATTTTACAACTTCACTGCTGATTTTAACCTGCCTGCAACATAACCGTAGCAAAATCTAAATGTAACTATGAAGCAGAATTGCCGCACCTTTCACCTACAAAACGGCAACACAATCCGTAGGATAACCGATAGATAACCGTATGATAGCCGTATGATAGTGCTACTCGTACCGACCCCGCACCGTAGCATGTAGCAGCGAAAATCCCG
>DJXH01000025.1 GCA_002449665.1 Bacteroidales bacterium UBA7009
GCAAAGGTTATCAACCTCGACAAAGAGTCGGAGCCTGACATCTACAATGCCATCCGCCGCAACGCTCTCTTGGAGAACGTTACAGTGGACGAAAACGGCAAGATTGATTTCGCCGACAAGTCGGTTACAGAAAATACACGCGTAAGTTATCCTATTGACCATATAGAGAAAATCGTTCGTCCCGTCAGTGCTGGTCCCGCTGCAGAGAACGTTATTTTCCTTTCTGCCGATGCTTTCGGCGTACTGCCTCCCGTAAGCATACTTACACCTGAGCAGACGAAATACTATTTCCTCTCCGGCTTCACAGCCAAACTGGCAGGTACAGAGCGCGGTATCACCGAACCTACTCCCACATTCTCCGCTTGCTTCGGTCAGGCATTCCTCGAACTGCATCCTACCAAATACGCCGAAGAACTTGTTAAACGTATGGAGAAGAGCGGTGCAAAAGCATATCTCGTCAATACAGGCTGGAACGGTACGGGCAAACGTATCTCTATCCGCGACACACGCGGAATCATTGATGCCATCCTTGACGGTTCTATCCGTAAAGCAGATACCAAACGTATTCCTTACTTTGACTTTGAAGTTCCAACCGCTCTGCCGGGCGTTGATCCGAAGATTCTCGACCCCCGCGACACCTATGCAGACGCATCTGTTTGGGACGAGAAAGCCAAAGACCTCGCCGGACGTTTCATTAAGAACTTCGTCAAGTACGAAGGCAATGCCGCCGGTAAAGCCCTCGTTGCCGCAGGTCCGCAACTCTAACATATATATAATAAAAGCAGCCAAAATAATTTGGCTGCTTTTATTATGCAATATATACATGAATCAGGATTAGAACCCTGCCCAGTATTTGCGCCAATAGGTGAGATAGAGTTCGTCCCAACGCAGAAGGACTGCACCTATAAAGTCGGCTGTATAGTCATTGAGGAAAGCTGTTGCCTCGGCGGCTGCTTTCTTTTTATCGTCTTCTGAAGACGCGTTGCTGCCGTTTATTATCTCTTGATACTCCTGCTCTACGAATTTAAGTTCGCGCATACCTTTGTCGAGGAAATGGTCGCGTGCAGGTTCAAGTGTTTTGCGACATACCCCCCAACGGACTGTGGCAAGTTTGTTGGTGCGGCGTATGTGCCAAAGCAGGCAGTCTTCGCGATAGCGATGCTGACCACAAATTTTCACCATCGCGGGCAGTTCGGTGCCACCGGCGAAGATAGGGTAGCGCGGACTTTGTCCCGGGTTGTCAAGCGACATCCAACATACGCCGCCGACTGCATCGGGCAGGTTCTTGCGTGCCTGAATGATAGTGGAATAGGCGCATTGCGGCACGGCAATGGTACGTACCCAGTCAAAACGTTTGTCGCCGGTCATGGCATAGTAGGCACTAATCTCATCAAACCGCATCCATGGGTTGGCGTAGTTAGATACTATGCTGTCAGTATCTGTCCATGGCTCTTTGCTGAATAGTTTGCGACCTTTCTTGGGAACACGCATAAGTTGTGTCAGGTCGTTTTCCGTACCCTCGTAATATGAACCGAGCAGACGATTAACTTCTTTGAGCGTGAGTTTATTATCGGGTTTGACACTTACCGGCAGTTCGTCCATTGAGGCGTTAAAGCCGCGTGAGGGTGCAAGTTGCTGCATGATGAAGAGTTCGCGGATTGCATAGTTTTTCATTTCACCTTCGTAGTTCTCGCCACTGTATGCACGCCAAAAAGAGAACTCGCCTGCGCCGTCCCACAGACCGAGTTTGCGGGCAACTGCAAAGACGTTTTGCGAAGCCATAACATCGTCGTTAACAAGCGGACTATATGCTGCTTTTTTGCCTTTCTTGAGTTTGACGGGAGCGGGTTCGGTAAGCGGAGACAGTGAGCCTATACGGCTTATGTTGGCAGACACAGCCACTTCACCGGCGGGAATACGGCGTGCAGCCCATACGGCACCGAGGTTGTCGGGACCTTCGCCTTGAATCTCAAATATCCACGCTTCTTTCGGGTCAATGATAGTAAGACATTCGCCGCCGTCTCCATAGCCGTATTCGTATGCCAGTTCGCCCATATAGAGTATAGCCTCACGAGCAGTGGAACAACGTTGGAAGGCAAGGCGTTGCAATTCTTCAATCATAAAGATACCGGCGTTATTGCGCAGCGTATCACGTCCGCCGTAGGTCGTCTCACCCATAGCGAGTTGCTTTTCATTAAGGCAGGGATAGGCGGTGTCGAGTACGCGGAAAGTCTTGCCTGCTTTTTGGCGCACTTTGCCTTTTACTTTCACTCCGTCCATATCGCCCGGGTATTCGGTATGCATCTTACCCGAATAGACCTCTACGAGAGTATCGTTTTTATACTCAACCGCAGGCAGCCAGCGCATCCACGTGCGATACCAAGAGTCGCAGGTATGAGAGGTGATAGCAGAGCCGTCTTCTGTAGCCTCGGGAGAAGCAAGAATACTGGTACAGTTGTCGCCTAAAGCGGGTTCGGCTAAAGCATCTACATCTTGCGCCGAGAGAGAAAGAGCGGTAAACAGCGCGATAAGCGGGAAAAAAAATCTTGATTTCATATAGATTGGTGTTTTATGAATTATACTTCGAGGTTATGATATTTCGCTCCAGTTAGCGACGGTCATACGGAGCATATCGAGCCGTTGACGATAGATTTTATTCCATTCGCTTTCGAGCAGCGGGTCGTCTTGCAGCACCTCTGTCGCCGCCTTGCGAGCGGTCTCGAGAATGATACCATCGGTGGCAAGAGAGGCTATTTTGAGGTCAAAAGGCAGTCCGGATTGTTGCGTACCGTCAAGGTCGCCCGGTCCACGGAGTTGAAGGTCGGCTTCGGCGATACGGAAGCCATCGTTGGTGGCAACCATAATATCCATACGTTTGCGGGTATCTTTCGTCAGGTCGTTGCGAGTGAGCAAGATACAGTAACTCTGTTCGGCTCCGCGCCCTACCCTGCCCCGCAGTTGGTGCAGTTGGCTCAGTCCGAACCGCTCAGCGTTCATTATTATCATAACGGAGGCGTTAGGTACATTCACTCCCACTTCTATGACAGTAGTGGCTACGAGAATCTGTGTCTCTCCGCTGACGAACCGTTGCATCTGATAGTCTTTGTCAGCGGCTTTCATCTGTCCGTGTACCATAGAGATACGATAGCGGGGAAAAGCCTCACAGAGTTCGTTGAAACCGGTCTGAAGGTCTTTGAGGTCAAGTTTTTCGTTCTCTTTGATAAGCGGATAGACCACATATATCTGCCTGCCTGCTGATATTTGTTGGTCTATAAACTGATAGACTGTCTGCCTGCGTTGGAGAGAATAGTGGACGGTATGAATGGGTTTGCGCCCGGGCGGGAGTTCGTCTATTATGCTGACACTGAGGTCTCCATAGACGGTCATTGCGAGCGTACGGGGTATAGGTGTGGCAGTCATCACGAGTATGTGGGGCGGAGTGATGTTCTTCGCCCAAAGTTTGGCACGCTGTGCCACGCCGAAGCGGTGCTGCTCATCTATGATACACAGTCCGAGGTTGGCAAACTGCACATTGTCTTCTATCAGTGCGTGTGTGCCGATAAGAATATGTATGTCACCTGATGAAAGTCGAGCGTGAAGAATCTCGCGTTGTTTCTTGGTAGTGGAGCCGGTGAGCAGTGCTACATTCACACCTGTTCCGGCGAGCATGGAGGAGACGGTCTGCATGTGCTGGTTAGCAAGTATCTCAGTAGGAGCCATTATGCATGTCTGGCAGCCGTTGTCGGCGGCAAGGAGAGCGCAAAGCATTGCTACGAGCGTTTTGCCGGAGCCTACATCGCCTTGCAGGAGACGGTTCATCTGCCTACCTGATTTGAGGTCTGCCTGAATCTCCTTAACGACGCGTTTTTGTGCACCTGTGAGCGTGAAAGGCAAGAATTGGCGGTAGAAAGTGTTGAAAAAATGCCCCACTTTCGGCATAGTTATGCCACAGTTCTGTTCGCGGCGTTTCATCTGCCTAAGGAGCGAGAGCTGGATATAAAACAGTTCTTCAAACTTCAGTCGTTCACGCGCTCGCTGTATATCTTCGGTCGTTTTAGGGAAGTGGATTTTAAGCAGAGCATCGGTAAGAGAGAGAAGGTGGTATCGCTGCACTATATCCATACCGAGCGTATCGGGTACGCCCTGCTTAAGCGGGTCGTGGAGCGAGGAGATGATGGAATAAAGTGCCTTACTGTCAAGCCGAACAGACTTCATCTTGTCGGTAGTGTTATAGACTGGCATCAGTCCTTGGACGGAGAGAGGATTGAGTTTGGCAAGCGGCGTAAGTTCTGGATGGGGGAAATTATATCGGTGATCAAATACAGACGGCTTGCCGAAGAGCAGATAGGGAACGTGTGTTTCGAGCTTGAGGTATTGGATATTCCTGAACCACACTAATTCCACAACGCCTTGTCCGTCGGAGAACATAGCAGAGAGGCGAGCCGTCTTACCGGCACCGATGGTATGAAATTCGATTATCTCGCCTTTTATCTGGACGTAAGCCTCCTCGCTGTCAATGTCGCTAATCTTGTAGAAACGGCTGCGGTCTATATACTTATAGGGATAGTGGTGCAAGAGGTCAAGCGCAGTGGAGACACCGAGCTCTTTACGAAGAGTGTCGGCACGTTTGGTACCGACACCCTTTATATACGTTATGTCTTGTAAGGCAAGATTCAAGGTTATTGTAAGCGGAAATTAACAGGTAATGTATATTTTACGCGCACGGGTTTGCCGCGTTGTTTACCGGGTTTCCATTTTGGCATTGACTTGATGACACGTACTGCCTCGCGGTCGAGCGACTGGTCGCCGCCGGAGCGAACTACCTCAACATCTACTATACTACCGTCTTTGTTTACAACGAACTGGCAGATAACACGACCTTGAATACCGTTCTCTTGTGCAATAACAGGATATTTGATATTCTCTGCGAGGTACTTAGGCAGTTTGTCCTGTCCGCCCGGGAACTCGGGCATATCTTCTACGACTACGAACACAACTTCCTCTTCCTCTTCTTCTTCCACTACCTCAACAGGCGGTTGGATAACGACTTCCACGTCCTTGTTGTCTTCCGTATTGATTTCAACGTCTTGCGTTTCCACATCGTCTTCAACTACGTTTATCTGCAACTCTTCTTGTACAGGAGGTGGCGGTGGGGGCGGAGGGGTAGTTTCTTGCGTAGTTTGCTGAATCTCCACTTCTTCTTCAAAGAGGAAGTCGGTATCAGACACTTCGTACTTGGTAACTTCTTTCTCTGTCCATTCAAGCGCAACGTAGCAAACGCTCAAAACGAAAACAAGACCAAGCAGGACATAAGTGAACCGCTTATTCTCCAGACTGGCTTGTGTTGATTTCTTCTGTTGCATAAGTTTTGTATTATTTCGTAAAAACGGCTGCAAATATACAGCGTTTTTTGTAATTACACAAATTATTGCACATTTTTCTCAAAAATGCGTCTTAGTATGCAATCTTTTATATATATCAATGTATATCTGATAGCACCGAACCAACGCCCAAAGGTGGCGTGAGGTGAGTTCAAGCATAAGCCTCTTGCCGCCTTGTATCTGCTTTTTATACTTTGCCGTTTCGATGGGGAATATCTCAGCAAAACGCTGTCTTACAGCAAGGTCGGCTGCATACAGGAGCAAGTCTGCCTTGTCGCTCACCTTCTTATAATCGCAAAAATCTTTATACTCATCGTAACGACCGACAGCTTTAAGAAAATGCTCGGCTGACTGCCAATAGCGAATAACACACTCAAACTGTTTTTCGCTTCTTACTGCGGATACGGAGTTGGGGCGATAGACATAATTATATACTACATCTTCTATAGAGACTATACTTTTTGCCTTATAACTCATATAGAGGCAGACAATGCGGTCTTCGTTATAGTCCATTCCGTCGGGAGCGAAAGAAAAATCACCGGCAAAGAGACTGCGCTTGTACAACTTACCCCATATATGCGAGAAATCGTCCGTCAGTGCATCCTTCACATAATCTTCGGCAGAAGGGATATAAGCCGGAATAGGCGAAAGGGAACCATCGGTCTTAACAAACATCGCCTTGCCGCATACTATATCAGCATCTTTATCAAGAGCGGCGTGAACAAGCACCTGCACCGCATCAAGTGGTATATAATCGTCAGAGTCCACACACATAACATATTCTCCTGATGCATTTTCTATTGATACCCTCCTTGTATAGGCTAAACCTGAATTGCGCCGATTAGATATAATCTTAACATTATCCCTGTGCCGAGGATAAAGGTCGAGCATTTGCTGCAATAGGGATAAGGAATTGTCAGTGGAACAGTCATTGACAAAAACGTATTCTATATTATCGTAGGCCTGCTCCATAAGCGAGCGCACACACCGTTCTACATAAGGTGCAACATTATAGACAGGGACACATATACTGACAAGCGGGTTCATAGCAGAGAGTGTTTGCGGGTTAGATAACGGCAGAAGAGTATTTCAGCAAAGCCTGACAAGGTGAGAGCAACTGCCACCACTGCGACAGAGCGGAAAAGGACATACCCCACAGTGCAGAAAAGAAAGCAAGAAAAGAGCGCAACCAACTGATTGTACGTTATATATGAATATCGGTGCGCCGGAATAAAGACAAATTGCAAATACGCACCCACAACAAGCCAAGAATAAATGGTAAGACTTAAAACAACCGTAAGCGGCACAGCCGTCATCATATCCCTACCTCCGAGCAACAGAACGGCGGGATAAGCCAAGAGACTGACAAGAACTGCAAAAAGTCCGCCTGCCAATCTCTCGTAACGCAGAATTTTCTTCACACGCTCCGGCGCAGGGTCGGTAATCACTTCGGGGAAAAGTGCGGCGTTGATATTCTGTGTGAACAGTCTTGGCACTTGAACTATCTTACAAGCAAGGTCATATATCGCCACCTCACTCATTCCGAAAGCCACACCTACAAAATTGGTAAGTACCTTGTCCTTGATATTACTTGCAAGATGTGTCAGGAAAAACGGTGTCGCATCTTTGTAATTGGTTATGAACGCTTCGCGAGAGATTTTAACAGGGCGCAAACCTTGTCGCCATATATAAACAGAGGCGGCTATGGCACCCGCAAGCATTGTAAACGACACCAAAAATGCATAGCGGCAAGTATGTTCGGGCGAATGAACAAAAATGAAAACAAAGGGGACTTGCAGAAGACGGTAACAGAGGTTGATATACGTAACCACTTTCATATTTTTGGTCCCCTGAAAATACCACGACGGGAAAAATATCGGAACAAAAAGCAAAGGTACAATAGCCGCTATGAGCAGAATATTCTCTTTCAAAACAGGGATGAACATCACAAAAGGCACAGCCAAAAGAAGGGAGAAGAGGAGATTGGCGAACTTAGCGAACTGAATATGGCTCAAGATGAAAGACAACTTTTTCTTATCGCCTGCCGCTTCGGCAACAGCTTTGGTGGCAGGCTGGTCGAAACCGTAATCGACAAGCACTTGCAGATACGACACCACAGCAAAGAGGAAGACATACAATCCCATTTGTTCCTTGCCGAGTACTCGGATAAGATACGGGTAGATAAGTATGGCAATCAGCGAATTAAGGACAGTGAGGGCTGTCATAAAAGAGTAGTTTTCAAGCACACGTGTGGCTCGCAAACGATTAAATATGTAGCGCAACTCTTTCAAAATCGTGATTATTTACAGCCGCGGCATATTTCGGAAAATCTGACATATACATCTGTTCCGTGGCAGGTGCAAACACTTTCTGCGCACCGGCGAGAAGATAAAAGTCCACCATCGGTTTGAGGTATTCCGCCAATGGTGCATCAGCGGTGGTGTCTGCGTGTGCCGCCTTGCCGGAGTTGGTAAAGACAAACGGACAAAGTCTTGATATTGTTTGCAAAACAGTTTGACTATCGGAGGTAACGAGAATCGGTAAATTATGTTTATTATGCAGACTGTTTACATACTTTGCCAATGTTTTTACTATTGCCGCCTGCATTTCGGGAGTGGCGGGATGGTAGTCATATTCGGGAAAGTCGCCGAAAAGGTTTTGCACCCGCAGCGCCACAGCGATATAGGGGTTGCCGGTATAAGTGTCAAACTTTTGCAATTCGTTTTGCAGCAAAGTCGAAGGAGAGAAAAGTTCGGAGAAGAGTTCTCCCCAGCGATAGTTTGTCCCGAACGTACTGTTTATCTGTTCAACCCAATCACGGTTGGCATAGCAGTGAATCTGCTTGTCAGAAGGGAGGTTATCAAGTCTGTGAAAATCGTTTTCTCCTACGACACGCAGCAGTTTGACATGACTAAACCGATGGCTCAAAGCGGAGTCGGATATAGTCCAATCATAGGTATTAGGCAGTTGAAACAAGTGCAGGTCAAAGGGGTAAGAATAATATATCCTGAAATCACGCTTTGTTGCTTTTGCAAAGGCATAAAGCGAGACGATGCCCTTCCAGCGGTCGCATAGTCCGCCTTGAAAGCCGCGCCCGTCCACCATTGCCACAAGCGCATTGCCATCACCTCTTGCTCCGAAAAGAGAGTAACGGCGCATTTTGCCCAACCACTCCTGACAACCTTTCGGCAAGGGGGACAACAGAACCTTATTTATGTTTTGCCACTTCATTATATACTATTATCAGATGTTCGCCCACGACGTTGAACGAATACTTACGTGCTGATTCTCTAATTGTTTCAGCATTATACTTATCAAGGTTCTTCAGCATATCAGTCCACTCTTTTTCGAGAGCCGTTTCGTCTTTTGCTCTGATTAACCTGCCGCTTTCGGGGGTAATCATTTCTTTTATCCCTCCCACATCGGAAGAGAGCACAGGTACACCGGCGGCAAGACTCTCGGAGATAACGACGGGGGCGTTCTCTTTGTTGGAAAAAAGCACAAAGAGGTCGGCTTGCGACATAAATTTTGCCACTTCTATAGGCGGCTGCTCCCCCGTAAAGACCACATCCTCACCTTCTTCCAAGCCAAGAGTGCGAGCATAAGCAACAGCAAGAGCAAAGTCTTTGCCGGTGCCGACAAGAGTGAGCCGCAGCTGACGAGGATAGTTGTGCTTCATACGGGCAAAGACCCGCAAAATACCACACACGTTCTTATGTTCTTCGTCAAAACAACTTACATGCAATGTATTGATGACATCGGACTGTGTATCTCGCGGCGCTGTATAGAAAAAGTCATCCACCACATTGTTAAGCACCTCATAGTTGCCTTTCAGTCCGCAATTTTGCATTGCCTCGCCGAGATTGGCAGAAACGGGCATTATACGTTGCGCATACTTTGCTCCGAAACGAAAAACAAAACGCTTAAGCGGACTACGTAATTGGAAAGACAAAGGCAGATAACCGGTCCAATGCTCAACTATGATATATGGTATATTATACTTTTTATACAAATAGAGTGCAAAGAGTGCGTTCCGTCCGTTCACATTAACCTGCACTATATCAGGCTTCCAGCCGCTGTTTAACAAGTATTTCCAGTCTCTGTACATCTGTCGCCACCACGCGAGTCCGACCTTCTCGTTATATATGACACGCGCATCTGCACCTTGACGGCATACCGCTTTAAGGTGTTTTTCCACGAACAGACCGTACATTCGGTCGCGCTCGGTAGGATACCACGCACTAAGGAACAGGACTTTCACTATAGTTTTTGCTTTAACCAATTGTAAAACAGAGCAAGAGCGAATAGACGTTTGTAGTATTTATGAATGCTGAAATAGGTAACAGGCGTTGAGCCGAACTGCTTGTAGTGGTTAGCGACACCTTTTATCATACTGCCCTCAAAGTCAAATTGCAGTCCCTTCTCGCGTGCCAACTTAATACATTCGAGAGCGAGGAGTGCGCCCGCACCTGACTCTTTATATTTAGGTGAATAGCAGGGGATAAGATAGTAGAGTGTCTGCTTGTCCCACACCACGTAGGCAGCAGCACAGACCTCGCCGTCAGCATTATGAATACTGATTATCCGGCTTTGATTAAGGCGCGAGGTTTTGCGATCAAGCACGAGTAGGAACTCACGCGAGTAGGTTATCTTCTTTTTTTGAGCCGTAAGGCACTCTGTGTGAAAGCGGTAGAAATCTTCGGCGGTCATACTCCGCTCGGTGTGCAGACTGAGGGCTTTTTGGAGTTGGCGTTTCTTGTTCTTGGAGAAACGGTCGATGACGGCATCTAAATCGGCAAGGTCGTCAAGCCTGTATGTTACACGTTTCTTTACCTTGAAACCGGCGTTTTGGAAATACGGCACACAAGAACTGTAAAGCGGAAACTGCTGGTAGTAATACCAAAGTCCGAGTTCGTCTATACGCTTGATAAAATCTTCACATACAGACTTTTCTATCTCCTTATCCCATATCGTACCGTCGTCGTTGCGGAGCGATTTGTCAAACCAAATACCTGCTATCTGTGTCATCTTGGGCATAATGACGAAGCGTATCCGCCATCTTTTGCTGGTCTGATACGGCAAGGCGGCAAGAACTGCTCCGGTGCGGCTGTTGGTATAGAGCATTACGTCCCACTGTTTGCCTGCGCATACGGCATCCAGCCACCACGGCTGCATAAACACCGGCATATCGGGCTGGGTCTCACACCATTGACTATACGACTCTTTATCAGAAAGTTGAGGTAATGTTTGCTGTTCCATATCTATGATGTTTTATTTTTCTTTCTACATACATCGCACTTACCGCACAGAGGTGCATCCGTCTCGCCGAAATAGGATAGAAGCAGTTGGCGGCGGCAGAACGAAGTCTGCGTAGCATACTCGGTCATTGCTTTTATACGCTCCACATACGCTTGCTGCCTCTCTTCATATACACGCTTGGGCAACCACACCTTGTCCACACGCGGCTGCGTATAAGTAACTGTGTTGGCAACAGTGCGGGGAATATAGGTGATAATGCGCCGCTGTGCGAGCGAAACGAGCGTTTGATGCATATCTTCCGTAACCTGTTCGTAGAGATACTGCAGATCAGTAAAAATACCTGTATATTTGCGCATTAGGGTCTGCATCAAGTCATTTTGCGCAGCAGTGAGTTTATAGGTAGTGAGTTGATACGGAGGTACGTTTATCCTCACACGCGGTTGGGTTTCGTGTTCCTCCTGGAAGGCTATAAAACCGGCATTATCAAGCAGGTGCAGAGCGGAATAGGTCTGCAACACCGGCAGATGCATTACACGGCACAAGTCGTCAAGATGCAGGGTAAAACTATGTCCCCATCCGCTGCCTTCACCTACGACAAAATAGTCGCTGAGTTTCTGATAGACAATCTGAATAAACTCTTCGGGCGGGTATGTATCTATAACACGTTTTTTCATCTTGCCGGCATCACCGGCAGCAAAAAGCAACACAGCATACGCCTCTTTGCCATCACGTCCTGCCCTACCCGTCTCTTGAAAATAGGCCTCGGGAGAGTCGGGCAAGTCGAAGTGAATAACCGACCGCACATCGGGCTTATCTATACCCATACCGAAAGCATTAGTACAGACAATCACGCGTTTGCCTTCGGGTTGAACTCCATAGTCTTTCCAATGCTGTTGGCGCAAGGTGCGTGTATATGAGTCCAAACCGGCATGGTAGTAGTCGGCATCTATACCCTCGCGAACAAGTATTTCGCAGAGTTCAGCAGTACGTTTGCGATTGCGAACATAGACGATAGCAGAGCCTTGCACCTTGTTCAGGATATTAACCAACTGCCGTGTCTTGTCGGCAGAATCTGCACAACGGCGAACGATATAACAAAGGTTTTCGCGAGCAAAAGACTGCTTGAACACTTTCCAGTCGGGCACCTCTTCACCTTCAAGCGACAGACGAAGACATATATCATCCGCCACCTGCGGCGTGGCAGTAGCGGTGAGAGCAAGCACCGGCACCGGCATATTCTTATATGGACTCGGAGCAAGACACTCACGCACTTTGGCTATATTAAGGTAACTCGGGCGGAAATCATACCCCCACTGCGATATACAATGTGCCTCGTCCACAGCCACAAGGCAGATAGGCAGATAACTCAAGCGGCGACGAAAAGCCTCACTCTCAAGTCTTTCCGGCGAGACGTAAAGAAAGCGATAGGGACCATACTGACAGTTGTCAAGCACCTGTTGCTGACGGTCGGACGACATACCGGTATATATAGCAGCGGCGTGTATATCGCGCTTACGCAGGTTCTCCACCTGATCTTTCATTAGCGCAATAAGCGGCGTAACAACAAGACACAACCCCACTCCGCCCCGCTGTTCACGATCTTCCGTATCTCCACTGAGCGAAGCCATCACAATGGTCGGTATCTGAAAACACAGCGACTTGCCTCCGCCGGTGGGCATAAGAGCAAGAGTATCACGACCGCTGATAACGGCATTCACAATATCTTCCTGCATCGGGCGGAAAGAACTGTAACCGAAATATGTCTTCAGAGCCTCTTGTGCGGTCATAACAACATCTGCTCAACCTCTCTTATCCAATTATTATCTTTTGCGTGCAAACAGCGGAACCCTGCTTCTTCTCCCGCCTTGATATTAGGCTGGAGGTCATCTATATAAAGTGTTTCACAAGGATTGATACCTGCACGTTCTTTAACCAAATCGTAGCAGCGTTTGTCGGGCTTGGACAAGTGAATCTCGTTGGAGAAAAAGAGTGCATCTGCAGTGTACAACTCGGGACAATGGTTCATCACCCACTCTACGTGAAGTTCGTTGATATTTGACAGCACATATATACCTAAACCTTTGTCTTTAAGGCACTGGAGCAGATGGCGTTTGTCATTGCCAATACCGAGCAACATAGCAAACCACGCATCCTTGACCTGCTCTTTGGTAGTACCCTGTTTGCAGGCTGATAGAACGGAAGACAAGAATTCATCGGTAGTAATGGCACCCACCTGATATTTGTTTATCAACTCCGAATCATGTCCGCCGAGCAAGCCGTCAGCAGTAATTTGTGTCTGACCTCGGCTGCCGTCGGTAAGAGCATACATCGCTTTAAGCGAACGTCTTACGTCAAGATCAATAAGCACGCCGCCCAAATCGAACAAGATATTTTTTATCATTTTTTCATTCATATTATGCTACAAAGAATACAAATACTCCAATGCCTCTCTTATCTGCGCCTCACTAACCTCCACGCCAATAACAGGTTCGCCCGCTTTTCTCAACAAAACGAAGAGCGGATTCAAAGCAGAATGGTTTTTCTTATCTGAGCGGATAAGTTCTATCAGCCGGTCAAAATCGCTACATCTGCATACAGGCCTACCGTAATACTCTAAAAGGAGCCGAGAGAAAAGATGCAGAATATCAGACGGCAGACCTTGAGTTAAAACACTCAGATACATAGCCGCCACCATACCTTGCATCACAGCATAGCCATGGGGCAGGACTGCACCTTTTTCTATAGAAAGAGCCTCAATGGCATGACCGGCAGTATGACCGAAGTTGAGGATATGCCTTAAGCCGGTGTCGCGCGGGTCTGCTTCAACCACAGCCTGCTTTATTTCAACAGCACGCTGTATAAGTCTTTCACAGTCAGCACTCCATATCGCAGTATTTTCAAAAGCATCAATCAGTTCGTATAGCAACACTGTATCTGCCACAACAGCCGTCTTCAGCATCTCTGCAAAGCCGGAAAGCAGTTGCTCGCGAGGGAGAGTGGATAAAAAAGAGACATCAATGAAAGTTTCAACAGGAGAATAGAAACAGCCTATCTCATTTTTAACTCCTCTGAAATTAAAGCCTGTCTTGCCGCCGGTAGAAGCATCCACCATAGCAAGCAGCGTAGTGGGAACAGTGATATAAGGAATACCACGTTTGAAAGTGGCTGCGGCAAAACCTGCCAAGTCAGTAACCACACCTCCTCCGACAGCGACAAGCAAAGTGGAGCGGGTGGCATCGTTGTCGTGCAGAAAAGACCATATATCCTGCACAGTATCTATAGACTTATGCACTTCATCGGCATTTATGGTAAACACAGGATAAGACAAGCGAAAAGACCGAGCAGAGAAAAAACTGTCAGCCACAAACAGCACTTGCTTGAACATACGTTTTTCAAGCAAAGAGAGTAATGCCGATTGCCAATTATGAGTGTACACCATATAGGCAGCAAAAGTACGCCAAAAAATGCAAATCAGCAAACTTTGTTGCTATTTTAAGCCAAATGTAAGCGATATAGATACAAAAAGCGATGTTTGACGATACAAACATCGCTATTGTCGGGATGACAAGATTTGAACTTGCGACCTCCGGTCCCCCAGACCGTTGCGCTACCGGACTGCGCCACATCCCGTTGCTTCTTTCAAAAGCGGCTGCAAAGGTACGGCAAAATTATTAACTAAGCAAATTTTTTGACAAAATTCTCACAAAAATATGAATACTCACCTGCAAAATACACGAAGTCGGCTAACATTGCCGACTTCGTGTGTATAGAAAGATATATTGCTACCTTTAGGATTACTCAGCCTTTGCTTCTTCAGCGGGTGCATCGGCAGTGTCTTCTGCTTTGGCAGCAGCCTTCTTACCTGCACGGCGAGTAGATTTTTTAGCGGCTTTCTTGGTTTCTTTGAGCATATTCTCGTTATAGTCAACGAGTTCGATTATGCACATCTCGGCTGCATCACCAAGACGGAAACCGGTACGAAGGATACGTGTATAACCACCGGGGCGGTTGGCAATTTTCTCACTTACGTTATTGAAGAGTTCTGTAATAACCTCTTTCTGTTTGAGTTCGGAGAATACCAAACGGCGGTTGGCTGTAGTATCTTCTTTGGCTTTGGTGAGCAACGGCTCTACGTAAATGCGGAGGGCTTTAGCCTTGGCAAGCGTAGTCGATATGCGTTTGTGCATAATAAGCGAGCAAGCCATATTGCTGAGCATAGCACCGCGATGAGCAGCCTTGCGACCAAGATGATTAAATTTCTTATTGTGTCTCATTGTTTAGTTATCGTTTTGAGTTTGTACTTTTATTCATTGAGTTTGTATCTGCTAATATCCATACCAAAAGCGAGACCGTTACGCTCAAGCAGTTCGTCAAGTTCGGTGAGAGATTTCTTACCGA
>DJXH01000063.1:0-16975 GCA_002449665.1 Bacteroidales bacterium UBA7009
TAAATTTTTAGTGGACACTAATGAACGTAAATACAAACAAAATATCTCTTTAATATGGAAAAGCCCTATGTAGTAGGAGTGGATATGGGAGGCACCAATACCAAGTTCGGTATAGTGGATGCCCGCGGTCATGTCCTTAACTCGTCGTCTATCAAAACCCAGCAATATACCGACATCAACGAGTATTGCGATGTTCTTTGCTCTGAGATGATGAAACTTGTGAATGTACACGGCGGTATAGACCTTATTCGCGGAGTGGGAGCCGGTGCGCCTAACGCCAACTACTATACGGGCAATATAGAAAACGCCGCCAACCTGCCGTGGAAAGGCATAGTGCCTTTTGCCCAGATGATAAGCGACCGTATGGGAGTGCCGTGCCGTATCACCAACGATGCCAACGCTGCGGCTATGGGCGAGATGACCTACGGCGTTGCCAAGGGTATGAAGAACTTTATTATGATTACCCTCGGTACCGGTGTTGGGTCAGGCATAGTAATAGACGGCAAGGTGGTCTATGGGCACGATGGTTTTGCCGGCGAACTCGGGCATACGAAGATTATAAGAGATGCTTCGGCACGCCTCTGCGGCTGCGGACAGAAGGGCTGTATAGAAGCCTATGCCTCAGCCAACGGTGTGGCACGGACTGCGCAAGAGTGGGTTACCACAACGGACAAACCGTCGCTATTAAGAGACATACCCACGGAGAGCATAACGTCCAAAGACGTGTTTGATGCCGCTATGAAAGGCGATGAGATGGCGCGTGAGATATTCGACTATACGGGTACGCTTCTCGGGCAGAAACTTGCGGACTTCATAGCTTTCTCCGCTCCCGAAGCCATTGTGCTGTTTGGCGGACTGACCAAGGCGGGCGACATACTGCTGCAACCGATAGTAAAAGCGATGAACGAGAACGTGGTTCGTTTCTGGAAAGACAAGGTGCGCGTACTCTTCTCAAGCCTGAAAGATGCTGATGCAGCTATTCTCGGCGCGTCCGCACTTGTATGGGATGTGGATGCACAAGCACCGATGACGGTATAATGAAGCGTATCCTCTATCAGTTCCCCTCTTTTCTTCAGCGACTTTATCCCGATGCCGTATGGCGTGGGGATAAGTCGCTGAAGTGTGTTTATCTGACTTTTGACGACGGACCCGTGCCCGAGGTTACGCCGGATGTGCTTGATATATTAGACCGATACAAGGTCAAAGCCACTTTCTTTTGGGTAGGGGAGAATGTTATGCGTTATCCCGACCTTGCGCGTGAGGTGGTAAAACGCGGGCACAGCGTAGGCAACCATACGTATAATCACCTTAACGGTTGGAAGACACCTCACGCCGTATATATAGAAAATATCCTGAAAGCCGACGATATTATGCGCAATACTCTCGGCACTGATTGGCGGGGTGTGCGGCTTTTCCGTCCGCCGTACGGGAGGGGCGGAATGAAGGTGCGTCCTTGGCTGCGTGAAAGAGGGTACAAAGTGGTGCTGTGGGATATAATAACCCACGACTACAACAAGAACTACACGCCGCAGGAGATAGAAAATATAGTCTTCCGTTATGTCCGTAGCGGTAGCGTTATCCTAATGCACGACAGTATAAAAGCAAAGAAGAACGTGCTTGCCGCTTTGCCTCGCATTATAGAAGGTCTGCAAAAGCGAGGCTATGATTTCAAGAGTTTAGACTGAACAGATTCTTTTTCCGCTTTTTTCCAATTAACGAATCCGTATATGCAGTTGGCGCACCAGAAAGCGTACTGCATCAGCATACAGGCATTGCCTGCTTGCGCCCACATGATAACGTATAGTATATCTATGGCAAACCAGATATACCACTGCTCTTTGTATGCCGTTACCATCAGTATCTGCGCGGCTATGGCGGGGACGGTGGTGAAAGCATCAAAGTAGGGCTGTGTGTCGTCGGTATAAAGAGACAGCAGTTTGCCCACTGCAACGGAGCAGATAACGAGAAGGAGAACAAGCGGCACGAAAAATTTGGCAGATAGTGTTCTCGGGGTGATAAGTCGCTCTGTGCGGTCGTGTGAAGAAGCAGAGTCGGTTTTGAGCAGTCGTCGCCACGAGTAGATGCCGTATATCTGACTGACGAAATAAAAGGCGTTCATCGCTATGCCGGCATAGAAGCGCTCGAGGTAGCAAAGGTAGGTGTAGGTGATAATCTGTCCGAAGCCGAAGACGAATGTCAATATATTTCCTTCTGAACAAAGTACGACGGAGCATATACCGAGCAGTCCGCTCACGAGCGACATAGGGTGGGCTGGCATCCAAAAGTAGGCAATAACCTGTACGGCAAGACCGAGGGCGAGGAATGAGCGTGCAAAGAGGTTATTTGCTTTTTTCATCGGGTATGAGTTCTTTGGGCTTTTGTTCGGTGAGCGGAACTATAGTCCAGTCAAACATTTCTTCAAACTCCCAGTTGGCTTTGAGTACCAGTTTCTTATTGAGGTAGAACACTTGTTCGGGTTGGCTGTGTTTGAGCCAGTCGCCGGTAGTCCATTCGCCGTCGCCGTTTTCGTCTATGAAGAGGCGGAGGTAGTAGGTAGCGGCGGGGAGGTAGCGGAATGTGTTTTTGCCTGCCGTGGCACGCTCAGTCCTGACGACTGCATCTTTGTCGTTGAGCAGTTGGAGTACAGCCCTGTCGTCTGAGTGAGCAAGGGTGATATAGAGGGTGGCATAGTCTTCTTCCGCCTTTGAGGAGAATGTTATGTCTGTTTTGTTGTTGCTGCGGCCGTAAATATCTCTAAAGGCGGCAGAGTCAAGAGTAAGTTTGTATTCGGACTGCTGACGGAGGGCGAATATAACTTGGTAGGTCATGCTGTCGGCTGTTATTGCGGCGAGGGTGAATGGCAGGTCTTTGAAGACGGTGTCGTGTTTCTGCTGCAAGTGTATGAGGTCGCGGTTAAGTTGTACTAACGGCGTTTCGGTATGCAGCACGAGTGTGTCGCCGAGGTTGAGGCTGCCTCTGATGTTGGATGTAATGCCTATATAGGGTGTGAGGGCATTGTCAGCCAATTTCTTCTTTTTGTTCTTGCTTTTGCGGAAGACGGTCCACAGTGTGTCGGTTTGAGCGTAGAGGTTGTATGCAGAGTCGGATTTTTGGTAGGTAAGGCTTATTTGCAGTGAGTCGGTGGCTATAATGGCGGAGTCTTTGAGCCAGCAGGTGATGGTGTCAAGTGCGGCATTGTGGCTCAGGGTGTAGTTGATGGTTGTATCGGGGTGGAGGAAGGTTAGGGCAGGCAACTCAGGTTGTGAGCGACTGAAAATAAGGTTGATATAGTGGGGTTTCTCCCGCGTGGTCTTAACGAGATACGATTGTGTCTTGTCCTCGTCGAAGCAGAGCAGCAGCAGTTCGGACGGCTCGTAGTAATAGTATTGTGCGGTGTAGATGCTGTCAGGCAGGTGGTGTAGGCTGTCGCCGATAAGCGTATCACGCCATACGGTATCA
Organism: Bacteroidales bacterium UBA7009; assembly: GCA_002449665.1. Classification (GTDB taxonomy): domain Bacteria; phylum Bacteroidota; class Bacteroidia; order Bacteroidales; family Paludibacteraceae; genus Colicola. The sequence goes on from DJXH01000063.1 coordinate 3,460, forward strand.
AGTTCGTTGCGGATATTGATATATGGTGTTATTATTTCGTCCGAGTATGCCAAGGCTTCTCCCTGGTCGTAGGCGTAGTTGTGGTTGAGGTCGTTGAGTGCGAAGAGGCGGTAGGAGCCGTGGTGAATGTTTTTAATGCTGAACTCGCCCTTTTCGTTTGTTTTGCCTATGCGGGTAAAGGGCAGGGTGGAGAAGGCTGTGTCGCTCAGATTGGACTGTATGCCTACTATTATGCCTCTCTTCGGGTTGAGTGTCTGTGCATTGAGGACGGTGCCGTATATCTCAAGCGAGTCGATGCTTGAGCCGGTGGAAAAACTGAAGGCGTAGTTCTCAAGAGGGTTGTTTTCGTTGTTGTCTTGTATGGCACTGCCGAAGTCAAGAGTATAGGTAGTATTTGGCAGCAGGCTGTCTTGGAAGAGGATGTGAATCTTCTTCCCGTATGCGGTTATTTGCGGCGGGTGTACTTGCGGCGGGGAGATGATGATGTTGTCGGCAGGGTTGTTGAGGAGTATGTACTCATTGAAGGCAAGGTCTATTTTGTTGCCGCTGAATTGCAGAGTGCCGTTGTCGGGTTTGGTTTTTGTTACTTTGGGCGGTGTGGTGTCTTTCGGTCCGCCTTGCGGTCCCGTACCCCTATTGGCGCAAGCCGATATGACGACAAGCACGATAGTGCAAAGAACGATATGTAATCTGTTGCCGGTCATATCGGGTTACTGTTTGTTTTTAATGACTTCTATGGCTTTTTGCAGTTCTTTGTCGTCGCGCAGCATATAGATTATTTTGCCTTTCTGGAAGTAGTATCGTTCTGCTATCTCCGCACCGATAAGGCGTTTTATCTCCTCTTTGTGTCGATAGACGGCATCCTTGAACGACGGTTTGAGCATTGTCTGCAGGCTGTCCATAAGTGAGAGTGTTGCAGGTGCGAGGTCTTCGTCTTTAGCCATTGTGAGCAGTTCGTCAAAGTAGCGCGATGTCTCGGTCTCGTATTTGAAGTTGCTGTTTTCAAGGAAAAGGATAAAGTCTTCCAAGTCGCTGTCAGTTACGGCGAAAGAGTCGGGCGGCGCGATGGATGTGTGTGTCTGTCGGTAGAGGTTGGCATAGTCGAAGAAACAGTGCTGCCGGAAGAGCGTGTAGGTGATGTCAAGTTTGCTTGTGTCTGTTATCACTACGTCGGGCAGTATGCCGCCGGCTGTATCTTTTTCGAGTTTCTGTCCTCTTTGTCTTGCTCCGTAGTCGATGGCTTGTATGCATCTGCCTGATGGCAGGTAGTAGTGGGCGGTGGTTACTTTGAGGTGTCCGTCGTATGCTATGGGTCTTATGCTCTGTACGAGTCCTTTGCCGAAGGTGCGTTGTCCGACAATAGTGGCTCTGCCGAGGTCTTGCAGGCTGCCGCTTACTATCTCCGAGGCGGAAGCAGACTGACCGTTGACGAGAATGACTAACGGCAGGTCTTTATATACGGGCGATGCGGCGGTGGTGTAGGAGCGGTTGGAGTTTTGTGTCTTGCCTTTGGTGCTGACCACTTCGGTGCCTTTGTCTACAAAGAAACCGACGAGTTGCACGGCTTCGTCTATCAGTCCGCCGCCGTTGCCGCGAAGGTCAAGGATAAGTCGGTCGATACTGTCTTTTTGCGACATCGTTTCTATCGCTTGCAGTACGTCCATCGCGCTGCCTGCCGTAAACTCGGAGAAGAGAATATAGCCCGTTTTGGCGTTTGGCGACTGCTCGGTGGGGTTGTTTATGGCTGTGTAGTAGCCTATGGCTGGCAGGTGTATCTCACGGCGTGTCAGTTCTTTTACTATGGGTTTGCTTTCGCCTTGTCGTTCTATGGTGAGCCTGACCGTTGTACCTGCTTCGCCTCGCAGCATATTGCTCACCTCGCGGGTGGTCATACCGTAGCACTTGGTGTTGTCTATCTTCAGTATCTTGTCGCCTGCGCGGACATCGTTTGTTTGGGCAGGCATACCCTCGTAGGGTTCGGATATAAAGACGCAACTGTCGCGTTGCATAATGAGTGCGCCTATGCCGCCGTATTTGCCGGTGGTCATAATGCGCAGGTTGTCATCGTCCTGCTTGGGTATATAGACCGTATATGGGTCAATCTTGGCGAGCATACGGCGTATGCCTTCTTCGGTGATGTCGTTGTAGTTCAGAGTGTCGGCATAGTTGATGTCAAGTTGACGCATAACGTCTGTTATGATTGTCAGGCTTTTGTCTATCTGTGTCGATTTGTGTTGGGCAGCGGCATTTGATGCCCAAAAAACAAATCCTGCAAGAAGAAATATGAAGTGTTTGCTGTTCATGTTGTTGCTGTTTATTCGTTGGTCGCGGAGCCTGCTTTGGCTGGCAGGAAGGCGGTGATGTCTTTGTTGTATGAGTAGAGGTCGCGCACGAGGGTCGAACTGATATGTGCGTATTCGGGGCGGGTATAGAGGAGGATGGTCTCTATGTTGCCGAGTTGCTTGTTGGCTTCAGCCATATTGCGCTCATACTCAAAGTCTTCTACACACCGTATACCGCGAAGGATAAAACCGGCGTTCTGCTCGCGGGCGAAATCGACGGTAAGGCAGTCGTATATCTCCACTTTTATTTTGTCTTCGTCGGCAAAGGCGTTCTCTATGGCAGTAAGGCGTTCGCGAATGGGGAAAGTCTCTTTTTTTACGCTGTTTCTGCCTATGCCTATTATTATCTCGTCAAACAGCTCGAGTCCGCGTTTGGCTATGTCGTAATGACCTATGGTAAAGGGGTCAAAGCTCCCCGGAAAGATGGCACGTCTCATAGTTTTTCACTTGGTTGTTATACATTTCGTATATCTTGCTTTTGAGAAAAGCGGTATCTTTGTTTTCTATGTCGATTTTCTCCACTTGGAGGTTTACGTATCTGTCAAATTCTTCTCCTCGCTCGAATATCTCGTATGCGGAATATATCTGTCTGTCTATTTGTGTTGCCACTGCCCGAATCTGTTCGTTGCGGTTGAGCGGGGCGAGTTCAGCCTCGTGGAGGTCAATCCAATGGTTGAGAGAAGGGGTGATGCGGTGTACCACCTTGCCTTTGTAGCCTTTGATGCCGGTAGCCATACTGTGAATGTCGTCCTCTTTGCTCTTCGTCCAATCGGGATTGTCGCGTTTGAGCTGCATCTCGCGGGCTTTGAGGAAGTCGCAGGGGTCGTATTGGTAGGTTATGCTGTCGGGGCAGATATTCAGCCGTTTGAGTTGCTCCAAGAGACTCAATTGCTGCGGGTTGTGGAGAGTCAGCATTTTTATCACGGCATCTTGCGTTTTGTCGTTGCCGTCTTTGGCTCGTCCTTCTCTTTGTGCTATCCACACGCTCTCGCCTTTGTCGCGCAAGGAGCCTATGTAGCCGGAGAGGTGTTGCGAGCGGGTCAGTACTTCTCTCGGCGTACCGCCTCTGATGACGGAGAAGCAGCGGTTGAACTTGCATACGTGTTCTATCCAACTCCTGCCGTAGAGGTTGGTTCCCATACCCATATAGGGACGTATGCCGTACTGCTCTTTGAGCATAATGCTCAGCCATGCCGCATCCATTACGATGTCGCGGTGGTTGCTTATGAAGACGGCTCCGCCGGTGAGGTCGGACTTGTCGCACCTGAGTTCAAGCGAAAGGGAGGTGGTTGTCTTCCTTGCGAGCCTGTGCAGAAAAGGGAACATACCGATGGCATCGGCTATGTTGAGCAGGGTAGGGAGGTCGTATGCCCTGATGTCTTTGTATATATCTTTTTTCATTATTGTGCAGTGAGGTTTGTTATTGCTTCTTTGGCGGCTTCGCGGTAGGCTACAATCAGTCCGCCCGTACCGAGCAGAGTGCCGCCGAAGTAGCGTACTACCACCACAAGCAGGTTGTCGTGTTTGGCAGCATCTATAGCGCGTAGTATGGGTGGACCGGCGGTGCCGTGCGGCTCGCCGTCGTCTTTAGTACGCCAGAGATTCGCGCCCAACCGATAGGCATAGCATACGTGCCGCGCATCGTGATATTTTTTCTTGTACCACGCAACGTGCTCTTTGGCTTCGTCTTCCGAAGCAATCGGCTCGGCAAAGCCTAAAAACTTGGAGCCTCTGTCTTTGTATATGCTTTTGCCTATACTCATATAAAATCGCGCAAAAGTACGTGATTTTTTCCGAAATGACAATTATTTTGTACAATATAATATATTTTTCGTACCTTTGCGGGTGTTTTTGAACGTAAAATAAATTTCAACGGAAATGAAACGTATTTATATTCTTCTTTCTCTTGTAGTGCTGTTGGCAGGTTGTCGGCAGAGAAAAGACATTGTTATTCTGTTTGATAACGATGTACACTGTGCCGTGTCTATGTATCCCCTAATGGCTTCTTTGCGCGACTCGGCTTTGAGCCATACCCCTAACGTAGCGGTAGTCAGTGCAGGAGATTTTGCACAGGGCGATTTGCTTGGCAGCCTGTCACAGGGCGAGTATATAGTAAGCATAATGAACGCTGTGCCGTATGACGTTACCACTATCGGTAATCACGAGTTTGACTATGGTATAGTGCAGCAGAATAAACTGGCAGACAGACTGACGGCGGATGTGGTGTGCTGTAATCTGTCGGATACCTTGGGTAATCTTCTATATACTCCATATTCGATTAAGCAGTATGGAGATAGAAAAGTGGCGTTTGTAGGGGCAGCCACGCCTACTACCTTTACTTCCGCTACACCCACTTTCTTCGAGGACTCATTAGGTAATATAATATTCGATTTCCATACCGATGATTCGTTTGAACTCATACAGCAATCCGTGGACGAGGCAAGAAGCAAAGGGGCTGATTATGTTATAGTTTTGTCTCATCTTGGCGACGACAGCCGTATTGCGAAGAGTACGGATATGGTGGCAGCCACACGCGGTATAGATGTCGTGCTTGACGGTCATTCCCACCATTTCCTCGACCTTCGTCTGCCTAATGCTGACGGCGATACAGTAATGCTGCTTTCCACCGGCTCAAAAGGGCAAAGGATAGGCTGTCTGACCATTAAAACAGATGGCGCGCTTGTTTCTTCTTTCTGCGACCCGATGACCGTTGCTCCCAAGCAGAGTGTGGCAGATACGGTGGAACACTATGTCGAACTTGCCCGCAAGTCGGTGTCGGCAGTTGTAGGCTATTGTGCAGTCAATCTGATAGACAGGGACGAGGACGGCAACCGTATCATTAGGATGTCCGAAACTAATCTGAGTGATTTTGTTGCTGATGCATTGCGCTATGTTACAGGTGCGCAGATTGGAGTTATCCACGGTGGCAGCCTGCGCTCGTCTGTCTTCAAGGGAGATATAACAATGGCGGAAATAATCAGTCTGCTGCCATTTAATAACCACCTTGCCAAGGTTAGTATGACAGGGCAGCAACTGCTTGATGCTATGGAAGTGGCAGTGGCTGACTACCCCGAAGAAAGCGGCGATTTTCATATATGCAGCGGACTGAGATACACCATAGACCCGTCTGTCCCTTCTTCTGTTGTATATGACAAAGACCAGTTATTTGTTTCTGTAGGTGCGACACGCAGGATAGTGAAAATGGAGGTGGAAGACCCCAAAACACATAAGTATAAACCTATTGACCTTAATGCTACTTATACCATCGGCGGACTTGACTATACGCTGTTGCAGAAAGGGGCTGCGGGTATGTACCGCTATTCAACGCCTCTGCCCTGTGAGCCTATGAAAGATACAGAGGTGGTGTTGAGTTATATCAAGCATCTTGGCGATACCATACCCGCTTTTCTTTACGGAAACGAGAAAGGGCAGGTCAGGTTTGCCGTAGTAAAGAAATAATATTGAGATGAATACTGACGAACTGATAGAAAGTTATGTAAAAAAGGCTGAAGACCTTTTTGCTGACGGTTTTAACTGTGCGCAGGCGGTGTTTGCCGCTTGTGCACAGTTGTTTGGCATAGACGAACAGACAGCATTGCGCCTGTCTGCCTCTTTCGGCGGAGGTATGGGGCGTATGCACTATACCTGCGGTGCCGCCTCGGCTATGTTTATGCTTGAGGGACTGTGTTCAGGTTCCGCTACGCCGAGAGATACTGAGGGCAAGATGAATAACTACGTGCAGGTAAGGCTGTTAGCCGACAGTTTTAGAGCTACGTTCGGGAGCATTACTTGTAGCGAACTGCTCGCAATGGGGCAGGGGCGGAAAACTCCGTGCAAGCAGCTTGTGGCAGGGGCTGTAAGGATTTTTTTGCACAAAAATGCTTATTTGTTTGCAGATATGCAATAATGTCCTTACCTTTGCAGCCGATATTTGAAGTTTGACAATAATAAAATTGTAAATTTTCAAATAGTAAATGTCTTTGGGGTATTAGCTCATCCGGCTAGAGCGCGACACTGGCAGTGTCGAGGTGAGCGGTTCGAGTCCGCTATACTCCACAATCTTAAGTTCTGCGATGGGTTTGGTAACACCGAGGAAGCCGAGATTGTAGGTGCTACGAAAGATTTTTTATAGCGCACATAAAACTATTTCATACTCCACAAGTTACGAGGTGAAGTTCCAATATCTGGAAACTTTTCTTTGAGGTCAGCAGACAGGCGTTTGACGACTCCTTCTCCGTAGGCACTCTCTATCTTGTTTTCATAGAGTATTTGACCAATACGCCAATATGTATTTGCCTCGATGGACGCTATTTGCATAGTATTCTTTTTTACAAAACTGCTACGCGCGTAGCAGTTTTACCGCAATAAAAGTACAACTTTCTGTTGTTAAGTACTCAAATTTGGCAACGTCGGAGATGTTGAAAAAGAAAAGTCCATCGTTTTTGTAATTTTCCGCAAAGTTGTGGCTATTACCTCGGGGCAGAGTTCGCATCAGAATTGGGCCGAAAGAGTGTATAACGAAATAAAAAGTCTAACAGCTAACTTTTTGTTTTTCTTTCAGTTTGCCGGTTATGTAAAGGAGCAGGCATGCAAGGAAGAAATATGCTCCGCTCAGAAGCCAGAGTGTGTAGTATTCCGCCCGCGTAGTCCATAGGCTTGCTCCCATAGAAGAGATGTGTATAAATCCGTGCGCGGCGGATGTATATGGAATAAGATATGAAAGATAATGCCAAGCAGCGGGAATAAGTTCTTTGGGCCACGAGATTCCTGCGATGAAAAGGAAAATAAGAGATGAAGAGATAAGCAGTACGATGCCGGATTCTCGGTTGCGGATAAAAACGCTGACACACATAGAGAAAAAAATAGCGGATAGCAGGAACGGCACAATAAAGCGCAGCAGGTCTGCTGTTTGCCCGATATGCGGCAAGTCGAAAAGTCGCGGTAAAGCAATAAGCAGGATGGCCGCTAAGGCATAGTAAATAACAAAATAAGCAGAGCCGCGACCCAAAATGATACGCAGTATGGAGTATTTGCGTCTGCGCCCGGGGAGCAAGTATAACTCTTTGTTTTCCTCTCGTGCCGTACCGCCTAACATGCAGATGCCGAAGAAGAGTGTCTGATGCAGGATCATCACTAACACTGCGGGGATAAGGAAAGAGCCGTAGCCGCCTGTAGGAGCGAAAAGCGCGGTTTCGCTGTAAGGAGCATCCTGTACAAGCGACCAAGCAAACTGTTTGTCAATACCCGTCTGTTGATAGCGGTCTATTTGTATGTTTTGCATAGACTCTAACATCACCATATTACAACTCAGAAAGACACCTTTCATATAAAGGAAGGATGACATATCGCAGTAGAGCGAAATGTGTGCCTTACCGAGCGGGTCGGCCAACTTGGAGGCGTAATCATAGGGAAAGTAGATGATTCCGTGTATTTTCCCTCTGCGCATAAGTTGTTCGGCTTCAGCCATAGAGGTACAGAAGCAGGTGATTTTTACCTCGGGTGTTGCGTCCCATTTGTGCAGGAAATCGCGGCTGTCAGGCGACTTGCTCAAATCAACCACGGCTACTGGAATATCCGTAATCTGTTCGTTCCAATAGATACCCTTATAGATAAAGGGATATGCCAAGGTGGCGACAATGAAGATGACCACCACTCCCGGGTCGCGGAAGATACGCCTTAATTCGGTGATAAATACGTTGTAGGTGTCTATTGCCTGAAGCCAAAGATGTCGGTAGATATGTTTCATTTGAGCGGATAGTTTTGATAGACCAATGCTCTGTGCAGGCGTGGTGCAACGCAGAGCGATAGGAGTATGAATGTACACAGAGAAAGAGCTGGTATAATAGAATCCGTAGCCGGAGCCGCCATAAGGGCTTCGTTGACATAGATGAGATAGTAGTGCCGGAGCGGTTCGAGGTTGGCGAGAGCCTGAACGGGCGGAAGCATATTAGAAACGGGGTATGTAAAACCGGACAGCGAAAAACCCAACATAGAGTAGAGTGCTCCTACAGAAATTGCATCCCTCAATGTAGGCAGACAGCCGATAAGTATGATGCCTGCCGATTCCATAGCAAAGATAAATAGTATCAATCCCAAGAGCAACCGTATATGACTGCCATTCACGGGGAAGCCGGCGAAACCGAACATTATGCCGTAACAGCCGAAACCGAGAATGACATACAATAGTGTATAAGGGATAAGTTTGCCTAATATGGCGACAAAATAGTTTCCGCCTGCGGCGCTTAGCCACTCACGTGATGTCTGCATCTTCAGTTCGTAGCCTATAGCAAAAATGGTAAGCATAATGCATATTAAACCCAATATGCCCGGGAGTATGGTACTGACTAAATATACAGAGTAGTTATTCCATGGGTTCGCAATCATGTGTGCCTCAATTGCAATGGGCTGAATGCGCTGCATAATCATATCATCGGTCATACCTTTTTTGCGAAGTACCTCACGTTGAAAGGCACCGGAAACAAGGTTCGCCACAGTCAGCATCTGCTTGTATGCCGTATTGCCGCCTACGGTATAGGCGTTAGTAACATAAAAGTGCAACTGCGGGCGTTTGAAGTCAACAAGATCGCTGTAGAAACCTTCAGGGATAACGAATATACCGTATATTTCGCCTTGCTGCATAGTTTCCCGCGCTTCTTGGTAAGAGAATGTCAGTAAGCGTATATCCACAGCCGATGTAGCCTGCATCTCGTGGCTTAACCGGCGTGAGATAGCTGTTTGATCCAAGTCCACGACGGCAATCGGAATCTGCTCGGCGGAACCTCTCTTCATTAGGGTGATAAAGAAGAATGTAGAAAGCAACATCACTCCCACCGAAGCGAACAGATAGAGCGGACGTGCGAACATCTGCTTGAGTTCGCGTCGTATCACTTGCCGTATGTTTATAAGTATATCAATCATTTGACCACTAATGCTGTCATACCCGGACGGAGGTTAGGAATAGTTGCCAGCGGACGGCATTTGACATCGAAAGTGCGTACGTCAAAGCCGCCGTTTTGCTTAGTAGAACGCCAAGTAGCGTAAGTCCCCATTGCTCTGATATTGGTGATTCTGACAGGGTATTCGCTTTCGCCGAGAGCCGGAATGCGGATATTAGCCACATCGCCGACAGAGAATCCCGATAGCATATCTTCCCTTACTGCAAACGTGAACCATACGTCGTTCATGTCAACTACGGACATCACGGGACTGCCTTGCCCGACAAGTTCTCCCACTTTAGGAAACAATTCGCTCACCTCTCCGTCGCAAGGGGAGAGCAGGTAGCGTTCGGCTTCGGCTGCGGCGACCTCCTTGAGTACGGCATCCACTTTTGCCACTTGCGCTTCTGCTGCGGCTTTATCCTCTTTGCGTGCGCCTGCCAATGCCATATCATATTGGCTCTTGGCAGCGCGGACAGTGGCTTTAGCCGCTTTGTATTGTGCTTCCGTTTCGTCTCTTTTCTGCTCGCTGATTACGCCTTTCTCATATAGGCGTTGTACCCGTTCGTAACTCTTGCGGTATATCTCTTCACCCGCTTTGGCTTTCTGATACAGCTCGTATGCTCCTGTTATCTGCTCTCGTTGGGCACCGTTTTTAGCCTTTTCATTTACAGCCTCCGCCATATTGCGGGCAGCTAATGCCTGCTCCTTCTTCGCTTCTACTTCCGGAGAATAGATGATGACCAAGGTATCTCCTTTATGTACCTTGTCTCCCTCCTCATAGAGATACATCTCCACACGCCCCGGAACTTTACCGGCAACGCGGTATTCGGCAGCTTCTGCTTCTCCCTGAATAACAACATCTTCCGGGCGCAAAGCAAACACGCCGACCAATGCTACGATAACAACCACTGTGAGAAGTGCTACTATACCCAACAGCAGGCTTCCTTCTTTTTGTCTTGTCATATTGTCTTAATTTCTAATAATTATACTATAGTTTGCCGGTGTATCGGCGCAACTTTGTTTCATTCACCTTTGCCTCGGTCTGCGCATCCACAAGATCGGTGGCGGCAGAGAGCCAAGCCGTCTGTGCCTGCATAACTTCGGAGGATGCAATCATACCTGCTGCGAAAGACTCCTGTGCCATACGTAAGACCTCGGCTGCATTGTTGCAGGTCAGTTGTGCAGCGGCTATGCGCTGTTGCGACTCCAATAGTCTTTGATTGGCTTGCGTGGTCTGCAGAGTCAGCAGTTCGCGTGTTTCTTCTGTCTTCATAGCCACAGCATCGGCGGTATGTTTTGCCGCCATTACTTTTAAGATGTCGTCTGCGTGGGCAATTGGGACGTTCACCACTACTCCTGCGGTGAAGAAACCGTGAGAACTCCAGTCGCTGCGTATACCGTTATCTATACTCGGATTTGTATAGACATAGCCGGCAGAAGCGAGAATCTTCGGTTGTAATCCTGCAGCAGCTATCTTTGCGGTGCTGCGTGCGATGTTTTGAGCCTCCTGTGCTAATTGCAGTTCTTTGCGCCCTGCTGCAATGGTTGCCGCATCTATTATGTCGGTTGTCAATTCCGTTTCACTCAGACCGCTTTCGTCAAGAGTGAACACCTCGTCTAAAGGCAGTCCGCACAGTTGAGCCAATGCCATGCGCGATAGGGTCAGACCGTTCTGTGCCTGAAGTCTCTTGACCTCCGCCTCTCCACGTTTGGTTCTCACCTTAAGCAGGTCGGATTGCGTAGCCAACCCCTCGCTCGTCATTTCCGTTACATCACTTTCCAATCGGCATAGAAGATTATAGTATTCATTTGCCAATTGATATTTCCTGCTTACCGAAACGACGCGCCAATATGCTTCGTCCACTTTGACAATCACTTCGTCATGCTTTGTATCAGCCTGCAAAGCGGCAATATGTTCGGTGGCTTTGGCTATTTTGTAGTTTTCGACAAGCACCCCGCCTGTATAGATAGGTTGCGTTATGTTTGCACCGGCACCCACAACATGTGTCACATCCACTGTCATCCGGTCATATACCTGCTTGTACGCATTAGCAATCTGCCTGCCTGCATCGTTCTGCAGGTGCTCTATGGGACGCTGTAATCGTGTCCCCTCCAAGTCTGCCGCTAATCGGCTGAACGAATTATCGCCGCTCCAATTGAAATATGAAGTCCCGTCGGCATTCACTCCGGCTGTGCCGAAACTGAACGGCATCTGATTGGCTAACAGGTGGATGTTTTCCGAATTCCACATATATGTGCCGTTGGCTGTCAGTTTAGGGAACATAGCAGCCAACGCCGCTTTACGGTTCAGTTCGGCGGCTGCAAGCAACTCCTGTTGCGAGCGATAGACTGTGCCGCGACTCAATGCCATCTCACGGCATAATGACAAAGTATATCGTGTCGTGTCTTCTACACCAAACACGGGAATGGACAGACTTAATCCTGCCAAAATGACAATTATTGCTTTCTTCAAATAAATCATAAATCATTGTTTTTGTACCGAGGAAACATCTGACAAAATGAGTGCCACCTCAACAACACAACGCAATATGGAAAATATATGTGGAAATAAAGAAAATGTTTTACAATTGATAGTGAGTTTTTGGCTATTTGGAAAACTCTTCGTACCTTTGTGCGCGATTTTGACAACAGGCATAATATGAAAATACAATATATCACTATATCGGATAACTTGGACGAGATGCTTGTGCGCTATAAGCGAGAGGAAGATTGTGTGCTGATTGTCTATTGTCTGAACGGAATGTTGCAAATACAGATGAATGAGCAGACCTACAATATGTCAGCACAAGATATATTATTATGCCGTCCAAAGCAATATATAGGTGCCTATATGCGTTCGCCGGATATGAAATGCAGAGTGATAGCCGTCCGCCGTCATGCTATGGAAGATATTATGTATCTGTGTGTGAGAGAAGAGCAGGATTGGTGGGATAAGGCTCAATATGTGCAATCACATCCTGTCGTGCACTTGAATGAGCGGCAGCAGGAAGCAACGCAACTCTTTGAGCGCCTGTTTGTACTATATGCCAAAGATGATTCCGTGTTGAACGAGAAAATACGTCGTATTTTTGTGCAGGCAGCAATCTATGAATTACTTGACTGGGTAGAGAACCGCAAGAAGGACGAACAGCCTAATACAGACTCGCAAGGTCAGACATCGCGCAAAAAAGACGGCAGGCAAAGCATTTTGTTTCGCGAGTTTGTGCGAGTGGCTACCGAAAAGGCGGGGTGTGAACGCGAAGTGAGTTGGTATGCCGGACAACTTGCCGTAACGCCCAAATACCTGTCTGCCACCTGTAGAACGATAAGCGGCAAATCCGCTTCGGTAATCATTCATGATATCTGCATCAAGGAAATCAAACGTCTGTTGCGGCAAAGCGATCTATCTGCCAAAGAAATTGCTTCACGGATGAATTTCGCAAGCCTGAGTTTTTTCTGCAAGTACGTCAAGCAACATTTGGGTATGTCTGCCGGCGAATATCGTGCTTGCATTGCCCCTATGCCGGCAATTCCGGCAAACGCAGAATGATGACTGTAATAAGAAAGGATGTACAATAAGAATAAAATACAACATTATGGAAGTAATACAGAGTTTTACCATTGATCATACCCGTCTGAAACCGGGTATCTATGTTTCGCGCAAAGATAAAGGGTTCACTACCTTTGATTTGCGTATTACCGAGCCTAACCGCGAGCCGGCTGTCGCCCCTGCGGCTATGCATAGTTTAGAACACCTGATGGCTACTTGGTTCCGCAATTCACGCGTGCAAGACGACGTGGTGTATGTCGGTCCTATGGGCTGTCTCACAGGTATGTACATCGTGATGACGGGCAGCTATAGCGTTGAAGACATGCGTCAGCTGACCATAGAGTGCCTGGAATGGATACTCACACAAAAAGAAGTTCCTGCCACCACACCTGAAACCTGTGGCAACTACCTGTTGCACGACCTGCCCATGTGTCACTGGGAGTGCCGCCGCTATCTGGAACGTCTNNACCTGATGGCTACTTGGTTCCGCAACAGCGAAGCCAAGGATGATGTGGTATATGTAGGTCCTATGGGTTGTCTGACAGGGATGTATATCGTTATGACCGGCAACTACGATGTAGAGGATATGCGCCGCCTGACTATCGAGTGCCTACGCTGGGTACTCACGCAGACCGAAGTGCCTGCCACTACGCCTGAAACGTGCGGCAACTGCCTGCTCCACGACC
>DJXH01000063.1:17035-17266 GCA_002449665.1 Bacteroidales bacterium UBA7009
GCAACTGCCTGCTCCACGACCTGCCGATGTGTCAATGGGAGAGCCGCCGTTATCTAAACCGCTTGGAGAACGACTTTCACAGCGAGTACACGCCACTGTATATCACACTAAAGGACGGCAAGATATTTGCTGATGCGTAAATCATTTACGCCGGCGAGCAGTAATAAAAAGAGAGCAGAAACAATCTTCCGACTGTTTCTGCTCTCTTTGTGCGCAGGATGAGACTCGAAC
>DJXH01000031.1:0-826 GCA_002449665.1 Bacteroidales bacterium UBA7009
GTATATTTGCGGTTCATCAGTTTGAGAATCTTGTCAGAACCGCTCTGCACCGGCAGGTGGATAAACTTGCATAGATTATCATATCGGGCTATCACCTCAAGCGTCTCGTCCGACATATCCTTGGGGTGGGACGTGGTAAACCTCACACGCATATCAGGCACACTTTCTGCCACCATCCGCAGCAGTTCGGGGAATCGTACCACAGCCCCATCTTCACGCTTATAAGCATACGAATTGACATTCTGACCAAGCAAGGTAACCTCTTTATAGCCTTTCTGCTGCAGATCCTTTACCTCCCGCAATATGCTCTCAGTATCTCGGCTGCGCTCCCTGCCTCGCGTGTATGGCACTACACAATAGGAGCAGAAATTGTTACACCCGCGCATTATACTCACAAACCCGCTGATAGTCTTACCTATACGCGACGGCATAATATCTTTGTAGGTCTCCGTTAGCGACAAATCGATATTCACCGCCTTATGCCCTTTCATACACTGCCCTATCAAATTAGGTAAGTCATTATAGGCATCAGGTCCGGCAACGAAATCCACACCGCACTCTTGCAGTAGTTCCGCCCCCATACGCTCTGCCATACAGCCTATAACGCCAAAATATATTCTCTTTTTATCAGCGGCTTTATTCTTCTTAACAAGCGACTGCAACTCCTCTATACGATGTCTGACAGTCTGCTCCGCTTTCTCACGTATAGAACAGGTATTCAGTACAATAATATCCGCCATCGGCATATCATCAGTAAGGTCAATGCCGCCCGAACCGAGTATGGCAGCCACCACTTCACTATCTGCCACATTCATCTGGCAGCCGT
>DJXH01000031.1:892-34542 GCA_002449665.1 Bacteroidales bacterium UBA7009
TCTGGCAGCCGTAAGTCTCTATATAACATTTCATATCGTAAAGTATTTATTCAATATGTAATCTGAATCGTATTCCCCACCACGGCATCTCCATATCCTTAAAATGCGACAGCCGCCACACGGCATACAGTTCGCCGAAACGCAGGATATTGCCTATCCCCACACCAATCTCCGCATACGGCACTTTGAGGTCGCCGCCGTATGCAAGTTTGACCTCCGCAAGTTCGGTCAGCCGCAGCCGCTGAACCCACGGAATGCGATTGAAAAGACAACCCTTGCCGTTCCAGTCAGCCTGCAAGGTGAGGTAGCGCGAAGCGTAAGCCTCATTGTAAGCAAGCAGAGTGAAACGCGTAGGCTCGTAAGCATAACTTTGGTTGCCTTCAAAAGTATGCATCATATCATATGGTACATCGCCAATGACAACTCCGCCCTCAAATCTGTAGTTAAGCCTACCGTACATACCGAGCGAAGCCTCATGATAGAGCATAAAAGCCAACTTGCCGTAAACATCGTAACTTTTTTCAAAGAAACGCTGAACACTACCCATCTCACCATAGAAATACAGCACCGGCAAATTGCTATACACGTGCACGCGCTGAAAGTACATATCCACTTTTCTTTCCTGCCACCCCACCCTCACCAAGGCATTTGCTTTTGAGAAACGATAGCCTCTGTCGCCTGCAGAAATACCGAAACGCGTCTCCACATTGGGCGACAAGTCAAGGTCTGCCATAAGCGACAACTCACGCCTATAGGACATAGAATGGGAGAAACGTACATCCTGCATAAACATCTGAACAAGGTGCATGGTAACGTTCATATCGCTGAACCACATACTGTTCTCACGCTTGAGTTGCATCATCTCGTTTACATCGTTGCGAATATATTTATCTGAATAGCAAAGCGATAATATATTTCTACGCTCCGTAGGCAACCGCCATTGTATCTTGCCTTCTCCCTTCCATTTTTTGTCGCCGAACCCATACGACGCGTATGCCTCAAGGCACACATCCTTTGAGAAACGCGCATTGGTACGCAGAGGAAGACCAAGACGGACAGTCTCAATGGGATTAACGTGTATAATCTCAGTTACCTTGCCTATATCCACAAAGGTGCCGGTAGGTATATATGCAGTCTGTATAACCTGCGCGGCAAACGTGGCGACACGCATAATGGGAATATCGGCAAGCAAAGTGTCTGTATGAGCTTGCTCAACGGCAGCCGTAATACTGTCATTTGACCTATCCTGCATGGTCTCTCCTTTGTCAAAAGCAGAAACAGACTTAATAAGCAGCGAAGGGAATATATCCGTTTTGCCCAACTTCACATCAAAGTCCAACAACATAGTTATATCTTCAGCTTGAGGGACATATTTGCCTGAATCACTGCATCTAAACCATTGTTCAATAGTAAGACCTTGCAGATAATTAACACTCACTTCAGACGGCACTTCCGCTCTTATATAAGTAAGCGCATAGGTAGATGAGTCCAACTGCAACTCGCCGTTGAAAGTAGGATAATACGGGTTCTTGGTATAAAACTGCACCTTATACGTTTTCTTATCTGCCACACCTATGGAATCAACGAGCAGATACTTATAATAGTGGTTACCATCGCTCGCTAAAGGACTTAAAAAACTTGTCCCCAAGTATGCAAAAGTATTGGAGTAAAAACTCGGCGGTGCATCATAGTCGGAAAGTAGTATCTTCCAATGGTTGTCTGTAAGGACATAGACATTCTCATCCTGCTGCCCCTGCTGCGTAGTGCGGCTATAGACAGGCAGGACAAGTGTTGAATCGGCTGTATATCGCATTGCACCCTGCATACTCTTCCAAAATCTCCGTTTGAGTTGTTTCGCGCTGAACCGGCTTACGCTAACATCAAGTCTGCTGTCCGTCAGACTGCCATCAGGCTCCGATTTATTTACACGCCTATACTTGCGAACGCTGTCCATCAACGCCAAAGCAGGATTGCTGCCGGGCAACACAAACACCTCTTCAAGTTCGTGCCGGCTCTCTTTTAAGGCTACATCTATCCCTGCCGACATACCGGGCTTAATATCATACTGCTGCTGCTCATACCCCACTGCAGACACAACCATCACTGCTTTTTTGTCTAACTGCGTACGCAGGAGAAAAATTCCTTCCAGCGTGGTGGCTGTACCTACAGATGTGCCTTTTATATAGACACTTACGGCTTGCAGCGGTTCTCTCGTATCCGCATCATAGACCTCACCGACAATTGTGGTAAGTAAGCCCTGCGCAAAAACAGGCATTGAGGCAAAGAGAGCGAGTATATATATAAGCCTTTTCACTTGTTTTTAGGGTGATAGCGCAGAATAGCATCGCGCAGGTCTTGCAAGTCAAGGTGAGTGTAAATCTCGGTGGTGGTAATATCTTCGTGTCCGAGCAGTTGCTGAATAACACGCAGGTCGGCTCCGTTCTGTAACAGGTGTGTGGCAAACGAATGGCGAAGAGTATGGGGCGATATGGTCTTTTTTATCCCTGCAGCCTCGGCAAGACGGCGGATGATGGTAAATATCATTGCCCTTGTCAGTTGACCGCCGCGCCTGTTGAGAAAGGCGATATCCACGGCTTCGGGCTTGACAGGCAAGTGTTCTCTGTCTTCGAGCCAGAACCCGAACCACTTGTCTGCCTCCGGCGATATAGGGACAAGCCGCTGCTTGGCACCCTTGCCGCGAATAAGCATATACCCTTCCTTACGGTATATATCCGAGAGGCGAAGCCCCGTCAGTTCGCTTACACGCAGACCACTGCCGTATATCATCTCAATGATAGCCCTATTCCTGTGTCCTTCGGCAGCAGACAGGTCTATCTCGCCGACGAGCCTATCCACTTCCTCCAAGGTCAGAACCTCGGGCAGATGTTGCTCCTTACGCGGCGATTCAATCAGTTCGGCAGGGTCGTCATCACGATAACGATGATAGAGCAAGAACTTGTAAAACGACCTTACACCGCTGAGTATGCGCGCTTGACTTCGGGCATTACTCTGCTCGCTAAACTCGTCAAAGACAAAAGCCTGCAAGTCGGTTTGAGAAACACGGACCGGATCAATACCGTGTTCGCTGCAATAAGCGAACAGTTTGTCCAAATCCTGCTCGTATGCCTCTACCGTAAGAGCAGAAAGCGACCGCTCAAGCTTGAGATAGATATGATATTTTTTTCTTATATCCGTTTCCATGTCTTGTCGTCAAAAGATATATTCCGAGCCGGATACCAAGCCGCTACGAATCCTATAATCAACACAACAGCAAGCACATAAAGAATATCTAACGGCTGGATGCTCACGGGGTATGATTCTATTATATAGTTGTTGTCATGTCCGAGTTTGAGCCAGCCACACACCTGCTGCGAATAGCAGACAAGTGTACCCGCTACTATTCCCGCAACTGCACCGAGAGATGAAATCATCCAACCCTCATAAAGAAAAGTAAGGCGTATATCCCGCTCAGTTGCACCAAGGGTATGGAGGGTCAGTATATCGTCCTTCTTCTCAAGAATGAGCATAGAGAGCGAACCGATAAGGTTGAAAGCGGCAATAAGCATAATAAAAGCAAGCAACAGCCCCGTGAGAAATTTCTCAATCTTGAGAATCTTATAAAAATCCGCCTGCTGCTCGTACCTGTTTAACACCTTATACTCTGCTCCGAGCAACTGTTGTATGCTTTTTTGCGCCGATTTGGGAGCATCTGCTGCGAGTTTTATTTCCAATGCAGTCACTTCTGTTTCGCTATATAAGAACAGGTCGCGCGCAAGAGGAAGTGAGACAAGCATCATATTGTCGTCATACTTGCTTTGGTTGACTGCGAAAAGTCCTGCAATAAAGCACGTTACCTGCGTAAAACTGTCCTGCGGACGAAGCATATTCACTTTTACGTTTCTCTTGGGAGCATATATATGTACTCCGCTCAAAAAGTGCGGATTTATACCGAGTTGCGCCGCCAAGCCCTGCCCCATAACAGTCCGCTCAAAAGCACCGTCATAGACCATAAACTTGCCATCCACTATGGTGGAGTCTATCTGCGTAAGACTGCTGAAAAGTGTATCAACACCTTTGAGCAATGCAGGTATCTGACGACCGTCAAACTCCACCAATGCCGTCTCCTCAATGGTTTGAGACAGTATCTCTACGTATGGCAAAGTCTTCAAAGAGTCAATTGCAGCAGTCTCCACAGCAAAACTCTTGCCTTCAGCGACCTCAATCCTCAAGTCAGGGTCAAAATCGGAGAACATCCTCGTTACAAGGTCATTAAAGCCGTTCATCACAGAGAGCACACACACCATAGCCGCAGCCACCACTGCCACCGCAATTGCGCTGACAATGCTCACTACGTTGATGGCACTATGGCTTTTTTTAGACCACAGATAACGCCACGCTATAAAACCCTTGAAGTTCATACGACCTACCGATGCAGGAGTTCGTCTATATGCTCCATACGGTCAATGGTATCATCAAGATGGAAATGCAGTTCAGGGATAATACGCAGTTGATGTCGCTCAAGTCCGCCGAGTTCACCTCGTATGCGGGAAGTCTGCGCATCCACCTGCTCCATTACCTCTGCCGCCCTCTGCTGAGGGTAAATACTGAGATAGACGTGAGCTATAGCCAAGTCGGGAGATATACGCACCTCGCTCACAGAGATAAGCGTCCCCGGCATAGTGCGGGCGTAGGCAAGAAATATATCTCCGAGGTCTTTCTGAATAAGACGCTCTATTTTTTGTTGTCGAGTAGTTTGCATAATTTATCTAAATGTTGTTATTTATGATTCTACATTATTTAAGTGTACCGAACGAAACTTTGTCCACACTACACTTGATAAAAGAAAACAAGGGAAAAAAGACCGCTCTCTTTTCCCTAATCTTCTTGATTATGCCGCTTTATAGAGCGGGCTTAACAAATCGGCACGGCTTAACGTTTGTGGCGACCTTCGTCTGCAACTGTCAGTTTTTTGCGACCTTTTGCGCGACGTGCAGCCAATACGCGGCGACCGTTAGCGGTTGCCATTCTCTCCATAAAGCCGTGTTTGTTACGGCGTTTACGTTGTGAAGGTTGGAATGTACGTTTCATATCTTTGTCTATTTTTAGTTAATACAATGAAAAAGCGTGCAAAGGTACGCACTATTTTTGTATTGTGCAAATTATTGTACATTTTTTTATCTTTATTGCCGTATATAATTCATAACATCGGCAAAAGGGCATGAACATTTGCTGATTATAAAAACAACTCGTACCTTTGTACGCTTTTTGCATATTCAGTGTAAAAAAAGAGGAAAACTAAAAACAAAACGATTATGTATATATTCTTAACTATTCTTATTGTAATTGTAGCCATTTTGCTGACCGGTATCGTACTTATACAACAAAGCAAAGGCGGCGGATTGGCTTCAAATTTTGCGGGTGCAAATCAGGTTATGGGTGCACCTCGTACTGCAGACCTGCTTGAAAAAACAAGTTGGACACTGATTGCCATCATTGTAGTTCTCAGCATTTTAGCTGTAGGAATACACAAAGGTCAGAATACTAACGGCAACGACAGCAGTGCTATTACGGAGCAAGTGGAAGAAGCAGCATCTCAACTTCCTCAACCAACAGCCCCCGTACAAGAGGCTCCTGCCGCTGAAACAGAGGCTGAAAACTAATCTTACAGATTGTCAAAACTGCGGTTGGGCTTTTCTTTGGCGCAATAGACCGCCTATAAGGCTGAAAAGCATATAGAAAGGATAGACCAACTCCAAAAGTACGATTGTAGGGAGAGAGACGGAAGTGTCTCTCTTTCTTATTAGTCTGTATTCAAGCGGGAACTTGAACACAAGCACAAGCGGACAAAGAATCTGCAATAAATTGGCAAGGACAACAACGGCTCCGACAAACTTAATATCTCTGTCTTTATACACACCCGCCTTACCGGCCCAACGCATACGCTGGTGTATAAAGTCTTTGCAATTACTTATGGGATATACAACCGCCGAATACGCCTCACCGTCCTTTGCGCTTATTTTATACCTTTTTTGCTTAAAGGCTTCAAGCAGAAACATATCATCGCCGGAGGGCAACTCGGGATACAAATCAGGATAACACTCAAGCCACCTTTCGCGCCTGACAATCATATTTGCACCGCTGCACATTATAGGTCTGCCGCGCAGAGCAAAGTCAATGGTTAGCTGCTGTATGGCAGCATATTCGGCTTGCTGCAAACGTTCAAGCACACTACCGCCGCCTTTATCCATCATAAGAGGCAGGATTATCATATCAGGATTTCCCATTCTGCCTATTGTCTGCCTTATCTGCATTAAGGATATAGGCGGAGGGACTATATCATCGTCTTGCAGCCATACATAATCCGTTTCGGCAGCAGTTATAAGTTTATGCAGTGCATACTTTTTGCCCTTGCCCTCATCATTTATGCCGCGCCGAGGCACCACAACCGATAGGGACGGCAACAATTTCTCCTGCACCATAATAAGTTGGTCTGCAAAAAGAGGATAGGACTTGGCAATACACTGCTTGTCATCCGGCTCACGATCGGCAGCAAGCAAAGCCATAGCGATACGATGATCCGCAAAAGACGACACCGAACCGTTTATCATTTTGCTTACTGTATTCTCCCTGTCACTTTCTTTCCATTTAAGTCTTTCAGTGCCGACAGCAGCGAGTTTGACACCAAGCAAATGGCACGTCATAGCAACTGCGGGATACAAATCGGGAGTATCAGAAAAATCAACGTGCAATTCAGTGCATTTATTCCCGATATAATACAACACCGCTCCATCGTCTTGAAACTTTGTACCGACTCCCAACTGCGCGAATATAGCTGCTAACACTTTGTCGCCTTGAACTGAGTTTGAGAAAAGTCCTTTGAGCAGCAGAGGTTCAGCCGGTGCGTGCAGAGCCATCCATTCATACCAGAAAGCGGCAGATGACCAATCTGCTTCAATATTGGATTGACGAATGAGGTCGTAATGTTCTATGGTCCTGCGCGTCAATTCTATATAAGGAGATGACACATCAGTCTTCACTTCTATACCAAGCAACATAAGAGCCGATACGAATTGTGTGGATTGCGGTTGCAATATCTCTACACTTCCTTTTTTAATATCTTTACCGGCAATCCTCACAGGCAAGAAACCTTCCTTTTCTATATAAATTATATCTGCTCCTAATGTAAGCAAGGCATCTACGAGTTGTTTCATCGGGCGCAACTTCATTCGTTCGCACCCCGTAATAACGACCTCACCGACATTACGCAAAGCACAATAGGCTGTAAGAAAGCGTGCCGCCGTACCGCAATTATCCACATCCAACGTGGCAGTTTCTACTCGACTACCGCTTTTGATATAGTTTTCTCTTGATTGCAGTGTTATCAAATGCCGTCTTAGTAGCACCACATCTTGCGGTGTAGAAACACAGACCTCCGTGAGGGGGTCTGTGTGGAGAGCCTGCAAAACGAGTAATCGGTTTGCAATACTTTTAGATATTGGCAGTTCGACTTGCTGCATCAGTTAATATCAGGCAGAGGTGAGTAGCAACGAGAATAACGCAAGTGTTGGTCAATATATCCCTCGCTGTAACTTATCTTCACATCAGTCGGATTGCCGTCTTTGTCACAAACAACGGTATATACAGGATTGACAAATCCCTTATACGGAGCAAGATTTAATTTTGCATACCGCTCAAGTATCTCTCTGTGTAAAACAGGATCTACTTTGACTGCATATTTCTCTACCATCTCTTTTGCGGCAGCATAGTCGCCCTCGGACGTTATACGCTGTATCTCACGTAGCAATTCGCCATACAGGCGGCGCAGACCTTCATAATCATTGATGGCAAGATAGTGTTTGCCATCGCGCTCAACAATCTCAACCTCTTTATTCTCCGCGTGCTGTAATACCCACTGAGCAATGAGTTGGCGATTGCGCATATGAGCCTCTTCCACATCTTTCCCCGGTTCAATGCGCACAAGTTGGGTCATCAGTCCGTTCATCATCTGCTGATAATAACCGGCTTTATAAGCATCTTCATTAGGCATAAGCCCGAGTTCTACCAATTTCTTGTCAGCAAGATAGTAAAGTCCTAAGAGGTCGGCACGTGTCTCTTCAATGGTGGAACCGTGCTCTTTGAGGTTGTCTTTCGTCACACCCGGCATCAGTTTGCCCGAGCCGTGTCCTACACACTCGTGCAAGTCGGTATGCAAATCGCTGCAGAGGACACCGTACTTTTCGTAAAGACTACGTATCTGGTCATCTATCATAAACTCTTCGTTAAAGCCATTGCCTTTGGCGGCTTCGCTGTATGCGTGCGAGAGATTGTCTATGGTAACAGACTTGCTGCCATACTCTTTCCTTATCCAGTTGGCATTAGGCAGATTGATTCCTATAGGAGTAGCAGGATAGCAATCGCCGCCAAGCATTGCTGCAGTAATAACCTTGGCACTCACACCTTTCACTTCCTCTTTTTTATACTTCGGGTCGGTAGTTGAGTTATCCTCAAACCATTGCGCCGAAGAAGATATAAGTTCGGTGCGCTTGGTAGCCTCCAAGTCTTTGAAATTGACGAGCGACTCCCACGTGCCGGTTATGCCGAGAGGGTCGGAATAAGTCTCTGTAAAACCATTTACATAGTCAACACGGCTGTTAAGGTCTTTCACCCAAGCGATGCAATAAGCATTGAAAGCGGCAAGGTCGCCTGTCTTGTTGAACTCAATCATTTTTTCTATGGCGAGCCTTTGCTCAGGCGTTTCGGCATATTCGAGAGCCTTTTGCAAGTTTTCCACCACTTTTTCAAGCGCAGCCGAATATAATCCGTCCACTTTATATACACGCTCCACAATCTGTCCGTCCTCTTTCACAAGTTGCGAATTAAGACCTATCCACAACGGCTCAGCCGAGTCGTCCTTATGCTCTTGATACCACTGTTCTGCCTCTGCTTGGGTTACTCCCTCGCCGTAGTAATTGCCGGCAGACTCGGCTACAAGATCCTTTCCGTCAGTCTGACACATACGCTTGGAGTAGATTGCGGGATTGAACATCACCTCTATCACTTCTTGTGAAAGGTCAGTATGAGTGGCTGCAAGAGCGGCTTCAAACCAATCGCGAGTGAACTCCGGCAGGAATTTATCCTCCGAATAATGGTGGTGTATGCCGTTGGAGAACCATACACGTTTAAGATACTTCTCAAGCAACACAAACTGCTCGTCCTGCTTGTCGGCATAATTAAGATATACATTCTCAAGTGCGCGACGAATGCGCAGGTTGTATCTGCAATTCTGGTCATACACTATATCCCTACCGTACAAAGCAGCCTCACTGAGGTAGTAAAGTAGCATTTTCTGCTGCAACGGCAGTTCATCATAGCCCTGCACCTGATAGCGCAGAATCTCTAAATCATAAAACTTATCCACGTTGTATGTAAATTTGTCATTTTCTTTTTTGCAACACGCAACCATTACCGCTGCCACTACCACTGCAAAAAGCACTTTTCCAATCTTTTTCATATCTTATTGAGTATTTCAATATCAATTTATATTCTCTCAAGCACAGTCTGCACAAGTTGTTTGATACGCGGTTTGTAATCAGTATTGGCAGCCTCTGCTTTTCTTTGAGCAATTACGCAGCATACCGTCATAGCCTTGTGTCCCATATGTTTGGCAAGACCGGCAATACACGAGCCTTCCATCTCGTAGTTGGTGATACGCTGACCTTGGTAGCGGAAAGCGGAAATACGTTCATTTATGTCCTCCACTGCTATCGGCACACGCAACACTCTGCCTTGCGGACCGTAGAAACCGTTGGCTGCGATAGTACAGCCGCGCATCATATCAGAGCCTGCTATTCTTTCGACCAACTCTTTGTCTGCCTCCACAACGTATGGCACTGCCGCCTTGGCGGGATAATGAATAGCCTCAACAAGAGCCGCTTCAAAACCGATGTCGGAAATCTTGTCACGGTCATGATAGAAAGCAAGCACGCCGTCAAAGCCTATTGACTTCACACTGACGAGGAAAGTGCCGAGAGGTATATCCTCCTGCATACCGCCGCAAGTACCAACACGCACTATTTCAAGTTGTCTTGTCTGCTCACGCTCCATACGTGTAGCGAAATCGATATTAGCAAGAGCATCTATTTCGTTCATAACAATATCGCAGTTGTCCGTACCTATACCCGTAGAAATACAAGATATACGTTTGCCTTTATACTTACCGGTAATAGTATGGAACTCACGACTTTGCACATCACATTCTATACTTCCTTCATCAAAAAACGAAGCCACCATATTTACCCTGTCCTGGTCGCCTACAAGGATTATCTTGTCTGCAAGAAACTCCGGCTTAAGGTGAAGGTGGAAAGCGGAACCGTCATCATTGATGATTAACTGGCTCGCAGGGAAATGTCTGTTATTCATAACCTTCTTATTTAATTTATTACGCCTTACGCCTCACCACCGCCAAAAGACATAGGTATAGTGGAACCCGGCATAGGTTTGCCGGAGATATTCACCTTACCGAACTGATCTTCATACTTGGACATATTGTCCTGCAAAGCAAACAACAAGCGTTTGGCGTTTTCGGGAGTGAGTATAATGCGCGACTGAACATTTGCCTGCTGTACACCGGGCATAATGCTGGCAAAATCAAGAATAAACTCACTTCCCGAATGGGCTATTATTGCTAAATTGGCATAGATTCCCTTTGCCACTTCAGGCGAAAGGTTAACATTCATTTTCTTCTCTTCCATAATGTATTTGGGATGCAATCCCCGGTTAAAAATTACTATTTCCAATTATCTGTATTTTGCATAGGCAAAGACAATATCCACAACGTGAGCAACGGATATACAATATCCCATACTATTGTCTCAAGACCCACTTTTGGTACTCCTATACGATGCGCACTGATGTCTAAAACACCTATCAGCAGGACAAGCCTCAAAAGCAAAACTGCAAGAGCGGTGATTTTTATTATCGGAGTCCCCACGACAAGCAACGCTATAACAAGAGCATACAGCAAACCCCGTGTAAGAGGCTCAAACATAAGCATCAATTTAGATGAGGTCTTATACAGGTGCGATACGCTCAAATGGCGTTTGCGCTGCTGATACCACTCTCTCCAACTCTTTTTAGGCACCGACCAAGTTACACTTTCGGGACGAACTGCCACTGACACGTTTTTCTTATTGGCTGCGTGGTTTACAAACAAGTCATCATCGCCTGCACTCTCGCCGGTGAAATGCGAAAAACCGTTGTTGCTGACAAACAATTCTTTACGATACGACATATTACGTCCTACGCCCATATACGGTCTATGAGCCACAGCCATACCGATATACTGCAAAGAGGACGTGAGCGTTTCGTACTGAATAAGCCTGTTTAGAGCCGACTTCTCCGTGAAATACGCTCCTACTCCCAACACTATCTCTGTTTCGCTTCTTTCCTCATAACCAGCCATCACAGTCTTCAACCACTGCTGAGAGGACACACAGCAATCAGCATCAGTAAAGACCAAATAATCATACTTGGCAGCTTTGATACCGAGAGTTAGAGCCAATTTCTTTGTACTTTTCACTCGCGCTTGACGAGGAACAAAAGTAGTACGCAAATGCTTGTACCTTACTATATAATCGTCTATCACATCCTGCGTACCGTCTTCCGAGCCATCGTTTATCACTATCACTTCATATTCGGGATAATCCTGTTCAAGCAAGCGATACAAATACGACTGGAGATTGACAGCCTCATTGCGGGCAGCCACTATCACCGACACACCGGGATAGGAACGAGCAGCATCAGTATTCTCCTGCTGTTTATTTTCTTTTGCCACTACATATCTGCGCGGAATAAGCAGATAACGAATAGCAAAATATGCTTGGTATAGAAAGACACCGAGCAAAAGAGCAAGCAAACACTGCTCTACGAGCGGTAATGTTGTAACAAACTCAATCATTCTTCATACACAAGACGTACATTATCAACCCACAGCGTATTGCCATCGTGTCCTACATACGCTTCGTAGCAGCCCGACGAGAAATTCACAAGCAGATGAGTAGGAGTAGTACCGGGCTTTGCCCACCCCACTTCCTGCACGGGAACAATCTTACCCTTCGAGTTCATAGCACGGCGACCATCCTTCTCCAAACCTACTGATTTAGAATATTTTTGATATAGCGGGTTGGCAGTAAAATTGCCGTAATACAACTTCACACGATGGTCACTAACCCACTCTGTTTGGTCTTTGTCAAACCTCTCATAGCCGGTGGCAACACGCTCGGCAAAGATATTTCCGTTTGCATCTTCCCAACGGCGTTGAAGGATAACATAAGCCTGTGCCTCATCGTGTCCTGCTATCACTTTGGGGTCGCCCGAACCCTTGGCATCAAGTACGGTTCGCTCCGGCGAGATTTTGGCTTTGTAGTCAAACATCAGATAAGCCGGACTTTTAGTAAACTTAACACCAAAGTCTATATTCTGATACGGATCGTCTCTTGACTTGACCGGCTCTATCAGTCTGCCTGTATAAAGCGAACCGGCTGCAAGTATATGCATAGTACCAAACACCTTGATTGTCTCGTGCTTGGTGTCCAAACGGCAACAATACATATTGTCCTTATCGCGGTATTCTGGGCGGACTGTACCGCTACCCGTTTCTACTCCAAAGACCTTGGCGTATGCATTACTCGTACTCCACACATTGCCTTTCTGACCATAGACAAAAGGTCCGTTTTTTCTGATAGTATCGGTCGGAGCAACGGCATATAAGACTACTGTCTTCCCGCCGAGAATACTTGACTGTTTGATATATCTTACCACCCACTGATTAAAATCCGCATAGGGCAACATCTCCACCCGCTCTGCTGCAAAAGACGACACAAAAGCGAGCATAAGACCAAAAGTAAATAACACTTTTCTCATACACATTAAACAATTATGCAAATATTTGCGCAAAAGTACGCAAAAAATTGCACACCCGCAAATTTTACTTTAATTTTGCAGCATATAACACAAAAGTAAGATATGAACAGTATAGGTACACGCTTCAGATTTACGAGTTTCGGCGAATCTCACGGCACAGCAATAGGCGGGATTATAGACGGTGTTCCCGCCCGGACAATCATTGACAGAGAGTATATTAAAAGTCAACTTTCACGCCGTAGCGGAAACGGAGCGGCAGGCACATCTCGAAGAGCCGCAGCCGAAAAGGACGAACTTGAATGGCTCGGCGGCGTAATAGAAAAAGACGGACTACTTATAGCATTAGGTTCGCCTATCGCCTTCGCCATCCGAAACACAGATGCAAGAAGCGAAGACTATGATGACATGCAGGACATACTGCGCCCCGGGCATGCAGACTATACCTACGAGCAGAAGTACGGAATAAGAGACATACGCGGCGGAGGTCGCGCTTCGGCAAGAGAGACAGCCGCCAGAGTGGTCGCAGGCTCAATAGCACAACAAATACTAAAAGAAAAGGGGGTTGAGATTAAAGCCGAATTGAGTCAAGTGGGCAACGAGAAAGACCCGAAGCGGTTTGACGATATTATAACTCAAACACTTGCGGCAAAAGACAGCATCGGCGGTATAGTGAGTTGCACTATTACAGGCATACCTGTCGGCGTAGGTGAACCTATATTTGACAAACTACAGGCAAGATTGGCATACGCCGTTATGAGCATAAACGGCTGCAAAGGTTTTGAATACGGTACAGGCTTTGAGGGGGTAAACATAAAAGGCAGTGATATTTACCATATAGACGAAATACCATGCCCTGCTTCCGGGGGCATAGAGGGTGGTATTTCCAACGGTCTGCCCGTTTCTTTCCGCTGCGTATTTAAGCCTACCGCCACCATTGCCGCTCTATACAAAGGACGGCACGATGCCTGTATTGCAATTCGTGCCGTCCCCGTTGTAGAGGCTATGACCGCTATAACATTATCAGACCTGGTGTTATAGATTTACTCGCCATTCTTTGGGATATTTGACCGTGTAAGAGACTACTATCGTTTTTACTTCAGCCGGTTGGAGACTTACGTTATATGTCAGCACACCGTTTTCTTTGTCGTTCTCGGCAAAAGCGGTTGTCGTTTCGTTAAGACTGACCTGAATTTCCTTGGCTGACGAAACAGGATACTGCTCTTTCAGTACAAGTTCCACTGCTTCTTTCTTGTTGTTGCGCACCGTGATAGCATAAGTCTGCTCGACAACCTTATTAGAGCCTACCGTTTTGGTTCTGGTGGTTTCAGCCTGCAATTTTCGAGCAACTACGATCTGTTTGTCCTTACCGAGGGTTATCTTCATCTCTTTGTCTGTGGTAGCAGGGTCTATGTTTGTCTGTCCCATATACGTATTGCCATACGTGATATTGACGGAGCCCGCCAGCAACGAAGCATTTTCCCAACTGTTTATCAATGCGGAAAGATATACATCCTTGTCCAGTTTAGGCACAGACTGATATTTGTAAACGATATTATTTATCGTTTGCTCTGTCAGCACAACGCTTTGCTCTTTGCCGTTACCTTCTACTGTATAAGGCAGAGAGATAGCATACACTTGGCTCAATGCCTGCTCCTGCTGGGTTACGTATTGGGGCATCTCATCATAATCTTCCTCCGCTGTGGCATCAGCCATTGCCATCATCATCGGTTCGGCACGTCTTGCCTTCGTCTGTCTCTCGTTATACACAACAGGTTGAACATCGCGAAGAACCCAACGGTTAAACTCCGGCACTTTGTTGTCGGACGAAGGAGTGTATGTAGATAACGAAAGTTTAACCTGCTTCCAGTCTATACCGGTTGTCTGAATAACACGTGCTTTAAGCGTCAGTTTGGCTTGCGTTTTACCTTCGGGCAGATTCAAATCATAATATGGAATCCAGCGGGCTGAAGGAGTAAAATACTTTATTTGAGCCTTTGCGGAATAGGCGGCAGGAGACTGAACGGTCATCTCAACCACTCCCGAACGCTTTGTCCCTTGCCCTTCTTCTTGTATTTGCTTTTCTATCTGACCTATTCGAGCCTGCACGGCGGAAAGTTGCTCGTCAATACTGTTCGCTTTGGCAAGCAGTTGCTGATGACGTTGCTGAAAATAGAGAAGTTGTTTTTCTATCGCTTCGGAAGACAGCGACTGTGTACCAGTTTGCAGTGAGTGAGTAACGCCTGCTTCAAGCAACTCTTGGAGTTGAGTGTTAGTCAGTTGCAACGAACTCAGTTCTGCCTCTTTACGCTTATATTTTTGCAGAGAATCCTGAAGGGCAGCGCAACGGTTGCCTTGAGCAATTTTGCCCATATAGTCAACCTTGAAATCAAATTTGGTAATAACAGCACCACCGCCTAATGAGAGTTGAAGACTGTTACGCTCAATTTTTGAAGCCAAGCCTTCTATACGTACCATGTTTTCACCTTTCGCGAGAGAGATAGTCGCCGTCTCCTGCAACTCAGCCCCTGATAGGTAAACTGTGGCATTTACCGTTTTGGACTGAACCGTAGTAACCGCAGCATTGCCAACGCCGACAGCAAAGAACAAAGACAATAGAACAAAAATCTTTTTCATAGAACCAAAGTATTAGTATGAAACATTATCTGCTTGCACGCTTACGCTCAAGCTCATCAAGTATGATTTTACGAATACGCATTTTTGTCGGAGTAACTTCCACGTACTCGTCTTCTTTAATGTATTCGAGTGCTTCCTCCAAAGAGAAAATCACAGGCGGTGGCAGTGTGGCTTTGTCATCAGCCGACTTGGAGCGCATATTGGTGAGTTTTTTGGATTTGGTAACATTGATTACTATATCACCTTCTTTCGCATTTTCTCCCACTACCTGACCGGCATACACCTCATCTTGAGGATAGATAAAGAATTTGCCCCTATCTTGCAGTTTGTCAAGAGCGTATGCGTATGCCGTACCAGACTCCATGGCAATAAGCGAACCGTTAATGCGTTTGGCAATTTCTCCTTTATATGGCTGGAACTCAAGGAAACGGTGTGCCATTATGGCTTCACCTGCAGATACGTTCATCACGTAAGTACGCATACCGATAATTCCGCGAGAAGGAATGATAAACTCAAGTTGCACACGGTCGTTTACCATCTCCATCTTGGTCATTTCTCCCTTATGAGTACTTACATATTCTATAATCTTGCCGCTGCACTCGTCTGGAGTATTAACCGTCAGTTGTTCAACAGGTTCACACTTTACGCCGTCTATCTCTTTTATGATTACTTGCGGCTGACCGACTTGCAGTTCGTAGCCCTCACGGCGCATAGTCTCAATAAGAACTGACAGGTGCAGCACGCCGCGACCATAAACATGCCATACGTCCTCATTCGGGTTTTTCTCCACTTTGAGAGCAAGGTTTTTCTCCAATTCTTTTTGAAGTCTCTCGTGTATATGGCGGGAAGTTACGAATTTACCCTCCTGCCCGAAGAAAGGCGAGTCGTTTATGGTAAAGACCATAGACATTGTAGGTTCGTCAATGGCAATAGGTTTGAGCGGTTCGGGATTTTCCGCATCGCAAATAGTATCACCTATCTCAAATCCGTCTATTCCGATAAGGGCGCATATATCTCCGCTGCTTACTGCATCTGTCTTAAGGTGTCCCATACCGGAAAAAGTATGGAGTTCTTTGATTTTGGTCTTTATTCTTGTGCCGTCTTTCTTTGCCAGCGTAACCGTCTGACCGTCACGCAATGTACCGCGATGAACACGACCTACAGCTATTCGTCCGACATACGGATTATAGTCAAGCGAGGTTATGAGCATTTGAGGTGAGCCTTCCAATACTTGCGGTTCGGGAATATACTCAATGATAGCATCCATAAGGGCGGTGAGGTCGGTAGCAGGTTTACGCCAGTCGGTGGACATCCAGCCGTTTTTGGCACTGCCGTATATGGTCTGAAAATCGAGTTGGTCGTCCGTTGCATCAAGATTGACCATGAGGTCAAACACAGCCTCCTGCACCTCATCGGGACGGCAGTTGAGTTTATCCACTTTGTTTATGACCACTATCGGCTTTAGGTTCATCTGCAATGCTTTTTGCAGAACGAACCTTGTTTGCGGCATAGGACCTTCAAAGGCATCAACGAGCAACAGCACACCGTCTGCCATATTCAAGACACGCTCCACCTCGCCGCCGAAATCGGCATGCCCCGGAGTGTCTATAATGTTAATCTTAAAGCCTTTATACTCGATAGCCACGTTCTTGGCGAGAATAGTGATACCTCTTTCGCGCTCCAATTCGTTGTTGTCAAGTATCAGTTCTTTCTGTTCGGCAAAATCGCCGTGGGCTTCTTTTACTACTTTGGCTGTATATAGCATCTTGTCAACCAAGGTCGTTTTTCCGTGGTCAACGTGTGCTATGATTGCTATGTTACGAATTTTTTGCATAGTTCTATGGTCTTGGTCTTTTAGGCAAGAAGAGAGTCTATCAACTGCTGCAAATCGGCTTTACGAGTTGCCCCGACATGCCTGTTAACGAGTTCGCCGTTTTTGAAGAAAAGCATTGTAGGTATGCTCATTATGCCGAACTCGGCAGGGATATCACTGTTTTCATCCACATTAAGTTTGCCTATTATCGCCTTGCCTTCATATTCGGTAGCGAGTTCGTCAACAATAGGAGCCATCATTCTGCACGGACCGCACCAAGGTGCCCAAAGATCAACTACTACCGGTTTCCCCTCTGCGAGGATAGCCTTAAAATTGGCATCTGTAAATTCTCTTGTCATAATTGTAAGTTATTTATCAATATTAATATTAGAAATTTTTATTGTCTTTTGATTCGGATTATGAAGCAGTTTGTCTGTTATATAATCCTCCAACCCCGCTTGCACAGCCCTTCTTACGGGTCTTGCTCCGTTCTGCGGGTCGTAGGCTTTTTCGAGCAACTGCTGCCGTACTTCGTCTGTTACTATCAGTTTATGCCCTTGCTGCTTTAGTCTTTGCGAAAGGCGTTCTATCTCTATATTCAAAATATCAGCCACTACGTTCTTGGGCAAAGGATTAAATAAGATAACATCATCTATACGGTTTACAAACTCAGGCGGGAAAGTTTTGTTAAGTGCTTTTAGCAGCGTAGAAGAAGCCATTTGAGATGACACTCCCTCTGAAGCCGCAAAACCGACACCCGCACCGAAATCTCTCAACTGACGAGTACCGACATTGGAGGTCAAAATGATAATGGTATTACGAAAATCCACCTGTCTGCCCTGCCTGTCAGTCAGTCTGCCTTCGTCAAGAACCTGCAACAGAATATTAAAAATATCCTGATGTGCTTTTTCTATCTCATCGAACAGAACAATTGAATATGGTCTGCGCCTGACCGCCTCCGTCAGTTTGCCGCCTTCCTCGTGAGCCACATATCCGGGAGGCGCACCTACCATAAGAGACACAGCGTGCTTTTCCATATACTCCGACATATCAAACCTGATAAGTGCATCTTTGCTGCCAAACATCTGCGTGGCAAGCATTTGAGCAAGATATGTCTTACCCACTCCGGTCGGGCCAAGGAAGAAGAATGTACCTATCGGACGGTTTTGGTCCCTCAGACCGAGCCTTGAGCGTTGAATGGCACGTACCACTTTATTCACCGCATCGTCCTGACCCAACACCTCGTGAAGCAATACATCCGTCATACCGAGCAGACGTGTTGTCTCTTTTTGTGCCACTTTCTGAACGGGCACACCTGACATAAGGCTTACCACCTCCGCTATATCATCGTCCGTAATAGTGAGCGGAGTATCAGATTTTGAATTACGTGCAAGTTTGCGCGCTCCGGCTTCGTCCATCACATCAATAGCCTTATCGGGGAAAGACCTGTCGGTAAGATACCTTTCGCTCATTGAGACACAGGCCTGCAAAGCGGCAGCTGTATAGACGACATTATGATATTGCTCATAGTGCTTACATATACGCTTTAGTATCACAAGTGTCTCTTCGCCGGTAGTCGGACTGACAGTCAGTTTTTGGAATCGTCTTTCAAGTGCGCCGTCTTTCTCGATTGACTTACGATATTCTTCTATAGTAGTGGCTCCTATACATTGTATCTCTCCGCGTGCAAGAGCAGGTTTAAGGATATTGGCAGCATCCAACGAACCTTGTGCATTACCGGCACCTATGATAGTATGAATCTCATCTATAAAGAGAATTATATCAGGACGTTCCTGTAGTTCGGTGATGATATTTTTCATTCTCTGCTCAAACTGCCCGCGATAAGTAGTACCCGCCACAACAGAAGCCATATCAAGAGCCATTATATGCTTGTCTTTCATTGAAGGAATCTGACCTGCCGCTATCTTTTGCGCCAATGCTTCCACTATTGCTGACTTTCCGACACCGGGTTCGCCTATCAGAACAGGATTGTTTTTCTTGCGGCGGGACAGGATTTGGACTATTCTCTCAAGTTCTTGCTCTCTGCCTATCACGGGGTCTAAATTACCTTCTCTTGCCAATTCGGTAAGGTCTCTTGAATATTGAGAAAGATAGGACTTTTTATTTTCTTTTTTCTTTTTTTGTTGCTGACCATCTTCAACTTTGAAAAAGCCTTTAATCTTGTCTAACACCTGCTGCCCGAATTCTATCTGGATTTCCGGGATGTCAGCATCCTCAAACTCTTTTGGTTGTTTGGGATAGAGTTTCTCCACAGACTCGTAGGTAACATTGTATTCTCTTTCAAGATATATAGACGGAAAATTCAGTCTTTCACGCAAAACCGACAAAAGAAGATGCTCAGAACCGGCTTCATCAGAATCGTAATAACCGGCTTCTATAACTGTAAGACGCAAAATCCTTTCTGCCGTACGTGAGAAAGGAACCTCCGTTTGTAAAGGAACTGCCTGACGAACTTGCGCATCTATGGCAGACTTGAAAGCATCCGAATCAACTCCCGACTGCGACAACAACTCATAGCCTTTCCCGCTTCCAAAACGCAAAATACCCAAAATCAAATGCTCCGGACCGACCAAATCATTGCCAAGACGCTGAGCCTCCTGACGAGACAAATGGAGTATAGTATTCAACTCGTTTGTATATTTCATAATACAAATCAGACCTTTCTGTAATAATTCTTTGTTAAACTGTGCAATATTTCTATCAATCCTACAACTTGTGTGCCAACACTTAATAATTAACCGCTAAAACGTAATATCGTCAGTTATAGAAATGAAATGCCAATCCTGCTCTGAACATTCCCGGATTCAACGGATACGCAGGTATGGAGAAATAATTGCCGCGCATATCTCCGTTCATAAAAGTGGTATTCAAATGGTCGTAACGCAAGAAAAATCGCAACTTTATTGAACGCACAAAGAAATTAGCATATACACCTATCATAGGATAATTCCCCACCTTCTCCGTGTTCTGCAAAACAAACTGACCTATAGCGGGGTCAAAGAAAGGAGCATAGTAGGAAGTATTGTACGATACATCTGCACCCAGCTGTGCATCAAGTGCCTTAAACCAGGTGCCATGATAATACAAATTGTGATACAAACACAGCAAAGGTAAAGGAATAACCGCCGATGACGACTTCTGACAAACGATATGGTTCTCAAGGTTTACCCAAGGACTGACAAAATCAAATTTTGCTTCGGCTGCAAAGACATTAACTTGTCCGTCTTGCTGACCGATACAAGACAACTGTTCCGCTGTCTTGTTCCCGGCTCCGATAAAATAGATATAGTTGCGTATGGTCGAATAGTCAATGTTCAGGCTTCCGCGAACAAAACGGCTGTAATAGCCGACAACACCTTTAAGATGAAAATCGTGCATGGCAGAAAGCGAACGGCTCCATACATAGTGGTTGCTCGCAAAACTACATAGGAAATAGTCGGGCACGGTACGTGAATAGACTACCGACATACCAACTGACAATTTGTCAGTCCTTGATTCTTCTTTCTTAAACTTAAAGTCGGCAAAAGCCTCTCCTCCTACATCAACATTTCCTCTTTCCCTTCCAAAGAAACAGAAGTCCGCATTAAGCGAATAGCGCAGGTCTATATCAAACGCCCCGCTATACATCTCCACCGGACTCTTGCTGATTGTAGCACCGGCACGTATGTTATCAAACCAACTTTCTGCCAAGCGCGATGGCAACTGATGCAACTCATTGCCGGAAGTGCTCACCGCGTCTATAGAGAATAATTCAATACTGCCTATGGGATAATTAGGCAAAGCGTTATGGACATAACGATTAACAGAGTTTTTGATATACACCGACAGACTTGGATCGTACCATTTGTCGGGCTTTCTGCCAAGCAAGCCCTCTTCTGTACTGAAGGCAATAGTATTGCTTATATCCAACCACCCGCAAGTGTCGCGAGTGGCAGAGGTGTTAAGGTAATTGGCAGGGTAGAACGACTGGACTGATTTCTCCACGTATCTGCGGGTGGAAGAAGATATAGTCATAGTGTGGCTTATGCGGAAAACAGGCACACGAAGTACGACACTATCAATACGGCGTGAAAGAAAAGTGTAGTAACTGCTTAATACCGCACTGTTATAGCTAAAGCCGGACATACCCTGCATACTAACGCCCACATCGTGGCTGTCCAAACCACTACGCAAAAGGCTGCTGAAACCTCCCTCGCTCTCGCCTGTCAGCAAACCACGACTGCCAAGCAGTCCTCCGTTCTCAAAATTTGACATATTGACAAACCTATAACTCGCATCTATGCCATATAGTCCACTCACATCGCCTTTCGTTTCGTGGTTTTTGACGAGTCCCTGATACGAGCCGAACACCGAACCACGCATACACCGACCTGCCTGATTGGCATAAGCACCTATACCGTCTAAATAGTTAAGACGAACACCGAGATTACAAAATTCACGATAGACAGTGCCGGTATCAGTAGAGGTAGTAGCGATGGCTGAAGTGGAAAGAGAAGTGACATTGACGAGGTGGTTTTTGCGCATCACATCACCCGAGAAAGCGAAATCGATATTATTATCACCGCCTTCTGACAAGAAGCCGCGCTTATAACCAATATGTGAGTATGGCACATTACTGCTCATATACTCCGCCTCTTCAGGCGAGATGGTGTAAATATCATAAGGTCTGCCAAAAAAGAACCCTGTCTTATTTGTCCGATGGAAATAGAGTCCGCTAATAATGGGAGAAACTATGTTGCCGTTATACAGATTGAGAGGACTGAAGTCATAGAGCAAAGAGCGCATAGGATAATTGATGTAGGATGTGTCTGCCACAGCTGACTTTTCTACCACCACTCGTCGTCCCTCAGTTTCAGACCAATGATACGACAAAATTTCAGTATGCGGCAAGCGAATACGCCCCCACGACGGAACCTCAATGAATAGGCACAATACCGACATACATACCCTCACGAGTGATATATATAACTTTATGGAAGAACGACTTATCATCTATATAATAACTTTTTATTTCACGGCATCAACGCGTGCCAGCAGGTCTGCAATGATATTGCTGTAACATATAAAAGCATCGTACATCGAGCCACCATCTCCTATATAGTGTGTGTCGCCGTTAGGTGTGAGGGCTGCGAGATAGGCTGCATGGTCGAGCATAAGCCAGTCATAAAGCAATGCCTCATCACTGATAGTGTTACCATCATCGCTAAAGAGTGCGCCGCAAGCAGAATAGATTTTATCAAGACACTCGTGCTGAAGAAGGTTGCCACAGAGTTGAGTGAAACTCTTGTTGGAACCCGTCCATACGGAAGGGTCGCTTATAGAAACGGTTTTGCCTTTGCCCGCAGTGGCTTCAGAAGGAGCACACGTCTCGGCACGGTCGGCAAGACTCTCGAGGAAAGAGAGGATACCCGTATTAAGCGGCTGTGTGATACCAAAAGTGTCGGCTCCGAGGAAGATATTATATATATGGTCTGTCTTATCTTGCATAGAGTACTTGGCGAGGGCATCAACGGCAAAAGCCGTATCACCGGCAAGACATCTTTCTATAACATAGCCGGCATTATAAGCAGGGTCGGAAAAACGATAGGTGAATAGGTCACTTAACTCCTGCGAGCGAACAAGCAGTTTGCCGCCCATCACTGACTTATGCAATAAGCACGGACTGTTATCCGACATAACAGATTTGACATACTCGGCTGTACAAGTATTATACCCTGCTTTTTGAAGTGCAAACGCCATCTCATCCGAATAAAGCATCTGCGGATTGAAATGTGAAGAGAGTGTTATTCCTCTGCCAAAGAGTTGCTCCACGCGCTCACGATAGCGACGAAGCGAATACAAGAACATATTCTCATTATAAACACCGCTCATCGCACTGCCATAGGTATTAGCCATAACTTCAACATAACCCTTGCCGATATTTTTAACTCCATAGGAGGAAAGCAGGCTTTGCAGTTGCTCAATAAAATCAGGTTGATAGCGTTCTAATATATCAATGGTGATACCGTTGATGGCCAATCCGCAATGAAAACCCTTACTCGCCATTCGCTCAAGAGCGGAAAGCAGAGGTGAATAACTGTCGCGAACGAGCCTCTCTACATTATCGGCTGTACGCATATCGTCAATATAGTAATGGTCTGTCTCGATATCCTCAAAGGTGTAAGAACGCAGGATATAGGGAATATCAAACGAAAAGATGAAACAGAGTTTGTTTTTCATATATCTAAAATGGTTAGATTAGACTGCTATATACTGAATATAATTTTAGTGAAGAAGCCGGCCAAGTAATGCCCCCAACCTCCGATCTGCCATGCATACTGAGTGCTGTGTATAGCGCAGAGGGAGTAGAGCCGTGAGCCGGATTAAGACCGTCCAAAATGGCAATGATAGCATTAGCAGTGGCCGTGATGTCCCAATAGTTGACCTTTATCACGTTTTTCAATATCTCGCTGCACCCGCTTTGGTGAGATAAGATAACGGGACATCCTACTTGCATTGCTTCTAACGGACTGATACCGAAAGGTTCGCTTACGGACGGCATAATATATACATCACTTAAACCCAACAAACGGCGCACACCGTCGGGATTTAAGAACCCCTTAAAATGGAAATGATCACAAATACCCTTGCTTGCCGCAAGTTCAATCATCTCGCCGAGTTTGTCGCCTCCCCCCGCCATTACAAAGCGAACATCCGGGCGATAACGCAAGACGACAGCGGCCGTTTCCACGAAATACTCGGGACCTTTTTGCATAGTGATGCGGCCAAGAAAAGTAACAAGTCGGCTTTTACGCGGATAGCACACCTGATTATGCGACACTGACAAAATATGCTTATCGTACTTGTCTGCATCCGGCAATGGCTCTACGGCATTATAGGACACCAGTGTCTTGCCCGTATCGTTGATATAATGAGCAAGTACGACACGGCGAGTAAGTTCACTCACACACAACACTCTGTCTGCCGCCTCCATGCCAGACTTTTCAATGTTATAGACAGTAGGGTTAACCCTTCCTCGGGATCGGTCGTAGTCAGTGGCATGGACGTGAACACAGAGAGGTTTGCCGGTGGCGCGTTTGGCTTCAATGCCTGCGGGATAAGTGAGCCAGTCGTGGCTATGGATAAGGTCGAAAGACTCTCTGCGGGCGACAACTGCTGCCACTTGGCGATAGTTTTCTATCTCTTCAATAAGATTAGCGGGGTAACGACCGGAGAACTCGATGCAGCCTCTGCCCGGAACAGACACACTGTTAGCACCGATGATACGGAAGCGGTCGGTATAATCCGTAGGGAAAGACTGACGAAAATAGTCCATCTCATCGCCTTGCGGGCGGGGGATGACAAGAGTAATGGTCACATCGTCCACACTACGGAGCAAGCCGCTCACTATACCGAATGTTGCCGTCCCCAAGCCGCCTAATATGTGAGGTGGAAACTCCCAACCGAACATTAAAATATGCATAGTAATAACATTTTACTGATTTGACATCACTCAATTGCTTTTAATAAGCAGATAACCCCGGAAAGGCTGCAAACATAACTCATACCGCCGTGTCCTGCATAAGGAGGATTGCCATCGTAAAGTTCGTTGAAAGTGCCGATACACAATGAGCGCAGGTCGCTCTCGAGATATGCCGCACAGCGGCGAAGATGTTCTTTTCTTTGTTTACCATAGACACGCAAATAAGCGCGCGCATAACTTGCCCACGCCGACAGATAGAGCGGTCCGTCTGAATAATTAGGCGTGCCGGTCTTATCTTCAGCCGAGACATAGACGGGTCTGTACAGTCCGCTGCGAGGCGAGAGTGAGCGTAGGCCTTTGGGTGTGAGCAGTTCGCGAGTACAAATATCCACCACTAACCTTTGTATTTTTGGCGTAATGGGACTATAGGGTAATCCGACTGCCCAGAGTTGGAATGGGCGCACCTCGTTGTTTGCAACGCCATCTGCCACAAAGTCGGAGAGATAATGACCATTGAAAAATATGTCGGTAAACGACTTTAGGATATTAGAGGACACGCTCTTGGCGCGGTTTACGCAAGCGGTGTAAGCATCTTTTTGTTCCATTTCTTCATAAATCTCTTCAGAAAAACAGAGGTCGTTATACCATAGTGCGTTGGTATCAACAGCATAACCGTAACGCTTATATCCGAGTCCGCCACTTATGCCGCCGCCTGCTATTGAATAAGAAGACTCCTTGTCCTGCTTACGGCGAACAACATAAAGCAAGCCGCTATCGTGAACATATACACCGGGCAAACGATTATCCAAAATAACCCCTAACACCTTGAAATAAACATCACCATACTCCCGAGCAGCAACCGCTGTCGTCGCATAACCTGACAACTCCTGAACACAACGCATATACCACAACAACAAATCAGGAACATCACAACCTTCCCATAATATATCATCAGCGGGAGAGGAAGCCGCAGCGGACGCAGATAAACCACCCAACGACATAGCAGCAGCGGGAGAGGAAGCCGCAGCGGACGCAGATAAACCACCCAACGACATAGCGGCATAACCTGCACCGGACAGCAGTCTGTCGGCAAAAACCGAAACAGTTTCAGACAGATTATTCATAATAGGATAGAAATAATCGTCCCTTCCGATACCGAGGGTGCAGTCTGCCAACGAGAACAGCGCACAACGCGCATCAAAGCCGTACCAAGGGAAGCCCGCGCGGAGGAAATAGCGGTTGCCGATCCTGCAATAACACTGCGATGCCGCCTCGCGCACACAGTCGAATAAAGATAAGCGAGCAGACCTTCTCCGGTACTCCGACTGCCACAAATCATTTAAATCGTTTGGCGCCGTATTGATACCGGCATAGATGACAACACTTTCACCTACACGAAGAGGAACGGAATAGGTGCCTTCCTGAAATACATCTTCCTCACAAGGGTAGCCACGTTCGCGGTCTTTCGTATAGAGAACATTCTTCAAACAGACACAACCGCGCGAGTACACTGACTTGACCGATAACTCAAAATGAATAACACCGGCACTATTAACACTTTCGCTCGTATTAAGTTCTCCCGAAGGACGAGGCGATAATAAAGGAGATATATTCAGTTTATAAAGCGCATCCGGCAAATCCGACACACCGGGCGAACCGACCACGGAACCTTTACGCGACAAACTATAACGCACCAACAGTGCAGGCATATCACGACACAAAAGTAACTCCTTTCGCAAAACCACATCGCCCACGACATACTCAAAGCAAATACTGCGCTCGACACTTACCGAAGACAGATAATTGACACCGTGAGGGAAAAGTGTTATACCCTCCAAAGAGCGATGATTGACATTTAATGGGCTGCTGCCTACACCGCCGTGATGACGGTAGGCATGGCAAGACAGGCGAAACGATGCACCGGACGGAGTACACAAGACTTCATCAAGACCTGATAGCAGATTGTGCATCACGCCGCCGACCGGCATAGAAAGCAGGCTATGGTATCGGCGGGTATTGCAACCGCACAGAGTCGAAC
Source organism: Bacteroidales bacterium UBA7009 (assembly GCA_002449665.1). GTDB lineage: Bacteria > Bacteroidota > Bacteroidia > Bacteroidales > Paludibacteraceae > Colicola. The sequence goes on from DJXH01000031.1 coordinate 27,782, forward strand.
TTGCACACACGCCCTCTCTGTTAGTCAAAAGCCACTCGTCAAGCAGATAGTTGTCGTTACTGAGCAACTCCTTGCGAGAAAACACCAAAGGTAACATATAGCACTAAAGTTTTTTGACAGACTCCTCGTCGTTCATATTTATGATATACACCGTTCCGTCCCTTACCACCGCAGCCACATCGTTCACACCGCTGAAGACGATTTCGCGAACGGAATTATCCAAAGACCGCGCATAACAGCGGGAGCTGCCTACGGCACGAACGCCGACACCCACACCGGCACAACCTGACGCATCGCGCGCCGAATGTTCTAACAGACTTTTATAACTGCCGAGATCCGACCAGTCGAAAGCACAGGGCAAGACATAGACATTGCCTGAGCGTTCAAGAACGGCGTAGTCGAAACTGATTTTTTCGCACTGTTCATACACCGGAGCGACGGCACGAGAAAATATATCATCTATCCGCTCGAGAGGATAGAGCGAACTTTGACAGACTGTACTTTCCGTTATCCGTTTATCGCATATCAGGTCATAGGAAGACTTCATCAGGGTCTCGAACTCTCTGAGTACACCGTGCAGAGAAAAGAGGAAAATCCCGGCGTTCCAAAGGTATCCATCGCGCACAAACTGTTTTGCCGTTGCTTCGTCGGGCTTTTCCTTAAACTCTGCCACCCGCCGCACACTCTTTCCCGAGTATGTAAGACCACTGTTTGCGGATATATGCGCGTTCTTTTCTTCTGCCATGCTGAAAATGTCATCTGCGCGTATATATCCGTATCCGGTGGCAGGGAAGGTGGGTTGTATTCCGAAAGTGATTAAGGCTTGGGGGTTTATAGATGAAAATTCAAGTCCTGCTTTAAGGCACTGCCTGAACTCTTCCTCGTTCCCGATATAGTGGTCGGACGGCAGAACGATTACACGGGCACCGGGTCCGGAAACTTGCTCTGCGGCTGATTTTTGTCTTTGTGCCTCAATCATACTTATAAAAGCGCAGCCGTAGAGTATAGCCGGTGCCGTGTTTCTCATACAAGGTTCATACAGCACGTATGACTTGTATTTGTGATTATCATAGGGCAAGGACGCGAAAAATTGCCGGTACTTTTCCGATGTAAGATAGACGACCGTATAACTGTCTTGCAGGCCGGCAATGCGTCCGACGGTCGCTTCGATCAGTGTCTGTCCGTTTCCTATAAGGTCGCAGAACTGCTTCGGTTGGTCCGGAGACGAGAGAGGATACAGGCGTGAACCTACACCCCCGCACATAACGAGAAAGTAAGTCATAATAACAGAATTTTGCTGTAAGTAATAGTGTAGTCGTGCCTCACACGAATACTTATAAGCGGCAAAAATACGACAAGCGAACCATATCGCCAAATTTTGAGGCGACAAAATACAAAATTCACCCTAATAACCACAAATTTATGAAGAACGAAATCAAATATGTCGCAGAGAGCATCTTGAAGGATGCAGCCGGCAGAGGTGTGCTGAATGCGATAGTGCCGGTGTCGTGGAAAGACCTGAACGACTCGCAGCTGCGTTATGTCTTTTACCTGCTTTCGGAGAATTATCCGAAGGAAAAGGTGATGCAGCTTGCTCTGCTTAATCTCGGAATGGTGCGTAACAGTGCGGGCAGGTATGTTTCGCTCAGCCTGTACAGTCGCTTCATCAGCGCAGAGAGTCTTGCTGCGGAGGCGAAAAAGATGGAGTATCTGACCACCATTCCCGATTATCCTGTCCGTTTATCCCGTATAGGCAATCGCGATGCGACAGATGCGTATTGCGAGACCTTGAGCTTTGAGAGCTATCTTGCTATCGACAACTATTTCGTCGGCTTTCTTAACACCAAGAATACTGATCTGTTATATGTCATATCCGGCTATCTTTACCCGGATAAAGAGACGGCAGGCAATCCTATCGACCCGGATATGTTTGGCGGCAAAGAGGCTGTGAATACACTTGTATGGTGGACCGGCTTAAAGAACCGGCTCAACCGCGAGTATCCGTATATCATGACCGCCGCGCCGGTGGAGGGGGAGGGTGTTCCTGCGCCGACTTATCAAGACCTGCGCGACAATATGGATCGTATGCTGTTTGCTCTGACGGGTGGCGACCCGACCAAGGAGAAAGCGGTTCTTGCGATGCCGTATCGCCGCGCTCTTGCTTATCTGAACGAGATAGCACGCAAGGCAAAAGAGAAGAAATGAAATAAATGCCAAAATTGTAAATATCAAAATAATAAATATCCAAATAGTAAATGTCTTAAATAGTAAATGCCTTATGATTATTACAAGCAATGAGGAACTGTTGCAGTTCCTGCCCCAGACGGTAAGTGCCGTAGAGGGCGAACCGACCCTTTTTGAGAAACTGAGTACGTCGCTGAAGAACGCAGAGACTTGGTGGCGGATGATTATTGCCGGCGAGGCAGACAGTCAGTGTGAGGGCAACTATATGCTCGCCCGCTCTCGCAGTCAGGCTGTGGCATGTTATGCTCTTGTCAGTGCGCTGCCTAAGCTTGACCTTGTCTTTACTCCCAACGGCTTCGGCGTGGTGAGCAACCAGACTGTTGCTCCGGCGAGCAAGGAGCGCGTACAGGCTCTGTCTGACGCTCTCCGCCGCGAGATAGACGATGCTGTGCTGTATTTTACATCGAATGTAACCGGCACGCTCGGTGTAGCGTTTAACGACCGCCTGCATAAGGGACTGATGCTCGCTTTTATGGCTTGTAACGAAGACGGCAAACGTCTCGAGTGGCAGCAGCACAATGTGCCTTATCTGCGTATAATAGAGAGCGAGCTTGAAACCAATGTACTCGGTGCGCCGCTTACGGAGTATCTTGTTTCGCTTGTGCGTGAAAACAAAGAGCGCGATCTCGAGACAGTGCTTTCCAAGAGCGATTATGATGTACTGACCGCCGTTCGTACCGCCATATACTACGAGACTGTGAACCGCCGGGGGCGAAAGAATCTGACACTTGCCATCCAATCCCGCCACGAGTATATAGTAAATATGATACGCCGCAGTGAGATATGCCTGACCCTGTGGAAGAACAGCACTTGTCCTTTGCTCTGGGACGGCAATTATTACAGTAACGACAAAGCCTCCGGCGCATACTGGCTGTAAGCCCGCTCGGATTAACGCAAACAACGAAAACAACGCAACCGACATGACAAAGTCATACAACATACCTCAAAGACTGTCTCTGTCGCCGCAGACGGCTCCGGCCCGTATGCACGCGCTTGTCTGGTACTGGCTGCCGTCCGAGACGGCTCAGACGGCTGCCGACAGTCCTTATTTGGAGATAGGTCTTACTCCCGACGGCGGCACATATACTTTGTACGACATACGGCAGTTCTGTGAGATAATGATGCGCTCTCTTGGTGCGCCGTGGCTCAACCTGCTTGTCGTCTTCCGCTCCCGTGCTACGGACGGAACGATAACGGACACCGTTATGTTCTCCGACACCGTTTCGTATTATGTCCCTGCTATGGACGACGACACGAGCGTAAAAGAGTATATCGACCCGACAAACAATGCGCCCTACCGTGCTGTTATCCATTATTGCGACTTTAACGGCTACTGCTTCTGCCAGGTGATGCCGGACATTGTCGATAACAGTAATACTGTCTATCGCGCATACGCCTCTTTCGACGTAGAGAACGACAGTATATCATTCGGAACAGCCATACCTCTTGCGCGCGATAACAACGGTGTTCTGACTCTTTCGCGAAGCATTGCCTCTCTTGCCGAGAGTGTACCCGAACTGTACGGTTTTAACTCCGACGACTGGAACGAAGCACATCTGACCATCGAAATCCAATACTCTACAGACGGACAGTATCATATACTCGGCGAGTGGCGGTATTACCCTGCCTGTTTCCGCCACTCTGTCAGTCTGTGGTACAGGGACCGGTGCAACATCTGGCGGCTGCTGTGGCTGCCCTGCGACATCTACCGCGACTACGAGCGCAAAGAGGAGTACGCCTCGCTGACGGGCGGGTCCCGTCTGCCATACAACACCGTTACCACCGCCACGCTGCACCTCACCGTCGCCGAACTGAACAATGCGCAGCTCTCGTCGCTTAAAGAACTTGTGCGTTCTTACGACATCCGGGCTAATGTTCTTGATATGCCTCTGCCTCCTTCGGCAGTCTATGCTGACGGTACCGGCGACAGATCGCGCGGCAGCACTGTTCCGGTCTCGCCGTCTATCGTTCCGCATCGCGCACTCATACAAGACCAGGACCTCGAAATACACGACACCGGGCGTAAGCGCAACTGCAAAATATCAATACAAATATCACCGCTGTAACTATGGAACTGACACTCATACGACATATCATCAGCGGACGCAGATAAACCACCCAACGACATAGCAGCATAACCTGCACCGGACAGCAGTCTGTCGGCAAAAACCGAAACGGTTTTAGTAATGAGCGTAAATTCTTGCGGATTAGGCAAATATATACATAAAAAAGCACGGAAGCGGGCAGAAAGCCACACTTCCGTGCTTTTTTTAAAGCAAAACAGCGATAAAAATGCTTATTTCAGTACACCGAGTTGTTTACCAACTTTAGTGAAGGCAGCAATACCCTTGTCAAGTTGCTCGCGAGTATGAGCAGCTGATAGTTGTACGCGGATACGTGCCTGACCTTGCGGTACGACAGGATAATAGAAACCTGTAACGTAGATTCCCTCTTGTTGCAGAGCAGCGGCAAACTCTTGGCTGAGGCGTGCATCATACAGCATCACGGCGCATATAGCCGACTGTGTAGGTTTGATGTCGAAGCCTGCGGCTTTCATCTGAGCCACAAAGTAATCAGTATTGGCGTGCAGACGGTCTTGCAGAGTGTTGTCGCGCGTAAGAATCTCAAAGGTCTTGAGAGCGGCAGCAGCCACCATAGGAGGTATGGAGTTGGAGAAGAGGTACGGACGGCTGCGCTGACGGAGCAGGTCGATGATTTCTTTCTTACCTGTGGTAAATCCGCCAACCGAGCCGCCGAAGGCTTTACCGAGTGTGCCGGTGAGCACTTCAATCTTTCCGCGCAGGTTATATTGTTCTGTAACGCCGTGACCGGTCTTGCCTACCACGCCTGCAGAGTGGCTCTCGTCCACCATCACCATAGCGTTGTATTTCTGTGCCAATTCGTAAATCTTGTCAAGCGGGCATACGTTGCCGTCCATAGAGAACACACCGTCGGTGGCTATAATACGGAAACGTTGTGCCTGTGCGGCTTGGAGTTGTTTCTCCAGGTCTGCCATATCGCCGTTGGCATAGCGATAGCGCACTGCCTTGCAGAGGCGTACACCGTCGATGATAGAAGCGTGGTTGAGGGCATCGGAGATGATGGCATCTTCGGCTGTAAGCAGCGGCTCAAAGAGTCCGCCATTAGCATCAAAGCAAGCGGCATAGAGGATAGTGTCTTCGGTGCCGAAGAAGTCGGAGATGGCTTTCTCAAGCATCTTGTGAGTATCTTGAGTACCACAGATGAAGCGAACGGATGCCATACCGTAGCCGCGAACATCCATACGGGCTTTGGCTGCCTCGATAAGTTCTTTGTTGTCGGCAAGACCAAGGTAGTTGTTAGCACAGAAGTTGATTACGTCCACCGGTCCGTTTTCGCCTTGCACTTGTATGCCGGACGACTGCGGGGTGATGATAACGCGCTCGTTCTTATACAGACCTGCATCTTTTATCTCTTGCAGGGTCTGCTGTAAGTGTTTTTGGAAATCAGAATACATACAAATTGAAAAATTGAAAGTTGAAAATTGAAAGGAATTAAAAAAGTCGAAAGGGCATTATGCCGCTTTCGACTTTTTTAATAATCAGAAATCAGATAATTCCTTGTTCGAGCATAGCCTGAGCCACTTTCATAAAGCCAGCTATGTTAGCACCCTTCACGTAGTCGATAGTGCCGTCGGCTTGAGTACCGAATTTAACGCACTGCTCGTGGATGGAGCGCATAATAGCGTGCAGACGCTCGTCAACCTCCTTGGCATCCCAAGATATATGCTCGGCGTTCTGTGTCATCTCAAGACCTGAGGTAGCCACACCGCCTGCGTTAACGGCTTTACCCGGAGCGAAGAGGAAGCCCTTCTGGCTCTGGAAGAAGTGGATAGCACCGGGTTGGCAACCCATGTTACTTACCTCGCAGCAGCACCAAGTACCGTTCTTAACGAGTTCTTTAGCATCGTCTTCGCTCAATTCGTTTTGGAAAGCGCACGGCAAAGCGATGTCGCACTTAACAGACCATGCTTTCTTGCCGGCTGTAAACTGTGCCTGTGCGGGGAACTTGTCAGCCATATCTTGTACTTTATTACGGTTGGAAGCACGCATAACGAGCATATAGTCGATCATCTCTTTGGTGATACCGTCCTTTATCTCGCAAACACCGTCCGGACCGGAGATAGCAACAACCTTTGCACCGAGTTCGGTAGCCTTGATAGCTGCGCCCCAAGCAACGTTACCGAAGCCGGAGAGAGCAACACGGCAACCCTTGATGTCCTTACCTGCGGTGTGGAGAACGTGCTGTGTGAAATAGAGAGCACCAAAACCTGTAGCCTCGGGACGGAGAACGGAACCGCCGAAAGTCATACCCTTGCCGGTAAGAACGCCAGTGTGGTACTGACGGCTGAGCTTCTGATACATACCGTTGAGGAAACCGATTTCGCGACCGCCTACACCTACATCACCTGCGGGAACGTCCTGGTCGGGACCGATACAACGCCAAAGTTCAAGCATAAAGGCCTGGCAGAAACGCAT
>DJXH01000040.1 GCA_002449665.1 Bacteroidales bacterium UBA7009
ATATACCGGCAGCCATCGTTCCTATAAGACCTGCACCTGTAATAAGCACATCCTCACCGAGAAGCGGGAAAGCAAGAGCGGTATGAGTAGCGTTGCCGAACGGATCCATAATGGCTGCAAAGTCATCGGGAATCTCAGGACGGAGTTTGACAACGTTTGACTCGGGTATGGTAACATACTCTGCAAAAGCACCGTCTTTGCCGCTTATACCGACAGACTTGGTATGCTCGCAGACATGTCCGAAGCCGCGACGGCAGTTGCGACACTGACCGCAAACGATATGACCTTCGGCTGTAACGCGGTCGCCCACTTTGATGTTGCGCACTCCCTGTCCCACTTCAGCCACTATGCCAACAAACTCATGACCCATAGTATAGGGCGGATTGCAGTGAGTCTGCGACCACTCGTCCCACTTATACATGTGCAGGTCAGTACCGCATATAGCGGCTTTGATAACTTTGATGAGAACGTCATTCACACCCACTTCCGGCATCGGCACTTCTTCCATCCATATACCGGGTTTTGCATAACGTTTTACTAATGCTTTCATAGTCAACAAAATTTATAATTGCTAAAAACAAATGTTTCTGCTGCTGTTAAAAAAACGCTGCAAAGGTAGTCATAAAAATTTTATTGCACAACTTTTGTGCAAATTTGAGCGAATTTGCGCAAAATAAGGCTATTTAATTTGACATTTCATAAAATTGTCGTACTTTTGCACCTTAAAATGATAACAAAATGAAGAGGATAATTATTTTCAGCCTTATGCTCGCTCTTTGCGGCATATCTCTGTCTGCTCAACGCCCGCAGCGCGTACCGGCATTCAGAGGAGTGATAGAAAAGATTCAGCCTAACGGCGATACCCTGCATATCTACTTGCGCGGAGATGAACATTACCACTACTCTATGACACTCGATGGTTGGCAGGTAATGGAAAACAAAAAAGGCGTAATCTGCTATGCCAAACTCAAAAAAGGCGTGCCGACAGCAAGCGGCAAAAGAGCCAAAGATGCCGACAAACGCAGCCGTTGTGAGCAACGCTGGCTGCAAAAAAAAGGGATAATGAAAATGAAAAAAGGCGAGGAAGAATAAATGTTGAATGATAAAATAAAGTTATGAAAAATGTATTTTTATCAGTTATTGCTCTGTCGATGAGCATGATGATGATGGCATTGCCTGCAAGGCGTCTGCCGAGAGAGGTGGAGCAGGCCGACGGCAGCAAGATGACGGTATATGCCCATGGTGATGAACATTTCCACTGGTTTACCAACGAAAAAGGCGAGTGGGTACGCGCAGACGATAGCGGAATGTGGCGCGTAGTGGAGCCTCTTACCGACAGCGAGATAACCAAGCGCAGGCAAGCAGCCCGCCGTTACAGCAGTCGCCGCCGCGTGGTGGGCGAAAGGAATGTAGCCCCGCGCGGATTGGTTATTCTTGTCAATTTTGTCGATAAGAGTTTCACCACATCCAAGGCGGAGATGGACTCAATGTTGATCGGCTACAACTACACCCGCAACTACTCGTACACTTACTATGGAGAGAAATTCACTTGCAGTTCCGCAGGTTCGGCTCGGCAGTATTTCTACGATGTGAGCGACGGACAATATAATCCGCAGTTTGAGGTGGTGGGTCCCGTGACGGTGAGCCGTAATATGAAATACTACGGTCAGAACGTCGGCGAAGAGGATGCACGCGCCGAGGTGATGATACAGGAGGCGTGCAAACTTGCAGACAGTCAGTATAATGTCGATTTCTCCAAATACGACAACAACGGCGACGGGTATGTGGACTTCGTCTATGTTATCTATGCCGGTTACGGCGAGGCTGACGGCGGCGGCGACAATACCATCTGGCCGCATAGTTGGAACCTCACGGAGGGCAACATCAACCTCGAACTTGACGGCAAGACACTTGACCTCTATGCATGCGGCAGCGAACTGAGCTACATAAGCAAGAAGCACGACGGTATAGGCACATTCTGCCACGAGTTCAGCCACGTGCTCGGTCTGCCCGACTTCTATGCCACTGTCAATAACGCCGATTGGAAAACATGCGGCGAGTGGGACATAATGGACTACGGACCGTACAATAACGACGGCAACACTCCGCCTGCCTACTCCGGCTACGAACGTTGGTTTATGGGCTGGCTGACACCGCGCGTTATCAACGAACAGGAAGCCGTAAGCCTGACCGACATAAACAAAGGCGGTGAGGTACTGCTCATATCAACCACCGGCAAACATAACCTTGACGGCGTAACCCCCAACCCTGCCACCTACTACCTGATAGACAACCGTCAACAGACAGGTTGGAACAAGTACATACCCGGACACGGTATGATGCTAACCAAAGTGGCATATAACGCCACACGCTGGGAGGAAAATACCGTCAATAACACCCGAAGTAACCTCTGCTACGACATAATAGAAGCAGACGGCAAAACACCGACCTATGATGAAGATAATCGGGATAACGGCTATTTCGGCAAACCAGGTGACCTCTTCCCCGCAGGAGCCAAAACATACACCAAGATAAGCGGTTACCCTATACGCAACATCAAAGAAACCAACGGCGTTATCACCTTTGACTTTATGAACAACAGCGAAGGCGGAGGCAGTGAAGGCGGTCAAACGGCAGGCGGGTGCGATACATACGACTATATGTTTGCGAGCAAAACAGGCTACGGACAAGTACAACTCGGCAACTACACTTGGACTATATCTGCCGAGAACGAAACATATATCGGCTATACGACAGACAAAGGCGAGCAGTTCGGCTCAAGCAAACAGCCCGCAGTAAACGTGGAACTGACAACTGCCGATGCCGCCGACTGCCTTGTCAGCAGCATTACGGTGGAAGCCGCTATGGGCAGCAGAGGTAATGCCAAACTGGCAGTACTCATTAACGGCATTACGCTCGGGCAATCGCAGTCCCTTACCACCACGCCTACCGAATACACTTTCTACAACACTGCCGACCTGAAAGGGAACATCACCATCAATCTCTACAACACACAGAAAGCGATGTACATCAGTGCTATCAACATTGACTACAAGGCAGATGCCACCACATCCGTAGAGCAGGTAAAAACAAGCGACACCGCTCCCGTAAAACGAATAGAAAACGGCAAACTGATTATCAACATAAACGGTACTGACTACGATATTACCGGCAGACAAATACGATAACCCCATGAAAAACGTCTTCTTAACCCTTGCAATTGTTTTGTTTACCCTTTCGGCAGCCGCTATGCCGGCAAGGCACGGGGCAAGACAAATAACACAACCCGACGGCAGCACCATTACCGTATATGCTCACGGCGATGAACATTGCCATTGGCTTACCAACGAGCAAGGTGAGTGGGTAGAGCATGGAGAGGACGGATATTATAGGGTAACAGAGCGGCTGACCGAAAAGCAGATACAAGAAAAAAGGCGTAACAGTCCCTACCGCACACCCGAAGAAGCGCAAACTGCCATCAGGCTTAATATCGCTCCTCGCGGACTTGTGATAATGGCAGAGTTTCAGGACGTTAAGTTCAGTGTAAGCAGAGCCGTGATAGACACTATGCTTCGCGGCTATAACTTCACGCGCGAATATGACTATACTTACAACAAGGAAGACTATCACGTGAGCAGTTACGGTTCGGCACGCCAGTACTTTGAGCAGAGCAGTTTCGGGCAATACAGTCCGCAGTTTGACCTCGTAGGACCGGTTACACTTAGTCAGAATATGTCCTATTACGGTTCCAACAGTGCAGGAAGAGATGCCAATGTCCAGCAAATGATAAAAGAGGCGTGCGAACTTGCTGCAAAAGCAGGAGCCGACTTCAGTTTGTACGACAACGACAACAACGGCAAAGTTGACTTTGTCTATATCATCTACGCAGGCTACGGCGAAGCGGACGGCGGACCGGCTGAAACGGTATGGCCGCATAAATCCGTCCTTCGCAAATATACTCTTAAACTCAACGGCAAGCAGATATATGACTATGCCTGCGGCAACGAGATGAACTTCTACAGCAAACGCTACTTTGGCATAGGGCAGTTTGTACACGAGTTCGGACACGTCCTCGGCTTGCCCGATATATACGAAACCACCGGCAATGCCGTATATAAAACCTGCGGTATGTGGGATATAATGGACTACGGGCCGTATAATAACGACGGCAACACTCCGCCTGCCTACACGGCATACGAACGCTTCTTCTGCGGGTGGCTTACTCCAAGACAACTCTCTGAACCTGAAAACGTAACGCTACGCAGCTTGACTTCATATAATGAAGCACTGATTATCAGCCCTGCCGGCACACACAACCTTAAAGGCAACGACCCCTTCCCGCTCAGTTTCTATATGCTTGAAAACAGACAACCCGAATGGTGGGACTCATCGCTGCCGGGACACGGAATGACTATCACCAAAATACAATACAATTACTCAACTTGGACAAGCAACGTTGTCAATAATACAGAAAACGGATTAGGGATAGATATTATAGAGGCTGACGGGACTGCACCCAAATACCCCGACACGGGCTGGTATGGCAAAGCGGGCGATGCTTTCCCTGCCGGAGCCACCTTCTACAAAGCGATAATAGACAACGCCATCACCGACATCAAAGAAACAGACGGCGTTATAACCTTCAAGTACAGAGGCGGGTCTGTCAGTTCTATAATCAGTTCAACCGAAACGGACAGCAAACAGGAAAAGAAAGTGGTAAAAGAGGGCAATATCTATATCATACGCGAAGGGCAAACGTATGACATACTCGGCAGAAAAACACAAATAAGACTATAGACAATGAACATCATCTCCTACAACGTCAACGGCATACGCGCTGCCATAAGCAAAGGCTGGCTTGACTGGCTGCAAACAGAGCAACCCGACATCCTCTGCCTGCAAGAGAGCAAGGCGCAAAAAGATCAAATAGATACGGAAGCGATGCTCCGCTTGGGCTACCACAGTTATATACATTCAGCTCAAAAGAAAGGCTACTCCGGCGTGTGTATTTTCTCCAAGCAGGAGCCTGACAACGTTGTAGCAGGTATGGGTATGGAGCGTTACGACCAAGAGGGACGGGTGTTGCGTGCCGACTTCGGCGACCTGACAGTGGTGTCTGCATATATACCGAGCGGGACGACCGGCGATGTCAGACAGGAGTTTAAGATGGAGTTTCTCGAGGATTTCCTGCTGTGGACAGAGGATTTGAGGAAAGAACGCCCTAATATCATCATCTCCGGCGACTATAATATATGCCATCACCCTATAGACATCAACCACCCCGAAAGACAAGTGGGGGTAAGCGGATTTTTGCCTGAAGAAAGAGAATGGATGGATCGCTACGAGGCAAGCGGTATGATTGACTCCTTTCGCGTGTTTGACCCCTCGCCGAACAAATACTCGTGGTGGTCATACCGCTTCGGAGCCAGAGAAAGGAACGCGGGCTGGAGGATAGACTACCACTGGGTAAGCGAACCTCTACGCGACAGACTGAAAGGTGCCGCCATACTGACCGAAGCGGTACATAGCGACCACTGCCCCGTGAGAGTAACAATAGCATAACGCGCTATTATTCTGCAACAATATAGTAGAACCATATAACATATACTACTATGCCTGAAAAAAAGAATGACATCAATCCGATAATCGCTTTTATAGTAGCCATCTCATTTAGAAAACCTACCAAAGCCAATCCTTACGGCTTACTGCGCGTATATAACACTACCACAATGGTTTGCATCGCACTGCTTAACATTTTTCCGCTCATTTCTCTTATAACCATTGTGAAGGGCATTAAACGATTAAAATCAAACTATTTAAGGTATTTCAACGGAAAATTAAACCTCATAAGTGTGCCGGCCGAAGAATGCCCCGAAGATGACGTTAAACAATACAAAAACCAAGCGAAGGTATATATACTGATTGCCATACTCGCCATACTGCTCAAAGGCTTCTGTTTCGTGCAATATGCCAATCGTATGAGTGCAGACTATGTAGCGGAAAAGCAACAAACAGAACAGTTGCAGCAATGGAATACATATACATCTGTCAGCAGAGATGATTTTACCGAACAAGAAACGACACACGTGTTTGAATATATCTATCCGATCTGGCAGAATGCGCCGCTATATACTAAAAATGCGCTATATACAAAGTACGTACTGGTAAAAGACAACGGACTGTATTTGTACTATATGCAGGAGGCTCACATTCCCGCCCACAACCAACCGCAATTTAAGATATACCAAAACGGCAAACAAGAGATTATCACCGCAGATATGGAAAAGAATATGGTAGAACAGCACGATAATCTGACACTCAGCCTATATAACAAAGAATACAAATACAACGCCCGCTACCTGCTCAAAGGACAACTCGGCAAGCAGATAGCCGCAGCCGACAGTGTGATAATGCGTGTAAGCGAAGACGAGTTGTACAAATTCACTTTTTCTGCCTCACAGAACGAATAAATATGGACACTCTACGAACAGAACATCTGATAAAACGCTACGGCAAACGCACTGTCGTAAATGACGTAAGCATAAAGCTCAAGCAGGGCGAGATTGTAGGTCTGCTCGGACCTAACGGTGCGGGCAAGACCACCACTTTCTATATGACCACAGGGCTTGTGGCAGCCAACAACGGCAAGATATTCCTCAACGAAGATGACATTACGAGTTATCCGATGTACAAACGCGCCAAACTTGGCATAGGCTACCTGCCGCAGGAGGCAAGCGTATTCAGAAAAATGACGGTGGAGGATAACATACGCTCCGTGCTTGAGATGACTTCTTTCAGCAAAGACTACCAAAAGGAAAAACTCGAGAGTCTTATCCGCGAATTTAACCTCGGTCATGTCCGCCATAACCTCGGCGACCGCCTGTCCGGCGGAGAAAGACGACGCACGGAGATAGCACGCTGCCTTGCCATAGAGCCTAAGTTCGTAATGCTTGACGAGCCGTTTGCAGGCGTTGACCCCATTGCCGTACAAGAGATACAAGATGTGGTCTGGACACTCAAAGACAAGAACATCGGCATACTCATCACCGACCATAACGTGGACGAGACACTGATGATTACCGACCGCGCATACCTGCTCTTTGAGGGGCGGATTCTCTTCCACGGTACGCCCGAAGAACTTGCAGCCAATCCCGTCGTAAGACAAAACTACCTCGGCAGGGACTTCGAACTGAAAAAGAAATCACGACCACGAAACGATGTGCAATGATGCGGGAAGTAAATATCATAATGCCTGTCAAAGACTCGATAGGAATAACAGAACAAGCCATACGCGCAATAACGGAAGGCGGGTACACTCTGACCGTCTATAACGACTACTCTACAGCTGAAAACACCGACAGACTTGATTTTCTATCCAAACAATACGGATTTAAGTTAGTCAACCTCTCCGACCTCACTATCCACCCGTCTCCCAACTACCTGCTCGTATTACAAACGGCACAAAAACAGACAATAAACGAATGTAAAGACCTGCTTATAATAGAAAGCGATGTTACCGTTAAAGCAGATACTATAAGTTTTATGCAGGCAGAAGCAGCGAAATACGAGAACGCAGGTATAGTCGCCGCTGTAACAGAAGACGAAAACGGCGAAATAAATTTCCCTTACGAATATGCCATAAGGCTTCAAAAAAAGTATGGGAACTGCACTGTAATAACAAAAAAACGTCTCAGTTTTTGCTGCACGTTGCTAACCCTCCCTTTTCTCAAAACTTACGATTTCCACTCTCTTGACCCTGAAAAAAACTGGTATGATGTTACCATATCGCACAAATCTTCGGAACTCGGCTTTAATAATCTGCTTATGCTCAGCAATAGCGTGCTGCATCGCCCTCACTCCTCCCGTCCGTGGAAAAAACTCAAATATACCAATCCGCTGCTTTACTACTGGCGCAAACTGACACAACACAAAGATAAGATATGAGTAAGAAAGTGAGTGTCATAGTGCCTGCCTACAATATGTCTGCCTACTTGCAACAGACACTGGAGAGCGTATGCGCATCCGACTACGACAACTACGAGGTCATTGTGATGGACGATGGTAGCAAAGACAACACGCTACAAACGGCTCAAGCCTTTGCCGCCACCCATAAGCAGGTGCGCGTGTTCACTCAGCCCAACGGCGGCGTATGCAAAGCCAGAAACAACGCCATAAGACACTCTGAGGGAGAGTACATACTGCCCTTAGATGCAGATGACCTTATTACGCCCGACTTCATACGTCTTGCCACCGAAGTGTTAGACTCTGATATGAACATCAAAGGTGTGGGCTGCGAAGCTGAGTTTTTCGGTGACAGGAGCGGACACTGGCATCTACCGAAGTTCTCACCCGGTCTTTTAGCACGAAAAAGCATAATCAATGCAAGCGCGATGTACAGACGAGCAGATTTTGATAAGACAAGCGGCTATAACGAGACATTCACAGCGCGCGAGGACTGGGATTTTTGGCTGCAGATGTTTGCCAATGGCGGGGAGTTCCTTCGCCTCAAACAGACCTGCCTCTATTATCGCATACGCAAAGGCTCCAAGCGCGTACAAGACAGCAAACGCAAGCACGAACTGATAAAACACATCAATGCCCGGCACCACGATTTTCTCTATCGCTATCTTCTTGGTCCGCTACATTACCACCGCACTTGGTCAAGACTGATAAACTTCTTCCGCTCGGAGAAAGGCAACGGGAAAGAGTGGCAACTGACCGAAAACAGGTTTCTTAATGCCGACACGACTATACACGAAAGCAGAAACACCATAAAGCAAACGGATAATAATACGGTAATAAAATCTTTTGCTAAGCCCTGTATGATAAAAAGTTTGCTTTACGGCTTTCTGCTAAAGAGCAAATCACACCGCTCATACGAGTATGCAAAAAAACTTAATCAACTGATTAAAAATGCCACACCGCAACCTGTATCATATATGGAAGTCAGGTATTGCGGTTTTTTGAGTGAAAGTTACTATGAATGTAAAAAGTCTCAATGCCGACATACTTTTAACGAACTTATCGGTAATAAAGACTTTCCTAATCGCGAGACCATACTAAAAGCGATAGGTCGTTTTACCGCTCTGCTTCACGAAAACGGTATTTGGCATCAAGACTATTCGGGTGGGAACATCCTTTTTAACTCTGACGGCAGCCTTATCCAACTCATAGATCTCAACCGTATAAAGTTTGTCAATCATATTGACGAAAAAATGGGATGCCGGGGATTTGAAAGACTGAATATTGACCGCCAAGCACTCACCACTATGGCTCACTCCTATGCAAAAAAGATGGGGTATGACCCCGACCTATGCGCAAAAGAAATAATCACTATGCGCTGGAAGAAACACGTTAAACAAGGAATAACCAATCTCTAACAGCAAAAAGATGAAAGCCACGCTAATCATATCCGTTTATAAAAATACAGCTGCATTAAAAGCCATTTTACACAGTCTTACGCTTCAGACGGAGCAAGACTTTGAAGTCATAATATCTGAGGACGGTGAGGACAAAGAGATGGCAGAATTTGTAAAAAACTATCCTTTCCGTTGGCAATGGCAACACCTCTCACAAGAAGACAGAGGCTGGCGCAAAGAAGTGATACTCAATAAAGCAGTGATGTCTGCTAATACCGACTGGCTTATATTTATAGATGGCGACTGCGTACTTCACCCCCGCTTTATAGAATTTCATACTAAATATAAACGACAAGGAGTCATGCTTGCAGGTAAGCGCGTAAAACTTAATCCGGAATTGAGCGAGAAACTGGTGCGAGGCGAAAAACTCAACCTATTCCCTTATCTTTTTTCACGCCGAGGTTGCAGATATGTAGAAGAGGGCTTTTTTATACCTATTGCACGTTTTTTAAGGCGACCTGTCAAACATCTGGTTGGCAGCAATATGTCAATATCAAAGCAAGATCTCATAGCCATTAACGGATTTGACGAGAATTATACCTTGCCTGCAACAGGCGAAGATTATGATATAGAATGGCGTATGATAAAAAACGGCTGTAAAATAGTGTCTTTGCGGAACCTTGCAGTACAATATCATCTATACCATAAAGAGAATTGGCAAGACCAGAAACAAAATATGGCATATTGCCGACATGTACAGGAACGGAATCAAATTGTTTGCAAAAATGGAATCAAAAAATATCAATAAAGTTATAGCCGTTGTCGTTTGGTATAATCCAAATGAAAAAATGACTTCATCAATCAGTCTTTACAATAAAGATGTAGAATATGTAGTCATTATAGATAATAGCGAAAATGACAACAGCCACCTTACTCAAGCGATTCCAAATGCCATATATATTCCCCTGTACAAAAATACAGGCATTGCCACCGCACTTAATACAGGATGCGAAAAGGCTTTAAGCCTCGGCAGTGAATGGGTAATGACAATGGACCAAGACTCGGAGTGGAACCAGCAAAGTGTAAAAGAATACATCTCTATTGCCAATCAGTATGAGGCAATAGACATAACTGCGATTTTCTCACCTTTTCACGACTGCGACTCACACCCTGAAAAACATCATAAAACAGGACTATATGAAGAAAAAAAAGTGATTATGTGTTCAGGCAACCTTTTGCGCCTTGATGCATGGAAAAACGCAGGAGGTTTTAGAGAAGATTTCTTTATAGACTCTGTCGATGACGAAATATGCTGTCACTTACGCAAAATGGGGTGGAAAATTGTCCGTATAAACAATATAAATCTCACTCACAACCTCGGCAATGGTGCGCAATATTTGCCACATACGCGCAAACTATACATTTCTCATTCTCCTTGGAGATACTATTACATTGCAAGAAACATCAGGCAAATGATATACCTCTACCCTGATATGCGCTCATATTATAGGACAGAAATACTGAAATATATAAAACGCCTTTGCCTTTATGATTGGAATGAAAAAGCAGATAAACTCCGTGAATTTATTCGTGGGTGGAAAGACGGGAAGAAAGCGATTGCTGCTCTACAACAAGCATAATCATAAGTAGTACGCAAAAAAACTGCGCAAAAGTACCGGTTACAAACATATCAAATATAGACTGAAACATACTCACGCCACACAATATTATATTCAAAAGTCTATGACTTTCTTCTATAAACATAGGTAATATATATATCATAAGTAGCAATACCAAACCTACTATACCAAACTCCAATATAGTCTGCAGATATTGGTTGTGAGTATCTATTCTCCAAAGTTGTGTTTTCCAGTGTTGCTTATAATCCTCACTTAAACGCTTTTGCACAACTTCCGTATAATACACATCTTGTGCGCGGCTCATTCCATATCCTAATATGGGATGATGTTTTATAAGGTCTAATGTTCCGTCCCAAAACTGCAACCTTACCTCTTGTTGCATCTGTCTACCTTTGATTCGCGAATGTTGAGAGATAACAGCCACAAGTACAAAAAATATTATAAAAGAGGTTAGAATACCAAGCCATCTTCTATAACGCCAAATTTCTATTACAGACAGCAAACCAATAGTGCCAAAACCTGCAATAAAACCGCTCCTACCCTCAGTAAAGAAAAGCGTTGAAGTAATAATAATTGCAGACAAAGCATACAGAACTTTCTTATACCAAATGACCTTCCCCTCTTGTCGAAAAAGCAAATACCAAATGCCGATAAGAGCAACTATAAGAAAAAAATCAAACTGCATGTGTTGATTTACAAACTCCATTCTGACTTTTGAGTACATGTCTTGCGCAACAGCAAAACTTTCAAATATACCAAAACCGCCGGCTTTAACAAACACATAACAGATTGAAAATAATGAAAGAACAATTATATAGTTGAATACCAATCTCAAAGAATAGCAGTTATTCATACCGAACAGTCCAACCAAACTGAAACCGACTAACGGATAACGATATTCTAAAAGACGTACGAAATGGGTGCCTGTATCAAACGGAGCATATAACAGACTTAACGCAAAAAAAATTATAGGAACAAAAAAATATTTAGTCCGCTTATCAAGTTGAAAGCACTGCCAACGCTTCTCTACAACGAACTCTATAATCCAAGTTACAAAAAACAGATACAGACCACCATAAGTCAATAGACGACTATTAACCGAATGGAAAAGCCATGCAAGAATTATCCACATAAATCCTAATATATTGGCATAATGTAAGATTTGCAAAATAAAGTCTTTGTTAAATATTTTGTTCATTGTTTATGGTGGTTATATACTACGGAAATAAAATTGTCTGCCCAAATGACAATGTATTAACTCCTACCTCCAGCTCAATGTCTTGAGAGTTTGTTTGCAGCGGTTGTGCAGTACGTTGTCAAAATTAACTACGAAATCGACATCATATAAAAACTTTTGGGCACCGACATTGACGGCACCCAAAATAGTAATCAATATAAGCAGCAGACGCTTGTGCATCAGGAGAAAAGGTTCTTAAAGAAGTTTTTCTTATCTGCTCCGCCCGGGCGTATGTTGTCTGATTGTTGCAGTTTCTCTATCAGTGCTTTCTCGTCTTTATTCAGATGTTCGGGTATATATACTCCAACGTTGATAAGCAGGTCGCCCGTACCGTATTGGCGTGCATACTGGTCAATGATTGGAAGTCCTTTATTCCTCATTCTGAGCACTTTCCCGGGTTGCGTACCGGGAGTGATTGTGATTTTGGCTTCTCCTGTAAGAGTAGGTATCTTCACCTGTCCGCCAAGCACTGCCGTGGGCATATCAAGCAGCAGGTTATAGATAAGGTCGCTGCCGTCGCGCACAAAGTCCTTGTGTTCCTCTTCCTCCACAAGTACAAGAAGGTCGCCCGATATACCTCCATGCGGAGCGGCATTGCCTTTGCCCTCTACGGGGATCTGCATACCGCTGCTTACGCCTGCCGGGATGTGGATATTGATTATCTCTTCGTCGCGTACCACACCTTCGCCGTTGCAGTTGGGGCATTTGTTCTTAATAACATTACCCTCGCCGCCGCAAGTGGGGCAGTCTTGCTGCACTTGCATCATTCCGAAGATGCCGCGTTGCTGACGAACTACACGACCAGTACCGTGACAAGTCGGACATGTCTCGCCGCCCTTGCCGTCAGCACTGCCGGTGGAGTTGCATCGTGAGCAGGGAACGAGTTTGCGAACTTTGATTTTCTTGTCCACACCGGTGGCTATCTCTTCGAGGGTCAGACGGACACGCACTCTAAGGTCGCTGCCTCGCCTTACTCTCTGACCGCCTCTGCCTCTGCCGCCGAAGAACGAAGAGAAACTGCCGCCCATTCCCCAACTCTCAAACAGGTCGCCAAACTGCGAGAAGACATCTTCCATATTTGTGAAACCGCCGCCTGCTGCTCCGCCTACACCGGCATGCCCGAACTGGTCATAACGCTGGCGTTTCTGCTGATCGCTGAGCACCTCGTATGCTTCGGCAGCCTCCTTAAACTTCTCCTCGGCAGCCTTTTTCTCCTCCTCCGAGTCGTTTACGTGCCGATCGGGGTGATACTGCAAAGCAAGTTTTTTGTATGCCTTCTTTATCTCGTCTGTCGTGGCGGTCTTTGCCACGCCAAGCACTTCATAATAATCTCTTTTTTCAGCCATTTTCTTTCTGACTTTTATATTTTTATTCGCCAACAACTACTTTAGCAAATCTTATCACTTTTTCTCCGAGTTTGTAGCCTTTCTGCGTGCAGTCTATTATCTTGCCCTTCTTGTCCTCACCTGCCGCAAAAGTTGTTATAGCCTCATGCTCGTCCGTATTAAAATCCGCATCGGCTGTGTCAATGGGATGAACGTCGTTCTTCGAAAGGAACTGCATAAACTTACTGTATATCAACTCTATTCCTTCTCTTAATGAGGCTATGTCTTCCGTCTTCTCCATAGCCTGTTTGGCGCGCTCAAAGTCGTCTATAAGAGGCAGCATATCGGTGAAGATACGCTCACCGGCTGTATCGAGCAGTTCAAGTTTTTCCTTGTTAGTGCGGCGGCGGTAGTTGTCAAACTCAGCCATCATACGAAGGTTCTTGTCCTCAAGGTCTTTCACGCGCTCAAGAGCCTCTTGCAGTTGCTTGGACTTATCACACTCCGTGTCGGTGCATTCACGCTGTTCTTCCGTTTCCTGCGGTTCATCTTCTGTTTGCACCGACTGCTTTACCTCCTGCTCCTCTTGTATCTGCTCGTGTTCATCTTTTTGAGCAAATTTATCATTATGGTGTTTCATTATTCCTTACGGTTTATACAAATTTATACAAAACGACTTGCACAAATTCTGCGCCAATTACAAATTCCTGCCATTTTGGCAGATAATATTACGATTTTGTTCAGATTCTTGCTCAATAGGGATATTTGTCGTACCTTTGCGGCGAAATTGCGAAAATAGCGCGAAATTTTATTTATCCTTATCTTATGGAAGCAAAATACAATCCCCAAGAAATTGAAAAAAGCCGTTACGAATACTGGCTCAGTCATAATCTTTTCCACAGCACTCCCGACTCCCGCGAGGCATACACCATCGTTATTCCGCCCCCAAATGTAACAGGCGTACTGCACATGGGACACGTGCTTAACGAGACCATACAAGACATACTGGTGCGCCGCGCCCGCATAGAAGGCAAAAACGCCTGCTGGGTCCCCGGTACAGACCACGCCTCTATAGCCACCGAAGCGAAAGTAATCAAACGCCTTAAAGAGCAGGGTATCAACAAGCAAGACCTCACACGCGAGGAGTTTTTGAAGCACGCTTGGGCTTGGACAGACGAACACGGCGGTATCATACTCAAACAACTGCGCCGTCTCGGTTGCTCGTGCGACTGGGAACGCACCGCTTTCACTATGGACGAAAAACGCTCCAAGGCTGTCATTCACGTTTTCTGCGACCTGTATAAAAAAGGCTTAATCTATCGCGGACTGCGTATGGTAAACTGGGATCCCGAACGGCAGACGGCATTGAGCGACGAAGAGGTAATCTACCACGACGAACACAGCCATCTTTTCTATCTCAAATATCGTGTACAAGAGCCTGTCAGCGAACAAGATATACCCGAAGGCAGCATTGCTCATAAGGACGAGAAAGGCTACTACGCCGTTGTTGCCACCACTCGCCCCGAAACCATCTTCGGAGATATAGCGGTATGTATCAACCCCAAAGACCCTGCCAACACTTGGTTGCGCGGCAAAAATGTCATTGTTCCGGGAGTAGGACGGGTAATACCCATAATAGAAGACCGCTACGTAGAGATAGGCTTTGGTACGGGTTGCCTGAAAGTAACACCGGCACACGATGTAAACGACTATGCTCTCGGGCAGAAATACGACCTCAAGACCATTGACATCTTCACAGCCGATGCACATCTTAATATGGACACCGTGGAAGACGACATCCGTCCCAACGTACAGAAATACCACGGTATGGACCGTTTCGACTGCCGAAAGCAGATAGTGGCTGATTTGCAGGAACTCGGATTGGTGGAGAAAATAGAAGACTACGACAATAAAGTGGGCTACTCGGAGCGCACCAACGTGCCTATTGAGCCGCGCCTGAGTCTGCAATGGTTCATACGTATGCAGCATTTTGCCGACATCGCCCTGCCGCCCGTAGAAAACGACGAGATACTCTTCTACCCCGCCAAATACAAGAACACATACCGCAACTGGCTTGAGAACATCAAGGACTGGTGCATCTCGCGCCAACTGTGGTGGGGACACCGCATACCGGCATACTACGATGCCGAACTGCTGAAACAGACAGGTATGGAAGACTACCCGCAAGACAAGATTATCGTGGCAGAAACCTTGGATGAAGCCCGCCGAATGGCAAAAGAGCAAGGGCTGTCCGACAATCTCGTTCAAGATGAGGGTGCGCTTGACACTTGGTTCTCCTCGTGGTTGTGGCCCATCTCGCTCTTTGACGGCATAGAACACCCCGACAACAAAGAGATAAACTACTACTACCCCACAGCCGACCTTGTAACGGGACCCGACATCATCTTCT
>DJXH01000011.1 GCA_002449665.1 Bacteroidales bacterium UBA7009
TCAAGCGGCATATTCTCATATTCCGTACCTACTATCAGTTTGTTGAGATTATCAACGTATGCCTGCAAATGCTTGCCGTAGTGGAACGACAAGGTCTGCTCACTTATAACGGGCTGAAAAGCCCCAAGTTCATAGGGTAGAGTAATTAAGGTAAACATAGTTATGTTGCTGTTTAATAGTTCTCTGCAAGCAGTTGGAAGTAAGCCTGTGAGTGGTGGCAGACGGGACATTCATCGGGGGCTTGTTTGCCGACTACTATATGTCCGCAATTTGAGCATTGCCAGATGCAGTCGCCCTCGCGGGAAAAGACAACCTTATCTTCAATGTTTTTGAGCAGTTTGCGGTAGCGCTCCTCGTGGTGTTTCTCGATAGCACCTACCTGCTCAAACTTCTCCGCTATCTCGTCAAAACCTTCTTCGCGTGCCTCGCGTGCCATACGGGCATACATATCCGTCCATTCGGCATTCTCGCCGTTGGCTGCATCTTCCAGATTGATATTCGTGTCGCTTACTTTGCCACCGTTGAGGTATTTGTACCAAATCTCGGCATGTTCTTTTTCGTTGGCAGCGGTTTCTTCAAAGATTTTGCTGATTTGTACGTAGCCGTCTTTCTTGGCTTTGGATGCGAAGAAAGTGTATTTATTTCGAGCCATTGACTCGCCTGCAAAAGCCTCCTGAAGGTTCTGCTCCGTCTTTGTTCCTTTTAAGTCTTTCATAATGTGTAACTATTTTAATTTAAGATATTCAGTTGTTTCTGCATTATTTCATCAGCATCCCTTTCTCCCAATGCAGCGAGGGATAGGTCTTCTTTAAGTATTCCACCGACTGGCGTACATCGCTGCCGCCGCTGGTGGCAAAGGGTATCAGCGTCTTGTCTTTGAGTTGCTCCAAGTTATTGTCAATCCATGAGTTGATGATACGCGGGCAGATACCCCACCAAATAGGATAGCCCACATAGATAGTGTCGTAGGGCATGATGTTAATGCATTGTTTGATGGTAGGGCGTGCCTCCTCATCCTGCATCTCCTGTGAGGAGCGCGACTGCTTGTTGCGCCAGTCAAGGTCGGCTGCCGTATAAGGTTCGGCTGCCTCTATCTCCCACAGTACGGCTTTGTGTTCTTTTGCTAACTTGGCAGCCGCCTGACGTGTTGTCCCCGTCGCCGAGAAATAAGCAACCAATGTTTTCGACTCTTTACCCGTTTGCGACATCGCGGGGATAACTACCGATATAGCAGCACATAATGACAAAACAAAATATTTCATAACTATTTTCCTTATTATTGCCTAAACACAAAATACACCGCCATTATCATCAGCATAGCGGCTACAATGTGGTTCCATTTTATCTGCATCTTAAAGGCAATCACGCTGAAGAGGATAAACACTGTCAGCGTTATCACCTCCTGTATTATCTTCAGTTGCATCAGGTCAAACGGCCCGCCGTTGCCCGTAAATCCCATTTTGTTAGCCGGCACTTGCAGGCAGTACTCAAAAAACGCTATTCCCCAACTTATCAGAATAACCCCTATCAACGGCAGGTGTTGAAACCACTTCACCTCAGCCATCTTCAAGTGCCCATACCAAGCAAGGGTCATAAACACGTTGGAGCATATAAGCAGCAGTATGGTATATAGTCCTTTCATATTCAGCCTAATACAAGAACCCGAACAGCCACAGCGGTATCAGTTTGTCTTTGCCGATCTCAATGTCAGCCACGGCCGTATAGCGGAACACGTCATGCTCTGGTTTAGTCTCAAACACATCCACTTTCATCTTTTGATTGACAAGGAAAGTGGCATTGTCTGCTATGTTTATCTTATGACTGCCGTGCAGGGCGGAGTAGAAGAACGTCTCCGCTACGGCTCTCGGACTACTCGTCGTCGTCGGTTGAGCGAAACACAGGTTGGGGTTCTGCAGATATACCTTGCTCGGCTTCATAGGGAAGTCTTTTCCGGCGGCGTACAGCAGGTTGAGCAGACGAGCGTCTTTGAGACACTTGATGTAGTTCATTATCGTCGCCCTTGATGTGTTTATCTCCTCGGCTATGTCTGAAATATTGAGTGCGCAGGGAGCATCCTGCATCATCTTATATAGCAGTTTGCGTATGCGGCTCAGGTACGCCACGTCTATCTGCTTTATCAGCAGTATGTCCACCTCAAGCATCATATTCATAGTCTTGAGCAGTGTCTCCGAGAAATCACGGTTCACCTCTCTATAAGGATAATACCCTTGTTTGAGGTATTCGTTGAAGTACCACAGGGGCTTAACTTTGCTGCATACCGAGCGCGCTATCTGCTCGTGGTTCTGTAGTATCTGCTCAAGGCTGTATGACGGCAGGTTGGCGTGGGTCTGCAGGTTAAGGTATTCGCGGAACGAATAGCCGCGCAGGTTATATACCTTCACTATATGTCCTATGTCCGGATTGCCGTCGTCAAGTTTCATCAGCGGAGAAGCGGTGAACACCATACGCAGTGTCGTGTAGTGAAAATAGCAGTCCCTCAGTTCCTTTGACCAGTTGGGGTACTTGAATAGTTGGTCAAGTATCAGCGTCTTTCCGCCGGCTTTGACAAACTTACCCGCAAACTCATACAGCGAGTGTTCGGTGAAATAGAAGTTGTTGAAATTGACATACAGTGTCTCTTTCTTGTTCTTCGGTGATTGTTCGCGCAGTTGTTGTGCATAACTGAGCAAGAAGTCGGTCTTGCCAACGCCGCGACCGCCTTTGACGGCAATCATCCTGTCTTTCCAGTCAATCTCGTCCATTAGTTTGCGTCTGATAGGTACCTCCACGTGGGATATCAGATAGTCGTGTGTAGCGAAAAAACTGTCTAATTCTTCCATAATAAATAAAGTCAGTTATATATTTTTCAATTATCAATTTTCAATTGTATAGTGTTCTCCCCACGTCATCAGCACGTTAGGGTAGGGTAGGTTTTCATATTTGCGCCTTGTCATCCAATACGCTTCTCTGTGGTCTATCGAGTGTTCCATCTCATTCTCATGTCCGGTGATAATAAGTTTCGGGTTAAAACCCTTTACCGTTCTTTCGAGCGAGTTTATCCAGCAGTTAAGCAGCAGAACGTCAATCTTATGCTGCTTGCCTACGTTGTCTATCCACTCCAAGTCCTCTTGGTTGTACTGGTCGCCCGTATGTGCCACCGTTATGCCGTTCTTGAAGGTCATCACGTATATGTTGTTGTACATATCGTCCTGATGTCCGGGCAGGATATTCAGTACCATCCCAAGTTCGTCAAACCTCACTGTAACAGCCGTATCTGCATTGAGCAGTTGCTTGATGTTCGGGTGTACGCCTTCCCACAGCCCTTTGGGGGCAATCACGGTCTTACCGGCATTGGCAAAAGCCTTGGCAACACGCAGGTTAGCATGGTCGCCGTGGGCATGGCTGATAAACATAGCATCACACTTGTCCGCTATCGCCATCAGCAGACTTTCGCCTATGAACGGCTTGTCTTTCTTCCCCCCGGGAACAAGGTCTATGGCTATTGTGGCAGTCTTGGTCTTGATGATAAAGCCGTCATTATAAGCTTTGTATATCTTTGCGCCGCGTTTTACAGGCTTCTCCATGTCCCGCAACATCTCCCCGAGACGGACATTCACAAACTCATAAAACGCCTCCGTCCCGTCGTTGCGCTTGTCGTGCAGCAGCATGTCAAGCCCCATCAGTGCCATATCGCGTGTCAGACTCCCGCCTTTCTGCGGCTTGTTCTCTTTGAGAACGCTATCTATGAGTCGGAATGCCTCCCGCGACTGATTCTCAAGGTAATTGTCAGGGTAGCCCCAGAAGATATAGTACTTCTCCCACAGGTTCTTCTCCGGTCGCTCCGCCGCTCCGGCAAAAGCAGGACATAACAGCAGACCTGCCGTCAGAATAAACATAAACAAATTGGGCGCAAACCATCGCACCAATCCTCTGCAAATATCTTTCATATCAAATATGTTTTGATAGTTTTTTATCGCTGCAAAGGTACAAACTTTTATCAAATTGTGCAATAATCTGCAAGGTTCTACTATGACAAAATAAAGAAAAATTACCGAAAAATCAGCGGTATAGACTTAAAGCTGATTATTTTTTGTGAAATCATTTGCACAATCAAGCAAATCTTTGTACCTTTGCAACCGCATTTGTGT
Organism: Bacteroidales bacterium UBA7009; assembly: GCA_002449665.1. GTDB lineage: Bacteria > Bacteroidota > Bacteroidia > Bacteroidales > Paludibacteraceae > Colicola. Next base: position 4,149 of record DJXH01000011.1, read on the forward strand.
ATAAACACATAGCTACGAAAACAACGCAAACTACGAAAATTACGTAAAATACGAAAACAACATACAACTATGATAAGAACAACTTTTAATCGTTTACGTGAGGTGAAAGACAGCCTCCCACACGGTTCCTCGGCTGTTATTGCCGAAGAGCTTGGTATAGCAGCCGATGATGTCAGAGATTTCTTCCGTGGTACCGCAGCCCCCGAAAGCGGCTACCATATGGAATCCGGTCCCGACGGCGGTATTGTTACATTTGACGACACTCGTATCCTCGATGTGGCTCTACGTATCGCTTGGGCGAAGAAAAATGCTCTGTAGTTCTTGTCTTGAAAACAACAAATCTTGCTCGCCTGAAAGTACATAACAATACTTTCAGTCGGGCTTTTTCTTGAATAAAACAAGCCATCTCATTATTTCTGAAATATCGAAATATCCAAATCTTGAAACAAACAATCAAAAAACTATACAACAATGAAAAAAATCTCTATTCTTTTTCTCTCCCTTCTTCTCCTGTCTCTTACCCCTGCCAAAGCGCAGGACGAAGCCGCATCGGGCATCGAGTTCGCCTACGATGCAGGTGCCGAAGTGGTCTCTTCCTACCTCTGGCGCGGACAGTATAACGGCGGACTGAGTTTTCAGCCCGACCTCGCCGTTGGCTGGGACTCGGAGCATACCTCTTTCCGCTTCGGAACATGGTGGTCTATCGGTGCTTCCGACTGGCTCTTCCGCACCAACCTCCCCGCCACAGACGATTATAACCCCAATACTTACTTCGTTCCCGAACTTGATATCTATGCCACGCTCGACCTCTGGGGACTAACCCTCGGCTTTACCCACTACTACTATTTCGGCGGCTCCAACTTCTTCTCTTTCGGCAACATTGACAAGGTGAAATCCCTCGGACATACATCCCAGACCGAAGTGAGCCTCGGCTACGATTTCTCAACACTGCTTGACTTTCCGCTTTCCGTTACTTGGAACACAATGGTCTCCGGCGATGACGGCTACCTTACCGACCGTTTTGTAAATGCCGACGGCGAAATTGACGGCACTTGGAAACGCGCCTACTCGTCCTACCTTGAGGTCGCTTATACCTACACTTGGGAAGACCTCGGACTGAGCCTCGGCGGTGCTGTCGGTCTGAGCCCTTGGAGGAGTATGTACACGGACATGGACTGGTACAGCGTTGACGAAAACGGTCAGTTGATCGATGAAGGTAAGCCCTTTGCTGTCAATAACATCAGTATCCGCCTCGAAAAAGAGTGGTCGCTTGCCGATGACCTCTGCTCTATCAGCGTCTTCGGTGTCGGTATGCTCAATACCTGCAACCTCAACAAAGACTATGTTTATGTCAATGCCGCTGGCGACGACAAACTCTATGTACAAAAACTTAACGGTGCCATCGGTATGAGCGTATGGTTCTAATGTATCAGCCAATCTTGGCTGATTAAAACGCAAAAATATGTCCCGCAACAAAATGATTATTTCTTTCTTGCTCGTTATCGTGGCAGCAGTCTTTTTCCTGCTGCCCGATTCCGACAAGTACTACAAAAACGAAGGTCTCATCTTCGGTACTACCTATACAATTCAGTATAAGGCTTCCAAAGACCTTCATCCTGAGATTCGTCAGGCTCTCCTTGACATGGACTCCACTTTCTCCCTCTTCAATCCCGTCTCATTGCTCTCGCGCCTCAATCGGAATGAGACAGACCAAACCAATGAAGACTTTGAAACGGTGTTCAACCTCTCTCGGAAGATTTCGCGCGCTACTAACGGTGCCTTTGACATCACAGTCGCTCCGCTCGTCAACGCTTGGGGCTTCGGGCTGAAAAACAAAGACAACGTTACGCCCGAGATGATCGACAGCCTTCTTCCGCTTGTCGGCTACTCCAAAGTGGCACTCTTCGACCACCAACTCTTTAAGGAAGACCCGAACATACAACTTGACCTCGGTGCCGTAGCCAAAGGTTACGCCTGCGACCATATAGCCAAACTTTTTGAAAAACACCACGTTGACAACTACCTCATCGAAATAGGCGGCGAGATTGTCGCCCGCGGACACAAAGCCGATAACTCACTCTGGGCTATCGGTATCACACGTCCCCAAGACGACCCGACAGGACAATCCAAAGACGTGCAGACCGTCATTCATACAGACAGCCTCGCTATGGCCACCTCCGGCAACTACCGCAATTTCTACTACTACAACGGTCAGCGGCGTTCCCATACTATCGACCCGCGAACGGGCTATCCTGTCAAGCACAACCTCCTTTCGGCTACGGTCGTGGCTCCCAAGTGTGCTCTCGCCGATGCCATCGCTACCTCCTGTATGGTGCTCGGACCGACTATCTCGCTGCAATTTATCGAAATCTTCCCCAACGTCGAATGCCTCCTCTGCGTAGCAGACAATGACCCGAACAACCAGTCAGGAATAAAAGTTCTCACATCATCCGGCTGGGATGCTCTCTTTGGTAATCAAGACTAATGATCATTATACAAAATCAGCGGCTGACATATCGTCAGCCGCTGTCGTTATATATTAACTCAATTACCTTAACCTCTCGTAAGATGCGGAGCTGTATAGTTTAGGTCTATCTGCTCCACGCCTTTCTTGGTCAGGTGCAGCAGTAGCGACTCGTTAGGTCTGAACCGCAGGGTTACATCATCCTGCCTGCCGTGGTGGTTGAGCGTTACTTGCCTTTCGCTGCCCTCGTCCGTGAAAGCATACTCATACTCAAGCGGATAGCGTATCGTCTGTGTCATCGGATTGGCTATGAACATATACAGGTCATCGCCGTCCTGTCTTACCCAATTGTCGGGCAGTTTGCTGCCTTCTATCAGTCCACTGCTTAAATTCATCTCATGCCATCCCGTGCATACAGACTTTTCCGCTAACAATGCCTGCACGGCTGCCTTGTATTCTGCAGTGTGCTTCACTTTCCCCGGCTCTTTGGGTATGCGTGTTATGCATATAGGCAACCCTTCTTTAGCCAAACGAACAAGTGTCTGAACTGCCGACAGTTCCATATATTCCACCTCTGAATACAGACAACTGAAAGAGGTCTTGCCACATTCCAATCTGCCGTCTCTATACTGCGCCTCTTTGAGGAAATGCTCGTTCACCCACATCGGCTGTCTGCCTTTCAACTCTAACGGCGTTTCAATATAGCGCATCTCATACTGTCCCCACAGCCATTTCATCTGCTCGTTTACCTCCGGCGGATAAGCCCCTGCCATCCAACTGTCTTCAAGCGGCATATATACAGCCACATCTGTGTAGTTTACGCCCTTGCGCATATACGTCTGAACGGTGGTCATATACTTGTTAAAGTCGGTCAGTGCCTGCCCCGTGAGGTTGTTCTCGGGGTGCATACTCACCTGACATGTGGTGTAGAAGTAGTTTGACGTGTCGCCGAGCGAGTTAAAAGGCATTCCGTGCCATATTACTTGGTTAGTGCCGTTGGCAAACAGCGCATCGCATATAAGTCTGAGGTCTGCAATCTGCTCCTTACCTTGGTGAGGTGAATGACCACGGAAATTGTTGTATCTGAGGCTTGTCCAGCCGTATGCGCAAGTGAAGGTCTCTGCCGTTACAGCATCTTTGCCTCCGAGTGTGGCTGCTGATGCCGCTATCTTGCTGAAGCACGGCTCATAGAGTATGGCTTCCGTCTCGGGGATGTCCACCGTAGCAAAGGCAGTCAGCAGGTCGGCAGGCGCACCGCCGCATTGCGCACGGGAGAAACAGCCGTTCCTTGTCGCATTGTCCGCAAAAGGCTTGTAGAACTCGCGTATCACATAACCCGACATCGTATGCAGATAGTCGTAAAACACTTCATTGTCATACACCTCGTGAGTACGCATATCAAGCAGTTGAGTATCACGCAGATATGGAATAATGTCATATCCGTGTTCAGCCATAAAAGTATTCTCGAACCCGGGCGTATAGAGATACTCTGTTTCCACTTCCCACGAATCGACGAACAGCCCCGACTTGCTGCCTTTGTATGCCCCCTTCAGACCTTTGTTCATCTTCGCTGCATAACGCTCAAACACCTTTTTGTTAAGGTGATTGATTATACGTGCCTCACGCGGATGATCCCATACGAGCGGACGGCGGGCAATCTCAACGCTGTCAAAGTAGTTGCGCGTCTGGTCGCCGTCCGGCAGGTCAACGTCCGCAAAAGGCCACATAGTGCCGAAGGTGAAATCACAGCCCATGCCGAGCGAGTCTGCCACACGCTTGGCTACCTCCACCGGCTTTGCCCAGTCTTCCGACAAAAAAGCAGGGTGGGGAGTGGTGCTGTCGCAGAACATAGGATATATCCACGCTATCTCCACACCGCCGAACTCGTGCTCGTGCAGCCATTTGAGTTGGTCTCTTACGTCGTTGGTGTCTATCACTGCCGAGTGCCACCACCAGCGCGTATATGGCTTGTGGTTGGCGTAGAGTTGCTCCTCTTGCGGTGCCGTCTTGCAGCAACCCGAAAGAACAACGGCTGCTACCCAAATAGCAAAGCCTGAAAATATATTCTTCTTCATATTCGTACTTTAGTTTGTGTTTTTACTCTTCTGCTTGGAACATCGGGTCCCACATAGGCAGTTTGATAGGTTTCTGCTTCAGCATTTCGCGCAGTTTTTCAGGCACGTACTTTGTCTCAGCCACAAGGCGGAACATAAAGTTGTGAAACCACTCGTCCGTCATTATCAGGTGCCCTTTGTGTCCGTGCTTCTCGCCCCACGAGTTCTCCACCATCCATTTGACCGGCTTGCCGTCTTTTATATCTACTGCCACAAGTGCCATCGCATGACTGCTGCCGCTGGCGTAGGTCATCACCCTCTGGCGTTTGTCCATCGGAAAGTCAACGCCGAGCAACGAACCGTAATCGTAGTTGTCCATCGACAGATAACCTCTCTCGCTGTCAAGTTCTTTGCCCACGTCGCAACCTATGTACATCGCACTGCTGTCTTTCAGGCTGTTGATAGCCACCTCCTGCATATCCTCTATCGGTACGTTGAGATACAGCCAGTTATGTCCCTCGTACGTGTGGCGGTCCATATCCACTTCATATACCTTATAGTAATCCCTGCTCGGGTCGTTCATCAGCATCACATAGTCGTTCGTCGTGCTTTTGGGAGTGTATTTCTCCGCAAACTGAAGAGGAGTGTATGTCTCGGTTGAGATAACGGAGTCTTTGCTGTTTCTCTCCGACCACGTGAATTCAGTCGGAGGCGTGCCGAGCGTAAGACACAGCAGGCGATAGATAGTTTTCAGTTGCTCCTCTTTCCTTGCTACTCTCTGTGCGTCAGTGCCTTTCATTTCCCTCAGTTCAAGTCCGTATTCGCGCAGTTTGTTTACGAGCACCGTATGCATACGGCTCGTGTTGTTCGCACTATAACTCTCGTGCATCACCTCGCTCGGTACAAGTCCGTATTTGTTTACAAGGTCTGCCACGCCGGTAAAAGTGCCGCCGTCGCCTATCGGACCCTGAAAAAGACTTGCCACTTTCCTGTCGTCCATCGGCAGTTTGCGAGTGTCTATCACGGTCTGCAAGAAGAGATTGCTCTTCTCAAGTTGGTCGTAAAAAAACAGGTAACTCTGTGAGAAAAAGAAGTTCCCCAAGTCGGGGTGAGTGCGGCGCATCTCGGCGCGCAGAATGTTCAGTCCGCAAAACAGCCAACATCTGCCCGACTGCTTTTGGTCGGTTATGCCCTTCTGCGGCACACGGTAGGTAAAGTGCGTGTCAAAATAGCCGTCAAGTTGGTCTTGGTTATACACCAAGTTCTTCATATCCGTCTTGCCGATAGCGTTCCTCACTGCCTTGTCCTGCGCTGTTGGCTGATAACTGTCACGGAGCCTCTGCATCACCTCAGGCGTTATCGACTGCGCCGTTGCCGACAAAGAAAACATTGCCGCCAAAGAAATAGTTAAAAGACTTTTTCTCATACCTTTACGTTTTAGTTTTATGATTATTTATGTTTTGTTTTGTCTGCTATTGCATTATGTGCATAATTCACTCGCAAAGGTACGTTATTTTTTACTATTGTGCAATATATTTATATTTTTGTGCAAATACATACACCTTTTTCTTGCACCGACCGCAAACATTTTGTACCTTTGCAGCCGATTATTAAAACCAATTTACCTAACTGCCGTTCTTCGGCTGCTAATGATGTCAAGACTTACACACAACCTTATACTATATATCCTTATCCTTTTGTCCGTTCTGCCCGCTGTCGTTGCGGCACAGAATGCCACCTCTTCCCCCTCCTCGCGCTACGGCTATGGCGAACTCATACCAGCCACACCTATCTCCTATCGCGCTATGGGAGGTGTGTCCGCCGCTATGAGGCGCAGCAGTTCCATCAACCTTGCCCAGCCTGCATCTTATACCGGTCGAGACAGTCTCACTTTTATGTTCGACATAGCAGGCAGTTTCCTCTATACCGCATACAACGATGCCGTCGGCAAAGCCAACAAACTGAACGGTAACCTCGAATACGTTAACCTCTCTTTCCCTTTATATAAAAGGTATATAGCCTTCGCGGCAGGCATTTCCCCTTACTCCGCCGTGGGCTACAACTTCGCCGTGTCCGACTCCGTTGCCTCCCACAAGTATAACGTCAAATACAACGGCGAAGGAGGTATAACCCAACTGACCGCCGGACTGAGCGTTAACCTCTTTGACTGGGTTTCGTTCGGTGCCAACTTCTACTATATGTTCGGCGACGTTACCAACATTACCGAACTGTCTTTCTCTGAATCAGACATTTCCGGCACATATATGTACCGCCTTATGCACGTCAGTTCCATTCGCGGCAGATACGGTGCGCAGCTCCACCATACCTTCGCCCGCCGACATAACATCACCCTCGGTGCCGTCTATGAACCCCGCCAACGCCTTCGCGGCGAGTATGTGCAGTACGAACTCACCACACTCGATTCCGTCCGGCTGCAATCTTCCGGCTTCCAGACACCCGAATTTATCAATGCCGGAATAAGTTATGCCTTTGATGACCGACTTATCGTCGCTTTCGACTATACCCGCGAGAACTGGAGCAAGGCACTCTATTTCGGCGAACAGAACCAACTATCTGACCGCTCTATTTATGCCGTCGGCTTTGAGTACCGCCATAACCCCTTCTCTCGTAACTATGCAGAGCGTATGCTGTGGCGCGCAGGCTTCTCGCTCGGCTCGTCCTATTCGCCGCTCGCCTATCAGACTGACTGGAGCGCAGCCGTCGGACTCGCCTTCCCGCTGCGAACTTCTGCCACACTCATCAACCTAACCCTCGAGTACAACCGCCGTCAGCCATACGCCTCGCTCGTGGAGAACAGCCTCAAACTTACAGTCGGTGTCGGAGTGAACGAAAACTGGTTCTTCAAACGCAAATTATAATTTTTTTTGCATTTATTTTCCCTTTTGGTATTATTGTTGTACTGACCATTGCAGTAGTGCCTTTGTTTGAGAACAAAACTGCCGACAAGCGAAATCAATTACAGATAATAAAAGTAAAACAATATGAAAAAGACTTTATTACTCATCGTGTTAGCCGCTGCCGTTCCGGCTTTGGCTTGCGCCAAAAAACCTAAAAAGGATGCCCCGCAGCAGCAAGCGGTGGAGCAAACGGTTGAAGAAGACCCCGTCATAACCGAAGATTGTTTGCGCAACCTCTCTATCGTTCACGAGAACGTAAAGAGCAAACAGTTTGAGGAAGCACTTGAGCCGTGGCTGCAGGTTTATACGCAGTGTCCTAATGCCAATAAATCCATCTATACCAACGGCGCAAAGATAGTGGACTACTTCTACGAGAAGGCCTCTACTCCCCAAGAGAAAAAACGCTGGGCTGAACTCTCGCTCGAACTCTGTGACAAGCGTATCCGCTGGTTCGGAGACGACCCCAAATACCCTGCAGCCTATATCCTCGGCGAAAAAGGTCTTGCCTATTGCGACCACTTCCCCGAAGACGAACTCAAAGAAGCAGCCTATCCGTGGTTCAAAGAGTCCATTGATGCCCTCAAAGAGAACTCCAAAATCTCCGTGCTCGTTAAGTTCATCGAGATAAGTTATAACCTCTATCGCACCGACAACGACAAGTACGCCGAGCAATATATGGCAGACAATGCCACGGTCAGCGGCTACCTGCAGACTATGGCTGACGACGAGGAGAACAAGAACGCCGCCGTGGCTGCACAGCAGAAAGACTATGTGGACAACCTCTTCGCCGTCTCCGGCGCAGCAGAGTGCTCCAAACTTGACGAGATGTATGCAGGCTATATAAACAATAACCTCTCCAACCTTGACAACCTCAGTAAGGTTATCAAACTCTACAAGCGGGTAGGGTGCACCGAGTCTGACGTTTATTTCGCCGCCGCCGAGGCTGCTCATAAACTCAAACCCGAAGCCGAGTCCGCTGCAGGTTGCGCCCGTATGTGCGTTAAGAAAGAGGATTGGGACGGCGCCATCGCCTACTTCCAAGAGGCTATCGACCTGCTCGATGCTGACAACATTGACGACCGTGCCGACTACTACTATACCATCGCACTTATCTCTATGGACAAGTTCAAAAACTATGCCGATGCACGCGTTTATGCCCACCGCAGTCTTGAGGTCAAACCCTCACAAGGTCGTTGCTATATGCTGATAGGTTACTGCTATGCCGCCTCCAAACCCTACCGCGAAAGTGAATACCCCGCAAGCAAATGTGCTATTCTCAATAAAACTGTATTCTGGGCAGCAGTGGATAAGTTCCAAAAAGCAAAAGAAGTGGATTCCTCTTGCGCAGATGAAGCCAACAAACAGATAGCCATCTACAGCAAGTATTTCCCCACCAAAGAGGAGATGTTCGACCTGCCTAAGGAGTTCAGCGGTGGTACCTTCACCGTCGGCGGCTGGATAAACGAACGCACCGCTTGCAGACCCGCTAAATAATCATAACAAATGTCTGTCTTTAAGCGGATAACGATAAGAAAAACATACATCATCTTTATGGTGATGTGTGTTTTTTTCTTTTCCTGTACCCATAAGACCAAACCACAACGCACACATATAGGTCCCGACCGCGCAGATATACCCATACTCAATTCCGATTCAGTTACTACCCTTGTTTCCGACTCCGGCATCACGCGCTACCGTATCTCCGCACCCAAATGGCTCGTCTATGACAAAGCCGAACCCTCATATTGGCTCTTCCCAAGCGGACTGATGCTCGAGAAATTTGACGAACAGATGAACATCGATGCTTCTATCACTGCCGACTTTGCCAAATACCTCGACAAAGAACAACTGTGGGAACTGCGAGGTAATGTCGTCGCCGTCAACGAACAAGGAGAGAAATTTGAAACACCGCTCTTCTTCTGGGACCAGAAAACCGAAACAGTCTATTCCGATTCCGCCATCACCATCACACGACCTTCGTCCGTACTCCGTGGTATAGGCTTCCGTGGCAATCAAACACTTACACAATATACCATACTTAACCCTACCGGCTATTTCCCGATAGAGGATTAAATCTCCGCTTTAACATCCATTAAATGCCAAATTAGTAAAACTATGAAACTACTTGAAAATAAGACCGCACTCATCACAGGTGCCGCTCGCGGTATAGGCAAAGCCATAGCCCTCCGCTTCGCCGCCGAAGGCTGCAATATAGCTTTTACCGACCTAAATATAGATTCTGTTGCACTCGAAACTAAACAGCAGATTGAAGCACTCGGTGTCAAATGTATCGCATACGCCAACAATGCCGCTGACTTCTCTTCCGTTCAGACAACCGTTGAGCAAGTCCTTGCAGATTTATCACGTATTGACATACTCGTCAATAACGCCGGTATCACAAAAGACACATTGCTGCTTCGTATGACAGAACAGCAATGGGACGATGTGATTAACGTCAATCTCAAGTCTGCTTTCAATTTCCTTCACGCTGTGGCTCCCGTTATGCTCCGTCAGCGTTCAGGATCAGTTATATCAATGTCGTCGGTAGTCGGACTTAACGGCAACGCAGGACAAGCCAACTATGCCGCCTCCAAAGCCGGAATTATTGCCCTCACCAAGTCGGCAGCCAAAGAACTTGGCAGCCGCGGCATACGGGTCAATGCTATCGCTCCGGGCTTTATCCTAACGGATATGACAGCCGCGCTGCCGCAAAATATCCTCGACGAATATCTTAAACTCATCCCTCTGCGGCGTGGTGGTACACCAGAAGAGGTGGCAAATACCGCTCTCTACCTCGCCTCCGACCTCTCCACCTACGTCAGCGGACAAGTCATCCAAGTAAACGGCGCAATGGGGTAACGGCATAATATTTTATTCGCTTAAAACAAACAACGCTGCAAAGGACTTGCAGCGTTGTTTGTTTTATATACTCTTCCTTGTTCCAAATTAGAATAGGGCAAGGGAGATAGTCGCTTTTAATTCAATACAATAAATCAAGGAAGTGTATATATAAAATATATGTAGCATAAAAGGGTTCCTTTGATTGCTCCTACTATAAGATGTAATAACGTATATTTAATTCGCTAACAAAAAGTAATGAAATTAGAGTTAATTGGAGCAAAATTGCAAGATTTTGAGAAAAACACTTGCAATAATCATTCTTTTGCATTACCTTTGCAACCGAAAGTGAGAAGAACGTAAATAGGGAAGTGCGATTGGTATCAATCAAAGGAACCCTTGATTGCTCCTACCGTCTAATTTGAATAATAGTATATTCGTTTAACAATCAAATTTATACAACTATGAGAAGAATTACATTCTTATTCTTGTCAGCCTTGCTGATGCTATCCGCTCTGCCGCTCCGTGCAGATGTCAACTACCTCAAAGAACCGCTTACGATAGAGACGACTACCACATCAAGCGGCGGTAAAATTGAGTTTCGTAGGTGTAATGAAGAAAGTAATCGTAATAATACCACTATAAATTTGGAGTATCGCATTCAGACTAATGGCGGAGAATGGGGAGAGTGGATAGTGGTTACAAAATCAGGGGATCCAAATTTGCAGTTAAAACCTCAAAATACGAATAAGTATATAAATCTATCTGCAAGTACAACATATAAAATTCAACTTCGTGGTAATAATCTATCAGGATTCAGCAAATCTACATCAGATTATTACCGCATTTTAATAGGTTCATCCTCTACATCATGGAACGTAACTTTATCCGGTAATGTAATGTCATTAATTGTCGGCTATAATACAGATAATGAATCAAATGCCAAACAAACGCTTGCAAATGCAGATGAAATACCATGTAGTCATTGTTTTTATGGTCTGTTTAACAATTTCCCGGATATGAATTCATCAACTCAACCTACTGCGCAAATGGCACCGCCAAAAATAAACGCAGCAAATCTGATGTTTCCTGCAAAATACTTAAAAGATTTTTGTTATGCGAAAATGCTTCAGACAGCTTCTCAAGCAGGTAGCACGATTGTAACATCGTATAAAGGAGGGTTTAACGAGGGGCCTACTTTTCTTGCAACGGAATTTAAAGATAAGTCGGGTAAGAGTGTTTCGGGTGCTTGTGCTTGGATGCTCCAATACAATAATGACCTGAAGTATATTCACGTTAATTTCACAACGTGTCCGGGAGATAATTGTAAGTATTGGAATACTATGGCTAATGCTGGAACTGCTATTCTATATGCTCCCGCTGTTTTTCGTGGTTGCAGTACTGCAAACGACACAGGTATTGGCACTTGGGCAACCTCCGAATGGTCCTACACCCCACCTGCCGAAACTTATACCATTACTTGGAAAGACTATGATGGCACCGTTATCCGCACTGACGAGAACATAACCTCCGGCACAGCCACATCCGCCCCCGCCAACCCCACACGCACCGCAACAGATGAATATACTTATTCCTTCACCGGCTGGACACCCGCACCCGCTGCCACCGTCACCGCCGATGCCACCTATACAGCGACCTATAGCACCACTCCCCGCTCATATACACTCACTTGGCAGACCGACGGAAACACCCTCACCGGCAATTATACAACAGGCTCTACCGCCTATGGCACAACTATCGTAAGACCTGACACCCCGACCAAAAACGCTGACCAACAATACACTTACACCTTCAACGCTTGGTCGCCCTCACCCGCTGCCACCATGCCCGCCGCTATTACCACCTATACCGCTACTTGGAATAGAACCACCAACAGATACACCGTATCTTTCGCCCCAATGACCAACGGTACGATAAGCGTAAAAGATGCCGAAGAGAACACTATCAACAGCGGCGACAAAGTGGATTACGGTACCGTTCTCACCATCATAGCTAACCCTGCAAGCGGATATGAGTTCGCCTCGTGGATGACCGGCACAAGCGCAAACGTAACAGTAACGGACAATATAACTCTCGGTGCCAACTTCATAGCCGAAGTAACGCCGGAGATCGAACTCTACGACAACGCCGCACCCAAAGCCAATAACAGCGAAACAACCAACTCCTCGCTGCTTTCTACCTACACCGGTCGCACCGTAAACGTTACTCTCTACCACAACTTCACAGCCAATCTCTGGAACACACTCTGTCTGCCCTTCAACCTCTCTACTGACGAATGTCCCGAGTTGGAAGGCAATGTATATGAACTCGCCGACTGCACCACCGGCACAGACGGTATGACTATCACCTTCCAACCAGTAACTTGGAAACCGGACTACAGCACTGAGATGATTGCCGGCAAACCCTATCTCGTATGGACAGAAAGACCATTGTCCTCACTGCGTTTCGCCGCCGTTACACTTTCCACTTTCACATCCGCGAAAACTACAGCACCAAGTGGCGATGTGGACTTCCAATCAGTCTTTGAGCAAGGCTACCTTACAGAAAAATCACAAATCTTCATCGGTAGCAACAATCGTCTCTATTATGCCAACCCCGCTGCCAACGGCGGTAACGGTACGCGTATCAGAGGATACAGAGCCTACTTTGAGATATTGGACACCGACTTCCTTGACTATTATACCCAGCCACGTGTGCGCATAGTGGTCAATGACAGCAAAAATACCGTTCTTACACTCGACGACGAGCAAACAGAAATGGAAACGCGCAAGTATATCGAAAACGGAGTACTTGTCATTGAGCGTGGCGGTGTCAAATACAACGCACAAGGAAAAAGGTTATAATACTTTCCGAAAAACGCAAACAACGAAAACTACGAAAATTACGCGAACTACGTAAACAACATAATACTATGAACTACATACAACCAAATACCAAAGTAAGCGAAATAAGTTTGATGCAAAGCATCTGCGAGTCGCCCACCGCCATCGGTACGCAAATACCGGATATAGCATCCGAAGATGTGCCATAAATATAGGCCGTCCTGATATGACTAAAAAGCAAATTGCGCACCGGACAGCGCAATTTGCTTTTTATTTGCACAATTTCATTTTTTGCCGTACCTTTGCACGCTAAAAAATTCAACTAACTTAAATGTTTAACTGATATGAAAAAGATTTTTTCTTTGGTAGCAATATGCTGCCTTGTAGCCTTTGCTGCTACTTTCACTTCTTGCACTGACGGTGCAGAAGGTGATCTCGTTTACAAATTCGGTCCAGTTGATGAGCTTTCAGTTTCGCAAACTGCTGATTATGCAGCAGGTGCAGCTCTTGTTATCGCAGCAGAAATGACTGATGCCGCTGACAAGGTTAACAGCGATGGTTTTGTCTTCACGGGCAAACGCGCAGAGTGCAACAAACGCGCAAAAGCCGCTTTCACCAAAGCCATTAACGAAATTGAAAGTGATGATGACTACGGTAAAATCGTTACCCTCAAAGGTATCAAGGTTCGTCTTTACTATCCCAACAACAAGAACAAAGAGGTTGACCTCGCTACCCATACTTTCAAATAATCACTATTTTGAAACAAAGACAAGAGATGCCAACCTACGCGGTTTGGCATCTCTTGTCTTATCTCTAATTTCTAATCTCTTACTCCTCGCTCAAATCTATCGCATAGTATCTCACTTTCCCCTGCGGCGTGCAGGCTGTAAGGAACAGCACCTTATCCCGCTGGTTGCTGTTCAGCGCGTTCTGCGTTACTTCCTGCAGGTCTTCCGCCGAGCGTATAGTGCGGTTGTTGGCTTTGAGGATGATATATCCGTTTTGTAGTCCTGCGCTTTTCAGTTTGCCGTTTTTGAGGTTCTTTATTTTGATGCCGAAGTTGATACCAAGTTGCCTTTGTTCTTTTTCGGTCAGCGGCTCAAAGTCGGCGGCAAGCGATGTGTTGTTGTCTGTTTTCTCAATCAGCCCCGTGCCTCCTTGGCGGTTGGTGAGGTTAGCCGTTGTGGTCTTCATCGCGCCGTTGCGGATGTACGTAATCGTTACGCTGTCGCCCGGGCGGTGTCTGCCTATGGTCTCTTGCAGGTCGGTGCCGGTCTTTATCACCTTGTTGTCAATCTGCGTTATCACGTCCCCTTCTCTTATGCCGGCTTTGTATGCCGCACTTTCTTCCACTACGCGGGCTACGTATGCACCTTGCAGTGTAGTAAGACCTTTCTCGCGTTTCAGTTCTTCCGTTATCTCTTGCATCTGTATGCCGAGTACGGCGCGTTGTACTATGCCGTATTGCCTGAGGTCGCTCACCACTTTCTGCACTATGCTCGTCGGTACGGCAAAACTATATCCTGAGTATGAACCGGTCTGTGAAGCGATTGCCGTATTGATGCCCACTAATTCGCCCCTCGTGTTCACAAGCGCACCGCCCGAGTTGCCCGGATTGACGGCAGCATCGGTTTGAATAAAACTCTCAATCTTCATCTCAGCATTGAGTATGTTGATGTTACGCGCTTTAGCACTCACAATTCCCGCCGTTACAGTAGAGGTCAGATTAAAAGGATTGCCCACTGCAAGCACCCATTCGCCTATCTTCAGTTCGTCCGAGTTGCCGAAAGGGATAGTGTTCAGTCCGGTAGCATCTATCTTCAGAAGAGCAATATCCGTGTTGGGGTCGGTGCCTACGAGTGTGGCGGCAAACTCTCTTTTGTCATTCAGCACCACCTGTATCTGCCGTGCTTTGTCTATAACGTGGTTGTTGGTTACTATATAGCCGTCGTCCGAAATAATAACACCCGAACCGCTTGCTTGCGCCTCAGGCATCATCTGCTGCTGCCCCGGGCGACCGAAGAAGAACTCAAAAAACGGGTCTGACATCGTCTGCTGACGGGTCTGATAAGTGGTCTTGACGTGTACCACTGCCTCCACACTCCGCTCGGCGGCATAACTGAAATCAGTAGTCGTACCCACTACATTATAACTCGCTGGTGTCGCAGGTGCAGCCGCCGTTGCCTCACTCGTGTCGGTTATACTTTTTATACCGCCCTTGCTGTTCATATAATACACCGTCCCTACACTTGCTGCCGTGGCAGTCAGGACGATAACCAAAACATTAAAAAACTTTTTCATATAAATATAAAATTTGGATATAAATTTCATTTCTGAAAATCTATATCCAAATTCCGTGCCAAAAAATGAATGTACTATTTTTTCCCGAACAATACCCCGACATATATCCTCGGTCCGGATGGCGCAAGGTAGTTGCTCCAACTCACCATCTGCCCTATGTTCAGTCCGCTCGTCTTGCTGCCGAACGGCAACAGCCAGTCGGCTTTCACTATAAGGTTGATGTGCGATGTGAGTGTTATCTCCGCACCGATATAAGGTACTATCAGAAAGAACGGCGTTTTGGTATATGAAGAGTTGTATGTAGTTTCAATCTCGCCGTTTACCGTCTCTTTGTCTGCCGGTACATACAGCCTTTTGGTGCTGCCGCCGCCTATACCCACACCCGCAAGAGGCATAAACCGCCCCCAACGCATATAGATGTCGCAATACACATTGCCCCAGCCTGTTCTGAGATTGCTGCCCGACTTCATAAGGGGCATATTACTTACGTACCCTTCGGCACCGAAATGTATATGGTTGAGAAAATGCAGGCGCAGCGTTCCGCCAAGTCCATACGTAAAGCCGTCCGTAGGCAGGTTGGCAAGTGCTTTGAGACTTTGGTCAAGCGAAGCGTTGCGGAAGAGTTCGTCGGGCGACTTGGCAAACAAATAGCCGCAATGCAGCAACATTCCGCCCGTAAAGCCCGTTACTACCTTGCTCTTGGTCTCGGTCTTTGTAGCGGTGTCGTTGCCGCTATCCTCCGCCGCTGCCTGAACAAAAGGTAGCAGCAGAGACAATATAAGAATAATCTTTCTCACTCCTAACTTCTTATACAATAGCAAACGCCACGTCCATCATCTGTGTGAATGTGTTTTGTCTTTGTTCGGCTGTGGTGGCTTCGCCGGTAAGTATATGGTCGCTTACGGTGCAGATTGTCAGTGCTTTCTTTCCCGCACGAGCGGCGTTCATATACAGAGCCGGTGCTTCCATCTCGTCGGCAAGTACGCCCATCTTCGTCCAGTTGGCTTTACGCGGGTCTTCGGAGTAGAAGATGTCGGCGGAGAAGACATT
>DJXH01000058.1:0-9386 GCA_002449665.1 Bacteroidales bacterium UBA7009
AGGATTTTCCTGGCAATTACACACAGTATCGAGAATGGCAAAAGACTTCGCCTGTTCCTACGTCTGTTCCTAACACCGACTCTAACCCCTATAAAGAAAAGAAAAAAGCTAACGGACCACGAGACCCCAACGCTGTACAAAAGCGACGTATGTCATATAAGGAGAAAAAGGAGTTTGAACAGATTACTATTGATATAGAAAGGCTTACAAACGAAAAGAAACAAATTGAAGACCAACTAAGTAATGGAGACATAAGCGTTGAAAAAATAACAGAACTCAGCAAACGTCTCCCAATTCTGAATGAAGAATTAGATGAAAAAGAAATGAGATGGCTTGAATTGTCTGAGCTTGACGATTAACTATTACAAGGAGGTTTCTTGGTACTAAGCAACTCACTAATTACAAAAATCCCAACGAGTTATTATTAACCAAAGTCACATTGATTATCCTTATTATATAATAATGACGCAGCAGTTAAGCAAGAACAAAATAAAATTGATACATAGTCTTGAGAAGAAAAAACACCGCCAAAAAGAAGGGCTTTTTCTTGCAGAAGGTAATAAGTGTGTAAGCGACCTTATTAAATCTGGCTATTACCCTAAAACTCTAATAGCAACAGAAGATTGGCTATCAACAGCAAACATTCCCACTGAAACAGAGATTGTCATTGCTTCTCCAGAAGAAATAAGGAAAGCAAGCTTACTACAGCACCCTCAACAAGTAATGGGATTATTTACATTTCCAAAAGAACCAAACAAGAATGAACTTCGTTTAATACCACAACACGAACTATGTCTTTGCCTTGACGGGGTACAGGATCCAGGTAACTTAGGAACGATTATACGCACAGCAGATTGGTTTGGTATCAGACATATATTCTGCAATGAAACAACCGTTGATGCTTATAATCCCAAGACAGTACAAGCTACTATGGGAAGTATTGCCAGAGTACATATACACTATCTTGATTTGACAGATTTCATTAGTTCACTTATAAATGTTTCCGTAATTGGCACAACACTTGATGGGGAAAATCTCTACGATACCAATCTGCTACAAAAAGGAATAATCGTTATGGGAAACGAAGGAAATGGCATTTCCGAAGAAATCAAGTCACTACTCACACAAAAGGTTTTGATACCATCGTACCCACAACACTCCAATACAGCAGAAAGTTTAAACGTATCAATCGCAACTGCTATAATATGTGCGGAAATTAGACGGAGATGTTAAAAAAACTTTATTTTTCAATCCCTACACAATAAAAAAGCACTTATATCGTACATATATTATTTTTTTTTTGTAACTTTGTGGCATAATGTATAGATATAATACCACTGAGTTATGACAAAACATCTATTCACAATATTAACGCTCATAACACTTCTAACATTTGCCCCTGCATACATAAGCACTGCATCGGCAAGTATTGAACTGAGCGAAATAGATAACAACCAAATAAAAATAGAACAACAGGGAACTACGTTGTTTGTATCTGGCGCAACAGGAAAGAACCTATTCATATATAATATAATAGGTCGTATAATAGCGTCAATCAAAATAGAAAACGCGGAAACGAGGATTGACTTAAGTAAATATGCCAGTTTGAATAAAACAAGCCTTATTCTCATCAAGGTTGGCAACGTTTCAAAGAGAGTTAATCTACCCAACAGATGATTTTAACAGTTCCGTTCAGTAAATGACTGACGAAAGACTCCTAATTAACAGACTACAAAAAGAAGAAACGCGCTATAAGGCCTTCTCCGAACTTGTTTCCCAGTACAGTGAAAAACTATACTGGGTTGTTCGACATATAGTGGGTACACATGAAGATGCTGATGATGTAGTACAGGAAGCCTTCATTAAAGCATGGAATAAAATTGAAGAATTCAGAGGCGATTCGAAGATTAGCACATGGTTACATCGCATAGCAGTAAATGAAGCCCTCGACCACATCAGACGAGAACGGAAACACATAGAACAGGATGTTGACATTAGCATAGTACGCGGAACTTTTGCAGACAAATATTTTGACGGTGACGAAACAGAAAGACTATTGCGTGAAGCCGTGGACACGTTGCCAGAAGCGCAAAGAGCCGTATTCTCATTAAAATACTTTGACGACAAACCATACAAAGAGATAAGCCAAATACTCAGAACATCCGAAGGCGGTCTGAAAGCCAATTACCACTATGCCGTAGAAAAAATAAAGAAATATTTTGAATTAAAAGAAATAATATAATTATTTCACCTATATAATTAAACCATTGATATTACGCTTCGTCCATAATATAAAAGGAGAATAAAATGAACAACAATCTTGACATACTCAATTCACCATACATCGACAACGGTGCATACAAAGTACCTAAAGGGTACTTTGATACTTTGGATAGTCGAATTATGTCTAATATTACTTACAAAAGTTCCAATGTAAGACAAGACAAGACAAAAGCTACTCCAAACAAGAGCAAAACTATAACAATAAAGCCTTGGTATAAATACCTCGTTGCAGCATGTCTTACTGGTATCGTCGTAACTACTGGATGGCTATCATTCAAGACTACGACAGAGAGTAAAACTGTCACATCATTAGCCGAAACGCAACAGGACAATCTGTCAGACCAATACATCAGTGATTGTATGACGTATGCAATGATAGACAACGACGATATTTATATGTACTTAAGTGAGAATTAACAACAACAAAATACATATATAGCGAATGAAAAGACTATTCCAAATAATATTTATTCTGTTATTTGCTTTAACTATACACGCACAACAGAAGAAGTTTGATCCTGAGAAATTCAGACAAGAACAGGAGGCTTACATAACAAAGGAAGCCCACCTCTCACCACAGGAAGCAAAAATCTTCTTCCCTCTTTTTCGCGAAATGCAACAGAAGCAAAGACCTCTGTTTAAGCAAATGCGTCAATACGCAAAAACAATGCCACGAAATGACAAGGAAGCGGAACAGTTGATAACAAAGAAAGATCAGTTAGACATGCAAATGCGCAAGATTCAGTCTTCATATCATGCAAAAATGTGCAAATCCATGTCTGCAACAAAGGTTTACCAATGTATCAACGCAGAAGAAAGTTTCAAACACCATACAATGGACAAGATATCACTTCACAAAAAAAAAGCACCTACAGAAAACAAAGGGAACTGTAATAAAAAGAAATAACAATAAAGGGAACAGAAATTGAGTACTGTTCCCTTTTTCCCCTCTTATAAAACTTGATAAAAAACAATCTTATCACTATTATTTTCATTTTTTTTCACATCAGGATAATAAAAACATTATTTCTTCGTTATTTTAGAGGAAAAACAGTGCACTTAGATACAAAAGGAAACAAATGAGACAGTTAAAGATTCAAAAGAGCATAACAAATCGCTCCAGTGAGGCACTCGACAAATATCTTGTAGAGATTGGTCGTGCGCCACTTATTACCATTGATGAGGAAATAGAACTTGCACAGCTAATTAAAAAAGGAGGTCCTGCTGGCGAGCGTGCCAAAGACAAGTTAGTAACCGCCAACCTGCGCTTTGTCGTATCAGTAGCAAAGCAATACCAGCATCAAGGACTATCACTCACAGACCTTATCGACGAAGGAAACATAGGACTTATCAAAGCTGCACAAAAATTTGATGAAACACGCGGATTCAAATTCATCTCATACGCAGTATGGTGGATTCGCCAGTCCATCCTGCAAGCACTTGCAGAGCAAAGCCGTATTGTCCGTCTGCCGCTCAACCAAGTAGGTTCTATCAACAAGATAAACAAAGCCTTACAACGTTTTGAGCAACTGCACGAGCGCAGACCTTCGGCGGAAGAACTTGCTGAAGAACTGGACATACCAGTGGACAAGATAGCCGACACTCTCAAGATGTCGGGCAGGCACGTGAGCGTGGATGCACCGTTTGTAGAGGGCGAGGACAACAGCCTGATTGACGTGATGGTAAACGAAGATTCGCCCAACGCAGACAGAGGGCTGATAAACGAATCGCTGTCAAAAGAGATTGACCGCGCACTTGCCGGACTGACACCAAGAGAGGCGGAGATAATAAGAAAATTCTTCGGTATAGGTATGTCGGAAAAAACTCTCGAAGAGATAGGCGAAGACCTGCACCTCACTCGCGAGCGCGTAAGGCAGATAAAAGAGAAAGCCATACACAAACTGCAGACCGGCAGCCGCAGCAACGTGCTGAAAACATATTTAGGCTAACTATAACACAATCAACGTAGAGGTATGGCACAGTCGTTTGAGATGATAGCCAAGACGTACAAGGGTCTGGAAGATGTACTTGCGGAGGAACTGACGGCTTTGGGTGCGAATAACATCCAAAAGCAGCGGCGCGCCGTAAGTTACGAAGGCGACCTTGCCCTACTCTATCGCAGCAATTATTTTCTTCGCACTGCTCTTCGTATTCTCGTTCCCATAGCAGCTTTTGAAGCGCGAAACGCTGATGAAGTATATGAGCAAGCCAAGCAGATTGACTGGGGACAGATAATGACCGCCGAAACGTCTTTCAGCATAGACTCAACGGTTTACAGCGAGGAGTTTCGCCACTCGAAATACGTTACCTATCGCGTTAAAGATGCAATAGCCGACTATTGGACGGAGCGTAAGAACCGCCGCCCGAGCGTACAACTGACCAATCCTGACCTATACATCAACGTCCACATTGCCGGCAGGCACGTAACACTTTCGCTTGACAGCAGCGGCGAGTCGCTGCATAAGAGAGGCTACCGAGTTGCCAACACGGAGGCACCGTTGAGCGAAGTGTTGGCGGCAGGAATGCTGCTGACAGCAGGCTGGAAAGGTGAAAGCGACTTTTATGACCTTATGTGCGGGTCGGGGACGTTGCCTATAGAGGCGGCACTGATAGCACACAACATCGCGCCCGGTATTTTCAGAAAAGAGTTTGCTTTTGAAAGATGGGCGGACTACAACGAAGACTTGTTCTTATCCATCAGTCAGGACGACTCCGGCGAAAAGGACTTTGAGCATCAAATCTACGGCGGCGATGCAGGTTACTATGCCATTCAGGCGGCACAGAAGAACGTGAACAGTGCAGGCTTGAAAAGCACCATCAACCTAAAGCAAATTCGTTTGCAAGAATGGAAAGATGTAAAGGCTGACGGAGCGCTCGTAATGCTCAATCCGCCTTACGGTCAGCGACTTGCACAGGACAAGGATATACAAAAACTCTACGGCGAAATTGGCTCTACTCTCAAGCATCAGTTTGCCGGTGCCACAGCGTGGATCATCTCATCAAATGAGGATGCGCTGAAGAACATTGGTCTAAAACCGCTGCGAAAACTCCATCTTATGAATGGCGACCTTGATTGCCTATTTAACAGATACGACCTCTTTGAGGGAGGTCGTAAGGAGTTTATGTCTCGCCGTGGCGGCAAGGTTACAAAGCCGATTGCAGGCGCAAAGAGTCCTGCCGTGAGAGTTGCTGCTCGGCGTAAGCGCGAGTGATAGTAACGGTCTTTTCGCCTGACGAGGGCGCACTATACATAACGTCCATCATTATACTTTCAGTCAGACTTCTCAATCCTCTTGCTCCGAGTTTGTATTCGATGGCTTTATCCACGATAAAGTCAAGGGTATCGTCTTCGAAAACAAGTTTGACACCGTCCATCTCAAGCAGTTTCTGATACTGCTTGACGATAGCGTTTTTCGGTTCGGTGAGAATGGAACGCAGAGCGGCACGGTCGAGAGGCTTGAGATAGGTAAGTACGGGCAGACGACCGACAATCTCCGGTATGAGTCCGAAAGACTTCAGGTCTTGGGGGGCTATATACTGCAACAGGTCGTTTTTATCTATCTTTCGCGACTGCTGCGATGCCTCAAAGCCTACGACTTGGGTATTAAGACGCTGGGCTATCTTGCGCTCTATGCCGTCGAATGCCCCACCACAAATAAAGAGGATGTGTTGGGTATTTACCTTGATAAACTCCTGCTCGGGGTGTTTGCGCCCGCCATTGGGCGGCACGTTAACAACAGCTCCTTCGAGGAGTTTAAGCAGACCTTGCTGTACACCTTCGCCGGACACATCGCGTGTGATACTCGGGTTATCGCTCTTGCGAGCAATCTTGTCTATCTCATCTATAAAGACTATGCCTTTCTCGGCTTGCGCTACGTTGTAGTCTGTCTCTTGCAAAAGACGTACCAGCAGGCTCTCAACATCTTCACCCACATATCCGGCTTCGGTGAGGACGGTGGCATCAACAATGGTGAAGGGCACTTTAAGCATCTTGGCTATGGTACGTGCAAGTAGGGTCTTACCCGTGCCGGTGGAGCCGACAAGGATGATGTTGGACTTTTCTATCTCCACATCGTTTTTCTTGTCTTTCTGTGCAAGGCGTTTATAGTGGTTATATACAGCGACACTCAAGTAGCGTTTTGCCTCGTCTTGTCCTATTACGTATTGGTCAAGAAAAGCCTTTATCTCTTGTGGGCGTGGCAGGTCGGATAGATTAGTAGCATCACCCGTACCGGCTTGTGCTTTTGCCATATTTATTTGGCTCTCAATGATATGATGTCCAGTCTCTATGCAGTCGTAGCAGATATAGACTCCATCGTTACCCTCAAAGAGATTAGGCACTTCTCTGCCGCAGAAAGCACAGACTTCTTTTTTATGTTTAGCCATCGTTATTGTTTCTTCGTATATACTTTGTCTATCATTCCGTAGTTAAGTGCCTCAGAAGCGGTCATCCAGTAGTCGCGGTCGGCATCACGGCGAATGCGCTCTACGTCTTGTCCCGAATGGTCGGCTATAATCTGATAAAGTTCGTCCTTGAGTTTGAGTATTTCTTTGGCTGTAATCTCTATATCAGAGGCTTGTCCTTGGATGCCGCCCATAGGCTGGTGAATCATCACGCGGCTGTGGGGCAGAGCGGCACGCATATCTTTTTCGCCGGCAACGAGGAGGACTGCCCCCATAGATGCTGCCATACCCGTGCATATTGTACCTACGCGGCTATGAACGAACTGCATAGTGTCGTATATACCGAGACCGGCATATACGGAGCCGCCCGGGGTATTGAGATAGATACTGATGTCGCGGGTCGAATCGGCGGAGTCGAGGTAAAGCAACTGTGCCTGAATGACGTTGGCTGTATAGTCGTTTACTTCCGTACCGAGGAAGATGATACGGTCCATCATAAGGCGTGAGAAAACGTCCATCTGCGTTACGTTGAGTTGACGCTCCTCGAGTATGGACGGAGAGATATATGAAGCGGAGGCAAAAGCCTGACCTGATGCCTGCATCGTTTTTTCCACGTGCATGGTATTCAAGCCTTGGCTTTTGGCGAAGTTAAGAAAATCGTTTTGCATAGTTGTGTATTTTTAGATTATAAAGTCCTTAAGGTCGATAAGGACATTAAGGACTTTATAATGATATTGAGTTATCTCTTATTTTTGTTCTTTTTTCTCGCGACGGCGTTGGATAGCCTCTTGAATATCATACGATACCATAGGAGCCACACCTATACTGGAGTATGTACCTACGAGTACACCAACGAGCAGAGCGAAGACGAAACCGCGGATAGTCTCACCACCGAAGCAGAAGATAGCGAGCAACACAACGAGTGTTGACATAGAGGTGGAGAAAGTACGGCTAAGCGTTGCGTTGATAGCGTTGTTGACATTCAGTTTGCGTTCACGCTTCGGATAGAGGCGGTTATGTTCGCGGATACGGTCGAAGATTACAACGGTATCGTTGATTGAATAACCTATAACCGTCAGTATGGCTGCTATGAAACTTTGGTCTATCTCCATAGAGAAAGGCATAATCTTCCACAGCAGAGCGTACGTACCGAGTACGAGTATTGCATCGTGTGTAAGAGCTGTAACAGCACCTACGGAGTAAGCGAAGTTGCGGAAACGGAGCAGGATATAAAGGAATATACCTATCAGTGCAAGCACGATAGCAATAATGGCGTGAGTGGTAATATCGCTGGCGATGGACGGACCAACCTTCTGAGAAGACATAATACCGATGTTAGGATTGATGTCGCTCTTGCTGAACTCTTCAAAAGTAACCGACTCAGCCATAAACGGCTTGCTGCCTTCGTAAAGCAGGCGTTCGATTTGCTCATCAGTGGAAGGATCGTCTGACGAGATAAGGAAGTTGGTGGAAACACGTACCTGGTTCTTGTCGCCGATAGTGATGACACGCATACTGAGACTCTCGCCTTCTGCGTTGTTCTCGTTGAAGACGGCGGTGAGGTTACGCTCTACATCTTCTGTGGAAACGGGTTGCTCGTAGCGGATGATATAGTTACGGCCGCCGGTGAAGTCAATACCGAGATTGAGTTTACCGAAGATATGAGGTTCGAGACCAAAGATACCAATCACCACGAATACGCAGGAAATGATATAGAAGATTTTTTTCTTGCTAACGAAATCAATGTTGATATTCTGCAAGAAGTTCTTCATCAGAGAGGTCGTAAACGGCAGTTCTTTAGCGTTCTCGCGGTTGGCATACGCCTCAAGCCACAGACGTGTAAGGAAGACAGCGGTGAGGAACGAGGATATTATACCAATCATATAGGTAACGGCGAAGCCTTTGATGGGTCCCGTACCGAAATATGCGAGTATCGCACCTGTCAGGAACGAGGTAACGTTGGCATCAACGATAGCGGAGATGGCACCTTTGAAACCGTCTTCAATAGCCTTACGCATCGACTTACCCGAACGCATCTCCTCACGGATACGCTCATATATGAGCACATTGGCATCCACAGCCATACCCATAGTGAGCACTATACCGGCGATACCCGGCAAGGTCAGTACGGCAGAGAAAGATGAGAGAATACCTACAAGCAGGAAGACGTTGCAGATAAGAGCGGCATCGGCTATAAGACCCGGAATGAGTCCATAGTAGAATATCATATAAAGGAGTATGAGGACAAAGCCGAGAGCGAAACTCCAAAGACCATTGTTGATAGCCTCCTGACCGAGCGACGGACCTACTATATCCTCTTGTACTATACGTGCAGGAGCGGGCATCTTACCTGATTTGAGAGTGTTGGCAAGGTCTTTTGCCTCGTCAACGGTGAAGTTACCGGTAATCTGACTGTTGCCGCCTGCAATCTCATTTTGTACTGTGGGGAAACTATATACATAGTCGTCAAGCACGATAGCCACGCTCTTGCCTATATTGTCTTTGGTAATACGCTGCCAGGCCTTTGCACCTTCGGCGTTCATTGACATAGACACGTTGGCGTATGCGGTAAACTGACTGAAGTCGGCACGAGCATCGGTGATAACATCGCCTTCGAGGGAAGGACGACCGTCACGCTGCGCTTTGAGAGCGATAAGTTGATATACGGAACCTGCCTCGTCAATGGCTTTTACCGTCCA
>DJXH01000058.1:9442-9886 GCA_002449665.1 Bacteroidales bacterium UBA7009
CCTCGTCAATGGCTTTTACCGTCCATTTGAGACGAAGGTCGCGTGGCAGAACCTGCTTGGCGGTAGCGGATGAGAGCATTGCGCTAACGCGGGCAGTGTCGGTATAATGCACCATACCTACAACAGGACCCGGGTAGGCTTGACCTGTGGAGGACACGCTCGGCTGGAGCATAGCAAACAGGGGGTTCTGCTTTTTGTAGTTCTCTTCTGCTTTTTTGGCATCTTCTTCGCTTGCGGCAAGGCTGTCTGTACCAAGGTTATCAACGATAGAAGCAACATCGTCCGTTACCTCCGGGGCAGTTGTCTCTGTCTCTTGAGCGGTCTGAGCTTCGGCTGTTTCCTCTGTAGCATCGTTAGCAGCCTCAAGGCGGGCATACTCTTGGTTGATTTGCATCAGTTGCGGCAGAATCTCGGCAAGATTGTATGTCTCCCAGAACTCGAGGT
>DJXH01000058.1:9998-79553 GCA_002449665.1 Bacteroidales bacterium UBA7009
CGCTCCGGCTCTTTGATACCCGGAAGTTCGATAAGAATACGGCTGCTTTGAGGTATCTGCTGGATATTAGGTTGTACGACGCCGAAACGGTCGATACGAGTACGCAGTACGTTAAACGAGTTGCTTACAGCACCTTCCACTTCCTCGCGTATAACTTTCTCCACTTCGGCGTTGGTGGAAGTGAGAGTAACTTTGTCGCGAAGTTCGTAGGTAGAGAAAATGCTTGCCAACTGTGCATTGGGGTCAACGCTGTAGAAAGCCTCGAGGAAGAGAGTAACAAAATCGCGGCTGTCGTTTTTGTGCATCTCCTGCGCCATTGCCATTGCTTTGACAAAGTTCTCCGAAGTGTTATGCCCGCTGAGCGAACGAATGATTTCAGCCTCACTCACTTCCATAATAACGTTCATACCGCCTTTGAGGTCAAGACCGAGGTTGAGTTGCTTTTCGCGGCACTCTTTCAGCGTATAGCCGAACCATACTTTCTTTGTGGCGATAGAGTCCTGATAATAAAATTCTTTTTCGTCATCTCCCGCAGCGTATTTCTTGGCGGCATTGTCATAGTGCGCTACCACGAAACTGAACGAGAGATAGAAGGCGCATACCAGTGCAAGGCATATCGCCAGTGTTCTAACAAGTCCTTTGTTTTGCATAATTAGTATAGATTTTTATGATTTTCTTTTTATAGT
Organism: Bacteroidales bacterium UBA7009; assembly: GCA_002449665.1. Taxonomy (GTDB): domain Bacteria; phylum Bacteroidota; class Bacteroidia; order Bacteroidales; family Paludibacteraceae; genus Colicola. Next base: position 10,685 of record DJXH01000058.1, read on the forward strand.
TCACACAAAATAGCCTGCAAAGGTACAACATTTTTAATGATTGTGCAAAAAAACACTGAATTTTGTCAAAAAAAAGGTCTGATTGCTCCTAAACTTGCACAGACAAAATATGTTTTGTAACTTTGCAGCGGATATGTATATAGCCATAGCAGGAAACATAGGAGCAGGCAAGACGACGCTGACAAAGATGTTGGCGAAGTACTACGGTTGGGAGCCGAGGTTTGAGTCGGTAGGATTCAATCCGTATCTTGCAGACTATTATGCCGATATACCCCGCTGGTCGTTTTGTCTTGAGACGTATTTTCTCAAAGAGCGTTTCAAGGATATGCTTGCCGTGTTGCAATCGGGCAAGGATATTGTGCAGGATCGCAGTATTTTTGAGGGTGTGTATGTGTTTGTAACGAACAACTACCTTCGCGGCGACCTTAGTGAGCGTGATTATGAGACATATATGGAGTTGTTTTCTCTTATGAAGCGTATGATGCGCCTGCCGGATTTGATGATTTATCTTCGCAAGTCGGTGCCGTCGCTGATACGTCAGATACAGAAGCGAGGCAGAGAGTATGAACAGGGTATGCAGATAGACTACCTCAAAGACCTGAACGACAGATATGAGGAGTTTATCTTTAACAAATACGAGGGCAAGGTGCTTGTCATTGAGTCCGACGAACTTGACTTTGAAAACCGTCCCGAAGACTTCCGTATGATAATCAATCGCATTGATGCCGAACTATTCGGGCTGTTTTCGTAATGTAGGAATTTATAAAATGGGAAAAACAAACGACATAGATATGAGCCGATGGCGTGACAGCGGCATAAATGTGGAGAGCCTGTGGATTATAAATGAGCGAGATAAAACCGGCAAACACACTAATGTTTATCACGGCAACTTCATTCCTCAAATACCCCGCCAAATGCTCAAACGATATACCAAAGAAGGCGATGTTGTCGTTGATATGTTTATGGGTAGCGGTACCACCTTGTTTGAAGCGGAAACACTAAAAAGAAATTTTATCGGCTTTGACATCAATACTGAAATTATAGAATATGTGCAGTCTAAAATGGATGAGACAAGTCCGATACAATACTATATTCATAACTGCGACATTACGAATAATCAGGCTGTCAGCGAATGTTTAAGGAAAGATTTGAGGACACTAAACAGGCAGGTAGTTGACTTTATCATATCACACCCGCCTTATATGGATATAGTAAAATTTACGAACTTGGTAGAAGATTTATCGCATATTGGCGACCTTAATAATTTTATACAAAAATACACACAGGCTTTCGGGAATGTTTTTACATATTTGAAAACCGGCGGTTACGCGGCAATTGTTATAGGCGATGTATATAAAAACGGAGAAGTCATACCATTAGGTTTCCACGTGATGAATAGCATTAAATGCAATTTCCCCGTTAAGATGAAAGGAATTGTGGTAAAAAACATAGAAGGAAACAGAGGCAAACTCGGAGTAAATGATATTTGGCATTACAGAGCATTGAACAGCGATTACTTTATTTTCAAACACGAATATATTTTTGTATTCAAGAAAGCATAGATTTATGACAACTCACGTTTTGATAGTAGATGAGCATACTTTCCCCATACATCTTCAATATATGTTTGCAGGGACGGGGAGCGGAGAAAAGAAAGTTGGCGATATTATTGACTGCACAGACAACAATATACACTGGTCTCGTGAAGCCGGTTTGGTTTCTATGTTGGCAGACGGAGCTAGAATAAGACAAGGAGATTATATAGTATTTTACTTACAGCAGACAAACAGACATGAAGGGCTGTTCTTCGGCATATTCCAAGCAGCACAAGATTCTGTTTTTATTGACGATAATTCAAGTGCACAATACTTGAAAAAGGAACTCAAAAAATCTCTAACTTTCAGACTGCTTATAAAGCCTTGTGAAGTATATTCCAAAGGAGTAACCGAGTGGGAAGCATTAGATGTCATACGTGGTATTCACTCTCCTAATCAGATGTTATGGAGCCTTATATACAGGAAACTCAAAGGCAACAGAGGTAATACCATGATTACTGAATACGAGGCAGAGAGACTTTTTGAGTTGATAAGGCTGAAAAATGACAGAACACCTTTGACAAACGAACATTTCAGATATGAAAACAAACTCATTATTCCTGCCGACTCAACATCACCGTATTTAGGGCAAACAAAAACTGCGGATATACTTCAGCGCCTAAAACACAAATACTCCGTCCATCGCGCACACGAAGCCCATTTACAAGCATACATAGTTCAAAATATCGGCAAAGGCACTAACCCGTCACTTGACAAAGCACTATGCATCACAACTACTGATTGGATAGGTAACGAAGTCTCCTGCGGAGTCGGTATGCAAAGAATAGATATTTTAATATCACATCACATGAGTGATATACAACGCGAAGTAATGCCGATAGAACTTAAGTGCATTCCTGCAGAAACTTACAACGCAAGACAACTTATAAGATACATTGATTGGCTTGAGCAATACTATGTTCCCAATCACCCAAGTCGTATTCAACCGATTTTGATATGCAGAAAAAACAAAAACAGCATTTCGCAAGAAGTAGCAAACTCATTTTCTGCGTTTGACGAAAAAATGAAGGGAAGATGTCTTCCTTTGAGGTTTATTGAATATCATTTTGACCCTGACACATTAGTATTTGAAAGAATAAGATGAACTATATAGGCTCAAAACTTAAATTATCCGCCTTTCTATATCAAACAATTGACGATATTGTAGGGGATCATTTGCGGGAAAAAATTTTCTGCGATGGCTTTGCAGGTACCGGAATTGTCGGACGTAAATTCAAACCTTACGCAAAACAAATAATATCTAACGACATAGAATATTACAGTTATGTACTTAACAGAAATTATATCGGCAATTCTACATTCAAACCCGATTGGAATCTGCTTATAGACCGACTTAATCAAGAACCGCTTATTTCTAACGGATTTATTTATAATAATTATTGTCTCGGCAGTGGCAGCCAAAGGCAATACTTTTCGGATTTCAACGGTCAAAAAATTGATACAATACGATTAAAAATTGAAAAATGGCACTCAACCAAATACATAGATGACAATGCATATTATTTCCTGCTATGCTCTTTGCTTGAAAGCGCGGACAAAGTGGCAAACACCGCATCTGTTTACGGAGCTTTCTTAAAACATCTTAAAAAGAGTGCCCAAGCAGATTTATTACTACTGCCGGCAAGTTTTGAGACTTCTGATACAAAAAACTTAGTTTATAATGAAGATATAAACACGCTCATAAAAAAAATATCGGGAGATATTTTATATTTAGACCCACCATACAATGCAAGACAATACGGAGCAAATTACCATATATTAAACACTATTTCGGAATATAAGCCGTTCATTCCGAAAGGGAAAACAGGAATGCGCGAATATGAAACATCAAAATTTTGCAGCAAGCGGACCGTTTATGATGAATTTGACGATTTAATACGTAATGCTGATTTTGAATACATTTTCGTATCATATAATAATGAGGGGTTGATGAGTTTAGAGGAAATAGAGGAAATAATGTCCAAATACGGCAATTATCAATGCGTTTCCACTAAATACAGCAGATTTCAAGCCGACAAAACAACCAATAGAAATATAAAAGCAGACTCAACAATAGAATATCTCCACATATTAAAAAAAAACACATAAACACTACATATACTATGCATATAGCAATCGCAGGGAACATCGGATGCGGCAAGACGACACTCACTAATATGCTTGCCCGCCACTATGGTTGGAAACCGCGCTTTGAAAGCGTGGACTTTAACCCCTATCTTGAAGATTTCTACGCCGATATGGCTCGCTGGTCGTTTAACCTACAAATATACTTCCTCAACAAACGTTTTAAGGATGTGGTGGAAATAACGCAATCGGAGGAATACATCATTCAAGACCGCACCATATATGAGGATGCGCGCATTTTCGCCCCCAACCTGCACGAGCAAGGGTATATGTCCGACCGTGATTTTGACAACTACACCGACCTCTTTAACCTTATGATGTCGCTTGTCAGAATGCCGGATCTGATGATATACATACGCTCGTCCATTCCCAACCTCGTGGCACAGATACAAAAGCGCGGGCGCGAGTATGAAGCCGGTATGAGAATAGACTACCTGCAGGGACTGAATGACAAATACGAAGCGTGGATAAAAGACTATAAGGGCAAACTGATAATAGTGGACGGCGATAATGTCAAATTCGGGCAGAACCCCGAACATTTTCAGCAAATTACCGACCGCATAGATGCCGAGCTGTTCGGTCTGTTCCCCTTTGAGCAGTCAACGGCGGTAGGAAAAGAGATACACTAAAGTGGTAGATAAGTTTTTAGACTATATTGCTATTGAAAAAAGGCTGTCAGGGCGTACTGTTGAGACCTACAAAGACGACCTGTATGAGTTTTGCGCTTTCCTCGGCTGTGACAGCTGCAGCATTGACGTGCAAAGCATAACGGAAGATGACGTAAAGGCCTGGATATTAGACCTTATGGAAAACAAGCACAACTCGCCTCGCAGCGTAAAACAAAAACTTGCGGCACTGCACTCGTTCTACAAATTCCTACTGCTGACGGGTATTGTCAGCAAAGATGTAACACGCCGTATAATAGCACCTAAAGCGGACAAGCCCCTGCCCGTTTTCTTCAAGCCGCACGAGATGGAAGCCGCTACTGCTTACGAAGACAGCGCAGACGACAAAGAAAGCGCAAGGGATAATCTGATAATCGAAATGTTATACCAGACAGGTATGCGACAGGCTGAGATGCTTGGGCTGAAAGATACCGACATAGACCTCATAAACAAGCAGATACGAGTATTCGGCAAAAGACGGAAAGAGCGCATAATACCCATAGGCGACCAACTGATAGAACAAATACAAAAATACAAAGAGTACAGAGATGGCGAATGTGGTACGTTTTTTGTAATTTGGAAAAAGGACGGCGAGACAAAGCCGCTGAACAAAGCAACCTTATATAATATAGTAAGGAAACGTATGGGCGAGGTGAGTACGCTCAAAAAACATTCGCCTCACGTACTCAGGCACACTTTTGCCACCACTATGCTCAACAACGGAGCGGACATACGCACCATACAGACACTACTCGGGCACGCAAGTCTTGCTGCCACGCAGATATACACCCACACTACTTTTGAACAAATAAAACAAACATATAAAGAGGCCCACCCGCGAGCGCAAAAAGCAGCGGCAAAGCCCATAATAACCAACTAAATATAGGAGAAAAGATTATGACAGTAAACACACAGGCAGTCAATTTTGACATCGCGGAAAGACTTGAGAAGTATATCGAGAAGAAAACCCGCCGCTACGAAAAACTTCTTCCTAAAACGGCTGAAATATCAATACGTATGACGGTGGTAAAACCTGAGACCAACCTCAACAAAGAAACACAGATTCGCATTCTCGGTATGGGAGCGGAGATGTTCGTGGAAAAGACTTGCGACACCTTTGAGCAGGGCATAGACGAAGGTCTTGAGGCAATAGACCGCCAAATAGAAAAACTTAAAGACAAATAAGCACTGATGAAAAAACTGATACAGGCAGCATTGCTGCTGCTTATCTGCACTCATACTCAACTCCTTGCACAAGGAGTTGAGTATATGACCACGGCTCAATTCAAGCAAAACATATTTGACTACACCAAGGAAAAAGATTGGAAATATAAAGGCAACACGCCTTGTGTGATTGATTTCTACACCACTTGGTGCGGACCGTGCAAACGCCTTGCACCGATAATGGAAGAGCTGAGCGAAAAATACAAGGGCAAAGTCAAGTTCTACAAAGCCGACACGGAGAAAGAGCAGGAATTGGCATACGTTTTTCAAATTTCGAGCATACCGCAGGTGCTGTATATCCCCAAAAGCGGCAAACCGACATTGCTGAAAGGGCTGTATCCGAAAGAGAATATAGAGATGATTATAGACAAACTGCTGCTCGGCATTAAGAGACAAGCGGATAACCAACAAAAATAACGTAAGACAATGCAGATTGAGTTTATCTTACTTGTTTTGAGCCTGCTTTTTTTCGCAAGCATATTCACCGACCGCATTGGGTCTAAATTCGGAGTACCGGCACTACTGCTGTTTCTCATAGTAGGTATGATTTTCGGTCCGGACGGTTTCGGCAAGTGGCTGACAGCCGACGGACAAGGACTGATAGAGTCCGTCTCTATAGGCAGAGCGCAAGTGGTAGGCACGATAGCACTTTGCGTCATCTTGTTTTCCGGCGGTATGGATACCAAACTCTCGGATATTCGTCCCGTCCTACACCCCGGTATTACTCTTGCCACAGTCGGAGTTTTTCTGACGGCACTCATTTCGGGTACGGTCATCTATTTCGTCTTCGGCTGGATGCAGGCGGTGGTAACTATTTCCTTTCCTATGGCGATGCTCATGGCATCCACTATGTCATCCACCGACTCGGCAAGCGTCTTTTCCACACTCCGCACCAACGGCATTCACCTCAAGCACAACCTCCGTCCGCTGCTCGAACTTGAATCGGGTGCCAACGACCCGATGGCATACGTGCTGACTATCACGCTGATAGGCATCGTCACTTCCTCCACGGGGGAGATAAGTCCGCTTGCCATAGCACAGGATATAGTGATACAACTTATAGTCGGCGGCTTTATGGGCTTCGGATTAGGTAAGACAGCGGTGGCACTGATGCGTAAAGCCAAACTGACCAACGAGAGTCTGTACCCTATAATGATACTCACTTTCTGCATCTTCATCTTCGCCGTAACTTATTATATGAAAGGCAACAGTTATCTTGCAGTCTATATAGGCGGCGTGATGATAGGCAACAGCAAGTTTATCCGCAAACGCCAGACCAAGTCGTTCTTTGACGGACTGACGTGGCTGTGCCAACTCGTTATGTTCCTTATGCTCGGACTGATGGTCAAGCCTCACGAACTGATGGAACTGTCCGTATGGCTGCCGTGTCTTATAATAAGCATCATCACCACTTTTATCTCTCGTCCGCTTGCCGTGTTTGCCTGCCTGCAACCGTTTAAGCAGTATCAGGGCAGAGACAAGGTGCTTGTCAGTTGGGTAGGACTGAAAGGCGCTGTACCTATCATCTTTGCCATAATGTGTATAGCGAGCAACGTAAAGGATGCCAACCTGCTATTTAACGTTGTGTTCCTCTGCACGTTAGTTTCGCTGCTGCTACAGGGAACGACACTGAGTAAAATGGCGAACAGCCTCAAACTGGCAGAGCCTTCAAAAGACAAAGAACGCCTGCAATACTTTGACATCGAACTGCCCGAGGAGATAGAAGCATACGCATACGAAAAAGAGATAAGCGAGGAAATGCTTGCCAACGGCAACTGCCTGAAAGATATGGTTATACCTAATAACGTGCGTGTTATAATGATGCGCAGAGGCGAGAATTTCTCCGTTCCCAACGGCACTACCCCTCTCAAAGCGGGCGACTATCTGCTCGTCATAAGCGAGGAAGACATTGCCGCCGTACAACGCATGCAAGAGGAGGAAGACGACTATGCACTCAAAGAATGGCGTATGCAACTCGTCAATCACACCGGCACGTTTTTTAAGCAGCAGTGGGACAAAATAACAGGCATTACCGGCTCACAAAGCAAAGAAAAAAACAAAGAGAAAACAAATGATGAGTAATTTTTGGCAAAATTGTTGGCAAATTGATAAAAAAGCAGTACCTTTGCGCGTTTTATTGTAGCAAAGCAGTATGATTGAGTATATCAAAGGACAACTTACCGAACTTACTCCGACAAGTGCCATCATTGAAGCCTACGGCGTAGGCTACGACATAAACATCACCTTACCTGCTTATTCCGCCTTGCAAGACAAGGAGAATAAGGAGGTAAGGCTTTTTATAACCGAGATTATTCGAGAGGACACCCACGATCTGTATGGTTTTACCACTCGCGGTGAGAGGCAACTCTTCGTTATGCTGATGACTGTCAGCGGCATAGGTGCCAACACGGCTCGCACTATTATGTCTGCATACTCCGTGGGCGAACTTCGTCAGATAGTAGCCACAGGTAATGCCAAGGCACTCGGGCAGGTTAAAGGTATTGGTCCGAAGACGGCACAGAGAGTAATAGTGGACTTGAAAGACAAGGTGCTTAAAGTGGATGCCGGCGAAGATGCTTCTGCTGCGTTTGAGGCTAAAATGTCCACAGAGCAGGCAGACAGCGTAGTAAAGACAGAAGCCTTGAGTGCGCTGACTATGCTCGGATTCAGTGCCGCCGCAAGCGGTAAGGTGATAGACAAGATACTTGCCGATATGCCGGATGCGAAAGTGGAATACGTAATAAAGATAGCCTTAAAGATGCTTTAACCGCAACAAAATTCATTTGTTTTGAGACGTTTATCCTTCATTATATTAGTTTTGTCGGCGGCACTGACTGCAAAAGCGCAGACGGTAGCCGACTCCGTACAACAGGCGGACACGGTGGGCAGGATAGTGGCAAAAGGTCTTCCTGCAAGAGATGAGACAATGCAAACAGAGGTGGAGTATCAGCCTTCCACCGGTTGTTACGTACTGCGCACGAAGATAGGAGATGCCGAGGTGGCAACTCCCGTTCTTATGACTGCCGAAGAGTATAAAGACTACTCGGAAAGGAAATTCATACAGGAATACTGGCAGAAGAAAATAGCGGAGGTGGAGCATAACAACGAGAAGAAGTTTGACATCACCGATATGAAGTTCAATATCGGTCCGGCAGACAAGATTTTCGGTCCCGGCGGCGTACAACTCAAGTTGCAGGGAAGTGCGGAACTGATATTCGCTTTTAAGCACCAGTTTGTTGATAATCCGTCGCTTACACGCCGCTCTAAGAACAACAACGTCTTTGATTTTGACGAGAAGATACAAGCCAACGTGACCGGAAAAGTGGGAGACAAACTCAACTTCAATATGAGTTATAACACGGAGGCAAGTTTCAGTTTTGACCAGCAGAACGTCAAACTCGGCTACAAGGGGCAGGAGGACGACATCATTCAGTCGCTCGAAGCTGGTAACGTATCGCTTGACCTCAACTCCCAACTCATACGCGGCAGCAAGGCACTGTTCGGCGTAAAGACCAACCTAAAGTTCGGCAAACTGCGCGTTCAGGCAGTTATCAGTCAGCAGAACAGCGATGCTCAAAAGGTGAGCAGCGAAGGCGGCGCACAGATGACCAAGTTCGAACTGCGGGCAGATGCTTACGACGAGAACAAGCATTTCTTCCTCGGACACTATTTCCGCGACCACTTTGAGCAAGCTATGAGTGCAATGCCATACGTGGCAAGCGGCATTAACATCACCCGCATAGAGGTATGGATTACCAACCGCAAGGGCGTATATGACCAAGCGCGTAACATAGTGGCATTCACCGACCTTGGTGAGCAGCAGCAAGACCACCTGCTTGACCAGGGGTTGTATCAAACGGCTTCGGACAATAATCTTCCGGGCAACAGAGCCAACCTGCTCTATGACCAACTGCTCGGTATGGGCGAGAACATACGCAGCATACATCAAGTAACGCAAACGCTGCAAGGCGTACCGCAGTGGATAAGCGGCGAGCAGTATGAGAAAATAGAGTCGGCACGCCTGCTGACAAGCAGCGAATATACACTCAACGCCGCTCTCGGTTTTATCACACTTCGCGCTGCTCTCAACCAAGACGAGGTGCTTGCCGTGGCATACGAATACACATACGGCGGACAGGTGTATCAGGTGGGCGAGTTCTCAACGGACAAAGTGGGCAACCAGGATGAGCAAGGCAACGCCCCCACCCTGCTTCTCAAACTGCTTAAACCAGCCAACAACGCTCCTCACGCACATAATCCCATGCGTCCGGGCGAACACTACGGCACGTGGGATTTGATGATGAAGAACGTCTATGCCCTCGGTGCGCAGTCAATGTCCAGCGACAAGTTTGAACTATACGTGATGTACCGCAACGACTCTGTCGGAACGAGCCTGCAATATCTGCCCGACGGGCCGGCGAAAGGCAAACAACTGCTGCGCGTGCTAAACTTGGACAAACTTGACTCACGTAACAACCAGTCGCCGGACGGACGATTTGACTACGTGGAAGGCTATACGGCTTTCAGTTCGACCGGCAGGATAATGTTCCCCGTGCTTGAACCGTTCGGCAGCCATCTTGCAGCCCAACTCGGCAACGACCCTGCACTTGTAAGCCAATACTGTTTCCAAGAACTGTACGACTCCACATTAGTGGTGGCACAGGAGACGAGCGAAAAAAATAAGTTTGTACTCAAAGGCAAATACAAAGGCTCCAACGGCAGCGAGATACGGCTTAACGCGATGAACATCCCAAGGGGAAGCGTAACGGTAACGGCAGGCGGTGCAACGTTAGTAGAAAACGTTGATTACGTAGTAGATTACACTATGGGTGTAGTAACAGTGCTCAATCAGTCCATATTAGATTCGGGAACAAAAGTGGATGTTAAACTGGAGAACCAAAGCACGTTCTCTATGCTGCGCAAGGGTCTGTACGGTGCGCACCTTGAGTATGAGTTTAACAAGGACTTCACTATTGGCGGTACTATAATGTATATGCACGAACGTCCGCTTACCACCAAAGTGAATACCGGCAGCGAGCCGCTGTCAAACACTATATGGGGACTTAACCTCAACTACAAGACCGAGTTCCAGTGGCTGAGTAACGCCATAGACCAAATTCCGTGGATAACGGCGACTGCACCGAGTACTTTTGAGATAGGTGCAGAGTTCGCCCACCTTATCCCCGGACATACCAACGATGTGGGCAAAGTGGGAACAGCCTACTTGGACGACTTTGAGTCCACCACTACTTCGATAGACATACACTATCCGAATAGTTGGTTCCTCGCCTCCACACCATCCGACCCTGCAAGGGCGCAGAACGGCAACTTCTACAACGATGCTCTGCTCAGCGACAACACCGCCTATAACTCCCACCGTGCCATGCTCTCATGGTACACGGTTGACCCCATCTTCGGCTACCCGCAGACCAACACGCCGATGCACATCAAGAACGACCCCGAAGCGATGTCCGACCACAGGACACGTATAGTATATGAGCAGGAACTCTACCCCAATAAAGACGTGCTTGCCAGCGAAGATACACGCATGTCCGTCCTCAACCTCTCTTACTACCCCAAGGAGCGCGGACAGTATAACATAGATGCCGAACGCGTAAACGAAAACGGCGAACTGCAAGAGCCGGAGAAGAACTTCGGTGCGATAATGCGCAAATTAGACAACACCGACTTTGAGCGTGCCAACATAGAATATATTCAGTTCTGGCTGATGGACCCGCGCCTCACCAATGAAGAAAACTGGGAAGGCGGCGACCTGTATATCAACCTCGGCGATATAAGCGAAGACATACTGCGCGACGGCAAAAAAGCCTTTGAGCACGGACTTCCGTATAACGTACAAGACCGCAATATGTTAGACTCCACCGTCTGGGGATATGTACCCAAGACGACCAGCACCACTATCGCTTTCTCCAACGAAGAGGGGGCAAGAGAAAGACAGGACGTAGGTCTTAACGGACTGAGTACGGAAGAGGAGTTTGCTTACGAGTACGGCGGCAAACGCCCATACGGAGAGTATGTGGCAGCACTGAGGCAGAAAATCAACTCCGAGACCCTCCAACGCTGGAACGCCGACCCCTTCTCGCCGCTTAATGACCCTGCCGGCGACAACTTCCACTACTATCGCGGCGATGACTGGGACGAACAGGAGACCCCCATACTTCTTCGCTACAAGCACTACAACGGTACGGAGGGCAACTCGCCTGCAAGCAGCGGCAACGAATTGTACGGCACAGCCTCTACGCTTACTCCGGATATAGAGGATATTAACCAAGACAACACGCTTAACGAGACGGAAAAATACTATGAGTATCACGTCAGTCTCGACCCGAGCCTGCTCGACGTTGGTCATCAGCATATTGCTGAGAAACTTGAGACGGAAGTTACCCTGCGCAATGGTCAGACCGTCAAGGTAACTTGGTATCAGTTTAAGATACCGGTAAAAGGCAACGATGTAAGAAACGTGGGCGGCATACGCAACTACAAGTCCATACGTTTCATACGTATGTATCTCTCCGGCTGCAAACAGGATACTCACCTGCGCTTTGCCACTATGCAACTCGTCAGAGGCGATTGGCGCAACTACACCAAAGGTCTGTATCACAACGTAGCCACCGACCAGTATAACACCACCAACCCCGCATCTAACGCCCTGCTTGACGCACAGGCAGTTAACATAGAGGAGAACAACGCAAGAGAACCGGTCAACTATATTCTGCCTCCGGGCATATCCCGCCAGACCGACCCCGGGCAGGCACAACTCATAGCACAAAACGAGCAGGCACTCGTACTTAAAGTAAACAACCTTGACTACAACGATGCACTTGCCTTGTATAAGAACGTTGTCTTTGATATGCGCAACTACAAACGCCTGCAGATGTTCGTCCACGCTGAGGCGGATGCCGCCGACCCCGACAACGAGAAGATACAGGACGAAGACCTGAGTTGCTTCATACGCCTCGGTAGCGACCTGAAGAACAACTACTACGAATACGAGGTTCCGCTCTACCTCACGCAGCCCGGTATGTACAACAACGACAACGAGTATGACCGACTGAAAGTATGGCCCGTAGCCAACAACATAGACGTACCTCTCACTGCCTTCACCAAAGCCAAGACGGAGCGCAACAAAGCCAAACGTAGCGGCGACAGGACTGTAGGCAACACCATACCATATATAGTATATGATGTGGACAACGGCAAGCCCGCCAACAAGATAACCATTGTCGGCAATCCTACATTGGCAGAGATAGAGACGATAATGATAGGTGTGCGCAACCGCCGCAACACCAAGACCGGCGGTGTAAGCGGCGAGGTGTGGGTAAACGAACTCAGGCTGTCGGAGTTTAACGAAGAAGGCGGTGTGGCTGCTATGGCAAACGCCTCTCTCGGCATAAGCGACATAGCCAAAGTGAACGTAACGGGACACCTTGAAACGGCAGGCTACGGCAGCATAGAAAGCAACGTACAGAGCCGCAATATGGACAACATATACCAAGTGGCTGTCAGTGCGGCACTCGAAGGCGGCAGGCTCTTCCCCGAGCAAGCACAACTGCGCATACCTCTGTATGTAAGTTATACCAAAGACCAACAAAGTCCCAAATACGACCCTGTGGACTCGGATGTAGAACTGAAAGAGACCCTCGCCACATACAACAACAAGGAGCAGAAAGACTCTGTTCGCCGTGCCACCAATACAACACGCGATGCTATCAGTTTCAGTATTACGAATATGAAGGTGGACATTCACTCGAAGAAACGTAATATGTTCTACGACCCTGCCAACTTCAGCATATCGGCTTCATACAGCAAGCAGATGAGCCGCTCGCCAGAGATGGAGAAAGACCAGACATCAAACCAAAAAGGCTCGTTCAACTACGCATATAGTTTCAACCCCAAGCCGTGGGAGCCGTTCAGCAAGATGGACAAACTCAAAGACGTGAAGATACTGAGCGAGTTCAACCTCTTCTACCTGCCGCAGTCGTGGGCGTTCTCAACGAACATGAACCGCAACTTCTCTATGCTCCGTATGCGCGACTACAACACGGCGGACGGCGTGGAAGCAACCATCTCGCAGACACCCACTTTCTCCAAAGACTTTACTTGGGACCGCAATTTCGACTTCAAGTATGACCTAACGAAGAATATGAAGTTCACTTTCCGCACGGCAATGAACTCTACCGTGGACGAGGCATACTATACGCCCGAAATAATTCGGGATTATCAGTTCACCAACGACTACTACGAGGCTTGGCGCGACACAATTATGCGCAGTATGGGTACGTGGGGCTCTCCATATACCTATCAGCAAGTGTTCACCGCTACGTGGAACGTACCGTTCAACCGCATTCCGTATCTCGACTGCCTCACAGCCAACGCTTCGTATAACGGCACCTACACTTGGAACCGCACTGCCGCCACCACTACACAGCAAGACCTTGGTAACACCATAGGCAGCACGCGTGCCATACAGGCAGACGGACAGATAAACTTTGAGACCCTATACGGCAAGAGTAACTATTGGAAACAACTCAACCAACGTATGCAGGCGCGCCAACGCAACAACCGCAAGTTCAAGAGCAAAACGTTCAATCAGACCATCAGCCTCGAAGCCGGTGTACCAAAAGAGATTAACCACCGTCTCAACTCCGAACACCTGCAAGTGGTGATAACCGACACTGCCGGACGCACTCTGCCCGTCAAGTATAAGACAGCAGGCAACGGAAAGATTACGCTAACAAGCAAGAACGCCATTGACGGCGTACAGGTAAACATCACAACCCGCGACCCGAACGAGCGCACTGCAGGCGAACAGGCTATGGACTTTGCGGCATACTTTGGTACGATGGTACGCCGCCTGCAGGTAACATATCGTTATACCAACTCGCTGACCGTCCCGGGCTTCCGCCCGCAAGTGGGCTTTATGGGACAAAAGCACGTGGATAACCTCTATGCCCCGGGCTGGGACTTCGCCTTCGGCTTCTTCGATGACAACTTCGTCGAGAAAGCCAAAGACAACGGCTGGCTCGCTTTGGGTCAGGATGTGGCACAGCCGGCAGGAGCCGCCAACACAAGCGACTTTGATGTCAAACTCACACTTGAACCATTCCCCGGATTTAAGATACAGGTGAACGGCAAACGCTACGAAGCACATACAACCTCTCTGCTCTACGGCAGAACGACGGATGAAGATGAGCGATACGTACTGCAACGCAATGCCACCGGCTCGTTTAACATCACGGAGGTTGCTATTGCCACAGCCTTTAAGAATATCGGCAAAGCATCGTCTAACTATGCGAGTGAGACTTTCGACCAGTTCCTTATCAACCGCGACCTTATGCAGACACGCGTTCAGTCGCGCTACAACTCGCTCGTCTATCCGACAGAAAGCACCTTCATACCCGACTCGCTCGCCGGCAAATCATACAACCCCGCTCACGGCACTATCAGCCGCAACTCGGCAGACGTACTCATACCGACCTTTATCGCCACATACACGGGCAGGGATATATCAAGTATCAGTTTCAACCCCTTCCTGAGCATACTGCGCACGATGCCTAACTGGAGCGTAAGTTTTGACGGACTTGGCAAACTGCCGTGGATGCGCGACAACTTCCGCTCCGTAACGCTCACTCACGCATACACTTGTAAGTATGCCATAGGTTCGTACAGCACGTTCTCCACTTGGGCCAACGCAGGCAACAAAGACCGCACACTCGGCTTCACACGCGATGTAACAACACAACTGCCCGTACCTTCGGCTTCGTTTGATGTATCAACTGTAAGTATGCAAGAGTCGTTCTCCCCGCTGATTGGTATCAATATGACGATGAAGAACTCGCTCAGCCTCAAAGCCGAATATCGCCAGCAAAGAAACATTGCACTGAACATCACATCCGTACAACTGACCGAAGGACACAGCAAAGAGTTTGTTATCGGTGCGGGCTACACCATTAAGGACCTGCATTTCACAGCCAAGAAGAAAGACGGCGGTCAGCGCAAAGTGTCCAACGACCTCAAAATCAACGTGGACGTAAGTTATAAGAACATCATGACACTGCTGCGCAAAGTGGAAGAGAACATAACACAGGCATCGTCCGGCAATAAAGTGCTTGGTATAAAGATTAGTGCCGACTACGTTATCTCGCAGAAAGTCAGTCTGCAACTCTTCTACGACCACCAAGGCACCACGCCGCTTATGTCCAATAGTTATCCAGTCAACTCCGACAATGCCGGTATCAACATCAAACTGATGCTGACACGCTGATAAAAAGAGTAAAAACACTATGCGTATCGTTCTTATCGGACCGGAATCAACTGGCAAATCAACGCTGTGCAAACACCTTGCACAGCGTTTTTCAGGTATCTGCATAGACGAGTATGCCCGCACATACACGGAGCAACTGCAACGACCATATACATACGAAGATGTGGAACTGATTGCCCGCAAGCAGGCGGAACAACTATCGGCAGACTACGGCACACGCATAGTATTTTTCGACACCGACCTTATCATCACCAAAGTGTGGTTTGAGGTCAAATACGACAAATGCCCATTGTGGGTCATAGAGGCAATGGAAAAATACAGACCGGATGCATATTTGGTTTGTATGCCGGACATAAAGTTTGAAGACGACCCTGTAAGAGAGAACGGCAACAGGAGAGAGGAACTGCTACGGCTGTACATATACGAGATTCAGCGGCTTGGCGTACCCTATTATATTGTAAGCGGACAAGGGGACAAACGCACGGATAATGCAATAAAAATTGTGAAAGATATTGCACGATTATAAATCTATCACTACCTTTGCGGTATGAAACAGATAGCACCTTCAGTATTGTCAGCCGACTTCGGCAACCTTAAAGACGAGATAGAACGTATCAACAACAGCGAAGCAGACTTGCTTCACGTGGATGTGATGGACGGAGTGTTCGTACCGAATATATCTTTCGGCTTTCCGCTAATGAAACCGATGAAAAAATACTCCACCAAGCCTCTTGATGTACATCTTATGATTGTTCATCCCGAAAAATACGTTGAGCGTTTTTGCGATGCGGGTGCTTGGAGCGTAGGGTTCCACCTTGAAGCCACCGACGATCCTATGCCCGCCATCCAACTCATCCGTAATAAGGGAGTACGTACTTGCCTGACAATCAACCCTGACATCGCTCTTGAAAGGCTGATACCGTATATAGGCGAGGTGGATATGATTCTGCTGATGTCGGTTTTTGCAGGGTTCGGCGGACAGAGTTTTATCCCCGAGACACTCGACCGCATACGTACAATGCGCCAAGCCATTGACAGCCGCAGACTGAAAACACTGATTGAAGTGGACGGAGGTATCAACACCAAGAACGCCGGAGAGGTGTTTGCTGCCGGTGCGGACGTACTGGTGGCAGGCAGTGCAGTCTTCGGTGCTAAAAATCCGCAAGAAGCAATACATAAAATGAAAAATGGCTGATTTTCTGCGCCGTACTCCTATGCTGTGGCTGTTCTTGCCACAGGTTATCATTATCCTTATATCACACTATACGGGCAGTCCGCTACGGCTATATAAAGATACGGATATATCTTTCCCTGACTCTATGCAGACCTACCGTGCTGTGCTTCACGATTACCCTAAGGAACGCAGAAAGACGATGCTCTATACAGCCGAGGTGTTGCCCGACAGACATAAAGTGCTACTGTATCTACTCAAAGACTCATCCCGAATTTTGCCTTCATATCTTGACACCATTTGGGTGAAAACCACTTGGAAACAGCCGGAAAAAATAGGCGCATTCGACTATGCTGCCTACCTTCGCCGCGAAGGTATTGCCGCCACAGGCTATGCCAACTCACGGCATTGGCAAACACAGGGTAAAGCCGACACTACCCTATTCTCTTTTGAGCGACTGCGGCACCGATTGATACGCCGACTTGAAACGAGACTTACCGATCGCGAGGCAGGCACTGTTGCCGCTATGACACTCGGATATAAACATAATATGGACTATGACTTGCGGCAGAGTTTTCAGCGTTCCGGCGCAGCACACGTGCTTGCCGTGAGCGGACTGCATACCGGTCTTATCTATACTGTTTTGATTTGGCTACTCACTCTCGGCGGACTGTATCCTCCGCTGTACGATGAGCGGTGGCGGCAAGTGGTACAAGGTGCGGTTATAATCGCCGGTCTTGCTTTTTATGCGGCTCTTACAGGGTTTAGTCCGTCGGTATGCCGCGCAGCGGTGATGTTCAGTTTGGCGCAGATAGCGATAATGGTCAGGCGGCAGCCTTTCTCTTTTAATACACTATTCGCCGCGGCGTTTCTTATCTTATGTTTCCGCCCGAGAGACCTGTTTTCCGTCAGTTTTCAACTCAGTTTTGCCGCTGTGGCAGGCATATTGGCTCTTGAGCCCGTTCTAAGCCGACTACTCCCCATCACCACTCCCGGAATACGACTAAAAAAAACACTGAGTTATATACGCTCGCTCTTTACCGTTTCTCTTGCCGCGCAGATAAGCACACTGCCGATCTCGCTTTACTATTTCTCGCAGACAAGCAATATCTTTCTTCTGACCAACATAGTAGTGCTGCCGCTTGTATCTCTATTGGTTATGTTTACGTTTGCGTATTTCTTGCTCTACTACATACCCTACATAGGGGATATAACAGCAACCGTTTTAGGCAAACTGACTGACACTCTAAACTCATACGTAACATATATGGAACACCTTCCACACGCTTTCACCGAGGCTGTACTCACTCTGCCGCAGATGATTGCGCTGTACGTAATAATAATCTTTTTTATATGGATTTTGAGACGAACAACACAAAACAGTATTCGCTGAGCGAACTTGCAGGTTTGGTGCAGGGCGCACTGAGTTTTATATCCGACAACACCTACTGGGTAAGGGCGGAGATTGCCTCCGTATCTTCGCGCAGCGGACACGGATATTTTGAACTCGTGGAACGCACCGACAACGGACTTGCAGCCAAGATGCGTGCCACCTGCTGGAGCAATATCTACGCTATGCTCTCGGCATACTTTGCGGAGCAGACCGGCAAAACTCTTCAAACAGGTATGCAAGTGCTTGTTGAAGTGGAGATTAACTTTCACTCCGTGTATGGCTTGAGCCTTAACATACGCAACATCGACCCTCGCTTTACCCTCGGCGAGATGGCTCGACAAAGGCAGATGACCATCAACAGGCTGCAAGCGGAAGGTGCATTTGAACTCCAACAACAGCACATTCTACCTACTGCCATTCAGCGTATTGCGGTCATCTCCGCACAAGAAGCCGCCGGATGGGGCGACTTTGCCGACCAACTGCGACAGTCAGGGTATAAGTTCACCACCAAACTCTTCCCTGCCATTATGCAAGGCGAACGAGCCGAAAAAAGCATACTGCAAGCACTTGACACCATTGCAGCAGAAAAAGACAATTTCGATGTAGTAGTGATTATTCGCGGCGGCGGAGCAACCACCGACCTCAGTTGCTTTGACAGTTATGAAATAGCAAAAGCCTGTGCCTTGTTTCCTCTGCCAATACTGACCGGCATCGGACACACGCGCGATGTGAGCATACTCGATATGGTGGCGTATATGCCGCTTAAAACACCGACGGCAGTGGCTGCTTTCTTCGTTAGCCGGATAGATAGTCTGATAGAGCGAGTCACTCGCATCAGACAACGACTCAAACAAGTGGGCGAAAAGCAGATAATGCTGCGCCGACACAAGATTGAACTGCTGCGGCAACGACTTACAAGTTGCTCACCCGAACGCATCTACCGCTTGGGCTACTCACTCGTTACGATTGACGGACAAGCGGTGCGCTCCGTAGAAGACCTGCAACGCGGACAAAAGATAGTAACCCACTTCATAGACGGCAAGGCAACGGCAATAGTAGAAGAGACACAAAGCGCAAATTAAGCAAAATGAAGCAAAAACGACCGATAATAAGCATAAAACAGATAGTGGGAGCAGTCGTACTATTGGCGATGATAGCATCCATAGAGGTGTTTATACACTGCTTGCCCAAACCGGATATAAGTGAAGCCGAGCATCCGCAAGACAGCATAACATACACTAAACCTATTAAATACAAAAGAGATACTGTTGTCATTCGTCTTCGCCACTTCAACCCCAATACCGCCGACAGCACCACACTGCTCGAACTCGGACTAAAACCGTGGCAAGTGCGCAATATGCTCAAATACAGAGCCAAGAAAGGCGTATATCGCAAGAAAGAAGACCTCAAACGGCTGTATGGTATGACCGACAGCATATATAACACTCTCGAACCGTATATAGACATTCCGCCTGCCGACAGCATACGTAAAGACACACTGCAAACAGACAGTATAATCAAGCAGTATATAAGTCGCAAAAAAGACACCATAATAGAACTCAATAGTGCCGACACGGCTCTGCTGCAAGTGATACGCGGGATAGGCAAATATACAGCTGTCAAGATAGTGCGCTACCGCAATCAATTAGGCGGGTACTACTCTACCGAACAACTGCGTGAGATAGAACAGACAGAAAAGATTGAGTGGGATTCCGTTATTCCGCATTTCATACTGAACACCGACTCCGTGAAGCGCATACGGGTAAATTACGCATCTATCGATGCTCTGCAAAGACACCCGTATATATCATTCACACAAGCCAAAGCCCTATACACTCAACGCCGACGACAGATAAGGCTGACAAGTATAGGTGAACTTAAATCACTGCCGTTTACAGACAGCGAAATAGAAAAGATAGAACCATATCTTGACTTCAGCCGATAGAGCAACTAATAAACAGAGGGTGCCTGCACCTCGGCACTCAAAAGACAAAGCACTACAAAAATGCCGAAAAGCGTCAGATACAGATAGCGCACATATTTCCATATGCGCGATGTAAGCCAAGCGGAATGATAAGGGAAATAAAACGGCAAAAGCGACAGTCCGACACCTATAAGTGCCACTAAAACAGGTATAAACCAAAAGGTTTTCAATTCCCAATCAAGCACAGTCATAACACTCATTGTGGCAGATACGGCACAGGCTGTATTGAGCAACATACCGGCATTCCCATCGTAAAATCTGTACAAGAAATGTACGCGCCTGACTAAAATCCATATTACAAACAAGGCACCTAATAAGACTGCAAATGCAAGTTCCGACAAGGTCTTGTCCCAATAGTGCCCGCCGAAAGACATTGTATTATTGAGCGCGCGGTTGTAGTCGAGATAGACATAGACGAGGCTCTCCTGCTCATTGGCAGCACGCAGTCCCTGTTCGTGCATAGTACTGTCTTCAAGTATCTCCTGCATATAAGCATCGTTGCAGCAGGCAGACAGACAAAACGCGAAAAAGAACACCACACCGAACAACCGTATTGTTTTCATACAGTTTGCTCGGCGCGGTGCAATATAATCAAAGTCGGTTATCATCTACCGGAGTATATCAACGGCGGCGTTCGAGACGTGCGCCATCGCCATCAAAGTCACGGTCATTGTGGCGCTGTTCGGGACGCGGACCACGGCGTTCGGGGCGCGGACCACGGTCGCCTCTATCAGGGCGTGCCGGACGTTGAGGCTCTACATAGTCAGCGGGTTTCTCTTTGAGAGCGCGAGCAGAGAGACGGAACTTGCCGGTCTTCTCGTCCACTTCGAGTAGTTTAATACGAATCTTGTCACCTTCTTTTATGCCGGTCTCTTCCATTGTTTCATAGCGTTTCCAATCAATCTCCGAGATATGGAGCAGACCCTCTTTGCCGGGCATAAACTCCACGAAACAGCCATAAGGCATAAGGCTCTTGACTGTAGCCTCGTATATCTCACCCACTTCGGGAAGAGCGACAATAGCTTTAATCTTAGCCATAGCGGCTGCCATTGCCTCGCCGTTGTTGCTTGCTATTTCCACTTTACCTCCACGCTCGTCTTCATCAATAGAGATGACTGCACCTGTCTCTGCCTGAATACCTTGGATAATCTTGCCGCCGGGACCTATCACTGCACCAATCATATCCTTCGGGATATAGAATGTGGTGATACGCGGTGCATGAGGTTTGAGGTCAGGACGAGGAGCAGGCATAGTCTCAAGAATCTTGTCAAGGATATACATACGAGCCTGATGTGCCTGTGCAAGAGCGTTCTCAAGAATCTCATAACTCAATCCGTCCACCTTTATATCCATTTGGCAGGCGGTCAGACCATCGCGTGTACCCGTGGTCTTAAAGTCCATATCACCGAGGTGGTCTTCGTCGCCGAGAATATCAGACAGGATAGCGTAGTTAGTACCCTTGTTCTCGGAGATAAGTCCCATAGCGATGCCCGAAACGGGTTTCTTGATAGGCACACCGGCATCCATAAGTGCGAGAGTACCTGCACATACGGTAGCCATAGAAGACGAACCGTTGGACTCAAGTATATCGCTTACAACGCGAACGCTATATGGGAAATCTTCAGGAATCATATTTTTCAGAGCGCGGCATGCAAGATTTCCATGACCTATCTCACGACGACCTACGCCACGTTGCGCTTTGGCTTCACCCGTAGCAAAGGGCGGGAAATTGTAGTGAAGCAAGAAACGCTCTGAACCTTGGATAAGAGCCTCGTCCACCAACTTCTCATCACGGCTCGTACCAAGAGTAACCGTTGAGAGCGACTGTGTCTCACCGCGAGTAAAGATACTGCTGCCGTGAGGTCCGGGAAGCGGACTAACCTCACACCAGATGGGGCGTATGTCTGTGGTCTTACGACCGTCAAGACGCTTACCTTCGTCAAGCACGGCACGGCGCATAGCCTCTTTTTCCACATCGTGATAGTAGCGGTCAACCATAGCGGCAACTTCGTCTAACTCTATACCGAGAGCCTCGGCGCGCTGCTGCATATAGTCGGCTTTCTCCGTCTTGAAGTCCTCACGTATCTGCGAGAACATCTCCTCACGGTGATGCTTGTCCGTATCAGCAGACGTGGCTTGAGCGTAAGCGCGGTCGTAACTGAAAGCGTGAACAGCCTCACGCAGTTCGTCATCATTCACCTCGTGGCAATACTCGCGTTTAGTGTCTTTGCCGTATGCGTGCATCATCTCGTTGATAGCAAGACACTGGGGCTTGATAGCCTCATGAGCGGCTTTAATAGCCTCAAGCATAACAGATTCAGGCACTTCCTTCATCTCGCCCTCAACCATCATAATGTTGTCATACGTAGCGGCAACCATCAGCTCAAGGTCGGCATGCTCGCACTGTTCAAAGGTGGGGTTGATGATAAACTTGCCGTTTACGCGTGCCACGCGCACTTCACTGACGGGACCTTCAAAAGGTATGTCAGAGCAGGCGAGTGCTGCACCGGCTGCAAGACCTGCTATCGACTCCGGCATATCTATATTGTCGGCCGAATAGAGGGTTACATTTACAAACGTATCTGCGTGATAGTTAGCAGGGAAGAGAGGACGAAGGGCACGGTCGATAAGACGTGCTATCAGTATTTCATAGTCGGAGGCTCTGCCCTCGCGGCGTGTGAAACCACCGGGGAAGCGGCCTGCACTTGCAAATTTCTCTTTATACTCTACCGTCAGCGGCATAAAATCGGTACCCGGCATAGCATCTTTTGCACTACAAACAGTAGCGAGTACCATCGTGTTACCTATGGTAGCCATCACCGCACCATCTGCTTGCTTGGCAAGTTTGCCCGTCTCAAGAGTGATGACCCTACCATCGGGAAGTTTGATTTCTTTTCTAACAATGTTCATTGTTTTGAATTGTTGTTTTAGGTTGTTTTAATAAGGACACCGTTTTGTGTCCAAGTTAATTTTTCAGACTCATACAAATCCGCCGCAAAAGTACAAAAAAAATGCCGAACACACAAAAAATGGTGGAAATAAGGAGATTTAGTGCTATGTTTGCGGTACAAAACATATTTTTTTCAAAAAAAATGCGCAAACATTTGCACAGTATAAAAATTTGCCGTACCTTTGCACCCGCTTTTGAAAAGGAGCAGCCAATTGGTGCGGTAGTTCAGTTGGTTAGAATACCGGCCTGTCACGCCGTAGGTCGCGAGTTCGAGTCTCGTCCGCACCGCAAAAAAATAAGAGAGTTACGTTTTGTAACTCTCTTATTTTTTTGCGGTTTTATCACTTCACTTTTCTACTTTACCACTCTGCCGAGGGCATCGTAGGTGACACCTTCACGGATGATATAAAGTTGTCCGTTATATATAACTTTTTGTGCTTTGACAGGATTAGCAATCGGCTCAACGAAGTCTAAGTCTGTTGTATAGTCGTAGGCAGACGGCACGGAAGGCAGTTTGACCGATGAGCCGGTAAAGATACGGAACTCGTTGGGTTGCAAAGTATAAGACGATTGTGCTTTGATGCCGTCAGCATAGTAGTCGTACCACGTACCTTCGGGCAGGGTGATGTTGAGCGTTTTAGTAGCGGAGAAGTTGGCTACGGCATAGACATCATTGCCCCACTGAACGAAGCGTTCTTGTGCTCCGGCATAGAGTTTGCTTGCGGTAGGATTGCCTTCAAACAATTTGGGTATCAAACGTGTGCGCAGTTGTATGGCTTGTGCGAGACGTTGATAAGCCAGCATACGAGATCCTTCACGGAACCAACCTGCTGCTTCGGGGCGGTATTTGGTGTTCATCTTAAACTCTGCCGTATCTTTTTTGCTGCCGTTTGTATAGATATATTCGGCTTTGACAGGCATTTTATACGGGTTCCTTCCCCAATCTGCCTTGCTGTTCTGCCATTTGGAGAAGTCGTATGCGAGTTCGTCAAACTGATAGAAGAGTTGCGGTCCGTCCATAAGACACTGCAAACCTATCACAGCCGGTACACGTCCTGCGCGGTCGGCTTCGCTTGAGGTAAGCGTACCTTCACCCCATTGTTTGGCTTTGAAGAAGGGGCGTTCTTCATCGTGGTTGTTGCAGTAAGAGACATAGTTATCAAGGTTGGCATCCGACAGTTTATCTCCTGTGAGCCAAGCACCTGCTGCCTGCTCGAAGGCGTCGGCGGTATTCTGCCAGCACATCATACCTGCCTCAACCAATTTCGGGCGGTCGGTTTTCATATTGCCACCCCAGTGTTCAAGCATAAGGTAAGAGCCCGGGGAAACGGACTGCATAACATCGTAATACTCGTTGATGTTTTTAAGCGCTGTATTGGTGGTGCCGCACAATCCGTGAGATAGGTCGAAGCGGTAGCCGTCCACCTTATACTCTGTGAGCCAATAGGCGACAGCGCGGCGGAACATATCCTTAGCGGGTGCAAAGTCATGGTTCCAGTCCTGATATACATTATCGGAGTGCGGGACACGCGAATCAATATTAAACCAAGGGTTGAAGCGCAGGTCGGTAATAGTCTCGTTGCTTGAGGTCCACGGATAGAGTTTATTCATCGGGTTCTGCCCTGTGGCGTGGTTGAAGACCATATCAAGGACGACGGCGATGCCGCGTTTGTGGCACTCGTCAACGAGCAGTTTGAGGTCTTCGGGCGAACCGTAAGTTTTGTCCACGGCGAAATAGTGGTTAGGCGAATAGCCCCACGACTCATTGCCGTCAAACTCTGTAACGGGCATCAGTTCGAGACAGTTGATACCGAGGTTAGATATATAGTCCAACCTGTCTAACAAAGCGGGCAGGCTGTGGTAGGGGGTGAAATCATATACCCAAGTCTCGTATATGATGAGGTTGTTTTTGTCGGGGCGCACGAAGTTGACTGTAGCATCCGACCACTGGTAGGCGGGTTTGCCAGGCTGAATGACGGTTACATAGCCGTTGTCCGCGCCGGAAAGGGGATAGCCTATAAGGTCGGGGTGTAAAGTGCGTGGTTCATAGTGGTCATCGGGGTGAATGAGTTTTTCGGAGAAGAGGTCAGAAATCTGTTTTTTCACTCCGTCAGCGCGCATTACGGCATACTGGAAGCGATATTCTTTGCCGCTTTCAAGTCCGTTGAGGGTAATCCAGAAATAGTTGCCGTCGCGATAGAGTTGGTAGTCATTATTTAGTTTCCAGTCGGTCATATCGCCGATAAGAAAGACGTGTTGAGCAGGTTCAAGATTTGAGTTATTGTTTGCAGTTTTGTCGCCTGCGGCAAAGGTGCAGAGTGTAACGGATGTGCCGTCTTCGCCGTAGTATATACCGTTAACGACTCCGGCGGGGCGCGGTTTTTCTACAACAGAAGCGGGGGTAAAGTTTTTCCATATATCGTCATCGGGGGTCTCTTTACCTATATATACGAGTATATCTCCGCCTGAAGTCGTTTTGCCTTCGAGGGAGTTGTTGCCCTTGCCGTTGTGGAAGACCATAACGATAGCAGTAATTTCTTCTGTAGTCGGGCAGGAGAAATAGGTATAGAGGTTGTCAATGGTGAGTTGCCAGAGGTTGCCTGTTTTGGTCCATTGCGGTTCGGTGGTCGTTCCCCAAGCATCGTTCTTAATATGTTTCCAGTCGTGTATGTCTTTGGATGAGGCGGTGATCAGTCCTATATGGGAGTAACATTCTGTGGCAGTTGCCATACCGCCATTGCCTTTGGTGGGGTCGAAGGTGAGGATGATTTGACCGTCATAATTGACAGGTATAGGAGATGGAGATGATACTACCTGTGCTGTAAGAGAGACTAAAGTGAGTGTAACAGCAGCGATAAACGTAAAGAGACGTTTCATAGTAATAGATATTTTGTGAGATTATTATAAGTTTTTTATGCGTGAATAAGGGCGGTAGTCAGCCGCCCTTATCCTATGTTGTGCTAATGATTAGCGAACAACTGCACCTTGTGCGTTGTAGAGTCTGCCATCACGGAGGATGTAGAGCTGACCGTCAATCATCATCTTGCCTTCGGCTTGTGCTTCACCGTTGATGGTGTCAATGCCGGTTGACTCACCACCTTCTTCTGCGATAGTAAGGATGGTAACTTGAATATTGCTATTATAGAAACCTACAAGACCTTTGATAGTATATGTGGCAGTTTCGTCCAATTCCTCAATCAGACTGCTCTTGTCGTAGACATTGAACTCTACTTCATTGAACGTACCGATGTAGTTCTTTGCAGTTTCTGAGGCAACGAGGCTAACGCCATGATACATAAGGATGTAGTTAACATCAGTTGCAACGGGAACTGATACAGCATCATCGATAGCAGGAACATCACCTTTGGTAATTTTCAAGTCTGCGAAAGATGTGGAAGGAATGACCTCAGGAGTGGATTTATAGATATCTATTTTACCTGCCAAACCGGCTTCTACATGATCACCGGCTTCCAGACCGTAATTGCTCTTGAAGATCTGGGTCATACCGGTCTCGTCTTTAATATAGATGTTGCCACCGGAAACATAAACTACATCAAAAGCACCAAGGACAACCTCTGTATCTTTATCGGCTGCATTGGCTTCAGCACAAGTGGTGTAAGTAACCTCTGTCTTGGTGATATAGATTTCGTTGTTTTCAAAAGCAACAAGTTTGATATAGAAGTTGTAGATACCATCTTCTTTTACGCTGAAAGTCATATCGTTGGCTTCAACGAGGTCTGCACCTTGCATAATTGTGCCTGTGAAAGCAACCTCACCGCAATAGCTGTACAGAGAGATAACGTCGGTGGTGGTGAGAGAGAGGTTCTCTACTTCCCATTGTTCGCCGCCGCCGATAGCCTCACCTTTGGTACCGCGAACAAACTGGTCGTTAACCATCAGACCATAGTTGTCGGTGCAAACGACCTCGCCGCCTTCGGAAGTAGTAACAGTCAATGTGTTTATTTGAACGGTACTTTTAATGATGTTGAAAGTAACGAGATTTGCTTCTCCTGCCCAAGTTTTTTCTGCTCCATCATAACCATCGGCAGTAACATAAGTTGAAGTCAGATTACTACCTGCAAACTCAATGCCTGTAATATTTGCACCATTTTTGGTAGAAACGGTAAGCCTAGCATCTTTATAACCACGAAGGTTAATTACTCCAGTGTTGGTGTTAGAAAAGAAACGGAAGCCATTACCTTGAGAAAAATTTACGGTAAGAACTACATTCCCAAAAGTAATTTGTTCTCCATCCTCAACTTGGGTGAATTCACCTTTTGCAGGGTTGGTATAACCAAACCCTGAAGCATCAGAGAAATCAAAAGTCACCTGAGCCATAGCACCTACTGCCATTACGGCAGCAACAAACAAAGAAAGAATTTTCTTCATAATGTTTTAGTTTTTAATAATTAGTTAATTAGATAATTAAATATATTTCGGCCGGACAGTCTCGCTATCCACCCTTAAAATTTGTAAGCAGAGGCGGGTATCAGCCGCCCCTGCCTTATAAGTTTAGCGAACTACTGCGCCTTGAGCATTATACATAACGCCATCGCGAACGATGTAGAGCTGACCGTTGACGATCACTTTAGTTGCTTTGTCTGCATTGTTCATAACCTCTGTCAGAGCAGTTGTCCCACCTGCTGTATAAACTACATATACGTCAGATGTTCCACCGTTGTATATTCTGATATAGAAGGCGTAAGTGCCGGCTTCGGTGATAGTATAAGTCTGTGCTTCAGTATCGGTTGTGAAGCTGCTATAACTGTCATCACGCGGAGTGAGTACCCATTGTGCCAAATTGCAGTTGTCATACAGAGCAACAACATCGCCTACAGCAAGAGTAGTTGTTATCATATACTCTGCACCGTTATCTACGACTGCCTCTGTATTGAGTTCGGCAGCAACGAAAGTGCCGTTTACAATCAGACCATACTCGCCGCTGCACTCAGCGGGGATATCCTCTGCTGTAGCGTAGAGAGCCTCACCATAGATGTAAGGTTTAGCGGCATCAACAACGATATTGCCCGTCTGGTTGCCCTCACCCGAACCACCATTGTTGGCGATGAACATATTGTTATCGTCAGTGAAGGTGTAGGTATATACATCATAGCCGTTGATTTGCTCTTCGGTCTTGGTCATAGCCTCACCGGGCCAATCCATAGCAGTCTGTGCAACTACATTTCTGCGACCTGCAACGCCCTCTGCCGGAGCCTCGTAATATACGTAGGCATTAACAACTGTCCAGTTGTAGATATTTACGAAGTAAATAGTGATATCCTTCGGTTCGGGTTGTTGCTCAACGTAGAAATTACCGCTTACGGTAAACGTCGTTGTCTCTTCGGCTACAGCGTATGTTACTACTACATCACCTGCCTCAGCAAGAGTGAAGATAATATTATCAGTATCGTCTGTAGTCAGACCTTCGGCTTTCTCGCTCAATGCACTGTAACCTACAGCGGCATCCCAATTAAGAGCTGTCAGAACTTTCATCGAATAGGTACCGGCAGCAAGAGACATCGTGTAACTGTCTTCTGTTACCTTAATGGCTTTCTCTAAGTTCCAAGCATTACCCTCTCCAAGAAGGGCATCATCACCGATTATATAGAACTTAGCAGGAGTCTCGGGTACATATACTTCCCAAGTACCGGCAGCCCAGTCAGTAACGGTAAATACCATCGATGCGCCTATCTCCATATTTGCCATACGGTTCCAAGCTTCCCAACCGGGGACTTCGGCTTCGGCATTCATACGTACAAATATAATACTGTCTGCCTCGGCATTGACCTTAACCGACAACGTATCACCTTCGCCTGCAAAGAAGCTTGTCCACTCGCCTGCGAGGTTCTCACCCCATACCCAAGCGGCTATCTTGGCATCTGCCTCTGACCACATATTCGGAACTATACGCAAGTCAACCATCTCAGGCTCTACTACTGGCTCTACATAGAAGTTACCATTTACAACAAACGTCGTTGTCTCTTCGGCTACAGCGTATGTTACTACTACATCACCTGCCTCGGCAAGAGTGAAGATAATATTATCAGTATCGTCTGTAGTCAGACCTTCGGCTTTCTCACTCAATGCACTGTAACCTACAGCGGCATCCCAATTAAGTGCAGTCAGAACCTTCATTGAATAAGTACCGGCAGCAAGAGACATTGTGTAACTGTCTTCTGTTACCTTAATGGCTTTCTCAAAGTTCCAAGCATTACCCTCTCCAAGAAGGGCATCATCACCGATTATATAGAACTTAGCAGGAGTCTCGGGTACCGGGATAGCCTCTAAAGAAGCATACCAAGTACCATCGTTGTAATAAGCCTTAGTTGCATCGCGAAGGATTTCAGTGGTTTGATCTCCGTCAGTAATGAAGATTACCCAGTTGAAGTTCTCGGGGAAGGTATAAGAATATACATCGAAGCCGTTTACTTGTGCCTCGGTCTTAGTCATAGCCTCGCCGGGCCAACCTTTGTGATTAGCTATGGTGGTTGTATTGTTCTCGTCTGCTTGCCATACGTAAGCATTGACAGCAGTAGCTTTGGTTGTATTAACGAAGTAGATAGTAGTGTCATCCACTTTCACCTCTTCTTCCTTTGTACCGCTTACGAAAGTAAGAACGAGACCTTTGTCGGTTTGAGCGAGACGGAATACAGCATTGGTATAAGTTCCTGAAACTGCGAGATTTGAGTTACCGTCATCAAAGCGAGCTTGCAAAGTATAGTCGGCTTCAAGAGCGATGACATCACCTTCCTGGGCTGCACCATAGTTTTGGCTGTTCCAATCAAGTGTGGTGGCTACCTTAAACTCACCAAACATACGATCGATGCTGATGGTATAAGTCTTTGCTTCCTCATTGTAAGTAAAGGCGGGGGAGTTTTCTATATCCCAACTATTGAAGTTACCTACAAGGTAGTAAGAAGCGACTTCTGTTTCTCCGCCTTCTTCACCACCTTCACCACCTTCGCCTGTTTCACCAGTGGTGAACACAGACCAAGTACCGGATATATTATCCCAGCCGTCTGCGAGAGTAAAGAGGTCTTTCCCTGTTTCAAGCGTGATGTCAGCAGTTTGATTCCACTTTTTTGACCATTTGTTTTCCAATGCGCTAAAGGTTGCTTGATCAAGCGTTTTGTCAAGAGCGACAAAGATAACCGTAGTGTTACCATCGGGAATAGTGGTCTCATACGTACCTTCTGAACCCTCCACAGCGGTCATCAAATCTGACCAACCATTAGACGATTCGTTGAAATAATAGGCTGCATACTTGTCTGTATTCCCTGCCCAATTTGAATTGGGAACAAAATACAACTTACCAGCCCAAGCCGTGATGCTCATAAGTAGCATTAGGCCAAAAGAGAGAATCTTTTTCATAGGTTTGTTGTGTTAGTTAATAAATTAGGTGAAATGAAAATATGTTGAATACTAACATTTTATCTTATATACTTACGTCCGTTTTGAATCACTATACCGCGATATGAAGCATCCACTTCGCGCCCGATGATATTATACATCGGCGCGTTAAGGTCAAGTTCGTACTTAACCTCACCGAGAGCGGAAACCTCGGCTCCCATAAGTTTTTTCCCGGGCAGTTGGACACGCGACAGTTCTACCGTACCGTCTTCGTTGTCATAGAGATAAAGGGTATAAACACCTGCCGCGAAAGAAAGACGATTACCACCTGCCTCTTCTATGTTGGGGTACATAGTGCAGTGTTCGAGTTCGTCCTGATAACCTTGTGCCATATATTGTACACCGCCATTAGCATCTTGGTAGATGACGAAGAGATAACTCTTTTCCGTGCAAGCGAAAGAAACGACACCTTGTTCAAAGCGAGTGGCAGCCGAGAGTTCGACATCCTGACCATCAATATAACCTTTGTAGAACCAACCTTCAAGTCCGCCATCCTCACCGCCAAGACCGCCTTGGTTTCCACCTTCATTACCACCCTGATTTCCGCCTTCGTTACCGCCTTGATTACCGCCGCCGGTGGCATCATATACGCCCCACTGACCTTGGTCGGGATTGCCTTCGCCGCCCCAGGCTGTGATAGTATAGAGGTCTTGACCGTCAGATAAAGTAAGGTCGGCAGTCTGATTCCACTTGTTTGCCCAACTGTTTTCAGTGGTCTCACCGTTCATACGGCAGAAAATAATGTTTGAATAACTATCGCTTATTTCGGCAGAATAAATATCGCCACTCACTTGGCTCATATCAAACCAAGTATTGTCATCGCCGTTGAAAGCATATACGGCAAAACGCGCTCCTGCCTGATTCCATAACGCAGCACCACCGGTATTAAGATAGACGGTTGTAGCAGAAACAAAAATGGAAATAAATAAGAATAAAGAAGTAAATATTTTCTTCATAAGCTTAATTTTTTTATTCGATTATATATTTTCTACCGCCTTGTATGACAACGCCTTTATAGTCGCTACTTACTTGCTGTCCAAGGACGTTGTATATAGGCTCAACGTGATTCAATGTCTGTGCAGCAGTCTGTGTTTCGACCACGGCAGAACTGTTTGTATTATAATACATTGCATATCCGCTACCCTTGGCGGCAAGCATAAATCCGCTCGGAGCGGCTTTGGAGGCGGACGAACCGAGATAGAGTATCACTTGCCCGCGATGACCTTGGACAGTTGCCTCATAATATCCGCTTCCAGCCGTCTCTTGCACACTGCTTTCGGAGTGTATGCCTACGGCTCGGCGGGCATTAATCATCTTACCTATCTCCGTCTTGTATCTCACCCAATGCGGATAGAAGACGCAAGGCACACCGGGGAGAGAGAGAATATACGCATTGGTCTGCAGCATAACACTTTGGTTGTTTATAGACGAGCCGTCGCCCTTGCCGCAGATGTCCGTAACGTTATCGTTTCCGCGTTGGAAAGTGTCGTGATTATCAACGAATGTAACCGCATATTTCTGATACCCTTTGCCGCGCAGTCCGCTATTCAGACAGTTGTTGTAATTACCTTTGGCTATACCGTCGCGGAAGGCTGTGTACATATTGGCAAAGTCAAAAGTGAGCGTCTGGCGGCGGGAGTCGTCAATACGTTGTTTGAGGTGGTTGGCATCGCCGTTCCAATACTCCATAACGGAGAAATATGGTTTTGCACTCTCCACATAATCAGCCACATGGCTGACGTGGTATCCGCCGCAGTAGTCGAAACGGAAGCCATCGTACTCCATCTCGTGGCGCATCCACTGCAGATAGGCTTTGCACATAGCTTGTACGTTGGTGTTCTTATGATCCCAGTCGCGAGCTGCACCATAGTTGGCTTCGTGCTGACCGTCATCTTTGTTGCCCGACGGGTTGCAGCCGCCTTCATCATCGCCGGTTATCCATGTCTCATTAGGGGAGAAAGAGCCGTACTGACCGAAGTTAAGTTGGTAGAAATTGCACTTGTTGTTATAGTTACCGCAATGGTTAATCACTATGTCTGCCACAACACGCGTACCGTTTTTGTGCAGTTCGCGAATAAGGAACTGCAAATATGCTTTCAGTCCGAGGTTGCTTGACTGGTTACTATAGTCATCCGCTATATACCCAAGTCCTTTGCTTATGCCTGACGGTTTACTCGAAGGCGGCAGCCATACGAGAGAGAAATAGCGACTTATCTCAGCAGCGTTATTATATAATGTCTGCCACTTGGTATCGCCAAAGCCGTTGTTCACTTGCGACTCCCAGTAGAAAGCCTGCAACATCACATCTTCACATTCTGCCGGAACAGCGGTGTCATAGTCGGTCAGCGTTATGCCGCCATCGTTACCACCGTTACCGCCGTTGTCCTCACCTTCGCTGCCATACACAGACCAAACACCTTGACCGGCATCCCAGCCGGTGATAGTATAAAGGTTCTTGTCAGCAGGTATGGCGAGATCGTCTGTCTGGTTCCACTTGCTGTTCCAGTCGAGCGTAGAAGCAGAGGCAGGCATGCGAACGAAGATAACAAGTGTATTATCGTCAGGAATATCAAGGGAATAGACATCGCCGCTGACATTAGACATCTTCCCGTCAGCCTCGGCTACCCCACCCCACGAGTGGACGAAGAACGATGCTCCGTCCTTTCCCCATAATGATTGTCCGCCGGTATTGAGGTATAGTGTACGAGCGTGCAAGTCAGAGCCTACGCCCAAGCACATCATACATAACACCATCGCGGATAATAACCATTTGGTCGCCAACGATAATCTTGTATGTTTCTTTGTTGTCATAGTTGTCTATGGATATAGTCTCAATATCAGTTCTTCCGTCGCAATCTTTGCTGATAACGGCTTTGCCGCAGTCGGGATTCCAAACGTAGCAGGTGTTTTCGTTTACGTAAATATCCTGTGTCTGCGGTTTTTTATCGCCCTCGGTAAAGATGATATAAATCTCTTTTATGTCGCTGCCCATTGTCCAAGTGTACCACTCCAAGCCATTGATTGTGGTTGTGTTGGTCCACTTCATACCGGGCCATTTGGAGTTCTTGCCGTCAAGCGCAAAGGGCGTGTCCTTAAACTTACTGCCTTGTTTTACTCGAGTAAAGGCATAGAGGTAGAGGTCAGTCCATTCTTCGGGCTTGATGAAGTTGACTGTTATCGGTCCGGACTGCGGAGCTTTATATATATAGGATGTAGTCTGGACTTCCGTTTGCGTGTTTGTAGCGGGGTCAAAGGCGTATGCCTTAACCGTGGTAGAGGCTGATATTTTGAAGCTTACCGAGCCTTGAGCAGAAGCCGAACTGTTGGTGGGTTCCGTTCCGTCGGTGGTATAATATATCATAGCGTTCTCTTTGCCAATGGCGGTAATTTTCACCTCAACGCCTTCTGTAACATCGCTGAAACTGCCGGATTCGGGACTTATGCTCAAGTCAAAGGCGGGGTTGAGTTCTTCGGAGCAGTCTAAGAGTTCCTCGGCAGAATCTTCCGTTTCCTGTCCCTCTTTCCATCCATAGCAGGCATCATAGGTTATCTCAAGGTCGTTGGAGCGCACATTCACTGCGCCGCAGTCATCACCGGAGTTAATACAGAAGTTGAGCGTCTTCAGTTCGCTGTCAAACTCATACGTGAACCAGCCGTCAGCATCCTGATATATTCTTTGTCCCGGGTATGCACCGACGATATTTTCCGATGTGGCGTTACCTTGTTCATCTGTGCCCGGGAGCCAAGCATAGAAATACACTTTGTTCCAGACATCTGGTTTGCGGAAGCGCACTTGTATGCCGCGTGCCAAGGGTTCGCGATAGGTATAGGTGTAAGTCTGGACGGCTGACTGTGCCTCACCGCAGGCTGCCATTACCTTGAGCGTGGTTGTCTCTTTGAAGTTAAGAGCAGCAGTATAAACAGCACTTTCGGTAGTAGGAGCCGTACCATCGGTAGTGTAATATATAACAGCACTGCCGCTGCCGCCTACTGCCTGAATGGTAACGTCTATACCTGCCTGATTGTCTTCAAAGTAAGTGCTTTGGGTGGCTATTATACGTGGAGCGGCATCGCCGAGGGCACTGACCCATATAGAATAGCCATTGCCGCTTGCAATCAGTTTGAAGTTTGAGTCGCTGTCGGTGGTACGTGCTTTGTTGCCGAGCTGAAGTTTGAGTTTACCGTTTTTGCCTTCCACTATACATTCATAGCCGTCTTTTTCTGCTGATTCGCCGCTCACTTTACTTTCAGAGTGCACTCCTGCCAAGTGTCTTGCGTTAATCATAGGCTTGATATACTCTTTATATTTAGCCCAGTGAGGATAGAACACGCTCGGTACGCCCGGCATAGAGAGCAGGAAGGCGTTGGCTTGCAGCAAGCGGTCTTTAAGTTCGGTTTTCATCGAGTTGCCATAGCCGCCAAACTCCTGACCGTGAGCCTCTTCGCGCAAGAACCAATCGTGGCTGTCGATGAAGGTAACAGCATATTTGGCATACCCCATACCGAGCAGACCGCTGCCTTTACATTTGGAGTAATCAAAACCGGCGATACCATCGAAAGCGGAATACTTGGTCTGGAAATCAAGTGCCATACTTGCTCTGCCCGTTCTTTCGATAGCCCAACTTATGTCATCGTTGCCCGACCAGCGTTCCATAAAAGATATATAAGGTTTGGCAGCGCGGTTGTAGTCGCCTATATGTGCAGGGTCAAAACCTTTAGCCTCGTCCCAACGGAAGCCGTCAAAGTGCATTTCGTTAATCATCCATTTGAGATAGGCTTTGCTGAAGTCTTGCACCTCCGTAAGGCTATGAGCTAAGTCGCGCGCACCTATATTATTGTCGCCTTCGTCGTCCGGACCGGTGGCTTTGCCGCAATCGCCTATTTCTTTTTTCTTGGCAGGATCGTTTATCTCGTCTCCGTTGCATATCCAAGAGAGTTGCGGGGTATAAGTGCCGTACTGACCGAAATTATTGGTAGCAAAATCGCACCAACTTGCCATACCCACGAGGTGGTCAAGCACAATGTCAGCCACCACTTTGGTACCGCTGTTATGGAAAGTGGCAATCATTTTTTCAAGGTCGGCACGACTGCCCCAATCGCTGTTCTGATTGGAGTACTGACGAGGATAATAGCCTGTACCAGAAGCCAATGCCGAAGGCGGGAGCCAGATGAGGTCAAAGTATGCACCTATCTCGTCTGCCTGCGAGAGCAACGACTTCCAGCGTGTATCACCATATACGTCTGTTGCATAATCGGGATTATTGGGGGAATAGCTGTTCCAATAGAACCCCTGCATCATTACATCGGGACACTCCGACGGAACGCAACTATATACAGGAGTGAACGGAGTGCTTGAGGTAAGGCATATTTTCTTGTCCTCGGTAAAGGCGATGGTAATATCCGATGCTTGTGCCAAATTAAATACCACGTTGCCATCGCTGTCTGTGGAATAGCCGGAGGTGCTGCACGAAGCATTGACGGCGGTATAGCCCCAGTACCTGTTCCACGTGCCGTTGGTGATCTTAAACGAGTATTGCCCTGCCGGAAGAGAGGTATATGTAGCCTTTCCTTCTGTCAGTTCACACCCTGCCGGATCCCATTCCTTGCCGCAGCACCAGTCGCTGCCGGCGATACCGTTACCTGCGATATAGTATTTCTCAACGTAAGAAGAGTTGATAGTAAACTTAAAGTTGTAGTTTTTGCTGCCGTTGCTCAGATACTTATCGCCGTCACTTGACTGAAACTTGTACCAAATAGATAGTGTATAGTCGCCGTCTGCCAAGCCATCGGTGATATTCACGCTCAGTTCTTTTCCCCATTTTTGGTTACGTGAGCCGTTGTCGTCGCCGAGGTCAACTATCCAGTCGCACTTTATCTCCTGTGCCTCACCCTCAGTCGTAGAGTTGATACGATAGAACATCGAAACAGCCGTAATGTCAATATTTTCGGATATTCTTTTCCAAACATTGGCTTCGGTCTTCGTAATGACGAAAGAAGATACCGTACCAAGTTCGATATCCGTCATACCGCTTGCGTTAAACACATAGTCAGATGCTGCACCATCTAACGTATAAAAGAGAGTGGCGGCATTGTCCGACCAAAAGCCCGCTTTATCAGCCGCTGCAACAAAGAGCGATGCTGAACCTAAAAATGTGAGTAATAAAGATGTAAAGAATCTTTTCATATAAATCAATCAATCTATATTCAGAGTTGAACGCGCAAAGTTACAAAATCCATTCTGATTGGCAAACATATTGCACAAAAAAATGTATTTTTGCACCGGATTATCGGCATTTTTAGTTTTTGCTATTTAGCCTTTGCAAGTGCAAAAACGCTCACCTTACATCCTCTGCACTCGTCAAAAGCCCTTATGCAGGAGCGCATAGTGCTGCCGGTGGTCAGTATGTCGTCCACGAGCAGAACATGCTTGCGGGCAAAAAACATCGGGTCGGTCAGAGCAAACAGGTCTTTGACGTTTTCCGTGCGCTGTTCACCTTTCAACAGAGCCTGCTGCGGGTTGTTGCGGCGGCGTAATAGATGTTCGGTATCGACAGGCACACCGATGGTATCAGCTATGGCACGTGCTATGTAATACGACTGATTATAACCTCTTTGCCTTAATCTGCGCTTATGAAGGGGGACGGGAACGATGATGTCTATGTCGTCAAAGAAATCCGTTTGCAGCCACTCTACCGCCCCCTCACGAGCAATGTCGTATGCCACCATCGGCTGACGGCTGTATTTGAACAGCCTGACTATATTGTGCATATTGTCATCACCGTGGGAATAGAAGAGAAAAGCACCGCCTTTGACAAACCGTTTTTCGTCCTTAAACAGGTCTTCGGTCATATTGCCGCGCTCGACAGCCTGCTCCGTTCTTTTGAGTCGCTGCATACATCTAAGGCAGATATGCTTATCGTCCTCGCCTTCAAGCAGCATACCGCATACCGGACAGGTACGCGGAAACAGCAAAGCCATAACTCCGCTAAAAGCATAACGTATGGCTTTTGTAAACATCATAGTATAAAGCTATTAAAGGTACCTGCCGGTTATACTGCGCTTACACGAACTAAGGTCGGCAGCCGTACCTTGTGCCACCACTTCTCCACCGCCTCTGCCGCCTTCGGGACCCATATCTATAAGGTGGTCGCAGGCGCGTATGACATCAAGGTTATGCTCTATGACGATGACGGTATTGCCCCTCTCTACGAGACGGCGCAACACACCGAGCAGAACACGTATATCCTCAAAATGCAGACCGGTGGTAGGCTCGTCGAGGATATAAACGCTCTTGCCTGTGGACGGGCGCGACAGTTCGGCTGCAAGTTTGATACGCTGACTCTCGCCGCCGGAGAGAGTGGACGAAGCCTGACCGAGCTTGATGTAACCAAGACCTACATCTTGTATTGTCTTTATCTTGCGCAGAATGTTTGGCTGACTCTCGAAGAACTCAACTGCCTGATTTACCGTCATATCAAGCACATCGGCAATAGTCTTACCCTTGAAGCGCACCTCAAGTGTCTCGCGGTTATAACGCTGACCGCCGCACACCTCACAAGGGACATAGACATCTGGCAGGAAATGCATCTGAATAGTCTTGTAACCGTTACCGGCACATTCCTCACACCTTCCGCCTTTGGAGTTGAAAGAGAAACGTCCTGATTTCCAAGCCCTGATACGCGACTCGGGCAGTTGCGCAAAGAGTTCGCGTATATCAGTAAAGACATTGGTATATGTAGCCGGATTAGAACGCGGTGTGCGCCCGATAGGCGACTGGTCAACGGCTATCACTTTGTTTATCAGCTCCAAACCCTCTATACTATCATACGGCAAGGGTTGCGCAAGGGAGCGGTAGAAATGCTGTGTGAGTATAGGCAGCAGTGTTCTTGTTATGAGCGACGACTTGCCGCTGCCTGACACTCCCGTTACGCCTATCATACAGCCGAGCGGGAAAGAGACATCTATGTTCTTTAGGTTGTTACCTCGGCAGCCTTTGAGGGTAAGACAAGCAGTACCGTCACTTGTAATAAGTTCATCGTGAGGCCTTTGCGTCGTCTTGTTGCCGTTGAGGTATTGGGCAGTCAGGGTATCTGTCTTGAGAAGGTCATCGGGCGTACCTTGAAACATCACCTCTCCGCCGAGCCTACCCGCTTTGGGACCGATGTCCACTATAAAGTCAGCCTCGCGCATCATCTGCTCGTCGTGCTCCACCACAATGACGGTGTTGCCCATATCGCGCAGTTGTTTGAGCGAAGTGATAAGCCTCTCGTTGTCGCGCTGGTGAAGACCTATGCTCGGTTCGTCAAGTATATACAACACATTGACAAGCCTTGAACCTATCTGCGTAGCGAGCCTTATGCGCTGACTCTCACCACCTGACAGGCTGTCAGAAGGACGAGACAGGGTGAGATAACTCAAGCCCACAGACAGCATAAATCCAAGCCTGCTGCTTATCTCCTTACATATAGGTTGAGCCACCCGCCGTTCTTTGTCTGTCCAATCTTCGGGATTGAGCGAACGGATAAATTGCAGCAGTTCGTCTATATCCATCTCGCTCCATTGGGCGATGTTCTTACCGCCAATCTTAAAGCTGAGAGCCTCTTTGTTGAGTCTTTTTCCGCCACACTCGGGGCAAACGACATACTCGTCTTTCTCCTCTTCCTGATCCTCTTCCTGCTGCGCGGTGTATTCCACCATACGGCGGAACCAGTCATCGGAATGGACAATCTCATCGAGTTCGTTTCGCTTCGTCTCGGCATTCTCTCTCCTCACCTTGCCCAAGCCTTTGCAGCAGGGGCACCAGCCTTGCGGGGTATTGAAGGAGAAAGTATGCGGAGCGGGGTCTTGGTAACTAAGTCCTGTAGTGGGGCACATAAGGCGGCGGGAGTAGTACTTGGACTGCGCTTTTTCGCTGCCCGCCTCCACTATCATCATCACGCCGTCGCCTTGTGTAAGCGCGCTATCCACCGACTGACGGATACGTTTCATATCCTCCTCGTCGGCGTTGCCCTGCCTGATACTCAACCTGTCTATCACCACTTCGATGGTATGGTTGCTGTAGCGGTCAAGTTTCATACCGGCGGTTATCTCTTTTATCTCGCCGTCAACACGCACATAGACATAGCCCTTGTGGCGTATGCTCTCAAAGAGTTCTTTATAATGACCTTTGCGGTTTTTGACAAGCGGTGCGAGAATATAAATGCGCCGGTCGGCATAGTCGGTGGTGATAAGGTCTAAAATCTTGTCATCGGTGAGATGCACCATCTTCTCGCCTGTCAGATAGGAGTACGCCACCGAGGCACGAGCAAAGAGAAGGCGAAGAAAATCATACACTTCGGTGATAGTACCGACGGTAGAGCGCGGATTGCGAGATGTCGTTTTCTGGTCAATGGAGATGACGGGACTAAGGCCTGTTATCTTATCCACATCAGGCCGTTGCATCGTACCTATATATCCGCGCGCGTAGGAAGAAAAAGTGTCAAGATAACGCCTCTGCCCTTCGGCAAAGATGGTGTCAAAGGCGAGCGACGACTTGCCGCTGCCGCTCAAGCCCGTTATCACAGTAAGGCTGTTGCGAGGGATATGCACACTGATATTCTTCAAGTTATGCACCCGCGCACCTTCCACTTCTATATAATGTTTGTTATCTGCCATAATATCAGTCAAATTAACCGACCGTTATTCCACATACAGCACGAGACCTTTGAGGTATTCGCCTTCGGGGTGGTAGATATTCACGGGGTGATCCTCAGGTTGGTGGAGTTGGTGGAGTATACGCACTCGTCTGCCCGTCTGTGCCGCAGCGGAGAAGACGGCAAGGCGGAACTGCTCTTTATCAACAGCCTGCGAGCAGGAGAAAGTGAAGAGTATGCCGCCGCTTCTTATCTGCTCAAAGGCTTTGGCATTCAGTTTCTGATAGCCGCGAAGAGCATTACGCACAGCATCCCGGTGTTTGGCAAAAGCCGGAGGGTCAAGCACGATAAGGTCGTACTTGTCTTTTATGTCCGCCATATACTCAAACGCTTCACGCGCAAATGCCTGATGTCGTGTGCAATCGGGAAAATTACGGCTTATGTTTTCATTAACAATTTTCACCGCCCTCTCGCTAACGTCCACAGAGTGAACGAGATTGGCACCGCCGCGCAGTGCATATACAGAGAAGCCGCCCGTATAGCAAAACATATTCAGCACATCTCTCCCCATAGCATAATGCTCAAGCAGCGAGCGGTTGTTGCGCTGGTCAATGAAGAAACCCGTCTTCTGTCCGCCGAGGAAGTCTATACCGAACTCCAAGCCGTTTTCGAGTGCTGTATAACTCTCTCTGCCTGCATTTTCAGTCAGCCAGCCTTTTTTATCGCCCTCTATTTCAGCCTTAAAAGGCAGGGTGTCATCTGATTTATAGTACACCTGTCTTACAGGCTCCACTTGCTGCAATATAGCCTGCGCTATCGCCTGCCGTTCTATGTGCATACCGACCGAATGAGCCTGAATAACAGCCGTATCGCCGTATATATCCGCCACCAATCCGGGGACAAAATCCCCCTCGCCGTGCAAGAGGCGACACATTGTATTGTCTTTTCTGATCAGTCCGGCTTTGAGCCTCAACTCGTATGCTGAACGGATACGGTCGCTCCAGAAGGTGCGAGGCATAGGTTCGCTGCCGAACCACAACATTCTCACGGCTATGGAGCCTACCTGAAAATGCCCTACGCCGAGGGTATCGCCGCCGTGACCTACCACTTTTACGCGCTCACCCTCGCGGGGAGAGGAATAGGGATAGTCGCGGTCAAGTACCACTCTTTCTATCGCGCCGGAGAAGACCCATGGATGGAAACGCAGGAGCGACTCCTCTTTGCCTTTTTTTAGTATAACGGTTGTCATTGTGTCTGTCTGTTTTCGTTCATTTTTTGCATATTAAGCAGTTGTTGTCTCTCTGCATCTTCGGCTTTGATTACCGCCACCTGCTCTTGAGGTAGAGGTTCGGTCTGAACAAGGTCGTTGTAAATAAGCAGTGTAGCCCACGCATCAGTGGAAGCATAGCGCGCCTGACTCTCTGTGAGGTGGGAGTTCTCCCAGTTGGTGAGTTGCTGCGACTTGGATATTTTCTTACCGAAACAGATAGCAAAAATTTTTTGCAGACCGAGGTCAAGAATGCCGTATGAAGACACTATCTGCTGCAAGTCAATGCAGTTTTGCGGCTTGAAGTAGCGGCGGCGTTGCAGTCCGCGAATGTCGTCTTTGAAGGCAAGTCCGACTTTGAGAATAAGAGGGTCGGCAAATATAGCCGCCACCTCACGCGGCATACCTACATGCGTAAGTCTGAAAAGATAGCAACGCTCTACGGAAGCAATCTGCAGAAGAGCAGTGGGATAATGCACACCGCGAGTAAAGGAAGGGCGCGCCTCCGTGTCCACACCAATCACCTTTTGGCGACCAAGATATTCGGCGGCGGCGGCCACATCTTCCATGCGCTCTACCACCACCACTTCGCCCTCAAACTGCGCAAGCGGCAGGAGGTTGAGTTCGTCCTTCGTTATCCTGTGTATATACTTATTGGGCTTCATCTTATGCAAAAAACCGCGCAAAGGTAGTCATTTTTTTTGCAATTGGCAAATTTTTCGTATCTTTGCGCCTTGAAATGATACAACGGCTTTTTCAACATCTTACCAACCGCCGAAAGATTGAGTTGCGTATTCTTGGCGCGGCTATATTTCTTATTTTCCTGCTTTTAGTCTTTACACCTTATATATTCCTTGACTGGGTGAACGCCCACCGCACAATAATTATGTGGGTGGAGATGGGTTTGCAAGTCATTGCTTTCTTTGTTCTGCTCTTTGAGGTTGATGATCTCAATAAGACTATCAGCAAATGGCAGATGAACGAGATGAGCGAACAGAAAGAGCAGCAGGATATGTATAAGATATACGACGAGAAGGGCGACCTCAAGCTGATTGTCCGCCCCGAAATGCTGTACTACATAGAATCTGCCGACAACTACGTTAT
This sequence comes from Bacteroidales bacterium UBA7009, assembly GCA_002449665.1. Lineage (GTDB taxonomy): Bacteria > Bacteroidota > Bacteroidia > Bacteroidales > Paludibacteraceae > Colicola. The sequence continues at coordinate 53,510 of DJXH01000058.1, forward strand.
CATCCACTATCTCAACTCAGACAAGATGGAGAAGATGATGATACGTAACACTCTGAAAAACATCGAATGGCGTTTTAGGGACAAGACACTTGTACGTTGCCACCGTTCGTATATAGTAAACATCGCCAACGTCAAGATGCTCAAGCGTGCGGACAACGAACTGCTGCTCGACTTCGGCATTGAAAGTCTGCACCCCCTGCCTGTAAGCAAGACTTACAGCAACGAGGTGATGCAGCGACTATCGGTATAACAACCAACCAATCAGATATATGAAAGTAGTAAACTTAACAGAACAGCCTTCGTTGCTGTCGCAGTTTTTGAGTGAGGTAAGAGACGTGCACATTCAGCGCGACCAAATGCGTTTCAGGCGCAACATTGAACGCATAGGCGAACTGATGGCTTACGAACTGAGTAAGACACTGACCTACGAGCCGCGCGAAGTGCAGACCCCGCTTGCCACGACAGAAGTGCCTTGTATAAAAGACAATATCGTACTTGCTACCATCTTGCGCGCCGGACTGCCGCTGCACACCGGTTTTCTCAACTACTTTGACCATGCTGAAAACGCTTTTGTCAGTGCTTACCGCGTTTATACCGACGATGCCCACACCGAGATAGCCATTCACAGCGAGTACATGGCAGCCCCCGACCTCAACGGCAAGACCGTCATCATAGCCGACCCTATGCTTGCCACCGGCGGCTCTATGTATGCTTCCTACAAAGCCATGCTTGCCAACGGTTCACCTGCAAGAACTGACTTGGCTTGCGTGATGGCAACCCCCGTGGCTATAAACTACCTGCAAACGGTAATGCCGGAAGACACCACATTGTGGTGCGCCGCCATTGACCCCGTGCTAAACGAGCATAAGTATATCGTCCCCGGGCTTGGCGATGCAGGCGACCTTTGCTTTGGCGACAAACTATAAACCTGCTCTTTATGCGCCGCTACACAGCCTATCTGCCCGCTCTGCTTACGGCAGCAGTCATACTCTACCTATCCCTTATACGCGAAACGCACATCAGTCTGCCGCGAATAAGCGGAATAGACCTTGCGGCACACGCCGGTATGTACGCACTGCTCGCATTGCTGTGGATGGGGGCAAGGCTGAAGAACAATGGCTCGGTCAGGTCAGGTGCGATATGGGTTATACTGCTTTGCAGCGCGTATGGCGGCATAATAGAGATTCTGCAAGAGGCATTTTTCTTCCCGCGCACAGGCACTATGCCCGACTTTGCCGCAGACACCATTGGAGCAATAGCAGGCACATTCACAGCATTCTTTATATGGAAAAGAAGGAAACAATAGACACCATCACCGCAGCACTGCTCTTCCGTAACAGACTCAAACGCGGCAATGAGGCTCTGCGCCACTACGGCAGTGCCACACGCCTTTTGGCAGAAACGAAAGACGACAACTTGAGCGACTGTAAGCACGCTGCAGAGAAGGAATGGGACTTCATACAGAAGCACGACATCGCCGTTACCAGTCCGCTTGACGACAACTACCCTCAACGGCTCAAACAATGCGTTGATGCGCCGATGGCACTTTTCTCAAAGGGCGACATCAACTTCAATACCAAGCATATAGTGTCCGTGGTAGGTACGCGCAGTTGCACCGAACGCGGTAAAGAAACGACCCGACGAATCATAATGGACCTTGCCGCGAGACTGAACGACCTTACCATTGTCAGCGGTCTGGCCTACGGCATAGACATAGTTGCCCACCGAGCCGCCTTGGAAGCCGGAGTGCAGACCATAGCCGTACTCGGACACGGATTAGACCGTATCTACCCCGCCGCACACAGGAACACGGCGATAGCGATGCTCAAAAACGGCGGACTGATAACCGAATATACCAGCCTTACCGAACCCGATCGCTTTAACTTTGTGGCGCGCGACAGGATAATTGCCGGCATGGCGGATGCAGTGATAGTAGCCGAATCGAAAGACAAAGGCGGTTCGCTGATAACCGCAAGTATGGCTTTCGACTACTCCCGCCCCATCTTTGCCATACCCGGGCGACCCGATGACCTCTGCTCACAAGGCTGCAACCGACTGATAAAAGAACACAAGGCAACCCTCGCGGAGAATGCTGACGACATAATAAAAACAATGATGTGGGACGAAGAGGCTCAGAACAAGCCAAGACAAACCTCTATCACAGAGATACTTGAAGGTATGACCGATGAAGAAGCACGCATCATACAACTGCTTAAACAGGAAGAGGACGGAATGCACGTCAACGATATGATGTCCACACTGAAAATGCCCTACTCCGCCCTTGTGGCAGGGCTGATGACAATGGAGATGAAAAACTGGGTCAAGTCCCTGCCCGGAGGAATATACAGAGCGATACTATAATCGGTGGCGTATTATATACAGATACCTACTCTCTTACACTACAGGTGCGATAAGCCGCATAATCCTATACCACCCGCGTTTCCACCATGGCTCACGCCTTAATGTATTAAGGTCAAGTTCGCTGCTCAAAGCCAAATCCTGCTCAAAGATTTCCTTATTGCGGGCAGCCAAACCGCTATCAAACATATAGGTATTGATTTCATAATCAATATCAAATGAGCGGTTGTCAAGGTTAGACGAACCTATCATAGACAGGTAGTCGTCCATAAGCAGGGTCTTGCTGTGGATAAACTCCCCACCTCTCAAGAACACTCTCGCACCGGCTTCAAGACAGAGCATATAGTAAGCCTTGTTGATAGGTCGCATAATAGCGGTGTCGTTTTTCTTCGGCACCATTATCCTTACGTCCACTCCCGCAGCCGAAGCCGCTTGTATGGCTCTGAGGAAAGACTCGGGCGGAGCAAGATAGGGAGTCTGTATCCATACGTACTTCTTGGCGTTGAGCAGTGCCCACTCATAACTAATATGTATAGCAGGGACGGGGGAAGAAGGGTCCCCGGTGGCTATCTGTATGAGCGGCTTTGCAGGAAGAGAATCTGCATTACTACCTTCTGCCTTTCCATTCAGCATCGGGAAGAAAGAGAGCAGGGGCGTTGCTAATTTGCCTCGGCAGTTGACCCAAGTATCAAGGAAAGCGTATTGGAGTTGCGCCACAGCCGAACCGGTAAAGCGGATATGCGTATCACGCCAGCGGCGGAAATACTTATCGCTGATATTCATACCGCCGGTATAACCTATACGACCGTCTATCACGGCTATTTTGCGGTGGTCGCGATAACTGAGCGTAGAGAGGAAACGCAGCGGCGAAAAACTGTAGTTAGTGAAATTAACGACTTCCACCCCTGCACGGCGCATACTGTTGAAATACCAATAGGGTATGGGGATATTGGCTATGTTCTCTTTTATGAATCTCACTTTCACACCCTCACGGGCTTTCTGCATCAGAGCCTGCTTGACCGCCTTGCCGCCTTCGTCATTGCCGAACTTAAAGTACTCGATATGAATACTCTCTTTGGCGTTTTTTATATCCTCCATCAGCAGTTCGTATTTGCGGCTGCCGGAAGTGATAATCTCTATCGTCTCAACCTCATTCACCGAAGGACGGTTGCCGGAAGCCAGCACTTTGTTAAGCGGGCGGTATGGGGCGAGAATATCTTCAAGCCTGCGTGTAGAGAAAAGCAGGGTGCGCAGTGCCGGCGTTGCCTGCTCGTTGAAGACCTTATTAAAACGCCTGTGAGCGCGGATATAGTTCTTGCGGCTGCGCTTGTTGATGCCGAACAAGAGATAGAAAATCAGTCCGCCCACCGGCAGCAGGGCGATAATAAGAATCCAGCCTATCCTGCGCCCCGGGTCGCCGTTATCCACAATAACGACAAAAGCAAGTCCGATAATAAGCAGAACGGTGAATATGCTCCAGAAAGTGGTCATCTCTGTCTCTGGTGTTTATATCTGTTCGCGGATAAGATAGTCATTGCGCGCGGGCGAGTTGCGAATGATAAGTTCGCCAAGGAAGCCGGCAAGGAAAAGCATACAGCCGAGCACCATCATTAGAATACTCAAGTGGAAATACGGGTTGTCCGCCACAAGCATGGCTTTGATACCATGGTTGAGTGAGTAAAGTTTCATAGCCCCCACCACCACTATGGCTATAAATCCGAGTACGAACATAAGGCTGCCTATCAGTCCGAAGAAGTGCATCGGCTGTTTGCCGAACCGTTGCAAGAACCACAGGGTGAGCAAGTCAAGATAGCCGTTTACAAAGCGACTAAGCCCGAACTTGGACACGCCGAACTCGCGTTTGCGATGCTGCACCACTTTCTCGCCGATACGCGTAAATCCGGCGTTTTTGGCAAGATAGGGGATATATCTGTGCATCTCGGAGAACACCTCTATGTTTTTTACCACATCTTTTCTATACGCTTTCAGACCGCAGTTCATATCGTGCAGCCGGATGCCGGTAACACATCGGGCGGTGGCGTTGAAGAGTTTGGAAGGTATGTTTTTCGTAAAGCGATTGTCATAACGCTTTTTCTTCCATCCGCTTACGAGGTCATAGCCTTCCTCTTTTATCATCTTATAGAGTGCGGGAATTTCGTCGGGTGAGTCTTGCAGGTCGGCATCCATAGTGATGACCACGTCACCTCGGGCAGCCTGAAAACCGCAGTGGAGGGCAGCGGACTTACCGTAGTTGCGGCGGAAGCATATACCGTGTACCACATCCGGCTCTGCATTATGCAAATCGCTGATAATCTGCCAAGAGCCGTCCGTAGAACCATCAGATACGAACAGCACTTCATAGGAAAAGCCGTTTTCGGTCATCACGCGTTTTATCCAGTCGTAAAGTTTGAGCAGCGACTCCTCTTCGTTGTACAGCGGCACTACTACTGATATATCTGTATTGCGGTCGTTCATAGTCGGTTTTATATTGAGTTGGTTTACAGTATCGTTATTTTTCTATTATGCCGATATATGGCAGCATACGTGAGCGGTGGTTATCGTCAAGCCCGCAACCGACAAAGAAATCGTCGGACGGGTCTATAATACATGATGTAAGACCTATGTCATCCGGCAGACGAGTGGAAGTACGAGAGAGCAATGTAACCACCTGAACGTCTGCTGCTTGGAGTTCGTTCTTGAGGTAACGAACCGCCTCTGTCGCAGTCTGCCCCGAGTCGCAAATATCATCGCATATCAACACTTGCTTGCCCTTCAAGTCCATTTTAGGTATATAGTCCCATACGAGCTCGCGCCTTTCCGCTCCTTCGTATGAGTGGCACTTGACATAATACACTTCGTTGGCTGTTTCGCCGAGACAGTCAAACAGATGTGAAGCGAACCACACGCCGCCGTTAAGCAGGACGACATACACTGTTTGGTCGTTTATAATGCCGTTTTGCTGCAGGGCTTTGGCTGTGGAGTGGATGGCAGTGAGGACTTCCGCCTCGGAGTACTTGACAGGATAGGTCATATTATTGTATTCGGTTGATTATACTTTGTTTGTCAAACATCTTCATTCTTCTCATAACTGCAAACACGAGCAGGTCGGGCAAGTGGCTGATAACGGGTACGATAATCTTATTCCACGCACCCGGCATATATGTTTTTCGGGAAGAGTGGAAAAGATTATGCAAGGCTTTGCTTACTAATCGTTCAGGCGGCATTGTTATGCCGGTCTTACGAAGGAAAGAAGCCATACGCGGCGGGAAAGGCAGCAGTCCCGTATCGGTGGATCCGGGGGCAAGAGCCATCACGCGAATGTCAAACGGCTTTAGTTCATACCAAAGGGACTTGGTAAGATTAAGTACGTATGCCTTGGAGGCGTTGTAACACTGAATGGAAGGCACCGACATCCAAGCCGACATAGACGACATATTGAGTATATATCTTCTCTTGCAGTCCCCATCTGCTGTCTGCTTTATCCAATCTGCTGCGAAAAGTCGGCAAAGCGAAGTGAGTGTCAGGGTCTGCAAGGACACCAAATCTTGTAGTCTATGCAAAGGTACGCTGACAAAAGCATCAAAGACAAGGAACCCTGCATTATTAATAAGTACACTTATATCCGCTCCCGTTTCCTGCACCTTATTATATACATCTTCCGCTGCTTCGGGGGCTGCAAGGTCAGTATAGACCGTCCACACCTCCACGCCGTAGCGTGATTGCAGTTGCTCTTTCGTAGTCAGCAAAGCCTCCTCTTGATTGCTTACGAGAAAGAGGTTGTAGCCGTAGTTGCCTGCCAACTGCTCCGCATACTCCCGCCCTATACCCGAAGAGCCGCCCGAAATGAGAGCCCAAGAGGCAGAAGCAGGAGAAGTATGGTGTGCAGGCTGAGGCATAGAGCACAGACCTTAATATATAAATATATCTTTTTCGCTGAACTTACGCACTTTGCCGCGCTGCTTGAGATACTTCATATCAAGTTCTTTGTTGTTGCCGAGAATCATATAGCGGTATGTACGTTTGGCTACACGTTCTTTGGCAAAAGCAGCCACATCGTCAAGCGTAAGGCGTTTTACCTCCTCGTATATGTCCTTATACATATCTCTGTTCCAGCCTTTTTCCATAAACCCGAGGTACGCACTGATAGGAGCGGAGCGCACATAGCGGCGTTTCTCTATGCTCTTGAGCAGAGAGGTCTTGGCTTGGTCGAAAGCCGACTGTGAGCGAGGCAGATAGTCGCATATGGAATCGAAGGTCTGCATACACTCTTCCAGTTTGTCGTTTTGGGTGATGATGTAGGTCATAAACCAGTTGCAGTCGCCCTTATAGGGAGAGATACGATAAGACGCGGACGAGGAGTAGCACAAAGCGCGGGACTCGCGCATCTCTTGGAAGACAATCGAACCCATTGAGCCGTTGAAATACTCGTTAAAGAGGCGTATGATGGCCTCGTCCTTGGGGGTATAGACCTCGCCCCAGTTGGCATAACCTATATAATAGACGTTGTTGGCATTGAATGGAGCCATCCATATCTCAGTTTTCTCCACTTTCTCGCGCTTGAGGTGATAGGGTTTTTCCACCATATTCTTGTTACCCATAGCCACAATGCGGGAGTTCTTGTTGAGGTGTTGCGTTACTTCCACTTCTGTTGCCGGACCGTAGTATATCACTCTGCCCACGGCGGGAATGTACGAACGGAGTAAGTCTAAGACTTTCTGTCCGCTCAGGCGGCGCATCTGCTTGGGAGTGAGAGTGAGCGATTTCCACGTTTTCTTGCCGTAGAAACCCAGTCCGGTCAGTTGGTTGAAGCAAGAGCGTTGGTCAAGTTTGGCATCGTTATGCGATTTGATATGGTCGCTGACCACCTCTGCATATACAGCCTCATCGGCTTGGGCAGTGAGCAGCCAGTCCTCAAGCAGAGCAAGGGTGGCATCAAAGTTCTCTTGCAAACCATAGATAGAGAAATGTGTCTCGTCGCCGGTGGTATAGATACTTGCCTCGGCTGCGAGGTTGTAGAGTGCCTGCTGGAAGGCATCAACCGACAGTTTTTCAGTACCGAGATAAGAGAGCATATCCGTGGCAAGCGAGAGAGCAGGCAGCGTGTTGGAACCTTTGTCTATGACGAAATCAAGACTGAAGAGTTCGTTGTCTTTGTTCTGCACATAATATAAGGTCTGCCACTGGGCGAGGGGATTATGCGCAAGGTCTTTGTTAAAATCGAGATACTGCGGCTGCAGTTGGTCTGCCTGAATGCCGGTTAGGCGGGTGAAGAAAGCCGACTGCTTCTCGCGGTTCATCTCAATAGGCGTAATCTTCGGTTTTTCCACCTTTGCAGGATTGGCATCCACACCTTTTATCTTGCTTACACAAGCATAGGAGTCGGTGAAGTACTTGTTTGCCACACGCACGATGTCGTCCTTGGTTATGAGTGCTTTGCGGTCAAGTTCGTGTACTATATCTTCGTAAGGGATACCATATATGAACGAGTTTAAGAACATATTGGCTCTTGCTCGGTTGGACTCAAGGCTCTGCATCTCATATCGGCGTTGGTTGGCTATAATGGCGCGAAGCATATTTTCGGAGAAATCGCCGCGTTTGAGTTTGTCCACCTCGCCGAGCAGTATTTTCCTTACATCTTCTAGCGACTGTGTCTCTTTGGGCATACCGATAAGATAGAAGGTAGTAAAGTCGTTGCTCGATAGTGCGGCAGCATCAAAGCCGAGCAAGAGTTGCTTCTGGTCTATATCCACATCCATCAGTCCGCACTTGCCGTTGGTAAGCACTGCATTCATCACCTCTATTACATCCATTTCATCGTCCGTAACGGCGGGAAAACGCCAAGCCATCCACAGTTCGGGCGACTCGGTGCCATAGACAACTGTATCTTTATGCTGTTTAAGAGGATTCTGCTCGGGTACGACAAAAGCCGGTATGTCTTTGGGTTGCCAAGAGCCGAAATACTGATCGACAATAGCGATTGACTTGTCAAAATCCATATCACCTGCAAGGCAGATGGCGACGTTGTTGGGACGATAGTAGGTGTCGTAAAACTGTTTGATGTTCTTCAGCGAGGGGTTTTTGAGGTGTTCCTGCGTACCGAGAACGGTATGTTGGCGATAAGGTACATCGGGGTAAAGCATTTGGTCAACGGCGAGCATCACCTTGTCCTGATCCATAGTGCTGTACATATTAAACTCCTCATAGACAGTCTCAAGTTCAGTATGGAAACCACGTACGACGAGGTTTTGGAAGCGGTCTGCCTCTATCATTGCCCAGCGGCGCAGTTCGCCTGCGGGAATAACCTCGTGATAGACAGTGCGGTTAGTGGAGGTATAGGCATTTACGCCTGTGGCACCGATGACAGACATCAACTTATCAAACTCGTTGGCAATAGCAATCTTCGAACCTTCGTATGAGAGGCTGTCTATTATATGATATATGGCTTTGCGTTGTTCGGGGTCGGTGGTAGAGCCGTATTGCTCGTAGAGGTCATCTATCTTGTCGAGTATGGGTTTTTCTTTCTGGTAGTCGGTTGTGCCGTATTGCTTTGTCCCCTTAAACATCAGGTGTTCCTGATAGTGGGCAAGACCGGTGGAGTTCAGCGGGTCGTTTTGACTGCCTGCCCTCACTACAATCATTGTCTGTATCTCCGGCTTCTCGGCATTGCGAGTTATATAGACTTTCAGTCCGTTGTCAAGGGTGTAGATACGTGCGTGCATCGGGTCTCCTTGCACGGTCATGTAGGTGTAGTCCTTTGCTTGCAGACAGAGAGCCGACACAAGCAGAACCAACGAAAATAAGCGTTTCATAAGCAAAAATATGATTGTGAAAAAAATTGCTGCAAAAGTACAACTTTTCTCACTTTTATGCAAATTTTTACTCAATTTTACGGAAATACAGGTTTATATTACCTCTCACACGGATATGCTTCAGTCTCATTTTTTTACAAAATGCACATATTCGGGCATAAAAAACATTTTTTTGTGAATAAATTTGCACACTTGACAGTCTTTTCGTATTTTTGCGGGCTTATTATTACAACCGACAAATCTAATACTATAATAGCTTATGAAAAATTTATTCTTAAAGTTAATCTTACTCGTCTTAACAATCAGCTTTAACGTATTGGCAGTGGCACGTACCAATACTATTTATCAGGACATCAGTTATTGCAAGTTACGTTACGCCGATACATCCGGAAAAAACACACAGTTTAATATCACACTTTTTGATAACAACAATAACAGCAAACTGTTTGTTGTATGGGTAAGCATCGGTTCCCTATCAAGAGTTGAAGGTATGCACAAAGTACCGCTATACTCTACGACTTTGCAAGACTATACTTGCTATTTTTACGATACCGACAACTATAAGTGGTCGAATCCTTCCGGCTACGTAGAATTTCGTTTTACTGGAAGATATAGTGGTTCCGACCCTATCTATTATGTTCATTTTCAATTACGCGGCTACTATGGAAGCCGTTCCTCATACAATGGAACGTGCGAATTTGCAAAAGAAATTCCCGTAAAAATGACAGATGTAAATAACAACCCGATAGAAATAAAAAACGATATAACTGTTGTTAACATTCCGGGCTGCGACAGTCACGTATCTGCTAAAGATGAAGGCTACTTTAATTATATCGGTCAAAGTGAACAGTATTTATTCCGTTTTGAAACTCTTTCGGTTAGTGATGATGAGGGGCGTTTTTTAGGACTTGGCACAAATGTTGATGACGATTACACATATAATCAATTACTTCCTAACGGCTATAATAAACAGACAGGTGATGCGTCTTGTGACGTTACGCTATACAACGGGTATTATTTCTTTGAAGGATATTTCAATTACAATAATGCTTGTTTCTACGTAACTATGCAGTATCCTAACTATCAGGCAGATAACAATCCATATACTCAATCATTTGATTTTGAAAGTGCTACCATAACGAGACGTGCGGATTTTGAGACATCGGGAGTTGTCACTTTGACTGCCACTAATGAAGACAACAAAAAAGTCGTGCTGGATTTTGTTGTTGATAAAGATGCTGTAGGGAATACCGGCGAGATCATAATACCGGCCGGAGACTATACCGTAAGTACTTCTGAAGAACAGGGGACTATAATTGCTTCCGGCGGCATAAATTATGATTTATCTATAAAAAATTCATACGCCGGAACAACTACAGCATTAAATGCAACCAATTACTCAACGAATCCTTTGTGGTGCCTACGAACAGGCGTTGTAACTGTTGAAGAAGGGATGTCAACCATAACGGTTACGGCCAATCAGAATTACCGTAACGCTCCGGTTAATATCACAATTAAGAAGGCTGCCGCATCCACCCATACACTCACTTTCTACGGAGAGGGACTGACCGGCAACGTACAGCAGACTGAACTCAACGAAGGCGATGCCGTCACAGCACCTGTTCTGCCCGAACGTGCAGACAACAACGGAACATACACCTTCTCAGGATGGTACTGCGACAATGAGCAAACAGTAGTAACTGACTTCGACGGTGTAACAATGCCGGCTCAAAACCTCACATACAGAGCAACTTGGACTCTCACATCATACGACAACAAATGTATCGACAGCGAAGGTAACGACTACGATGCAACAGCTATAATGATGTACGAGGAAAGATGGCAACTCGACGGCACAGACATCTTCTTTGACGACCACAACTCCACATACGAAGACTACGACTACGCGGGAGAGTATATAGAAAATGCCAACCCCACACTCCCGTTGGCTGACAACTTCACCGACACTTACGTCTTCACTGACCCGCTGCGCTCAACTGACGCTAACGGTACGCAGTTTGACAGTATAGTCTATAAATTGGAAATGACTTACAGCAGGTTCTTCAACAACCACAAACCTGACAACTTCTCACCGGAAACAAGCAGACTTGACGAGCGCATAGACCTCGGTATCATCTACCTCGATGACGACACAGACTCATACACCAACGACGGACAGACATACACCCTTGCCAACCTCGAAGGCAAAAACGACTCCACATTCAGCCTCAAAATAGCAAGCGGCACATACCTGCACGGATGCGACAGCGTAGTCAAGTTCACAATCACGCAATCACCGTTGCTCACGTGGGAAACAGACGGAGGAAACCTCACTGACGGAGATTACACCGATGGCAGAACAAAACCCGAAACACCGATAGTAGCACCAGCAGACCCCACCAAGGACGGATATACATTCAACGGATGGAACACCGCTGAAGACGGAACGGGAAGCAACTACTCCGCCGATGCAACCATGCCCGCAACTGACCTCACATACTATGCGCAATGGACAGTCGGCACACGCACCATCACTTGGGTCACTGACGGCGATGCACTCACAGGCAGTTATACAAACGGAGAGGTGATGATAGGCTCCACCATCACGGAGCCGGACACTCCCACACGCACCGGCTATACATTCGCGGGCTGGTATCCTGCACCTGCGGAGACAATGCCGGATAATGATCTTATCTATACAGCCACTTGGACTGCTCCCGCTACGCAAACACATATCTGTATCGACCCCGAAGGATATACCAACGAAGGAGGTGCAGATTGGTATATAGACGGGTGGGATGAGCATAACGATAAATATGAAAGCTACGAATACGTTACACGCGACACCATATATCGCGACACCCTCCGCTCTGCCGACAACAGTTTCGACAGCATCTACTACTCGCTCGAACTGACATACAGCACGATGTATAAACAGTATAACCGTTTGGGAACACCCGCTAACGGCAGTACAACAACGAAAGTGGATTTCCGCGTTGACCTCGGAACAATCTACCTTAATGATGAGAGCGATAGTTACACCAACGACGGACAGACCTTCACTCTCGCTAACCTCGAAGGCAAAAACGACTCGACCTTCAGCCTCAAAATAGCAAGCGGTACTGCACTGCACGGCTGCGACAGTGTCGTTAAGTTCACTCTCACACAATCACCACTGCTCACGTGGAACGCAACAGGCGGTAACCTCACAGACGGCGATTATACCAACGGTCGCACCAAACCCACTACCGCTATCGTTGCTCCCGCTGACCCGACACGCAACGGATATACCTTTAACGGCTGGAACACTGCCGCTGACGGTACAGGCAATCCATACACTGCCGATGACATTATGCCGACAACAGACCTCACATACTACGCTCAATGGACTGCCAACACATACACAATCACATACAACGAACTCAACGGGGCTACAAACTCCAACCCCACCACTTACAACATCGAATCTGACGACATCACCTTCGTTAGTCCCGGCGAAAGAGACGGATATACCTTCTGCGGTTGGAAAAACGAAGCAGGCGAAACAGTTACAGGCATTCCCACAGGCTCTACCGGTGATACTATCATCATTGCACAGTGGACACTTAATACATACAAACTCACATTCTACGGCGAAGGACTGACAAACGGCGTTGAGCAAACAACATTAGTCCCCGGTACCGCCATCACCGCTCCCACACTGCCCGAAAGAATAGGTACAGATGCAGCAGGCAACGAGTTTACATATACCTTCAACGGCTGGTATCCTACTCTTACAGAAGGTGCCGTAATGCCTGAAAACGATGTTACATATTATGCCACTTGGAGTGTGCCTACCGTATATGTAAATACCTGCGTTGACAGCGATGGCGAGCAAGAATATGAGGACTACTATTGGGAGATACCCGGTTGGGACGAACACAACGACAACTATGACCCGTCCAACGGCTTCATGTTCGACCGTACCGAACCCTTATACACAGATATTCTCCGCTCAAGCGACAATAGTTTCGATAGTATCACCTATACATTAAGTATGACCTATACGCGTATGTATAAGAGATATATGCGTTTCGGAATGACCGGCAGCACCTGGGTGGACGACCGCACCGACCTTGGCACTATCTATCTCGACGATGAAAGCGACAAAGTAACTATCGACGACCAAGACTACACTCTCGCCGACATTGCTTCCGCAGGCACCGACGGCTACATAGAGAAATATATCACAGGCGGTACAGTCGGTTTCGGCTGCGACAGTGTCGTTAAGTTCACACTCACACAGTCGCCGCTGCTCACTTGGAACGCCACAGGAGGCAACATCACCGACGGAGACTACACCAACGGTCGCACCAAACCCAATACCGCGATCGTCGCTCCCGCTGACCCGACACGCAACGGCTATACCTTTAACGGCTGGAACACAACAGAAGACGGTACAGGCAATCCATACTCGGCTGATAACATTATGCCGACTACCGACCTCACCTACTACGCTCAATGGAACGCCATTGAATACACTATCACATACGACAACCTCTATGGTACAACCCACACCAACCCGACCACCTACACCATAGAGACAGCCGATATAGTACTTATTGCCCCGAGCGAGAGAGACGGATATGTCTTCACCTGTTGGACAGACGAGAGCGGCACGACAGTTACCACAATCGCTACCGGCACCACAGGTAATATCACACTTACTGCCAACTGGGAAGAGGCTCTGCCGCAAGATGTATTGCTGTACGACAACTGGAGCGAGGAAGAATATGCAGAACTCTTTGACAAATATAGAGGCAAAGTGATTAACGTCATCTTCAAGCGCACATTCAAAGCAAACGAATGGACAACAATCACCCTGCCGTTCGCTATCGACTTTGAAGACTATCCCGACTTTGACGGTAATATCTTCGAACTTTCAAATGCCACTACCGACGAGACTGACGGCTTTGTACTATACTTCAGCCCCGTTGACGGTATAGAAACGGCTTGTGTTCCTTACCTCTTCCGCCCGACTACTAACATAGTGGAGCCGCGCTTTGAGAACGTTCAGTTTGAGAGTTTCGATAAAATGGTAGTACTCTGCTCAAGCGGTGATGTCGAGTTCCACTCAACCACCTACCTTGACAGGATTACCAATCGCACCTCTCTGTATATCAATAACAACCGTCTCTACTATGCCAACCAGACTACCGGCACACGTATGCGCGCTTTCAGAGGTTACTTTGAGTTGTTGCACCCAGAGAAGATGGAGTATGTTCAACCTCGTTTCCGCCTGCCCGGAATGGCAGAACCGATTGAGATAACAGAAGGCGAGGAAGACGCGGACGAGACAACCGACACTGCAATTAAGTACATACAAGACGACAGACTTGTTATTGAACTGAACGGCATACGCTACAACGCTATAGGCAATAAGATAAGATAATCAACATTGCTCACAGCATCGCGCATATATTTGCGCCCGACAACCGAGCCGAACACCCAAACACGAGTGTTCGGCTCGGTTTAGTATAACATAACGACACCTACTGATTAAGATGTAAAAAAAACATAAATATCCCCCACTTTACTCCACTTTGTAAATAACTAATATATCTACCTGATTTTACACATTTTACATTAGCATAAACCTGTTGATAAACTCGTCTAAAACCTTGTTGAAAACTTTTTTGTGGGGAATTGTGGTTGAATTGGAAAATTATACTTACCTTTGCAGCGAATTTTAGAACAAAATAGGTGCATTTTATATCAATCGGGAACAAAAAATGAACACATTTGCCGGCAACATAGAAGCAAAAATAGATGACAAGGGTCGTATCTTCATTCCTGCCACGTATCGCAAGATACTGCAAGAGATGGGGTCAAAGCATATTATTATGCGCCGTGATGACGACAACGACTGCCTTATTTTCTACCCCGAACATATATGGCAAGCGAAAGTGAATGCCCTCAAAAGCGTACTGGACGAATGGGATGCGAACGACGAACTGCTGCTGATGCAGTATATGGCAGATGCCGAGGTGCTTGACACCGACACACAAGGACGTGTACTGCTGCAAAAGAAGACACTCGAAGCCATAGAAGCCAAGCAGGAGATACTCTTTGTCGGTATGCTTGACCGCTTTGCTCTTTGGGCTCCTGACAAGTTTGCAGCCACCAAAACAACACGCAAAGCACTCGCCGACAAGATACGAGAGAAAATGAAAGCCGCACAACAAGACAAATGAATATGGACACAGCCTACCACATACCCGCATTGCTGACAGAGACAATAGACAGCCTTAACATCACCCCTGACGGCACATACATAGACCTCACTTTCGGCGGGGGCGGGCACAGCCGCGCCATACTTGACAAAATAACGGGCAAAGGCAAACTGTATAGTTTAGACCAAGACATAGATGCCTACAACAACGTTCTTGCCACGAAAGACAATCCCTTTATGAGCAATCCTCGCTGGCAGTTTGTACACGGCAATTTCCGCTACCTGAGTCAGTTTGCCGACTACTACGGCATTGCCGGCGCAGATGGGATATTAGCCGACCTCGGTGTCAGTTTTCATCATTTTGACACAGCCGAGCGCGGTTTTTCTTTTCGTTTTGACGGTGCACTTGATATGCGTATGAACCGCAGCGGCGGACAGACGGCAGCAGACATAATAAACACATACGAAGAGCAACAACTCGCCACCGTACTCTACACCTACGGCGAGATAAAATCCGCAAGAGCCATAGCACGCCGCATCTGCGAGGCACGACAGAAACAGCCTGTCACGACCACAGAACAACTTGCGGCAATAGCAGGAGAAGACAAAAAACTGCTCACACTCGTCTTCCAAGCCCTGCGTATTGAGGTGAACGACGAACTCGGTGCACTGCGTGAGATGCTCCTCTCGTCGCTTTCGCTGCTCAAACAGGGCGGACGTATCGCCATACTGACCTACCACTCGCTTGAAGACCGCATAGTGAAGAACTTCCTGCGCTCGGGCAACCTCGAAGGAGAGATAGAAAAGGACTTCTACGGCAATCCGCTGACACCATTCACTATTATAGAAAAAGGTCTGACCGCAAAGAAAGAAGAAGTGGAAAGAAACCCGCGCTCAAGAAGCGCCAAACTGCGCGTGGCTGAAAAGAAATAAGTGCAAATCGCTATGAAAATAAGGCTGCAAGAAATATTAAACGGTCAGATACTGACACGAGATACGCTGAAAAAGCAATACAAACTGATAGGTTTGGCTGCTCTGCTGCTTGTTGTATATATCTACGCCGGCTACTACGCACAGACCCAGTTCGGCCGTATGACCCAAATGCAAAAAGAACTGAAAGAAGCAGAATACGAATTGCAAACACTGCAAAGCGAACTGACAGAGATCACCAAGCAATCGGCTCTTGCGGACGAACTGAAGAAACGCGACAGCAAAGTCAAAGAAAGCACACAATCCCCTAAAAGAATAAGATAAGATGTCGGAAGTGGTAAAAAATACGGTTATTCGCTTTGCGCTGCTTTTTCTGCTTATCACGGCGGGGTTCATTGGTGTGATTATACAGATACTCTATCTTCAACATTCAGATGCTGTAAAAAAAGACTTGACTCCGGTAGCAAACAATCAGGTCAAAGTGAACCAGCCTATCAAGCCCAATCGCGGCAACATACTTGATGCAAACGGCTATTTGTTAGCCTCGAGTATGCCGCAGTATTACGTCTTTATGGACACTCGTATAGAAGCCCTTCACAAAGATAACGGAGCCTTATACAAAGAGTATGCCGACTCTATAGCCGAGGGCTTGAGCGAGATTATGGGCGATGTACCTGCCGCGGAATACCGCAGGCGTATGGACAACGCCTTCTACGGCAACAACGGCAAGGGGACAAACTTTCGCATTTGCAAGCGACGTGTCAATTTTTTGGAGAGGAAAAAAATAGAGCAACTTCCGTTAGTCAAAGAAAAATACTATCGCAGCGGATTTATATATGAGGATGCTCACATACGCTTAAAGCCTTTCGGAAGTTTGGCAGGTCGTACCATAGGGGGCATAGATGCCACAACCGGCGTGGGGATATATGGATTGGAAAAAAGTTTTGAGACCTACCTCAAAGGCGAAGAAGGTATAGCAACGAAACAGAAAGTGGGCGGAAGGTGGGAGTTCGTCCCCGAAGAAGAAGCTGTTGACGGCTGCAATGTGCATACCACTCTCGATGCCGAACTGATAGATATATGCGAGGCGGCACTGCGTCAAAGGTTAGACTTAACGCAAGCCGACTGGGGCTGCTGCATACTGATGGAAACACATACGGGCGAAGTAAAAGCCGTGTGCAACCTCGACAAGACCGAAGACGGATACAGCGAGCGTATGAACCACGCCGTCATTCGTGTCGAACCAGGCTCAACGTTCAAGACTATCAGTCTGATGGCAGCACTTGATGACGGCAAGATAAGTCTGTATGATACCATACGTGTACATCGCAACGGCTGGGAATTCTTCGGCTCAAGGCACACCGACTCCCACCCTAAAGATACCGCCTATACCGTCCGCAGTGCACTCGCCGTATCAAGCAACATAGCCTTTGCCAAGATGATAACGGAGAGTTATGAGAAGAAAGCGAAAAAGTTTGTGGACAAACTGCAACGTATGGGTATATGCGACGGTTTTGAATGTGAAATCCCCGGTTCCACTCCCCCACGCATAGACGTTCCCAAAGATGCCGTTACTCTTTCAAAGATGTCATACGGCTACTCGGTTGAACTCAGTCCCATGCAGATAATCGCCTTCTACAACGCCATTGCCAACGATGGGAGAATGGTACGCCCGATGCTCGTTAGAAACATAGAGCGCGACGGCGAGATAATCAAAGCGTGGGAAACGGAGACTATAAAAGGCAGTATATGCAGCCAAAGCGCGCTACGGGACGTCAAAGCCGCACTGCACGATGTAGTATGGGACAACAACCTCGGTACGGCTGCCGTACTCAAGTGGAATGGCAAGATCGTCCGCCGTAAGGCTCAGAGCGACTTAGTTTCCATAGCGGGCAAAACAGGAACGGCGCAGATTCTTGAAAACGGCAGATACCAACGATATAAACACCGTATAACGTTCGTTGGCTATTTCCCGGAAGAGAACCCCGAATATACTTGCCTTTGTATGATCAACCACCCTGCCAACTACCCTGCCTACGACGCTGGAGGCGACTGCGGAACCGTAGTAAGACAGATAGCAGAGAAGACAATGGCATACGTCGGCGAATACAGGTGGACCGACGGACAATGGGTGTGGACAAAACGCAGATAAGAAACACTTTAACAACATACAGATATGATACTTTCCGCTCTACTTAAAGCCATACAGCCGCAGCGTATTGCAGGCAACACAGACATAGAAATAACAGGCATTGAGTTTGACTCGCGCCTCATCAAACACGGCAACCTCTTCGTTGCCACACGCGGCACAGCAGTGGACGGACATACGTTCATCGCCTCTGCGGCAGAGAAAGGTGCGACGGCGTTCGTTGTAGAAGAGATGCCTGAGCACACCTACAACGGCTGCTACATACTCGTGCGCAACTCGCAGGAAGCGTTAGGTTTGCTCGCTTCAGAGTGGTATGGCAATCCCTCGCGCCAGCTTACTCTCGTGGGCGTTACCGGCACCAACGGCAAGACCACCATAGCCACACTGCTGTGGAAACTTACACGTGCACTCGGACACAAGGCGGGACTGCTCTCCACCGTCTGCAACTACATCGAAGACACTGCCGTACCTGCCACCCACACCACTCCCGATGCTCTTGAACTGAACTCACTGCTCCGCCGTATGGCGGATGCAGGATGCAAGTACACTTTTATGGAAGTGTCGTCCCACGCCATTGCCCAAGAGCGTATTGCCGGACTTGATTTCAACGGCGGGATTTTCACCAACCTGACGCGCGACCATATTGACTTCCACAAGACGTTTGACAACTACCGCGACACCAAAAAACGTTTCTTTGACAACCTGCCGCGAACGGCCTTTGCCGTCACCAACAAAGACGACAAGAACGGTCTGGTTATGGTACAAAACACCAAAGCCGCTATTCATACCTACTCCACCCGCTCGCTTGCAGACTACCAAGCTACTATACTCGAAGAAGGCTTTGACGGTATGCTGCTCAATATCAACCGCCGTGAGGTGTTCGTACCTCTCGTAGGTCGCTTTAATGTAAGCAACCTGCTCGCCATATACGGAGCCGCTGTCAATCTCGGTTTAGGCGAAGACGAGGTGCTGCGCATACTCTCTACGCTCACTCCCGTCAATGGTCGGTTTGAGACCATCCGCAGCCCGAAAGGCTGGACTGCCATTGTCGATTACGCTCACACACCCGATGCAGTGGAGAACGTGATAAGCACCATAAACGAGATAAAACGCGGAAAACTTATAACTGTGGTCGGCTGCGGTGGCAACCGCGACAAAGGTAAACGACCGATGATGGCACAGATAGCCAAACGCGGCAGCGAACAACTCATTCTCACCTCCGACAACCCCCGCGATGAAGAGCCCGCAGACATACTGAACGATATGAAAGCAGGACTGACGGAAGACGAACTGCGCTCCACCTTGGTCATAGAAGACCGAGCCGCTGCTATACAGACAGCCTGCACACTGGCAAGCAAAGATGACGTTATCCTCATCGCCGGCAAGGGACACGAGGACTATCAGATAATAAAAGGCGTTAAACACCACTTTGACGACCACGAACAAGTACGTAAATACATCTAAATATGCTATACTCTTTATTCAACTGGCTGCAAAGCGAATACGGGCATATAGCCGGTATCGGACTTTGGCAATACATCTCTTTCCGCGCTATCGTAGCGGGAGTAATCGCTCTTATCGCGGCTATGTGGTCGGGCAAACATTTTATAGCCCTGCTCCGCCGCAAACATATAAGCGAGACACAACGCGACGAGAAGACAGACCCCTTTAACACGAAAAAAGTCGGCGTTCCTACTATGGGCGGCATAGTCATCATCTTCGCCGTACTCGTTGCCGTACTGCTGATGGGCAAACTGAGCAATGTCTATCTTCTGCTTATGATTACGACCACCATGCTGCTCGGTGCGCTCGGCTTTGCAGACGACTATATAAAGACCTTCCGCAAGAACAAAGACGGTCTGAACGGCTGGATAAAAATAGCGGGACAGGTGGTACTTGGTCTGATAGTAGGTCTGACTCTCCGCTATGCCCCCACTGCCGTTATGAACGAGACGGTAGAGGTGAGGCAAGTCATATACAGCGACCACCCACGTACCTTTGAGACTGACTTTGTAGGCGAAGAGATTATAAAGTCGCCCAATGTCAAGTCCACCCGCACCACTATACCTTTCGTCAAGAACCACAACGCCAACTATGCCGACCTTTTCTCTTGGATGGGCGAACCGTACAAGTATTGGGCAGGCTGGGCACTCTTTATCGCAATGATAGTGTTCGTGGTGGCAGCCGTGAGCAACGGAGCCAACCTCAACGACGGAATGGACGGTATGTGCGCCGGCAATTCCGCTGTGATAGGTATAGCCCTCATAGCCCTTGCCTATGTCAGCGGCTCCACTGTCTGGGCTGACTACTTTGACGTGATGTATATCCCGGGTAGCGAAGAACTTGTGGTCTATCTTGCCGCCTTCGTGGGCGCACTGATAGGATTCTTGTGGTACAACTCCTACCCTGCACAGATATTTATGGGCGACACGGGCAGCCTGACTATTGGCGGAGTAATAGCCGTGTGTGCCTGTATCATACACAAAGAGTTGTTACTGCCTATTCTCTGCGGTGTTTTCCTTATGGAGAGCGTGAGCGTGATAGGTCAGCGTCTGTACTACAAAGCCGGCAAGCGCAAAGGCGTACACCAACGCCTGTGGAAACGCACTCCGCTGCACGACCACTATCGCACATCTCTCTCTCAAGTAGAGAGCCTTGACCCGGGCTGCACGGTGATGTTCAAGGGCAGCAAAGACCTGCACCACGAGAACAAGATAACCATACGCTTTGTGCTTATCTCCATCCTGCTTGCAGCATTCACCATACTGACACTCAAAATCAGATAAGATATGAAACGCTTGATAGTATTAGGAGCAGGCGAGAGCGGCTGCGGAGCCGCCATACTTGCCAAAGAGAAAGGCTATGATGTCTTTGTGTCCGATATGGGACAGATTAAGCCCGCCTACAAAGCCCTGCTTGAGCAGAACGACATACTTTACGAAGAGGGGCAACATAGTTTTGACCGCCTTAAAGATGCCGACGAGATAGTAAAATCGCCCGGCATACCGAACAATGCCCCTATCATAGTTCAGATACAGGAATATCGTTCTATCTTTGCTCGAGAGAAACAGGTCGTTCCCGTCATCTCTGAGATTGAGTTCGCCGCCCGTTATACCAACGCCAAGATGATTTGCATCACAGGCTCCAACGGCAAGACCACCACCACATCGCTTATCTACGATATTCTGCGTCGTGCCGGACTGAATGTAGGCTTGGCAGGCAACATCGGCAACTCGCTCGCCTTGCAGGTGGCACGCGAAAACCACGACTACTACGTAATCGAACTCAGTTCGTTCCAACTTGACAACATGTACGATTTCCGCGCCGACATAGCCATACTGCTCAACATAACGCCCGACCACCTTGACAGATACGACAACAAGTTTCAAAACTACGTTGATGCCAAGTTCCGTATCACCCGCAACCAGACAGCGGATGATGCGTTTATCTATTGGGCGGAAGACCCCGTTATTGACCGCGAACTGCACCGTCTTAACCTCTCCGCCACACTCTATCCTTTCGGCGACGACAACGGCACCAACGCCGCGTATATGAGCGGCGAGAACATCACCATTGCCGCACAAAAGAACCTTGCCCTTACCGTACCCTGCGACACTATAGCCATAAAAGGCAAACACAACCGCCTTAACTCTATGGCAGCCGGTTTGGCGGCACAATTACTACATATAGACAACGATATTATTCGTGACAGTTTTCGCAACTTCGCCGGTGTACCCCACCGCCTGCAATATGTAGCTACGGTGCGCGATGTCCGTTTTATCAACGACTCTAAAGCTACCAACGTAAACAGTTGCTGGTACGCACTTGAAGCGATGACCACCCCTACAGTACTTATCCTCGGCGGAAAAGACAAAGGAAACGACTACAGCGAGATAGACGCGCTCGTAAAAGAGAAATGTCATACCATAGTCTATATGGGACTGCACAACGAGAAACTGCGCGAACACTTCGGCGACGGCAAAGGCAACATCGGTACATCGGGCTTTGAAGGGAAAATAATCGACACGGACAACATTGACGATGCCGTACGCCTTGCCTACAACGCCGCCCGTCCGGGAGATACGGTACTGCTCTCGCCCTGCTGCGCAAGTTTTGACCTGTTCAAGAGTTATGAAGACCGTGGCGAACAGTTTATGCAAAGAGTAAGACAACTATGAAAATACCCGCTCTACAACGAAAGTACAACGACAAGACATTCTGGGTGATTTATATCATCCTTGTCGTTGTCGCCCTGTTTGCGGCTGCCGACACCTTCAACTTCAGCGACAAGAATCCGTGGGGAGCGGTGCTCAAGCAATCACTGTTTATCATAAGCGGCATCGTTATAGTCTATTTTGTACAGTATATACCCACTAAGACTATTCGTCTGCTCGGTTGGGGATTCTTGGTCATATCGCTCGTCAGCCTTTGGAGCCTGCTCATACCGCATAACCCCTTCGCTGTCACTATTAACGGTGCTACTCGATGGTTCAAACTGTTCGGCTTCACTTTCCAGCCGTCCGAACTTGCCAAGATAGGCCTTGTCATCTCCGTTTCCGACTTGCTGAGTCGTCCTGCCTTGAACGACAAAGGCGAAGAGGACGAGAAACTGAAAGACAAGCGTTTCTTTATCAGCCTCGGTCTTACAGCAGTCGTCTGCCTGCCTATCCTCAAGGATAACCTCTCCACAGCCCTATTGCTCGCCGGTATAGTGTTCCTTATTTGGATACTTTCCCGCCAAAAGCCTAAATACATTTTAAGCACACTCGGTATCGCTTTGATTTTCCTTTGCTCCGGCTATTTTATTGTTAAGTTCGGCTATATAGAGCGCGGCAAAAAACTGCCATCAGGTATCGGTCGAGCCTCGGTATGGGTTAAGCGTATAGATGCAGTCTTTACGCGCCACTCGGATGAGGGGAAAGAGTTTAAGATTACCAACGAAAACTATCAACGCACATTGGCTCAAGTGGCTGTTATGCGCGGTGGTGCATCGCCTGTGGGCGTACTGCCGGGTAATAGTCAGGAGCGCGATTTCCTGCCGCTTGCCTACGCCGACTATATATTCGCCATCATAGTGGAAGAAACGGGCATAGTGGGTTCTTTCTTCCTCATTTTCATATATCTTGCCATTCTCTTCCGCGCCTGCTATGCCTCGTCGCGCTACACCGACTATTCGGCTATGCTGATGATGATGGGTATTGCGCTCACCATCACCTGTCAGGCACTTATCTCAATGGCAGTATCGGTAGGTATAGGTCCCGTTACGGGTCAGCCCCTGCCGCTTATCTCTCGCGGCGGCACCAGCGTATGGATAACGAGCGCGGCGATAGGCATAATGTTCGCCGTGGCAAGAGAACAGAATATGCTCAAAGACAAAGCGGCTCAATCGGCAGCAAGAGCATACGAACAAGCAGAAGAAATAACACTAAACAACGACACAATATGAGGTACTTAATCAGCGGTGGCGGCACGGGCGGTCATATCTTTCCCGCCGTAAGTATAGCAGGCGCACTCAAGCAACTTGACACAGAGGCAGACATCCTCTTCGTAGGCGCACTCGGACGTATGGAGATGGAACGTGTCCCCGAAGCGGGATACAAGATAGTAGGTCTGCCAGTAAGGGGCTTCAACCGCCAAAAACCTTGGAAAAACATATCCGTCGTGTGGGATATGATGCGCAGTATGCGTATGGTAAAAAAGGTGATACGCGACTTTAAACCCGATGCTGCCGTCGGCGTGGGCGGCTATGCCTCCGGCGCAGCAATGAAAGTGGCAGCGCGTATGGGCATACCCGTGCTGCTGCAAGAGCAAAACGGCTTTGCCGGCGTAACCAACAAACTGCTCAAAAACGATGCACGGAAGATTTGCGTTGCTTACGAAGGTATGGAGCAGTTCTTCCCTAAAGACAAGATTCTGCTCACCGGCAACCCTGTACGACAAGACCTGACGAGCGGCGACAAAGAACGCGGAGTAAAATACTTCAACGAGCATTACCCCGTCCATTTCACCGCCGACCGCCCCACCCTGCTTGTCCTCGGCGGCAGCCTTGGCGCACGGAATATGAACCGCAGCGTACTTGCCGCCTTTAACACGATAGTGGAATCCGATATTCAGGTTATATGGCAAACGGGCAAGTACTACTACGACGAGTGCATCAAAGGATTGGAGGCAGAGAAAAACAACAATGACGTAAAAGAGCCAAACATCGTCTGCACGCCTTTCCTTAGCAATATGCCTGATTGCTACGCCCTTGCCACCGTCGTTGCCTCCCGTGCCGGTGCTTCGTCCATAAGCGAAATTTGCCTGCTCGGCAAGCCGTCCATACTCGTCCCCTCACCCAACGTAGCGGAAGACCACCAGACACACAACGCTATGGCACTCGTAAAGAAAAACGCCGCCGTCTATATCCCCGATGCGGATGCAGATCGGAGCCTTATACACAAGGCTGTAGAACTGATAAAAGCCCCGGAAAAACTGAAAACACTGTCCGACAACGCCCTTACTCTCGGCAAACCCGACTCTGCTAAACAGATAGCCGGGGAGGTGATCAAACTCGCAAAAAACAAATAAACTAAAATACGAAAAACCTATGAACTTTACAGAACAAGACATCAATCTGCTCAACAGTCGGGGCATCAGCATAGACGATGCCACAGAGCAACTCCGTGCCCTCCGCGAAGGGTTCCCTTCGCTTGACATTGTATCTCCCGCTTCGGTAAAGGACAAGAGTATTATTCGTTTGAGCAAAGAAGAGCAAGACCGCTACGCCTCCCTATGGCGCGACTACGTTCGGCAAAACCACACCATTTGCAAATTCGTACCCGCCAGCGGTGCCGCCTCACGTATGTTCAAAGACCTGTTCGCTTATCTTGAGACCGGCATTCAGACGGAAGCCGTAAGCGAGTTTCTCACTCACCTTCAAGATTTTGCCTTCGCACCCCAATTAGGCGACCGAAAAGAGCAGACAGCCGTGCGCTATCTGCTCGAAGATATGCACTACGGCTCGCTGCCCAAGGGACTGCTGCTTTTCCATAAGTATCGCGACCGCCCCCGTACACCTGCAATGGAACACCTTGCCGAAGGCGCGATGGTGGCAGAAGGTACGACAAAACCCGTTGCAGTACATTTCACCGTCAGCCACGAACATCTGCCCCTCTTCCGCCAACATATAGCGGAAACCATGCAGTATATGGAAAAGAAGTTCGGCTGCACATTCGACATCTCTTTCTCCGAGCAGCAGCCAAGCACCGACACCCTCGCCGCCAACACAGACGGCACACCCTTCCGCAACGCCGACGGCACACTGCTATTCCGCCCGGGCGGACACGGTGCACTGATAAACAACCTGCAAGACATAGATGCTGATATTATCTTCCTCAAGAACATCGACAACATCGTCCCCGACCGCCTCAAAGCCGCCACCATTCACTATAAGCAAGTCCTTGCCGGCGTACTCATAGAAGAGCAGAACCGCGTATTCGAACTGCTGCGCAGCTGCTCGCTGTCAGCAGAAGAGGAGAAAATGCTGCGCCGACCGATACGTGTTTGCGGTGTGGTCAAGAACACCGGCGAACCCGGCGGCGGACC
>DJXH01000058.1:79608-79920 GCA_002449665.1 Bacteroidales bacterium UBA7009
ACACCGGCGAACCCGGCGGCGGACCTTTCCTCGTAAGAGAAAAAGACGGACGTATAACCAAGCAGATTCTCGAATCGTCGCAGATAGCGGACAAGAGCCTGATGGCACGCTCCACCCACTTCAACCCCGTGGACCTCGTATGTGCCACACGCGATGAAAAAGGAAACAAATACAACCTCAAGCAGT
The DNA here is from genome assembly GCA_002449665.1 of Bacteroidales bacterium UBA7009. GTDB lineage: Bacteria > Bacteroidota > Bacteroidia > Bacteroidales > Paludibacteraceae > Colicola. The sequence goes on from DJXH01000058.1 coordinate 79,795, forward strand.
TTGTTGACCCTGCAACAGGCTTTATATCAAGTAAGTCCAAAGACGGCAAAGAACTCAAAGCACTCGAACTGCCCGGACTATGGAACGGCGCAATGTCAGGTTGGAACACCATCTTCGTGGAAGTTC
>DJXH01000058.1:79975-80689 GCA_002449665.1 Bacteroidales bacterium UBA7009
TGGAACACCATCTTCGTGGAAGTTCCCATCACCACTTTCAACCCCGTCAAGACAGTCAATGACCTGCTGCGCCCTGCCCACCAACCAAAACAACGGAAACAATGAATAACATAGAGATAGAGCGTAAGTTCTTGGTAAAAGACGAAAGTTACAAACTGCGTGCCACCTCGTCTGTGGTCATTTGTCAGGGCTATTTGGCTCTCACCGACCGCTGCTCCGTGCGTGTACGCACCTTCGGCGAAAAGGCATATATGACAGTCAAGTCCAAAACCGTCAAAGGCAGTTTCTCTCGCTATGAGTTTGAACAGGAAGTGCCATACGAAGAAGCCGAACAACTGCTTGCTCTCTGTCTGCCGGGAAAGATAGAGAAACGGCGGTGGTTCGTACCGCTCGCCGATGGTTTGGTATGCGAAGTGGACGAGTTTAGCGGTAATAATAAGGGACTTACCATAGCCGAGATAGAACTTGCGAGCGAAAGCCAACAGTATGAATGTCCGTCTTTTCTCGGCGAAGAGGTTACGTTCGACAAACGGTATTTCAACTCCTATCTATCGCAGCATCCGTACCTTAGCTGGTAATAGCAAACGGCAAATAAATCACTAAAAGCGGCAGCAATGCTGCTTTTTTTTGTCATTTTTTTTTGCTAATCAAAAAATTAGCCTTACCTTTGCAGCCGCTTTGTGAAAAAGCGCCCGGATGGCGGAATCGGTAGAC
>DJXH01000058.1:80804-82513 GCA_002449665.1 Bacteroidales bacterium UBA7009
GGTTCGACCCCGGCTCCGGGTACAAGCATTAACAGCGGCTGCAAGCGGTCGCACAAAGGTCAGGCAACAGACTTAAACAGTTGCTATCACTCGTAAGTCCGTACATCGGGCGCAGAGAAAAGAGAAAAGGAGGTGTCATGCAATGATCGTAGTACCGGTAAAAGAAGGCGAGAATATCGAGCGCGCCATTAAAAAATTCAAACGCAAATTCGATAAGACAGGTGTCATCAAAGAGCTCCGCAGCCGTCAGCAGTTCAACAAACCGTCTGAGCTCAAACGCAAAAAGATGATGCACGCTATCTACGTACAGCAAATGCATGCTCACGATGATATGTAATCATCACCCGTAAGACACAAGGTCTCCTGCGTGTCTGAAACAGCAACGAGAATGTATATTGACATTCTCGTTGTTTTTTATATTCATTGTACTGACATTTTGAATAATTTTCGTACCTTTGCACCCGAATTAAACAAGATATTACACAGACAAAGTAAAACGATGACAAGCAAAGTTATTCTTCTGACAGGAGCAAGCAGCGGCATTGGCTTTGACACTGCTATTGCGCTATCCCGACAAGGACATAAGGTGTATGCAGCAGCCCGCCGCGTAGAGCGTATGGAGCCGCTGCGCGAATACGGCATAGTGCCGGTTAAGATGGACGTTACTGACGAAGAGTCTATGCAAAACGGAGTACAGACAGTCCTGACGGCAGAAGGGCGTATAGATGTACTTATCAATAACGCAGGCTACGGCTATTTTGGCGCAGTGGAGAACGTGCCTATAAGCGATGCTCGCAATCAGTTGGAAGTGAACATATTCGGTCTTGCTCGTCTGTGTCAGTTGGTGCTACCCGTTATGCGCAAGCAACACAGCGGTCGTATTATCAACACATCGTCCGTAGCCGGCAAGTCGGTATTGTACTACGGTGCGTGGTATCACGTGTCCAAGTACGCAGTTGAAGCCTTCAGCGATGCATTACGAATGGAGGTAAAGCCCTTTGGCATAGACGTGGTGATTATCGAACCCGGGGCTATCAAAACCGACTGGGGGATTATTGCCGCCGACCATCTTTCGCGTACATCGGAAGGTACGGCCTACGCCGAAACGGGAAAGATGATGGCGCATAACCTGCGAACTATGTATCAGTCTTCCAACCTCTCCGACCCATCGGTAGTAAGGAAAGCCATCTGTCGTGCCGTCAATGCCCGCCGTCCCCGCACACGCTACAGGATAGGCCGTATGTCTGGAGCCATTGTTTTCTTCCATTGGCTGCTCCCTACCCGCCTATGGGACAGTATGATGCGACTGATGGGAAAACCAAGGTTGCCCGCTAAAACGTCAAACGCAGCAACTTAAGCCGCTATGAAACCATGCAAAGTGCATACGATTTAGGTAAAAGACTTGAAAAGAAACAAAGTATGACAATAGACCAATTCCGTGAACATATGGCGACGGGCGAACCGATAATGGGAGGCTCAGACCTGCACATAGAGTTCCACAAGTACTCGCAGGAAGCCCTGCGTATCACCGCCGAGATCAACGGCGCGTACCATACCCCAGAAGAGCTGCGGCGGCTGTTAAGCGAACTGTGGGCAATAGACGTGCCCGACAGTTTCGGCATGTTTCCGCCATTCTACACCGACTGCGGCAAAAACACGCATATTGGCGAGCGCGTCTTTATCAACATGGGTTGCAAGTTCCAGGACCA
>DJXH01000057.1 GCA_002449665.1 Bacteroidales bacterium UBA7009
CGCTGCCTCCGGCTAATACTATTCCTTTCATATTCGGTATTTTTTTATTGTTGGTTATTTTATCGCGCAAAGTTAGTGCATTTTGCCATATTGTGCAAATTTATTCACAATATTTACATCGGATCCACGTCTGCGTATATCCTCACCGAGCCATATCCTGCCGTGCCGTTGGTCTCTCTTATAAGGTCGGTGAGCATCATTTTTGCTTTGTTTATGTTCGCTTCTTTCTCTATACGCAGTTGTATATGTCTGATATGCAGTTTCTGCACTCTGCTTGTCAGAGGAACGACCACCCCCGTTGCCCTTTTGCCGAAGACTTGTTGCATACGCTTTGCGAGCAACAAGGCAGCATCGTCGGTTTTCTTCTCGTCAGCGTGGCGTACCACAACTGTGATAAGCCTATAGAACGGAGGAAAACGAAATTGACGGCGTTCCGGCAGTTGGTCGTTAAGAAAAGCGGTATAAGTATGGCTTGTGAGGTAGGTGAAGACCGGGTTGTCCTTGTCCCAAGTCTGAATAATTATCTCTCCCTGCTTGTCTTTTCTGCCTGCCCTGCCAGCCACCTGCTCAAGCATCTGATATGCTCTTTCGTAACTTCTGAAGGACGGCTGACTCCATATATGGTCTGCTCCTAACACACCAACAAGGCTAACAGCATCAAAGTCAAGACCTTTGGTTACCATCTGCGTACCTATCAGTATATCCGTCTCGTGGCGCGAAAAGCGGTCTATTATTTCCTGATAGTCGTTTTTGCGGCGCGTCGTGTCCCAGTCCATACGCTCTGTTTTGGCATCGGGAAAGAGTTGCGTTATCTCGTCCTCAAGCCGCTCCGTACCATAGCCTATCGTTCGCATTTCGCCGCCGCATTGAGGACAAACGGAAGGCATCGCTTGACTGTAACCGCAGAGGTGGCACTTCAGAAGCCGCTCTCTGAGGTGAAGCGTAAGCGGGGTGTCGCAGTCGGTGCAACGCGGAGTGTACCCGCACCGGCGGCAGACAGTAAGAGGAGCGTAACCTCGGCGATTTTGGAAAAGGATAACCTGCTTGTGATCTGCAAGTTCCTTCCTTATACGCTCTACGAGAGGGTCAGAAAAATGACCATACATCTCTTTTCTGTGATACTGGCGATTAAGGTCTATAACGCTAATTTTAGGCAGGGACAACCCTCTGTATCTCTCTTCCATTGTGGCAAGTCCGTACTTACCCGTTGTGGCGTTGTACCAACTCTCAAGGGCGGGAGTGGCACTACCCAACAACACTTTGGCACCTATTATCCGAGTTGCCATTATTGCCACAGAACGAGCATGATAGCGCGGTGCTGGTTCTGTCTGCTTGTAACTCTGTTCGTGCTCTTCATCCACAATAATAACCCCTACATTGTCTATCGGCAGGTATATTCCGCTGCGAGCAGCAACTATAAGCAACGGACTGTCGCTGTCAAGTACGCGTTTGTATGTCTGCATTCGCTGTACATCGCTTATGCGAGAATGGTAAACACACATACAAGAACCGAAATACCTGCCAAGACGCGAAGTTAGTTGCGTAGTCAGTGCAATCTCAGGAACGAGGTAGAGAACACTCTTGCCTTGATCCAAAGTCTGCTGAATGATATGAGTATATACTTCCGTTTTGCCTGACGAAGTAACACCATAAAGAAGAACTGTATCTTTTTGCTGCCACTGATGTTTAATGCTGTCAAGTGCTGACCGCTGTGATTCGCTGAGAGTAGCCAAATCATCGGTTTCATCGGCAAAATCCGAAGGCTTTTTTTGTTTTTTTGCGGCATTGTCAAGAGAATATGTCCTGTCGAAGGCTTTAGCGGGCAGGGCGGCTGCCATAACATCACCCAAGGCACACATATAGTAACCGCTTATCCATTGCCACAACTGTATCTGGCTATGGGTTACAACAGGGCGGCTGTCAAGCGTACAGACAATGTCTTTTATGGTAACGTTCCCGTTGGGATTGTCTTCGTACAGGTTCAGCACTATTCCTATAAGTTGTTTGTTACCAAGAGGAACAAGTACCCGCATTCCGATTTGAATATCTGTATCGGAAGCGGGTACACTATATGTGTAAGCGTTGGCGTTAATAGCCAAGGGTAATATAACGTCTATGTATTTCAGGGCTGATTTTCAAGTGCAATTGCTTTTTCGTAACAAGAACGGCAGAGGGGCTCATAACTCTCTGTTTCACCGAGCAGTACACGCTTGTCACTGTTTACAAGTCGGTGGCTGACATAGGCAAGGTCGCCGCAGTGGACACAGATGGCATGCGTCTTATATACATCATCCGCTATTGCCATCAAAGCGGGAATAGGTCCGAAAGGTACACCCTTGAAATCCATATCCAATCCGGCTACTATAACACGCATACCGCGTTTGGCGAGGGTGGAGCAGACTTCCACTATTCCCATATCGAAAAACTGTGCTTCGTCAATACCTACAACGTCTATGTCGTTGGCGAGCAGAAGGATGTTCTGACTGCTGTCAACAGGCGTAGATTGAATGACATTGTGGTCATGGCTGACAACATCCTGCTCGCTATAGCGCACATCTATAGCAGGTTTGAAGATCTCCACGCGCTGCTTGGCAAACTGCGCACGTTTCATTCTGCGAATCAGTTCTTCCGTCTTGCCGGAGAACATACTGCCGCATACCACTTCTATGCTTCCTCTGCGGCGGGACGGTCCTTGGGTGTCTCTTTCGTTGAACATAGTTTGATGTCTTGTACCATCATTTGGACGGTGGTGTTATTATTAAAGGTGTTTTCTTCCAAGTTGTAACATACGTCAACCGGGTTGCCGTTTTGTATATACAATGCCATATCTCCTTTTGAGAAAGCAATGCCGGAGATGGCGACTTTTGTGTCAGTAACATCTAATTTGAGATGTTCGCCATTTTTGCCTACCCGCTTGGTATAGCGGTTGTTGATAAGTCGGCGAGTAACAAAGAGAGGTCGCGGGTTTTGCGGACCGAAAGGCTCTAAATGCTTAATTATATTAAAAAACTGCGGAGTTATATCTTCAAGGTCTATCTCCTGCTCTATCTCAAGCGATGGCTGTTTCTGGTCTTCTCTTATGTGTTCTTTTACGTATTTTTCAAACCGCTCACGGAATTCTCCGAGATTTTCTTTCTTCATACTCAGTCCTGCTGCAAACATGTGTCCGCCGAAGTTGGTAAGAAGATCGCGGCAAGAGTCAATAGCGGAGTATATATCAAAGCCGCTTACGGAGCGGGCAGAACCGGAGATAATTCCGCCATCGCTGTCGGTTAGAACTATTGTCGGTCGGTAGAAGGTCTCTATGAGTCTGCTGGCGGCAATGCCAATCACACCTTTGTGCCAGCCCGAGGAATAGACCACGGTAGTGGCTTTGGTACCATTGTCAGGGTCTTGGGCGAGCAGAGCGAGTGCCTGCTCTTTGGTCTGCGTGTCAAAATCGCGCCTTTCGGTGTTGTACTTGTTAATGTCGTCAGCCTTGAGTTTTGCCTGTTCTTCGTTTTCACACAGCAGCAGTTCCACGGCATACGCACCCGAGTGCATTCTGCCACTGGCATTGATACGAGGACCCAACTTATATACAAGATCGGAAATGGTAATCTGTTTGCCCGTTATACCTGCCACATCCATCAGGCATTTTATACCTACCGACGGTGCTGTATTCAATTGCTTCAGGCCAAAATATGCAAGTACACGATTTTCTCCCGTAACGGGTACTATATCAGAAGCGATGGACATAGCGAGCAAGGGCAGGACGTTCCATAGTTCGTTTTTGTCGCCCTTTTCTTTCTCTACAAGAGCCTGCATAAACTTAAATCCCACTCCGCAGCCCGACAACTCTTTATAGGGATACGGGCAGTCGGAGCGTTTCATATTAAGCACGGCAACGGCTTCAGGAAGGGTGTCCCCGGGGGTGTGGTGGTCGCAGATGATAAAGTCAATACCGAGCCGCGACGCATATTCCACCTTATCCACTGCCTTAATACCGCAGTCAAGTGCCACAATAAGCGTGCAACCGTCTTCTTTGGCGGTGTCAATACCTTTGAAGGATATACCATATCCCTCTGTATATCTGTCAGGTATATAAAAACAGAGATTGGCTGTGCGGTGTGAGAGAATTTTATATACGAGAGCAACGGCGGTAGTGCCGTCCACATCATAGTCGCCGTAAACCATTATCCGCTCCCCTGCTGCAAGTGCGCGGGTCAGACGTTCCACAGCCCTGTCCATATCTTTCATCAGCATAGGGTCGTGGAGCGAATCAAGACTCGGGCGTACATATTCGCGCGCCTGCTGACCGGTAGTTATGCCGCGCCGTGCAAGCAACATTGCAGATGGGCGGGAGATATTAAGTTCTTGCTCAAGCAGCCGACATACTTCTGTTTGCTCCGAGTCGGGTTGCCATATTTGCCAGTTGTAGTCCATAATACGATCGTGAGTAAATGCAGACTTGTGTTTTTAGTTCAGCGTAAAATCATCAGCATCTTTCCAAAGCGGTAGTGTCTGTCTGAAATGGTGTAGCGCATCTATGTCAAATTCCGCAATTCGTGTCCCCTCTTCGTTGTCTGCAAACTGCGCTATGGGTTGCAGACGTGTGTCGTATGCAACGGAGTGTCCGTTGTAGTGAAGTCCCATACCGTCGTCCCCTACAGGATTGACGGCGGCTATATAACATTGGTTTTCAATTGCTCGTGCTTTTATGAGCGTATCCCAATACTGTATTCTTATTTCCGGCCAGTTGGCTGCAACAAGCAGAATATCGTATAGATTGTCTTTTTTGAGTCTTGCCCAAACCGGAAACCTAAGGTCATAGCAGATGAGCATTCTCATTTTTACTCCTTTATATTCTATTACATCCGCCATATTGCCCTTGCTGAAAAAGCGGTCTTCACCGCCGTGCGCATACAGGTGCGCTTTGTCTATATATGTCGTCTCACCGTCGGGTCTTACGAAAAAGCCTCTGTTATGCAGACTGTTATCGTCTTCCTTGCATATAAACGAACCTGCAACTGCAACGCCCGTTTCTCGGCTCAGGGCTTTAAGAACGGCGATGGTAGTGCCGCCTATCGTTTGCGCCAACTCAGGGCGGTCGGTGCAAAAACCGGTAGTAAACATCTCCGGCAGCAGTGCTACATCAGCCTTGCCTGCAACGGCTCTGATGCGATTGCAGGCAAGGCGAAGATTAGTGTCTGTATCTCCCCATACAATAGGATATTGCAGAAGTGCTATTCTTAATATCATATCGTCTCAACTCCCTGTTTCCGACAGACTTATTTTTTCTTTGTTGCTGTGGTCTCGGCGGGCTTGCCTATCATCTCACGCATAGCGGTGTCGGCTTGTATGTTTTTCATACGATAGTAGTCCATAATACCGAGGTTGCCGTTGCGGAAGGCTTCTGCCATAGCCTGCGGAACAAGTGCTTCTGCTTCAATCACTTTGGCGCGTGCCTCTTGTGCCTTTGCTTTCATCTCCTGCTCGTTGGCAATAGCCATAGCGCGGCGTTCCTCTGCCTTTGCCTGTGCGATGTTCTTGTCGGCATCGGCTTGGTCCATTTGCAGTTGGGCACCGATGTTCTTACCTACGTCGATGTCGGCTATATCAATACTGAGTATCTCAAACGCCGTACCGGCATCAAGACCTTTCGATAGTACAAGTTTGGATATGCTGTCGGGGTTCTCGAGGACTTGCTTGTGGCTGTCTGCCGAACCGATAGACGATACTATACCTTCACCTACACGTGCAAGAATGGTGTCTTCACCTGCTCCGCCGACGAGCTGGCGAATGTTAGCGCGAACCGTTACACGTGCTTTAGCTATAAGCTGAATACCGTCTTTAGCCACTGCTGCTACGGGAGGAGTATCAATCACCTTGGGGTTAACCGACATCTGCACTGCTTCAAACACATCACGACCTGCAAGGTCTATGGCTGTTGCCATCTGGAAGGGTAGGGGCATACTTGCTTTGTTGGCACTCACAAGGGCGTGTACCACTCTCTCTATATGACCGCCTGCAAGGTAGTGAGCCTCTAATCCGTCACGCTTAACGTCCTGAAGACCTGCTTTGTGAGCCTCAATCATACAGTTGACAATCTTTTTAGGCGGGACGTTACGAATACGCATAAGGAAAAGCTGAATAAGAGAAATGCGTACGCCGCTGACCTGTGCCGTAATCCACAAAAGGAAAGGTACATAATGGAAGAAAATAATCACCGCAATGGCAATCAATACAGAAATGATAATCGTAAATGATGACATAATGTTAAAAAATTAAAGATTGGTAATATAGATTGGTTGTGGGTTTTCAGTTATTTTCGTTTTCCTGCTGCTTCATCTCCAACTTTTGAGCCTCCTTTTCGAGGTTCTCTATTTTCTTGCCCGGCTCAGCAAGCCCCACGGAAGAGTCAATAGTGGTGTCAAGAGCCATCTTCTCTATGGCTCGGCTTTTGTAAAAAGCATAGATGGCTATAACGGTAAGCAACACACTTGCACACAAAGTAATATGTCCTGCCATAGGGTAGGTGGCAGACAACTTGATATATGCCAGTGCTACTGCAGCGGCAAGAGAGGCGAACCCCGTAAAGCCGGCAATACCGAACCCGGGAAGCAGGAAAAGCTCTACTACGAGCAGTGCCACCCCAATAATAATACAAACAACTACAAGAAGAATATCCATAATTTATGTTTTTGTGATTAGTATAAAATTTGTCCGCAAAGCATATATGCTTTCACGCTTGCAAAGGTAGTGATTATATTTAGAGTGGGCAAATAAATTTGCAGGATTAAAAAAAATGCCGTACTTTTGCGGCGTTTATTAACAATCAGGGCTAAAAAAATAGCATCTATATGAGTAAAAATCTCGTTATTGTCGAGTCCCCTGCAAAAGCAAAAACCATCGAAAAATTTTTAGGAAAAGACTATCACGTAATGTCTTCACAAGGTCATATACGTGATATTGAGGGGGTAGGAAAGAACAGTATTGGTATAGACTTCAGCCATAACTACACTCCCAATTATGTAGTTGACCCTCAAAAGCGACATCTGCTTTCCTCGCTCAAACAAGAAGCCAAAGTGGCAGATACAGTGTGGCTTGCAAGCGATGAAGACCGTGAAGGAGAGGCTATAGCCTGGCATTTGCAGCAGGTGCTTGACCTTGATGATAAAGACACTAAAAGAATTGTCTTTCACGAAATTACAAAGGAAGCAATACTTGATTCCATCAAGCACCCGCGTGGCATAGACTATAATCTTGTAAACGCCCAACAAGCTCGGCGAGTGCTTGACCGTATAGTCGGTTTTGAACTGTCTCCCGTTCTTTGGCGCAAGATTACCACAGGACTTTCAGCGGGCAGAGTACAGTCTGTTGCCGTAAGGTTGATAGTAGAGCGCGAAAGAGAGATTGAGAACTTCAAAGAATCTGCCCAATATCGTGTTTTGGCCGATTTCAACGGCAAAAATGCAGCCGGGGAAGATGTAATTTTACGCACCGAACTCAATCATCGTTTCGCCTCGAAAGAAGATGTTGTCGAGTTTCTCAACCAATGTGAGCAAACCAAATTCTCCGTACTTGCCGTAACACAAAAACCATCCCACCGCACTCCCGCACCGCCCTTTACGACATCCAGTCTGCAACAGGAGGCGGCTCGCAAACTCAAGTTCCCCGTTTCCAAAACGATGCGCCTTGCCCAGTCTTTGTATGAGGCAGGTCATATAACATATATGCGTACCGACTCGGTGAACTTAAGCAGTCTTGCCATCAATACGGCAAAAGAAGAAATCTTCACCGAGTACGGCGACAAGTATCACAAAGCACGTCGCTATCACACCTCCACCAAAGGTGCGCAAGAGGCTCACGAAGCCATCAGACCGACATATATGTCAAAACATTCAGCCGGAGCAAACGCAGACGAAAAGAGACTATACGAACTGATATGGAAACGTACATTAGCCTGCCAAATGGCTGATGCCGAACTGCTTACTACACGCGTGGAGATAGGCGCGAAAGATATGCCTTATCTGTTTGTAGCATCAGGTGAAGTGGTTGTGTTTGACGGCTTTATGCGCGTGTATATACAGTCAAACGATGACGAAACGGAAAGTGCAGAAAACGTACTGCCGCAAATGAAGGAAAAGACCGACATGCAGTACCTTTCGGTCAGTGCAGTTGAGTCGTTCACAAAGGCTCCCTACCGCTATACGGAAGCCTCACTCGTTAAAAAAATGGAAGAACTCGGAATAGGACGTCCTTCCACTTACGCTTCTATTATAGAGACTATTCAACTTCGCAAGTACGTAGAGCGCGGAAACGTAGAAGGCAAAAAGCGCACTATTAACACTATCACACTCAAAGGCGGCAAGATAACAGAAAAATCAAAACAAGAGACCTACGGCGCAGACAGCCAAAAACTGTTGCCCACTGATCTGGGCAGAATAACCAACGACTTTCTCGTTGAGCAGTTCCCCGCTATATTGGGCTACGACTTTACAGCCAAAGAGGAAGAGACATTTGACGAAATAGCAGCCGGCAATGCCGACTGGGTAAAGACCGTCGATGATTTTTATCACACCTTCCACCCGTCCATAGAGAACGTGCCTGTAGGTAAGGTGGCAGGCAGACTGTTAGGCAAAGACCCTGCTACAGGCGAACCCGTATATGCCAAGATAAGCCGTATCGGGCCTTGCGTGCAGATAGGAGATGCAGACGTGGACAAACCGCGATTTGCTTCGCTCGAAAAAGGACAGTCTATATATACTATAACTCTTGACGAAGCACTGTCCCTTTTTGCCGAGGTTACACCCCACGTACTTATGCAGATTGACGGAAAAGACGTAGTGGCAGGAACGGGCAAATACGGTCCGTATCTGCGTATTGACGGACAATTCTACTCCGTACCTAAATCAATGAACCTGTCCTCTATGACCGAAACAGACGTCTTGCAGGTAATTGAGAAACACAAACAGCAGTCTGTCCCACTGCACGAGTGGGGCGACATACAAGTGCTTGAAGGAAGGTACGGCGCGTATATCAAGACACCCGAAGGTAACTTTAAGTTGCCAAAAAACACTGATATAAAGTCTATTACAGAAGAAGAGTGCAAGCAGATAATTGCTAACTCTTCGTCTGTAGGCAAAAAAACGTTTAAGAGGAAAAAGTAAACTAAACTATGTTTTTGGAGATACTAAAATCTAAAATCCATTGCGCTGTCGTTACAGAAGCCAATTTGGATTATATAGGTTCCATTACCATTGATGAGGATTTGATGGATGCCGCTCACATCTTTAACGGTGAGAAGGTAAGTGTAGTGGATAAAACTAATGGTGCAAGGCTTGAGACCTACGCCATTCCGGGTAAGAGAGGCAGCGGCTGTATATGCATGAACGGCGCGGCAGCACATCTGATGCACGTAGGAGACGTGATCATAATTATGGCATACGCCCTTATGACAGAAGACGAACAGCGTGCTTTCAAGCCATCTATAATTTTCCCCGTGAACAACAAAATCTGATATTTACAGTCGCGTTCTTGCAAAGACTGCGTTTCAATTGTGCCGATGAATACGTCATTTTTCACATTATGTAATACTGATAACCGCTCTTGTGCAAGAGCGGGTGTTGTTCATACCGACCACGGCGACATACTCACTCCCATTTTTATGCCCGTAGGAACGGTGGGAACTGTAAAAGGCGTATCTCGTCAGGACTTGGAGCGCGACACAAAGGCGCAGATAATACTCGGCAACACTTATCACCTTTATCTTCGCCCGGGAACAGCCATACTCAATAAAGCAGGCGGACTGCATAAGTTTGAGGGCTGGACACGTCCTATTTTGACCGACTCCGGCGGCTATCAGGTTTTTTCCCTTACCTCAATACGCAAGATGACAGAGGACGGCGTTCGTTTTTCAAGCCATATAGACGGGCGCAAACTGATGTTTACCCCTGAAAACGTGATGGATATAGAGCGTCTGATAGGTGCCGACATAATGATGGCTTTTGACGAGTGCTGCCCCGGTACTGCCGACTACTCATACGCCAAGCAGAGTATGGAGCGTACTCACAGATGGCTCGACCGCTGTATCAACCGGTTTGACACCACACAAGACCTATACGGATATAAACAACACCTTTTCCCAATCGTTCAAGGCTGCGTCTATAAGGAGCTAAGACAAGAGGCTGCCAAACGCCTGAGCGACCTTGACAGGGACGGATATGCCATTGGCGGATTGGCAGTAGGCGAGCCTACGGAGCAGATGTATGAGATGATAGAGGTGGTGAATGATATTCTGCCGCAGTCTAAACCACGCTATCTGATGGGTGTTGGTACGCCTTGGAATATACTCGAAGCGATAGAAAGAGGTGTTGATATGTTCGATTGCGTTATGCCTACACGCAACGGACGTAACGGAATGATTTTCACAAGACAAGGAGTGATGAATATGCGCAACCTCAAGTGGGCTGACGACTTTACCGAACTTGACCCGACCAGCACATCATACGTTGACCATTCATATTCGCGTGCATACGTCCGTCATCTTATTCAGGCAGGCGAGATGCTCGGTCTGTCCATATTAAGCATACATAACCTCTGTTTCTACCTCAGGCTCGTGTCAGATGCTCGCGAGCATATTCTTGCCGGTGATTTTAAGGCGTGGAAAGATGCTATTACTCCTCAACTTATGCAGCGGTTATGAAGTTCTCTTCTCCCTTAAAACGGCTTGATTGGTATATTATCAGAAAGTTTCTCGGTACTTTCTTCTTTTCCATTATACTTATATTGAGCATAGGCATTGTCTTTGACCTGACGGAGAAGATGGACAATTTTTTTGAACATCAACTCACTTGGAAAGAGATAATTTTAGGCTATTATATCTATTTTATGCCGTATTATATGAATATGTTCAGTCCGCTTTTCATATTCATATCCGTTATCTTCTTTACCTCCAAAATGGCAGGAAACAGCGAGATTATAGCCATACACGCAGCCGGAATCAGTTTTGAGCGTTTTATGCGCCCTTACTGGTTATCAGCAAGTTTTCTTTTCGTCCTTCTTTTTATTCTCGCCGGATACATAATTCCTCCTGCAACCGGCAGACTGCTGCATTTTCAAGACTCGTATGTAATAAAATATACAAGCGATAACGCTAATAACATACAAATGGAAGTGGAGCCCGGAACCGTGTTGTATATCGAAACCTTCCGCCTGCCTACCAACCAAGGCTATCGCGCTTCGCTTGAGCATTTTGACGGCAAAGTGCTTACTATGCGCCTGACTGCTGAACGTATTTTCTACGACTCTGCATACTGTTGGCACCTGCAAAACTACACCAAACGCGAATTTAACGGAATGCATGAAACTCTCACACGCGGAAACCGCCTTGATACTATCATTCCCGTTTATCCGAAGGAGATGTTTGTAGCAGCAGACGATGCGCAGAAAATGACCAATACTGAACTTAAACAATATATGGAGCGGCAGCGGCAGCGAGGTGCCGGTAACCTGCAAGCCTTTGAAACGGAGTGGTGGAAAAGATTTGCTTCACCCATTGGTGCTTTTATTATGACACTGCTCGGAGTAACAATGAGTTGCAAAAAAGTGAGAGGCGGAATGGGTAAAAATCTCGGAATAGGAATTGCTCTGTCAGCGATGTATATTCTGTTTTCAACGGTATCAACTACCTTTTCCGTCAACGGTGTACTTACGCCCTTTATGGCTGTATGGATACCTAATTTCGTCTTTCTCGGTATAGGAACTTTCCTCTATTTTAGAGTAAGGCGATAATCAAAGAATTAGAAAAGAATAATAATTACATATAATGTTCCACGTGGAACAATCACAAAAAATGAACAAAGAGCAATTTAAGAGTTTAATCAGGAACATACCTGATTTTCCGCAAAAAGGTATTCAGTTTAAGGATATTACTACCGCACTGAAAGATGCAGAGTGTCTGAGATGGATGAGAGATGAGATAGTAAAAATCTACAAAGACAAAGGGATAACAAAAGTGGTCGGACTTGAGTCGCGCGGATTTATCATCGGTCCGGCTGTAGCAATGGAAATAGGAGCAGGCTTTGTACCCGAGCGCAAACCAGGCAAACTGCCGGCTGATGTCATATCAGTAAGTTATAACAAAGAGTACGGAACAGATACCATGCAGATACACAAAGATGCACTCTGTGAAGACGATGTGGTGCTAATTCACGACGATTTGCTTGCAACTGGAGGCACAGTAGAGGCTGCAATAAAACTTGTAAAATCAGTAGGCGTGAAGAAAATATACGTTAATTTCCTTATAGAACTGGAAGCACTTAACGGACGTAAAGTAATAGACAAAGATATAGAAATTTCAAGTCTAATAAAGTTTTGATAGAAAAGAGCCAACATATCAAAGACCTGCTTCGCCGTATTCCCGAAGAACCCGGCGTATATCAGTATTTTGACAAAGACGGCACTATTATATACGTAGGCAAAGCCAAGAATCTTCACCGCCGAGTAAACAGCTATTTTCAAAAAGAACACGAGTGGATTAAAACACGCCAACTCGTAAAAAAAATAGAGGATATAAAATACGTGGTTGTAAAGAGTGAGCAAGATGCATTCTTACTTGAGAATAACCTTATCAAGCAGTATCAGCCACACTATAACATACTTCTAAAAGACGGCAAGTCATATCCGAGTATATGCATCACAAAAGAGGCTTACCCCAAGATATTTAAGACACGCAAGATAATAAAAGGTGCAGGCGAATACTATGGCCCGTACAGCTACGGTAATACTGTTGATCTCGTGCTTGAGTTTATACACAAGATATGCCCTATACGAACCTGCACACAGCCTATGACAAAAGCCGGCGTGGAGAGCGGCAGATACAGAACCTGTCTTAAGTACCACCTTAAAAACTGCTGTGGTATATGTGAGCATAAGGCTACAGACGAAGAATATGCCAACTATATCGAACGAGCAAGAAAGATAATAAAAGGAGATGCGCGCGAACTTGAAGCAACTCTTCGCCGACAAATGACCGAATACGCAGAGAAATTTGAGTATGAGAAAGCGCAACAGGTAAAAGAACAAATAGATTTGCTCGAAAAATTCTGTAGCCGCACAATAGTAACCAACACATCCACAGGAGATATAGATGCCGTAGGCTATATAGAAGAAGGAGAAAGCGTGTATATCTCTATGCTACATACTCACAACGGGTCAATTGTACAAGGACAAACGATAGAGTATCATAAGCAACTTGAGGAAACAAGAGAGGAGATACTTGCACTCGGCATATACGAACTGCGGGAGCAACTAATAAGCGAGACAAAGGAGATAGTAGTACCATTTATCCCTGATTTCATCGGAGAAAATATACACCTTCACGTTGCAATATCCGGCGATAAGAAACGACTTTTAGACCTTGCGCAGCAGAATGTAGAGCAGTACAGAAAAGATAACCTTAAACAACGCGACAAACTCAATCCGGATCAGCGCGCAGCACGCATTCTCGGCAAACTCAAATCGCTACTGGACCTGCCTAAAACACCTGTTTTCATCGACAGTTTTGATAACTCCAACCTGCAAGGAACGAATGCCGTAGCAGGGTGTGTGGTCTTCAAAAAAGCCAAGCCGAGCAAAAAAGACTACAAGAGGTTTATCATTAAGAGCGTGCATGGACCGGACGACTATGCTTCGATGCGCGAGATTGTGCGGCGCAGGTACTCGGATTTGGTAGATGAAAACGCCGAATTACCCGACCTTATCATTGCCGACGGCGGCGAGGGACAGATGGAGGCTATACGTGAGGTTGTTGAACAACAGTTGGGCTTAAATATACCTATCGCTGGCTTGAAGAAAGACAATAAGCACCGAACAAATGTACTGCTCTATGGTAACCCGCCACGAGAGTACGGAATGAAAGTAACGGACGAAGTGTTCCGCCTTATGGTGGAGATACAAGACGAAGTGCACAGATTTGCCATCAGTTTTCACAAGCAGAAGCGGAGCAAGGCGCAAACTAAAAGTGAACTTGATGATATTAAGGGAGTTGGGGCTGTTACAAAGGCTAAAATACTTAAAAAGTTCCATTCCGTTGCTCGTGCTAAACAGGCAAGTTTGGACGAGTGGCGACAACTACTCGGAAACAGCACAGGTACAATGCTTTACGAGCATTTTAATGGTAAAATATCTCTTTGAGAATTTGATATTTAGTTAAGTTATGACTACTTATACGATAAAAATGGCAGAAAATGACACACTTTGTCTATATAATAGCAAAGGTCAGTCTGTATCTGCTACAGAGATAATAAAGAATGCCGGTTCAACCGTTTTTGCTTTTGATGCACCAATGGGGGCCGGTAAGACTACGCTCATTAAATCTATTTGCGAGCAGTTGGGGGTAAATGATGTTGTCAACTCGCCTACGTTTGCAATAGTGAACGTATATGACTATATGCTTAAAGGACAAAAGAGCGAGATATACCATTTTGACTGCTACAGGCTCAAAAGTCTTCGCGAGGCACAAGACCTCGGCGCAGAAGAGTATATCTATTCCGGCAATTTGTGCTTCATAGAGTGGCCGGATATAATAGAACCATTGCTACCCGAAAACACGGTAAGGATTAAGATATGCGTTTTGCCTAACGAAGATAGAGAACTAAAAATTGAGTAGTCAGAAATGAGACTAAGCAAAAAATAGGAAATCAATATCTTTATGGAAAGTAAATACATCATAAGTGCAGCGGGCATACATAAAAGTTTCGGCGAGATAGAGGTTTTGCGCGGAGTGGACATCAGCGTAAAGCAGGGAGAGATAGTGTCTATAGTAGGTAAGAGTGGAGCGGGTAAGACAACATTACTACAAATAATAGGTACACTTGAAAGACCGAATGCGGGTCAGGTAATGATAGACGGAACGGATGTATGGAGCCTTGGCGAGAAACAGTTGTCGGAGTTTCGAAACAGGAACATAGGTTTTATATTTCAGTTTCACCAACTATTACCGGAGTTTACTGCCATTGAGAACGTGATGATGCCTGCGCTTATAGGCGGCTGGGGTTACGATAAGGCAAAACAGAGAGCCGAGACCTTACTTTGCGAGTTAGGACTAACACAAAGGCTTGAGCATAAGCCAAATACATTGTCAGGCGGGGAAAAGCAGCGTGCAGCCGCAGCGAGAGCACTGATGATGCAGCCGAAGGTCATTTTGGCTGACGAACCAACAGGCAGTCTGGACGAGAACAACAAAAAGGAACTGAGCAAACTACTTGAGCAGATACGCCGTGACTTCGGGCAGACGATAGTGATAGTAACCCACGACAAGGAACTTGCCGCCATCAGCGACCGCATAATTGAGATGCGCGATGGAATGATAATTTCAAGCGAAAGTTAGCAAAAAATTGAATACACGATATGAAACGAGCATATTTATTCATCATCTTGTCAATGATATTGCTCTGCGGGTGCGACAGTTCGCGACAGTATTATCCGAAGCATTTGGAGCCGATAGAAACGCATATCATCCGTTTTGACAATGACATTATGAATGTAAGACGAGAGACAGCAAGGCAGGATATAGAGATACTCTATGAGCAGTACCCGGATTTTATGCCCGTTTTCGTAGAAGACATACTTGGCATACCTGTCAGCGACACAGCCTATCTTGCGCAGCAGTTACCGCTGTTTTTAGAAGATACCGTCTATGGTTTTGCCGCAACCAATAGCCTTGTAAAACAGACATTTGCAGACGTAAGCAGCATAGAGGATGAGTTGTCTTTGGCTTTTGCACGCTGCAAGTATTTCTTTGCAGATTGGGAAGTGCCTGAAGTGTATTTCTTCGTATCCGGTTTCAATTCGTCCATAATGTTTATAGAGGACGGCATAGCCGTAGGGGCGGATATGTATCTTGGCAGCGATTATGCTTACTACAACAGGGTGGTCTATGACTATCAGCGGCAGACAATGCGACCTGAATGTATAGCCACGGATGTAGTGAGTGCTTGGCTGTTTAAGAATATACCATATACGAGTCGCCAGAGCAGACTGCTTGACCAAATGATTTATCGCGGGAAAGTGATGTATCTGCTTTCCGTTGTGTTTAAGGAAGAGCCTAAATACGAGGTGATGGGGTATAAGAAGGAGCAATGGGACTGGTGCGTCAAGTACGAAAAAGCCATCTGGACGCGTATAATAGAGAGGCACGACTTGTTCAGCACGGAGCAGCGGCTGATGGCTTCGTATCTGAATGACGGACCGTTTACATCTGAAGTAACGCAAGACTCACCAGGGCGTGTAGGAACGTGGGTCGGCTGGCGTATAGTGGAGAGTTATATGGAGCATCACCCCGAGGTGAGTATGCAGGAGTTAATGCAGGACGGAGACTCGCAACATATATTGGAGCAAAGTTATTACCCTAACAGATAGGAGTGGCAGGATATGAACAGAAATGATTTTCCTATATTAGACGAAACGGTATATGGCAAGCCGCTTGTGTATCTCGACAATGCGGCAACTACGCAAAAGCCGAAGCAGGTCATTGATGCCATAACGGAAGCCTACCGACATACTAACGCCAACATACATAGGGGTGTACACCATTTAAGTCAGTTGGCAACAGAGCGACACGAGCAGGCGAGACAGGCGGTGGCAGATTATCTCGGAGCAAAGTCTGCAAAAGAGATAATTTTTACCAAAGGCACCACCGACAGCCTTAATATGCTCGCATTCTCATTCGGAGAGGTAATGGTAGGCGAGGGCGACGAGATAGTGGTCGGTCTCTCGGAACATCATTCCAATATCGTACCGTGGCAGATGCTGTGCAAAAGAAAAAAAGCAGTACTGAAAGTTATTCCGCTTAAAGACGATTTTACGTTAGATATTAAGGCATTGAAGTCGTTGCTAACCAATAGAACACGATTGGTGAGTGTGGCACACGTTAGCAATACATTAGGTATTATCCAACCAATAAAAGGAGTGATACGCATTGCCCACAGTAGTAATATACCTGTATGTATCGATGGTGCACAGTCGGCAGGACGTATGCCGTTAAAAGTACAGGAACTGGATTGCGATTTCTATGCCTGCTCCGGTCATAAGATGTACGGACCGACAGGGATAGGCATTCTATACGGCAAAGAGGAGTGGCTCGACAAACTGCCGCCTTATCAAGGAGGTGGCGAGATGATAGACCACGTTCGTTTTGAGCATACTACATATAATGTTCTGCCATATAAGTTTGAAGCCGGTACGCCCGATTTTATAGGCAGTGTGGCTTTGGCTGAAGCACTGCGATATATAGAGAACATAGGGAGAGAGAATATCTCCGTTCACGAGCAGGAACTGACGCGTTATGCAGACAGAGTTTTGAGCAGTATAGAGGGCGTAGAAGTATATGGATTGGGGCAGAGTAGGGCAGGAGTCGTATCTTTTAACGCATTTAGGCAAGACGGCACGCTTATTCATCCGTTTGATGTCGGTACACTTCTTGACAGGCAGGGAGTGGCTGTCAGGACGGGACATCATTGTGCCGAACCGCTAATGGACTATCTGTCAGTGCCTGGGACGGTAAGAGCATCCTTTGCTTTATACAATGAGAAAAACGAGGTGGACAGATTGGCAGATGCGTTGAAAGTGGCATTGCAGATGTTGGCATAATGAAAAGGCTCTATATCTTATTATTGCTTTTTACTATATGTTTATCAGTCTTTTGCAGGACAGATAAACATATTTTTATATCCTATAACGTTGAAAATTTCTTTGACAGCAAGCACAATACATTGAAGAATGATTACGAGTTTCTACCCGATGGCAAATATCGTTGGAGTTATACCCGCTTTAAGCGTAAAACTGAGCAGATAGCTCGCGTTATAACGAATATGGCAGGATGGAATGTGCCTTCGGTGATTGGACTATGTGAAGTGGAGAACGAAGAATGTTTGAGGCAACTGTGCAGAAGGCTCACAGGCTTTCCGTATAAGTATCTGCATTTTGAAAGTCCCGATGTCCGAGGCGTTGATGTAGCGTTGCTGTACGACAGCACGCGGTTGGCAGTTTTAAGTGCGGAGCCTATGCGCATTGACCTCGGCGAGACAAAGACAAGAGATGTGTTATATGCCGAGTTGGCGACTGTTGCTGACACTTTTTACGTTTTTATGTGTCATCTGCCTTCAATGCTCGGCGGCAGAGGTGCCTCGGCGTGGAAACGCGAAAAGGCAAAATCATTGATAAGCAGCCGTGTGGATAGTCTTTTGTCTGTTAAGCCTAATGCCGCTATTGTCGTTATGGGGGATATGAACGACAGACCGAATAATGATATTAAAGGGCTAATAAACAAGATGTTGCCTTTTGAGAAACGCGGTTTGGGTACGGAGAAGTACAAAGGTCGTTGGTCGTGTCTTGACCAGTTTTATCTCTCACTTTCGCTTGATAGTCTGTCCCGAGTGTCTATATATGATGAGGCGTGGCTGCTCGAAAGCGAGAAAGTGCGATTAGGCTATAAGCCCAAGCGCACTTTCAGCGGTTTTCGCTACAATGCAGACGGCTATAGCGACCATCTGCCTATTGTGTTGGAGATACGTTAGTGCTGTTGTCTGAGGAAACAGTCAAGAGTGTTTTCGAGTAGCGAGCAGATAGTGAGTAGTCCCACTCCCCCGGGCACAGGGGTTATCACTGAGCAAAGTGGTGCTACCCGTTCAGTGTCCACATCGCCGCACATCTTGCCGGTCATTGGGTCTTGGTTGATACCGACATCAATGACAACCGCTCCCTTTTTAACCATATCTGCTGTAACAAAACGCGCTTTGCCGACGGCAGCCACAATAATATCGGCTTGCCGCAGAAGTGCAGGCAGGTTTTGCGTATGACTATGGGCTACGGTAACAGTCGCGTTCTCGTTCATAAGCAGTTTGCTAACCGGCAGTCCGACGATGTTACTGCGACCAATGACGACCGCTTGTTTGCCATCTAATTCTACAATAGTTTCTTTCAGTATGCGCATCACGCTGCGAGGAGTACAAGGTACGCAGAAGCGGCTGTAGTCGTTCTTGCGCGATTTCCAAAGTCGCGCTGTATTGGTGTCGGTGATGCCGTCCACATCTTTATCCGGACTGACTGCTTGAATGACTTTGTTAGCATCTACTCCTTGAGGTAAAGGCATTTGAACCAATATGCCATCCACTGTCATATCCTCGTTAAGTTGCCTGATTCGGTCTATAAGTTCTATTTCAGAAACGGTTTGAGGCAGGCGGATAACTTTACAATCAATACCTGCTTTTATTGCGTTTTTTTCGCAAGATGCCACATAGCGCATACTGCCGTAGTCGTCTCCTGCAATGACTACATTCAAGCACGGGCGGCGACCGTATTGTGACAAGAGTTGAGTGCTTTTTTCAGCGAGAGACTGCAAGGCGTCTGCCGCTGACTGTTTTCCGTCAAAGAGTATCATAATTGACAATTTTTCCGTTTAACAGGTGATGTTTTATCCAAGGTGTTTGGTACTGATATGGAATGATAGCGAGAGACTGCATCGGGTGCGTTATGATAAGGTTTGCCCGCTTGCCAATGGTAATAGAACCTACCTCATCGCTCAAGTCCATAGCGTACGCACTATTGAGTGTCAGTGCATTAAGGGCTTGTGTTGGTGTTAGTTTCATCTTGATACAAGCCAGTGCCATAACAAAACGCATATCGCCGCTCGGGGACGAGCCGGGATTATAGTCGGAGGCAAGGGCAATACCTAATCCGGCTTGGATGTAGTCTTTGGCTCTGCCGTAAGGCAAGCCGAGGAAGAACGACGAGCCGGGGAGCATAGTGGGCATAGTCTTGCTTCCACACAAGGCTTCTATCTCTTTGTCGGTGGTTTTCTCAAGGTGATCAACGCTCAGTGCGCCGTGCTTCACGCCTACTTGTACACCACCGCTGACTGCCAACTCGTTAGCATGAATTTTGGCTTTCAGTCCGTACTTGGTACCTTGAGTTAGGATGCGGTCTGTGTCTTCTACGGTGAAGAACCCTTCATCGCAGAACACATCCACGTAGTCTGCCAACTGCTCTGCCGCCACACGCGGAATCATCTCGTTGCACACAAGGCTCACATACTGCTCGCGGGTATAACCGCGTCCTACAGCATGCGCACCGAGAAAAGTGCTTTTAATCAGTGCAGGCGAAGTCTCCTTGATTCGGCGAATGACACGCAGCATCTTCATCTCGTCTTCGGTGTTGAGTCCGTATCCCGACTTTATTTCAATAGCTCCCGTACCTTTCTGAATTATTTCATTAACGCGTGTCATTGACTGTCGGTAGAGGTCGTCTTCGGATGTATTGTGCAGGTAGTCAGCCGAGTTAAGGATACCGCCTCCGTTGGCTGCGATCTGCTCATAACTTAAGCCGTTTATCTTGTCCAAGAACTCGTTATGCCGCGCCTTGGAATAGACGATATGGGTATGTGAGTCGCAGAAAGAGGGCAAGAGAAGTCCTCTCTCTGCATCTATGTACTTGTCAGCCGCAGGCACCTTATCCATTGAGCCGAAAGCGGCTATATATCCTTCCTCAATGAGCAGGTAAGCATTATGCAGAATACCTGTTTCGTTCATCTCATCGCCCTCTTTACGGAGAACGCCTTGAGGAACGATACCTATGATTTCACCGATGTTTTTAATGCAAACTGTAGCCATATTAGAACAGGTCTTCTCGGCGGATAAACTCCTTACTTGCCACCATCAGCGGGTGCATATATTGGTCGGTATAGATAAACGGCACCACTTGGCGAAATTCGCTGACTATTTTTTCCAACTTGGGTGACGACTTGGCGGGGCGGCGGAACTCAAGAGCCTGTACGGCGTTCATCAGTTCGATACCGAGTACGGATTCGGTGTTTTCCACTACGCGGACGAGTTTGGTGGCGGCGTTGGAACCCATCGAAACGTGGTCTTCCTGCCCTTGTGAAGAGGGTATGCTGTCGCAGGATGCCGGCCAGCACAAGCCTTTGTTCTGGCTGACGATGCTGGCAGCCGTGTATTGCGGAATCATAAAGCCGCTGTTCAGTCCGGGTTTGGCAACGAGGAAAGAGGGTAGTCCGCGCTGACCGGAGATGAGCTGATAGATACGCCGCTCCGATATGCTTGCCAGTTCGCTCAACGCTATTGCCAGCATATCCATAGGCAGGGCTATCGGCTCGCCGTGGAAATTGCCGGCGGAGATAATCATATCCTCATCGGGGAAGACATTGGGGTTGTCGGTAGCGGAATTGATTTCGTTCTCTATGGCGCTGCGCACGTATGCTATGCTGTCCTTGGCGGCACCGTGGACTTGGGGTATGCAGCGGAACGAATAGGGGTCTTGCACGTGCTCTTTCTTGCGCGTAATCAGTTCGCTACCCTCAAGCAGGTTGCGGAAGCGGTCGGCAGTAACAAGTTGTCCGGCTTGTCGGCGCAGACGATGGCTGTGCGGATAGAAGGGCTCTATGCGTCCGTCGTAGGCTTCAAGCGAGATGGCACCTATCATATCCGCCCACTTGCTGAGACGTTCAGCCTGAATAAGCGACCAGATGGCGTGTGCACTCATAAACTGCGTTCCGTTTAGCAGTGCCAACCCTTCTTTGGATTGCAAGCGGATTGGTTCCCAGCCCATCTCCTGCCATACATCTGCCGCCTGACGGCGTTCGCCTTTGTAATAGACCTCGCCCATTCCAATGAGAGGCAAGGAGAGGTGTGCCAACGGAGCTAAGTCACCAGAGGCACCGAGTGAGCCTTGCTGATAAACCACGGGCAGAATGTCGTTGTTGAACATATCGATAAGCCGCTGCACGGTAATAAGTTGCGTACCAGAATGACCATAACTGAGCGACTGCGCCTTAAGGAAGAGCATAAGCCGCACAATCTCCGGTCTGACCTCCTCACCCATACCACAGGCGTGGGACATAACGAGGTTGTGCTGCAGTTGGCTGAGGTCTTCCTCGGGGATAGTGATATTACACAGCGAGCCGAAACCGGTGGTGATACCATAGACGGGGCGGCCGATGTCTCCCATCTTGCTGTCAAGGTACTTACGGCATTTCTCGATAGCGGCTACGGCTTCCGTGCCGAGTTGCAACTGTTCGTGGTTGTCAAGGATTTGCTTTACGCGGTCAAGCGTGAGCAGTTCGTGTGAGATGGTGTGCATGGTATATAATTTTAGATTGTTACATACATTTTCATTTATACAAGAATCGCTTTATGCTCTTTTTCGGTGTTTTTTCAAACTCTTTGTCTTGCAGTTCCACTTTCGCTATCTGACTGTACTTGGGCAACAGGTCATTCAGTTTTTGCAAGTTCTCCCGCATCAGTTCGGCAAGCGGCTTGCGGAAAGTGAGTTCGCCCTGCATATCGGGGAATACGAGTGCCACAAGTTTGCCTTCTCTTTCCACAACCACCGACTCTGCCACACCATCCATATTATTGAGTTTATCCTCAATCTCTTCAGGGTAGATATTTTGCCCTGATGCACCGAGAATCATACTCTTGTTTCGCCCTTTGATGTAGATATTTCCTTTCTTGTCAATCAGTCCGAGATCGCCCGTTCGCAGCCAGCCGTCTTGTGTAAAAGCGGCTCTTGTACCTTCTTCGTTCTTATAGTAACCGGTCATCACGTGGTCGCCACGAACGAGTATCTCACCCACTTTGTTCAGAGGGTCATCGGAGTCTATTCTCACTTCATTACCCGGGAGCGCGTGACCGGCAGAACCTGCCTTAAACTCATATACATAACACCCGCCTATCAGCGGTCCGCACTCTGTCATTCCATAGCCTACTATGAAGGGGAAATGTATATCCATAAGCAGGTTTTCCACATCGGGATTAACCGCAGCACCGCCTACTATAAAATACTTGAGTTGTCCGCCGAAAGCAGCCATCAGTTTGTTTTTCACCTTGCGCCTTATTATCGGACCTATACCAAACGGAGCTCGCCACAGACGACGCATATACTTACCGTTGATAACAGGGAACACCGACTTTTTACATATCTTCTCTATCACAAGCGGTACGGTAACAATCATATATGGCTTTACTTCGGCAAACGCCTTCAT
The DNA here is from genome assembly GCA_002449665.1 of Bacteroidales bacterium UBA7009. GTDB lineage: Bacteria > Bacteroidota > Bacteroidia > Bacteroidales > Paludibacteraceae > Colicola. Next base: position 23,042 of record DJXH01000057.1, read on the forward strand.
AAGCAGCGTAGGAGTAGGGGTTTTGGTAAGAAAATAGATATGACACCCTCCGGACAATGGGAAAAGGAACTCAGCCAACTGCCCGAACATGTGGGCAAGCGGAAGCATAGACACAAGTGTCTGCCCGGGCTTGTTAGGCAAGAACTGATGACCGGCACGCATATTTCCTGACAGACTGCGATAAGTCAGCATCACGCCCTTAGGACTGCCCGTAGAACCTGACGTATAGTTAATGAGAAGCAAATCATCAAGATTATCAGTACGATAATGCACATCAGCAGGCGTAAAACCATTAGGATAAGTCTGCTTGAACAAAGAGTCTATATCTTCTATTCCGTTTACCCTGACCTCTCCCGAACGCTGATAGAGAACGTTAAAATCGGTCATGGAAACAACTGCTTTGAGTTGCGGCACACTCTCTCTTATAACACTCGCATCCTTGGTACACTGCTGCCACACATACGGACCTACTATAAGCAGTTTGGTATCGCTATGATTGATAAGTTGCTTTATATCATCAGGTGTAAAATCCTGTAATATAGACACAACTACGCCTCCGTAGGCGGCTATAGCGAGATAAGATACACCCCAGTTTGCGCAGTTTCTTCCGCAAAGTGCTATCTTATCGCCTTTCTCTATACCGAGTGATTTGAAGAACAGACCAAGCCGTGCCAACTGACGCGCAAGCGAACCGAAAGTGTATTCGGTAGTACCGTTATAGTCGGTAAGTGCCGGTTCGTCCCAGTGAGCGGGAAAAATTTCATTGTAGTACTCAAACAGATGTTTCATAGCCTACTTATTGTTTTTCTCTATATCATCTAATATTTTTTGATAAAGTTCAGGAAAGCGTTTTTCAAGCGATACGGGTCTGCCGTTTTCTATAAAACAATGTGTACTATGAGCCTCACATACAATGTTTTCACCCACCTTCATCGTATAGGTGAAACTTATCTTCAGCGCACTCATTTCTGCCACTCTAACTTCCACACAAATTTTATCCTTAAAAGTAGAAGTATGCTTGTACTTGCAGGAAACTTCCACAACCGGCGACACTACACCTTCCGCCTCCATACGCTCAAAGCCATAGCCTATACAATCCATCCAATAGACACGCGCTTCTTCCATTATACGCACATAATTAGAGTGGTGAGTAATACCCATACGGTCACACTCATAATATTTCACTTCATGTTCGTAATACATATTTCTCTATGCAATTAAAATCAGTACTTCAGTCAAAATTGCGCAAAAGTAGCGCATTTCGCGCACATATAAAAGTTTTTAAGCAAAAAATTTGCACATTCTAAAATAAGGCTGTACCTTTGCAGCAGAATATACAAGTATTTATTTAGAGTTATATGGCAACAGGTGGCTGTGAAAAGTCCCCTGTTGCTTATTCAAAACAAATATATTCATTTTTATGGCTGACTTTTCAAATATAGACACCCTGATTGATGCATTGGCAAATAGCAAAGAAATGCAAGAAGTACAACAGACAAGCACTGCTCAAAACGATATGCAACTGCTAAATTTAAGTAACCCCGACGATTTTCGCAAAGCCTTTATAGCAAGCGAAATACTAAACAGAAAATACTAAAACAAAGAATAATGGCAACAACCTACATGACTGCAGAAGGTCTGCAGAAACTTAAAGACGAACTTCAATATCTTGAAGGTACAGAGCGCAAGCGCGTTATAGCCGCCATAGCGGAAGCGCGCGACAAAGGCGACTTATCGGAAAACGCGGAATACGATGCCGCTAAAGAAGAACAAGGACACCTTGAAAGCCGCATTGCTATGCTCAAAGCAAAAATTATGGATGCACGCATAATAGACGAGAAAAGTATTAAAACCGACGAAGTACAGATCCTGACAAAAGTGCGTGTCCGCGTAAAAAACACAGGTGCGGAAAAGACCTACCAACTCGTTACAGAGGGCGAGGCTGACATACGCGAAGGCAAAATAGCCGTTACCACTCCTATCGCCAAAGGACTGATGGGTAAGAAAGTGGGCGAAACAGCACAAGTGAAAGTGCCTGCCGGCATAATGGAGTTTGAGATACTTGAGATAAGCATTTGATAATATGACTATTTTCACACGCATCATCAACGGCGAAATACCGTCATACAAAGTAGCGGAGGACGAAAAGTTTTACGCTTTTCTTGACATACACCCGCTCGTAAAAGGACATACACTTGTCATACCCAAACTGCCCGAACCGGAGGCTGACTACATCTTTGACCTTGACGACAACCTTATTGCAGAGATGTCCGTCTTCGCAAAGAAAGTAGCAAAAGGTATAAAAGAGGCTACGGGCTGTAAACGTGTAGGCGTGGCTGTACTCGGTATGGAAGTAAATCATGTCCATATCCACCTCGTTCCGCTTAATAAAGAGACGGATATGCTCTTCTCTAATCCCAAACTCGAACTCGGGACGGAGGAGATGTGCGAGATAGCCAACTCTATAGCAGAAGCAATAGAAAAATAAAAACTAACTTTTTATTTATTTGTCTTATATGGAAAAATTTTCCGGAAAAACTCGCATCGAAAGCGATCTTATCGGCGAGCTGCAGATTCCAGTAGAGGCTCTCTACGGAGTACAAACCCAACGTGGTATTGAGAATTTCCCCATCTCAAAGTTCAAACTTCAGGACTACCCTGCTTTCATCAACGGCTTGGCATACACCAAACTCGGTGCTGCTATGGCTAACCACGAACTCGGTCTGCTCACAGACGAACAGTTCAAGGGCATAAAGCAGGCTTGCGAAGAGATTCTGGCAGGCAAACACCACGATATGTTCCCCGTTGATATGATTCAAGGCGGCGCAGGTACTACCACCAACATGAATGCCAACGAGGTGATAGCCAACCGCGCACTGCAGATTATGGGACACGAACCGGGCGAATATCAATACTGCTCGCCTAACGACCATGTCAACTGCTCACAATCGACCAACGATGCCTATCCCGCTGCCATACACATGGGTCTGTATGCCACTCACCTTGAGTATATGAAACACTATGAGCAACTCATAGCAGCCTTCCGGAAAAAAGCAGACGAGTTTAAGAACGTACTCAAGATGGGTCGTACCCAACTTGAAGATGCCGTTCCTATGACTCTCGGTCAGACCTTCGGCGCGTTTGCAAGCATACTGCAAGACGAAGTAAAACATCTTAACGATGCAGCCGAGGAGTTCCTTACCGTCAATATGGGTGCCACCGCTATCGGTACGGGCATCTGTTCAGAGCCCGGCTATTCGGAGAAATGCGTGAAAGCAATGGCACAAGTAACAGGCTGGAACGTTGTTCTCGCCGAAGACCTCGTTGCCGCTACAAGCGACACAAGCTGCATGGTAGGCTACTCAAGTGTTCTGCGCCGTATTGCCACCAAGATGAACAAGATTAGCAACGACCTGCGCCTGCTCGGCAGCGGTCCCAAATGCGGTCTGCACGAGATAGACCTGCCCGCACGCCAACCCGGCAGCAGCATTATGCCCGGTAAGGTTAACCCCGTCATACCCGAGGTAATGAACCAGATTTGCTACAAGGTTATCGGTAATGACCTCTGCGTTGCTATGTGCAACGAGGCTGCACAGATGGAACTTAACGCTATGGAGCCTACAATGGCACAATGCTGCTTCGAAAGCGCAGAGATAATGATGAACGGTTTTGACGTTATGCGCAAATACTGCATTGACGGCATCAAAGCCAACGAAGAACGCTGCCGCAACTACATCACCGGCTCAATTGGTATAGTAACTGCTCTCAACCCCATCATCGGCTACAAGAACTCCACCAAGATTGCCAAAGAAGCAATGGCAACAGGCAAGGGAGTATATGAACTTGTACTCGAACACGGTATTCTTACCAAGGAAGAGTTGGATACAATACTTAGTCCGGAGAATATGATTCGCCCCGTAAAACTTGACATCAAGCCGAGACGATGAAAATAGTCTTTGCGACTAACAACAAGCATAAACTTTTGGAAGTACAACATATACTTCCAAAAGTTTATGCTCTTTTTTCACTTAAAGATATAGGTTTTACAAGTGATATAGAAGAAACAGGTACAACACTCGAAGACAATTCCGACATAAAAGCACAGACTGTATATAATTGGCTTAAAGACAATAAAATAACAAAATATAATGCCGTGTTTGCAGATGATACGGGACTCGAAGTGGATGCTCTCGGCGGAAAACCCGGAGTCTATTCTGCCCGATATGCCGGCGAACCTGCAAACGATAAAAACAACAGACAAAAACTGCTACACGAACTAAAAGGAATAAAAGACCGCCAAGCAAGATTCAGAACGGTTGTAACACTAATCATAAACGGCAAGACTTACCAAACAGAAGGGCGTGTAGAAGGAAAAATAGACACTGAAGAACACGGCACGGAAGGGTTCGGATATGACTCACTCTTTATACCAGAAAACTACAACTGCCCTTTCGCCTGCCTTAAAAGTGAAGAGAAAAACAGAATAAGCCACAGGGCAAAAGCAATTGAAAACCTTGTGAAACTTTTAGAAAACAAAGACATAAAATGAAACTCAAAAAGTTATTATCGCTTCTGCTGATAGTTGCATCATTGGCTGTAAATGCCGGACAAGTGGGAGAATGGAAATCCTATTTAGCCTACAACAACGTAAGAGAAATAGCAGAACTCGGGGACGAAATATTCGGTCTTGCCGGAGGTTCGCTTTTCTCCGTTAACACCAAAGACGGCGATATAACTTACTACAATAAACAAAACAGCCTTAACGGCTCTACAATAGACCATATATCCGCCAACAAAACCACAGGCACACTCGTCATATTCTACACCGACGGACTTATAGACCTGATGGACAAAAACGGCAAGACATACGCTATGACCGACTTATACCTCAAAGATATAAGTTCCACCAAAAACACCAACCATATATGGATGAGAAACGAGTATGCTTACTGTTCTATGAACTTCGGAATAATGGTAATCAACTTAAAGAAAAAGGAGATAACGGGAGTGTATTATGTCGGTGAAAACGGCAAAGAAACGAATATACTTCAGACTACTGCCACCACCGACAGCATATACGCCATAAGCGAAAATACACTGATTGCAGCATCTCTGAAAGATAACTTGCAGGACTATAACAATTGGAAGAAAATAACACTGCCGGACACCATAAAAACAATACAAAGTATTGCGGCACTAAACAATAATATATATTCACTGCAAGACCGGCAACTTTATAAATGGCAAAACGGGAAATGGACGCTACTAAACACCTATTACCTTTTTGATAACCTTCGCTTTCAAGAAAAAATTTATTGCACGGCAGACTCAGCCGTATATGAACTCAATAACGATAAACTGACTATTACTCCCCTTGTCTATAGCGCATACGATGTTATACCTAAATCGGGAGAATACTGGATAGCTGCAGACACTCACGGCATAGCGTTTCACGACAAAGAAAAGGACGAATTTTACAAGCCGCAGGGTCCGGCTGTAAACGAGCCGTATAGAATGAAGTTTGCATACGACAAACTATACGTAGTACCGGGCGCAAGATGGGCAACAGAATCCGGCAAACCCGCATACGTAATGATATATGACGGCTTTACATGGACTAATATAACGTATGAGTACATAACATCTGCTACCGGATATAACGTAACAGACTTTATGAACGTGGCAGTTGACCCGAACGACAACAACCACTTTGTAGTTACAAGTTACGGCAAAGGTCTGTTTGAGTTTTACGGAGATAAACTGACTAAAGTATATACATATACAAACAGTCCTCTCAAAGCAGCCGCAACAGGTGCATACGAAGGAAACTACGTCAGAACGGATGCCGCTATGTATGACAAAAACGGCAATCTTTATTTAGTCAATACCTCCTCGCGTGCCGATAATCTGCATATCATCTCACCTGCACAGATGGAAAAAGCACACAAGGCTACATACGCTAAATGGGATACAATCAATTTCTACCAAAACGGAGAACGAGTAACTATATACACTCCGCAGGAGATGTTTATAGACCGCAGATACGAAAACTGGAAATGGATACCTACCGCAAGAAGTTCTGCAGGACTGCTCCTTTTTGACGATAACAACACCATATACAATAAATATGACGACAGGTCATATTTCCGAACAAACTTCACTGACCAAGATAACAACTCAATCCAACCGGAAGCGGTATATTGCGCAGTGCAAGACCATAACAACGATATATGGATAGGTACAAATGCAGGTATAATAACTATTCCTTCATCTGTTGATTTCCGCACTTCAAACAGTTGCGAAAGAATAAAAATAGCACGAAATGACGGCACTAACCTCGCAGACTATCTTCTTAATACAGAGCAGGTAAATGCCATAGCAATAGACGGCTCAAATCGTAAATGGATTGCAACTGAAAGTAGTGGTCTGTATCTGATGTCGGCAGACGGAATAACTACTATTGAGCATTTTACAACAGATAATTCACCTATCTTGTCGGATAAAGTAATATCGCTTGCCATTGACCCGAAAAACGGACTTGTATACATAGGCACCGAAAAAGGCATAATGTCTTACCAAAGCGATGCATCTGAACCAAAAGAAGATTACAGCAACATATACGCATTTCCAAATCCGGTAAGAGAAGACTACGATGGTGTAATAACCATAACGGGACTAATGGATGAAACCGTTATTCACATAACCGACAACGGCGGGAACGTAATATATGAAACACGCGGAAACGGAGGATTGGCTGTTTGGAACGGCAGAAACAAACAAGGAGAAAAAGTGAGAAGCGGAATTTATACTGTATTCTGCAACACCGCCGACGGCAAAAACCACACTGTTATTAAAATAATGATAATAAACTGATTACTTGAATATATCAAAATTATCGTTATTTCCTTCCACTTCTATTCCGGCAGCAGACAAGACGGAATAAAATAAAAAATCAGTGTTGTAATGCTTATCTTTATTATATCTTAAAGCATTACATTTTTCGGGAAACATCTCGGCATATTTATCGGAATACCATACTAATGCGGCAGGTAGATGTGCGGCTGCCGCGTCGTTTGCATGCAGGTAATTACCATCTTCACCAAGTGCTTCACCATGGTCTGAAATATAAAACAGAACAGCAGGTGAAGATTGGAATAGAGAAATTATACTATCCAATATATAATCAGTATATACTACTGTGTTATCATACGAATTACACAACTGCTCCAAACTGTTGTTTCTTGCTATGCGATTTTCAGTTATAGGCGAAAAATGGTAAAAACTGTCAGGAACGTGATTATTATAATACCAGTGAGATCCTATTGTATGAATGACATATAAATTTTTGGCATGCTTTTGGTTTCTTAAAGATAGATTAAGTTCAGTCAGCAAATCATCGTCATACCACGGCTGAAAAACAAACACTGTCTTATCAGCATTAGGGAAAATGGCAGTATCAGCCTCAAGTATATACCTGCTGTAACTTTTTCCTAAATCCTGATTTGAAATCCACGTAGTATTATATTCCTCATTTTTTAAATAATATAGAAAAGAATGAGACGAATAGGCAAGTTCTTTGTTTATGCTATCTGCGGGAGTAAGTATATGAGGAAGACTGGCAGCGGTATATGTATATTCACTGTATATATCAGAAAGTGAAACTACATTATACCTAAGTTGCAACCTCGGACAAGTATTTCTTTGATATCCGTTAAGCGACAAGTGATCTGCGCGCAGAGCCTCACCTAAAACTACTATCACATTAAGAGAATCTGTATTGTTTACAATTTTATAGTCTATTTCCGTCAGTTTCTTATTGCGCTGCAATTCTATTCCTATATATTCCTTAACGCTACATACAACATTCATAGGATAACGCTGATTGATGCTGTTATGAAGGCGGCTATTGGCAAAATAATACAACAAAAATAGTGTTAAAACTGAGATAAAGGTAATAAGTTTATAATTTAAATCCAACTTTTTGAAGCGAAAATAAATAATACCGAGAGACAGAAGCAAATTAAAAATAACCCATAAAATAAGCGAATATGATACCACTGCTGCAACCGTACCTTGATTTGTATGGAGTGTAACATCTATTATCATAGGTGTAATAGTTGCTTTATACGCTACGCGGTAATAAGATACCACCGCACCAAGAAGAAAATATAAAGGCAGAAATACTGCAAATAAATGCTTTTCTATACAATATATATATATAAGCAAAAATTGGAATATACCGAGTGCGACAACGTATGAGAAAAGAGTAAAAAAAGTGGAAATGGAGTTGACTGGGCTGTCGGTAAAGTCAGGCAATACAAAACATAGAGTGGTATAAAATGCCACTGCAAAAACAAATAGCGAGTTTTTAATAATATCCTTCAAGGCGGAAATAAATTAAAACATATTTATAAGCTCGTAGGAACTCAAATCTTTCAGTTCGTCTATTATTTCCCCACCATAGCCCAAAACAACAGACAAACGTTCTATAAACAATTCAGGTATATTCTCTACCGAATCCGCTGAATCAAGTTCTTTTATGCTGCCAAGCAGAAATTTGTAAAGTTCTTCGTCCTCCATCTGATGTTTTACTACTTTGCTAAACGCTTCTGCAATAAAAAGCGATATACACATCTTCTTTGTGTCTGAAAGCAAACTCCGTGGTATGTATGACAGACTAACTGATTTTACGTAATTATACTGCTTTACCGGATTGATGTCCGCCGTAATCTGAACCACTGACATAGGGTACAGTATATTGAGGTTTGCTTTGCTTTTTTTGCCGTTTGATGTCCCTTTCTTGCCATATACAACAAACATCATTCTGCCATAAGTTTTTGTATATACATACAGCAAGGACGAAGTGTCGCCGTGAGGTGTAAGAGAAAGTACTATGGCATCCAAGACTTGTAGCAATATAAAATATTATATAAGTTTTATAAATTCTATGTTTATTATATTCTATTGATAGTGTAGAAAACCGGTTTATCTTTTTGTCTTATAGCAGTTAAAATTTACTTTCACTTTTCTTTATATTGTAGATTCGAATTAACAACATCGGTTTTTGTACATTTATCAACACTTATTGACATTGTTGTTTATAACTTTGTCTATAACCACTTTTTCAGTTTGAAAATGAGCAGGACAAAAAGTGTAAACACTACCATTATGCAAAGTGCGAACGGGTAGCCTAAACGCCAATGCAGTTCCGGCATAAAGTCGAAGTTCATACCATACATACTTGCAATAAGGGTAGGGGGAAGGAAGACAATATTCACTACCGTAAATATCTTGATAATCTTGTTTTGCTCTATATTTACGAGACCGAGGAAGGTATCTTGCAGGTAGTCAAGACGGTCAAAACCGAAACGTGTATAGTCAAAAAGCGAGTTTATATCTTTAATTATCATTGTGAGACGCGGCTGCAGGTCGTTAGGGAAGAGGTCGCATTTAAGAAAATTGCTTATAACCCGCTGTTTATCCATTATATTCTGACGTATGACGGTTACTTTTTCCTGCAAGTCCTTAATCTGTATAAGTACATCTTCGTCCATTCGGTCGGTAGCATTGATTTCAGATGAAAGATTAGTGATAAGGTCAGTGGTATCTTCTATAAGGTCTGCATCTTTCTCAACTCGTGTTTCCATCAATGCCACAAGAACGTGGTATCCGCTCGGAAAATTCCGCGCATTGACAAACATACGTTTTACCGTCTCGTTAAAACTGCCGAGTTCGACATCGCGGGTGGTAACGAGTATATTGTTTTTAACGATAAAATTGACGGGTTCAACGGAAAAATCTTCTTTAAGGAAGTTGGAGTTTGCCACTATCGAATCGTCCGTTTGGATATATCGGCTTGACATCTCAATTTCTTCCATCTCTTCGTCTTCCTGAATATCTATTTTAAGGAAACCTTCGAGAGTGTCCTCCGTCTTGTCGCTTACGTCAAGCAGGTCAATCCATATAATATCGTGTTTGTCAAGTTCTTTAAGAGCGTTAATGGTGCGGGCAACTTTTATTTTTTCGTTGTCTTTATAGAATATCCTCAGTTCTGACATTGTTCTAACATTTTAGTAAGTTCAACAAATTCTTCTACTGTTAGCTCTTCAGGTCTGCGCTTAAATATATTCTCTTCAAGTAAAAGATTACCTTTTCCTGCTAACTGCTGAAGAGAATTGCGCATCTGCTTTCGTCGCTGATTGAATGCGGTCTTTACCACTGTCTTGAATAGTTGCTCATTGCAGTCAAGTTTCTTTCTGCTGTTGCGGGTAAGACGTATGACAGCTGATTTTACCTTAGGAGGAGGTAAAAAGACGTTTTCATCGACGGTAAAGAGGTACTCTATATCGTAATATGATTGCAAAAATACGCTTAATATACCGTATGCTTTTTTTCCGGGTTTGGAAGCAATACGCTCTGCCACTTCCTTTTGTATCATTCCGGAGCATATTGGTATTCTGTCTTTATACTCAAGTACTTTGAAAAAAATCTGGCTTGAGATATTATAAGGATAGTTGCCTATGATATTAAACTCTCCTGTAGGATAGATAATATCAAGGTTAAACTTAAGAAAATCGCCTTCTATGAGATGCAGATGAGGATAATGCTCTTTAAGATAAACGACACTTTCACTGTCAAGTTCTATGGCAGTGAGATCAATGTTTTCGTTTTGAAGAAGGAACTGCGTAAGGACTCCCATACCGGGACCAATTTCCAAAACTCTGCCCTGCGGTATGGTTTCAGCAATCTTTCGGGCTATACCCGAATCTTTCAAAAAGTGCTGTCCTAATGATTTTTTGGCGCGTACTTGTTGCATTTTCCGGATAATAGTCGTCCATAATAAATTTTGCTATGTTGATAATTTAGTTTACCTTTGCAGGCAAATTCGGCGCAAAGGTAAAGGTTTTATTTTGTTTGTGCAAAAAGTTAGGTAAAAAGATGCAAAAGTTAAGCAATATAATATCTCAAATTTTGGATTTTATATATACTCCCTTTAGGCGTTTAGTCCCGCAGCAGATTTTCCGATATGCTGCCTGCGGAGGGGGTAATATGGTGCTTGACTGGATATTATATTTTGTTGTATATAACTTTATAGTAGGTCATAATCTCATTTATATAACTTTGCCGAACATATATTTTTTACCTTCTACTCTTTGTCTCACTCCCCATATAGCATCTCTATGTATAGTTTTTCCGATCACGCTTTTTACCGGTTTTTGGCTTAACCGTAACGTTACATTCAAAAATTCGTCTCTTCATAGTTTAAGCCAGTTATTCAGATATTTTCTTGTAGTGATGCTAAATCTTGCCGTGAATTATTTCGGACTCAAACTTTGTGTTGAAGTATGGCAATGGTATCCTACGCCGAGCAAAATGTTTATAACCGTAATAACGGTCTTTATAAGTTTTTTCTGTCAAAAATACTTTTCTTTCCGCCGTTAAATACTAAATACTAAATCATTATGAAACAACTACAACTACTCAAAGACGATCCTTATCTTCAGCCCTACTCTTCAGCCATTCAAGGCAGATACGATTATGCAATGCGCCGCGAAAAAGAACTGACCGGCACAGGCAAACTGAAAGACTGGGCTAACGGACACCTCTATTTCGGTCTTCATTATACCAAAGAGCAAGACAAAAACTTTTGGGTTCTCCGCGAGTGGGCTCCCAACGCTACCGCTATCTACATAAAAGGCGATATGAACGGCTGGCAGAAAAGTGAAGATTACCGGCTTTGGCATATAGGCAACGGAGTGTGGGAAGGTAAGTTCAGCGAAGACAAACTGAAGCACGGACAACTATACAAACTGCTTGTGGAATGGCAAGGCGGGTACGGAGAACGTATTCCGTCATACGCCAACAGAGTTGTACAAGATGACTATACGAAGATTTTTTCAGCACAAGTATGGAACCCCGAACCGTATAAATGGCACTCCCGCCGTAAGCCGGATTTGAAAAAAGAAGAACTGTTTATCTACGAGTGTCATATAGGTATGGCAGGCGAAGAGGAAAAAGTATCAACCTACAACGAATTCCGCCAAAATGTTTTGCCGCGTGTTGACTCACTCGGATATAACTGCCTGCAGATTATGGCTGTGCAGGAGCATCCGTATTACGGCTCATTTGGCTATCACGTTAGCAATTTCTTTGCCGCTTCGTCTCGTTTCGGTACACCCGAAGAACTGAAAGCCCTCATTGACGATGCTCACGCAAGAGGAATGGCAGTGATAATGGATATAGTACATTCTCACGCCGTAAAGAACGAACTTGAAGGTCTCGGCAACTTTGACGGCACTCCGTATCAGTATTTCCACGACGGAGCAAGACGTGAGCATCCGGCTTGGGACAGCTTGTGCTTCAACTATGGTAAGACCGAAGTGCTGCATTTCCTGCTCTCCAACTGCAAGTACTGGATGGATGAATATCGTTTTGACGGTTTCCGTTTTGACGGAGTAACATCTATGATGTACTACAGCCACGGTCTTGGCGAAGACTTTAACGGCTATGGCAGTTACTTCGGCGGCAATGCCGACGGAGAGGCTATCTGCTATCTTACCCTTGCCAACAAACTCATTCACGAAGTCAATCCGCGTGCCATCACCATAGCAGAAGATATGTCTGGTATGCCCGGATTGGCACGCGCCATACAAGATGGTGGAGTAGGCTTTGACTATCGTCTTGCTATGGGAATACCCGACTTCTGGATAAAATATATCAAAGAGGTGAAAGACGAAGACTGGAAAGCCGGACATATATTCTACGAGATGACCAATCGCCGCCAAGACGAGAAGACCATTTCCTACGCTGAGAGTCATGACCAAGCACTTGTAGGCGACAAGACTATTATTTTCCGCCTTATAGACTCTGATATGTATTGGCACTTTGAGCACGGACACAGTACCTATATGGTGGACAGAGGTATAGCACTTCATAAGATGATACGTCTTATCACCGCCTCCACTGCCAACGGCGGCTACCTTACCTTTATGGGCAATGAGTTCGGACACCCCGAGTGGATAGACTTCCCGCGTGAGGGCAACGGATGGAGTTATAAGTACGCTCGTCGCCAATGGTCGCTTGTGGATAATGAGAACCTGTATTTTGCAGAACTCAACCGCTTCGACAAGGCGATGGTCCATTTGCTGCGCGAGAACATGCTGTCCGTAAAAGACCAAAACGGACAACACCTGCCATGGATATATAAACTTTGCGACAACGATGGCGACCAAGTGGTGGCATACCAGCGAGGCGACCTTGTTTTTGTCTTCAACTGGAATGGTCAACGCTCGTTCAGCGACTATGGTATTCTTGCACCCGAAGGCAAATATCGTGTATTGCTTAATACAGACGACAGGCAGTTTGCCGGTTTCGGAATAGCGGACGACAGCGTTGAGCACTTTACGCAGCACGACCCGCTTTATGCTTTGCCCGACCCGTATTCGGGTTTGGTAAAAGGCTGGCTTCGTCTCTATCTCCCAGCCCGCAGTGCGGTAGTACTTAAAAAAGAGTAAATTAACATAAAGATAATAGTTATGAGAGTAATAATAGAAAAAGACTATGACCTGCTCAGCCGCTGGGCAGCCAACTATGTTGCCAAACGTATCAATGAGTATGCTCCCAAAGAGAGCAATCCTTTCGTACTCGGTCTGCCCACCGGCTCATCGCCGCTCGGGATGTACAAGAACCTTATAGAGTTGAACAAACAAGGGAAAGTAAGTTTCCGTAACGTTGTAACGTTTAACATGGATGAGTATGTGGGTATAGCGGAAGACCACCCCGAGAGTTATCACTCTTTTATGTGGAATAACTTCTTCTCACATATAGACATACCTCGTGAGAATGTGCATATACTTAACGGCAATGCTCCCGACCTTATGGCTGAATGTGCGCGCTACGAAGCCACTATACGCCAATTTGGCGGCATACACCTGTTTGTAGGAGGTATAGGTCCTGACGGACATATAGCATTCAACGAACCCGGTTCTTCCCTCTCATCTCGTACCAGAATAAAAGAACTGACACAAGATACCATTATTGCCAATTCGCGTTTCTTCGGCGGCGATGTTACGCAAGTACCCCACACTGCTCTTACGGTAGGAGTAGGAACGGTGATGGATGCAAAGGAAGTAATGGTACTTGTAAACGGACATCAGAAGGCACGCGCCTTGCTTCACGTCATAGAAAGACCTATAAGCCACATGTGGACAGTCAGTGCGCTACAGATGCACCAACACGGCATCATCGTTTGCGACGAGAGCGCGTGCGACGAACTGAAAGTAGGTACATATAAGTATTTCAGAGATATTGAGAAAAATAACCTTGACCCTGATACTCTGCTTTAACAGCAGAGTATCTTTTTATCTTCCGAGCAGCACAAGCAGAACGCTGATGTCGTTCGGGCTGACACCCGGTATGCGACTTGCATCGCCTATGGTGCGGGGCTTGATTCGTTGGAGTTTTTGGCGTGCTTCGGTGGAAAGCGACTGTATGGCAGAGTAGTCGGTATCTTCTTTGAGATAGATATTCTCTAATCTTTGCAGTTTTTCCGCCGCTTGTTTTTCGCGTTTTATATAACCCTCATATTTGATTTCTATCTCCACTTCTTCTTTCACTTCCTCTCGCATATCCTTAAAGAGGTCGGTCAGTTCGCGAAGTGCCGGCAATGCCTCTTCAAGCATATCGAGTGTGATTTGCGGTCTGAGCAGCAGGTCTTTGGCGTGGGTATAGTTTTTAAGCGGTGTAGTGCCTGCTTTTTCAAGTAGCGGATTGATATAATCGGGAGCAATTAGTGCGTTTTCAAAAAAGCCTGTCAGCAGTTTTTCCCACTCGTGTTTTTTTTGCAGAAGCCGGTATCTTTCTGCGGTGGCAAGTCCTATGTCGTAGCCCTTTTTAGTCAAGCGTTCATCGGCATTATCCTGCCTTAAGAGTATGCGATATTCGGCGCGGGAAGTGAACATACGGTACGGCTCGTCCACACCTTTGTTTACAAGGTCGTCTATCAGTACGCCTATATAACTCTCATCGCGTTTAAGAATAAACTCTCCCAAACCGTTTATTGCCCTGTGTGCATTGATACCGGCTATCAGTCCTTGTCCCGCCGCTTCTTCATATCCCGTAGTGCCGTTTATCTGTCCGGCAAAGAAGAGATTTTTTATAAGTTTGGTCTCAAGTGTATGATGTAGTTGTGTAGGGTCGAAGAAGTCGTATTCTATGGCATATCCGGGTCTGTAGAGAACTACATTTTCAAGTCCTTCCACTGTTTTGAGGGCTTCCCATTGAACGTTCCATGGCAGGCTGGACGAGAAGCCGTTTACGTAGTATTCGTTGCTGTCCACGCCTTCTGGTTCAAGAAAGAGTTGGTGAGCCTCTTTTTCGGCAAAAGTAACAATCTTCGTTTCTATACTCGGGCAGTAGCGCGGACCGATACTCTGTATCTGACCGTTATACATCGGACTTTCGTCAAGATGTGAGCGAAGACAATCGTGAGTGGCAGTGTTCGTATAAGTTATCCAGCAATTTTGTTGCGGCAGAACGCGCTTGATGTCAGTGAGATACGAAAAATGATGCCAGGTATTGTCACCCTGCTGTTCTGTCAGTTTAGAAAAGTCTATGCTGCGTTTGTCTATTCTCGCCGGTGTGCCTGTCTTCATACGGTCGGTGGCAAAACCTAAACTTCGGAGTTGCTCTGTCAGTCCTACTGAAGCATTTTCGCTTATCCTGCCGCCCTTTATCTGTTGTCCGCCGAAATGCAGCAGTCCGTTAAGGAAAGTGCCGTTAGTAAGTATGACGGCTCTTGCTTCCATTTCGATGCCAAGCCTTGTCTTTATACCGCAAATTTGCTTGTTTTTAACGACCAATTCCACCGCTTCGTCTTGCCATATATTGAGGTTGGGTATATTGCTCAAACACTGTACCCAGTGTTCTATATACCGTTTTCTGTCGCTTTGTGAGCGTGGCGACCACATAGCGGCACCTTTGCTCTGATTAAGCATACGAAACTGTATGGCAGTGAGGTCAGTGGCTATACCCATTTGTCCGCCGAGTGCATCTATCTCTCTTACTATCTGTCCTTTGGCTATGCCGCCTATGGCGGGGTTGCAACTCATCTGCGCTATCTTGTTCATATCCATAGTCACGAGCAGAGTCTTGCTGCCGAGCCGTGCTGCGGCTGCGGCTGCTTCGCAACCTGCGTGTCCTGCTCCCACTACTATGATGTCGTACTTAAAAAGCATAGTCTTTGTATGTTATAATGTGCGGCGTTTCTTTTGAGGTTTGTATGTCCCTATGGTTCTCGTCGGCGGATAAAATGCTTCTTCTATGTGATTGATATTCTCTGCTTTCTGTGTTTCAGCATTGAGTAGTACGGCAATTATGTCAAATCGTGCTTTGAGTTGGCAGCCGTGTTTGCCGATATAGATATTGGCGGCTCTTGCTATCTTTGCTTGTTTGTCTTTGTCAACATACTCCTCCGGCTGTTTATCTCCGTAGGTTGATGTGCGTGTTTTTACTTCCACAAACGCTATCCAGTCCTTTTTCTGTGCTATTATGTCCACCTCAAGATGACCGGCATGCCAGTTGTTTTCTAAAATTTTGTAGCCTTTTTCACGCAAAAAAGCAGCCGCAGCCTCTTCGCCTATTACACCCGTATCGTTGTGCAGAGCCATATAAAAGAAGCAGTTATAAACTCCACTCGAAGCCGTCTTTCATATCTTTGATGTTGAAACCGAGTTTGATTAGTCTGTCGCGTATGGTATCGCTTGTAGCCCAATCTTTATTCTGTTTGGCCTTGAGGCGGAGTTCAAGCAGCATATCTACCGCGCCCTTGTATGCTTCCGCGTGCTGCTCGTTGCCGGCAGAATTGTTCATCTTAAGTCCGAGAATATCTATAACAAATGTCTTCCAAACGGCTTTGAGTTGCTCCAAATCTGCCGATGAAATCGTGGCTTTTCCGTCATAGATGGTGTTTATGGCGCGTGCTGAATCAAACAGGTGAGAGATGACGATGGGGCTGTTAAGGTCATCGTCCATTGCTTCCTCACATTTCTCTTTTAAGCCTCCTGTATCTATGGTTGATGTGGCAGCGGGTTGAAGTTTTTGCAAGCGTGTATATGCTTCTGTCAGTCTGGCAAGTCCTTTTTCAGCGGCTTCAAGCGCCTCGCTCGAAAAGTCAACGGTGGAGCGATAGTGAGCCATCAGAATAAAGAAACGTATTGTCATGGGCGAGAAAGGCTTGGTGAGCAGTTCGTGCTTGCCGGTGAAGAATTGTTCAAGAGTGATGAAGTTGTTGTAACTTTTGCCCATCTTCTTGCCTGCGATGGTTATCATATTGTTGTGCATCCAGTAGCGTACGCTGTCGTGACCGAGTGCGGCGCAACTTTGTGCTATCTCCGCTTCGTGGTGCGGGAACATCAGATCCATACCGCCTCCGTGAATATCAAACTGTTCGCCGAGATACTTGCAGCCCATAGTTGAACATTCCATGTGCCATCCGGGGAAGCCTTCCGACCACGGGCTTGGCCAGTGCATTATATGCTCCGGTGCCGCTTTTTTCCACAGTGCGAAGTCGTAACTGTGTTTTTTCTCGTCTTGACCGTCCAGTTCGCGAGTCTCTGTAACTATGTCTTGGAGGTTTCTGCCGCTGAGTTTGCCGTAGTGGTAGTCTTTCGCATATTTCTCCACGTCCATATATACGCTTCCGTTGCTTATGTAGGCATAGCCTTTGTCCAATATCTTCTGAATGAAGGCTATCTGCTCTATTATATGTCCGCTGGCGTGTGGCTCTATGGATGGCGGCAGCACGCCGAGTTGTTCCATATCGTGGTGGTAGCGGTTGGTGTAGTATTGTACGACCTCCATAGGTTCGAGTTGTTCAAGCCTTGCTTTCTTTGCTATCTTGTCTTCGCCTTCGTCCGCATCGTGCTCAAGGTGTCCTACGTCCGTGATGTTGCGTACATAGCGCACTTTATAGCCTATATACTGCAAGTAGCGGTAGAGCAGGTCGAAAGTGATAGCAGGGCGGGCGTGTCCGAGGTGGGCATCGCCGTATACGGTCGGACCGCATACATACATACCGACAAGCCCCTTGTTAAGAGGGCGGAAATACTCTTTTTGACGAGTGAGTGTATTGTAAATCTGTAACATATAATAGTAATTTATTTTTCAGGTACAGTTAATCCTTTTTCTTTTGCCGCTTGGTAGAGATATTGGAGTGCGGCTTCTCTTTCGTTGGGTATGACACCGTCTAATATGGCATCTTTTATCTTACTTTTGAGTTCGCCCACAAGGTTGCAAGGCTCAAGTGAGAAAATCTGCATTATCTCGTCTCCTTTTACGGGTGGTTGGAAGTTGCGAACACGGTCTTTTTCCTCTATCTCAACCATCTTTTTTCTGACGAGTTGGTAGTTGTCGTGATATCGTCTTACCTTGTCTTCATTTTTGCTTGTTATGTCGGCATCACACAGCAGCATAAGGTCGTCTATGTCGTCTCCCGCCTCAAAAAGCAGCCGTCTGACGGCAGAGTCGGTAACGGTATCTTCTATTAGATTAATGGGGCGCATGTGCAGTTCTACTAATTTGACTATATAGTCCATCTTCTCGTTTTGCGGCATCTTCATTGTCTTGAAGATACGCGGAATCATACGTGCGCCTATGTAGTTATGGTTGTAGAAAGTCCAGCCGGCAACGGGATCCCAAGCCTTGCTTTTGGGCTTGCCTATGTCGTGCAGAAGTGCCGCCCACCGCAACCACAGATTGTCAGATTTCATCGACACATTATCTACTACCTGCAGTGTATGATAGAAGACATCTTTATGTCCTCTGCCTTCTTTGGCTTCTATGCCTTTGAGGGCTGCCAACTCGGGGAAGATAAGCGGGAGCAGACCTGTGCTGTCAAGCAGTTTCCACCCTACCGACGGACGGCGAGATAGCATCATCTTGTTGAGTTCGTCCACAATGCGCTCTTTGGTGATGATGCTTATTCGCTCACGATTGCGTTCTATGGCATCGAAGGTGGGACGGTCAAGATAAAAGCCTAATTGTGAGGCGAACCTTACAGCCCGCATCATTCGTAGCGGGTCGTCGGAGAAAGTGATGTCGGGGTCAAGGGGGGTGCGGATAATACACTGCTCCATATCTTCCATTCCGCCGAAGGGGTCAAGCAGTTCACCGTACCTGTTGCTGTTAAGGCAGATAGCCAAAGCATTGATGGTAAAATCGCGTCGATTTTGGTCTTCTTCCAGCGTGCCGTCTTCTACGATAGGGTTGCGGCTGTCGTGTCTGTAGCTCTCTTTCCTCGCGCCGACAAACTCAAGTTCTATATCTTGCTTTTTTACTTGAGCCGTACCGTAAGTCTTAAAAACGTTCAAGTGTGTCCCTTTGCCGAGAGCATCTGCCACAGCCTTTGCCAGCATAATACCTATGCTCACTTCTTTTGGCGAACCGTTATTCTCTTCAACCTCGCCGTCATTCCTATCGGAGGCAGGTCTAACGGCTACGATGTCAATATCTTTGCTGTCGCGATGGAGAAACAGGTCTCTTACCCAGCCGCCGATGACATAACATTCCAAGCCGAGCCTGTCAGCCTCTTTGCCTACAAGCTTCAGCAGCCTGTCATTTATTTTTTCGTTATGTACTGTCATAGATATTGTCTGATTGGCAGTAATAAGCCATATAAACGTGCAAAGGTACAATATTTATTCGGATTAGACAAAAATATGCCCAATTTTAGCACAATATATATCAAAGGTTTGTGTATCTTGCATTTTTGCAGTAATTTTGCGGCGTATTATGTGTTTATGAATATTATGAAGCGTACCGAAATTTCTACTATGGGTGAGTTCGGACTGATAGAACACCTGACCCGTGATTTGTCTTCAATTCAGCCCTCCACCCAAAAGTCGGCTGGTGATGATGCGGCTGTGATGAACTATAACCTGCTACCCTCTGCCGAAAAACAGCGTGTGCTGATGACTACCGACCTGTTGCTTGAAGGTGTACATTTTAACCTTGAGTATGTACCTCTCAAGCACTTGGGGTATAAAGCCGCAGTAGTTAATTTCTCCGACATCTACGCTATGAACGGCACTCCGACACAGATTACAGTTTCGCTCGGTATATCCGCGCGATTTTCCGTAGAAGATATAGAAGAACTGTATGCCGGTATTCGCTTGGCTTGCGAGAGATATAAAGTGGATATAGTAGGCGGAGATACGAGTGCTTCAATGACCGGACTTGCTATCAGCATCACTTGTATCGGTACAGCCAAAGATGAAGATATAGTATATCGTAACGGTGCCAAACTGAATGACCTTATATGTGTTTCCGGTAATCTCGGTACTGCCTATATGGGACTTCAACTGCTTGAACGTGAGCGTATCGCGCTAAAAGGTAACTATGGAGTAAAACAGGAAATACCCGCTTTTGAAGGTCGTGAGTACCTGCTTGAACGGCAACTCAAACCCGAGGCAAGGAGAGACATCACAGAGGCTCTGCGCAAAGCCGGAATAAAGCCGACGGCAATGATGGATGTGAGCGACGGACTGAGTAGCGAACTGATGCATATATGCAAGCAGTCGGCTACAGGGTGCGATATATATGAAGACAAACTGCCTATAGACTTCAAAGCGGCACAACTCGCGGAAGAGATGAATCTCAATATTGTTACTTGCGCACTGAACGGCGGCGAGGACTACGAACTGCTGTTTACCTGCGATATACATGACTATGAGAAACTGATACCTATTGACGACATTTATATCATAGGACACATAACGGAGCAGTCGCAAGGCTGTCGCCTTATAGGAAGAAACGGCGAAGTACTCAACTTGCAAGCACAAGGTTGGCAGGCATTTAAGTAAAAACATAATATGCATATTGTTATTCTCGGTACGGCATACCCCTTTCGCGGCGGATTGGCAACCTTTAACGAACGGCTTGCCCGCCAGTTTATGACAGAGGGACATCAGGTGGAAGTATATACTTTCACAGTCCAATATCCGTCCTTCCTCTTCCCCGGAAAAACACAATATTCCACAGAGCAACAGCCGAAAGATATTGTTATAGAGCGTTGTCTTAACTCTTGTAATCCCCTTAATTGGATAAAAGTAGGAAAAAAGATAAGTCGCTGCAGCCCAGATATGTTGATATGCTGCTATTGGATGGCATTTTTTGCTCCCGCATTCAGTACTATTGAGCGGATAGTCAAGTGTAACGGCAAGACACGCTGTATATCCCTTGTCCATAATATGACAGCGCATGACAGCGGATTTATTGATAGGATGTTAGCACCTGTTTTCGTAAAAAATACGGACGGTTTTGTGGCTTTGAGTAAAAGTGTAGTTAGCGACATAGACCGTCTTGACAAAACGGGCAAACCCAAGACATTCTCCCCTCATCCTATTTATGACCATTATGGTGAGCGTATTAGCAAAGAAGAAGCGTGCAGGCATCTTTCTTTGCCTGTGGAAAACAGGTATATGCTGTTCTTCGGATTGGTGAGAGCCTATAAGGGGCTTGACTTGCTGATAGATGCAATGGGAGAGATTAAAGACAAGTTTAGCGATGTAAAACTAATTGTTGCCGGAGAGTTTTATGAAGATGAACATAAATACAAAGAGCAGATAAAAATCAACGGTTTGACCGACAAAATCATTATACATAACGAGTTTATTTCTGACAGCGAACTGAAATACTATTTCGGTGCGGCAGACCTTATAGTGCAGCCGTATAAGAACGCGACGCAGTCGGGAGTAACACAAGTGGCATTCCATTTTGAAAAACCGATGCTTGTTACTAATGTCGGCGGACTGGGCGAGATAGTGCACCACGGCAAGATGGGCTACGCCGTAGAGCCGCAGCCGCAGTCTATAGCCGCAGCCATAGAAGACTATTATAACAACAATCGGCAGCACGCTTTCACTGACTATCTGCGCCACGAAAAGCAGAAATACGGCTGGGACAAGATGACAAAAGCATTTGAAGATATTTACAGTCAACTATGAATAACATAGCGGTCATATTAGCGGCAGGCTCGGGCAAGAGAGTTGGGGGAGATATTCCTAAACAGTATATGCTTTTGCCGGACGGAATGAGCGTTATGGAGAAGGCTGTCGCAGCCTTTGAGCAAGCCCCGCAAATAGACGGCATATTCGTTGTTGCTCACAAGAGTTGGTTTGATACCGTAATTACATATAGCAAGCAAAGACAGTGGCAGAAATTTCTCGGACTGATAGAAGGTGGCGCGGAGCGATGGGAGAGTTCGCGCAACGCTGTCGAAAAAGTGCGTTTTCATCAGCAAAATTGCGGTGTTACGGATTGCAATATCCTGCTTCACGACTGCGCCCGACCTTTTGTCAGTCAGTGCATAATAGCTGATGTGTGTGCCGCTCTCGAAAATTACCTTGCCGTAACTGTAGCCATTCCTGCCACTGACACAATGTACATCTGTCGCAACGATATACTCACTGACATACCCCCTCGCCGGACTTTGCTCCGTGCGCAGACACCGCAAGCCTTCAGACTGTCAGTAATACACGAGGCATACGAATGTGCGTCGAAAGAAAATTTTACCGAAGCCACAGACGACTGCGGCATACTCCGCCGCTTTAAGCCCGAGGTCAGAATAAAGATTGTGGCAGGTGAGGAAGAAAACATAAAGATAACATTTATAAAAGATTTGCATATAACTATCGGCTGAATATGAGGCAGATAAAACTTTTCCTAACTGATGTTGACGGCTGTCTTACCGATGGCGGAATGTATTATGCTGCTGATGGCAACGAACTGAAACGCTTTTGTGTATATGACGGTATGGGGATGGTGATGCTTCGCAAGGCAGGCATACAATGCGGCATACTGACGAGCGAAACAACCGACATTGTGCTTAACCGTGCGAGAAAACTTAAACTCGACCATCTTTTTATGGGGGTGGGCAGGCAGTTTGAGACATTGCCCATTTGCCGTTTTTCGCCTGCTACGGCAGAGCCTGTACAACTGCAGCAACTGACTAAAAAAGAAGCGTGTGAAATGCTTTGCAGGGAGATGAACATCAGTCTTGAAGAAGTGTGCTATATAGGCGATGACATCAACGACTTGGATATATTGCAAGCAGTGGGGCTGCCGGCTTGCCCGAAAAATGCTATGAAAGAAGTGAAAGCCGTAAAAAATATCCTTCAACTCTCTCATTCGGGAGGTGAGGGTGCTGTAAGAGAACTTTGTGAATATATACTCTCCCAAACAAATTAGAATTATATCAGTCTTTATAATATTATGACACAACGATTTGATTTTCTTATCATAGGTGGCGGCGTGGCAGGTATGAGTTTTGCTCTTAAGGTTGCACGCTCGCAAAAATACAAGATTGCTCTTTGCTGCAAAACAACTATAGACGAGGCCAACACAGCTAAAGCCCAAGGCGGAATAGCGAGTGTAACCAATCTCAAACTTGATAATTTTGACAAGCATATCCACGACACTATGGTGGCAGGCGACTGGATAAGCGACCCCGCAGCCGTTGAGCAAGTAGTTAAAAACGCACCGAAACAGATAGAAGAACTTGTAAACTGGGGAGTTAATTTTGACAAGCAGCCCGATGGCGATTATGACCTTCACCGCGAGGGCGGACACTCTGAGTTTCGCATTCTCCACCACGCGGACGATACGGGTGCAGAGATACAGCGCGGACTGATAGAAGCCGTTCGCCACAATCCTTTTATCACCGTGCTTGAAAACCACTTTGCAGTGGAGATTATCACTCAACACCACCTCGGTGTATGTGTTACTCGCCGTACTCCTGACATAGAGTGTTACGGAGCGTATATACTTAATCCCGAAACGCAGAAAATAGATACCTATCTCAGTCGTGTTACGCTGATTGCGACCGGCGGTGTAGGGGCAGTGTATGCTACCACTACCAACCCCAATATAGCCACCGGCGATGGCGTGGCAATGGTTTATAGAGCCAAAGGGCAGGTGAAAGACATGGAGTTTGTGCAGTTCCACCCGACAGCACTCTTCCACCCGGGTGAGACGCATCCCGCCTATCTTATCACGGAAGCAATGCGCGGCTATGGCGGCGTACTGCGCTTGCCTAATGGGGAGGAGTTTATGCAGAAATATGATTCTCGTTTGAGTCTTGCTCCCCGCGATATAGTGGCAAGAGCGATAGACAACGAGATGAAGTTGCACGGTTTGGATCACGTCTGTCTTGATGTTACACACAAAGACCCCGAAGAAACAAAGCACCATTTTCCGAATATATACCACAAGTGCCTCTCTATAGGTATAGACATTACCAAGCAGTACATACCCGTAGCACCTTGTGCCCACTATATGTGCGGCGGTATAAAAGTGAATCTTGACGGCGAGAGTAGTATTCACCGCCTGTATGCCGTTGGCGAATGTAGTTGTACGGGACTTCACGGCGGCAACCGTCTTGCCAGCAACTCTCTCATTGAGGCTGTCGTATATGCCGATGCTGCGGCTAAACACTCCCTTAGCGTAATAGAGAACTACACTTTCAACGAGCGTGTACCCGACTGGAACGATGAAGGGACGATGACCAACGAAGAGAAAGTGCTTATATCGCAGGATATGCGCGAGGTAGGGCAGATAATGTCCACATACGTAGGTATAGTGCGCAGCGACCTTCGTCTTCACCGCGCTTGGGAAAGGCTTGACCTGCTCTTTGAGGAGACGGAAGACCTCTTCAAGCGTGTCAGACCATCGAGAGATATATGCGAACTGCGCAATATGATCAACGTAGGCTATCTTATCACCCGTCAGGCTATGGAGCGCAAGGAGAGCCGTGGACTGCACTACACCATTGACTACCCCCATAACCCCAATCCCAATACGCAGGAAGTATGGTAAAAGCGATAGCACTGCATAGCATCATCCCTGTCCGCACGGAGCCGAGAGAAGGGGCGGAGCAAGCAACACAAATGCTTTTTGCCCAGACCGCAGACTTGTTGCAAAAGCAAGATCGCTGGACCGAAATACGTATTGACGATGACGGTCAAGCGGGGTGGGTGGATAGCAAGATGATAACCCCTGTCAGCAAGGACGACTTGGCATCGCTTGCCGAAGCAGGCGAAGCGAGAGTGGTAATGCCGATGGCATACGCCGTCAGCCCTAACTCGCAAACTGTTCCTCTTACTGCCGGTACGCTCTTGCCGCATTATAAAGACAACGGCACCTTTAACCTGCTTGGCGCGGAGTTTCGCATAGACCCGCAGATGGTATTGCCGCAGCCGTTAGAAATGAACCTCAATAACCTTATGCAGGTTACCCGCTTTTTTCTTAATATACCATATCTGTGGGGCGGAAAAAATGCGATGGGTATGGACTGCTCAGGTTTTACGCAGGTGATAATGTCGATGTTCGGCAGGCACATAAAGCGTAACGCCTCCGAGCAGGCACGGCAAGGTAGGAATATAACGACACTCGCTAAAGCCCAAACAGGCGACCTCGTGTTCTTCAATCACTCCGATATAGACTCGCGCCAAACGAATATATCACACGTTGGCATATTGCTTGACTCTGAACGTGTAATCCACTGTTCGGGCAGGGTGAAAACGGAAAAAATAGACAGCCGAGGTATCGTGTCTTTTGAGCCTGACGGTAAAGAGCATTATACTCATTGTCTTGCCGAGATTAGGCGAGTGTGAAAAGCAGATATGACATATTAGGCAAAAGTTTTGCACAATCGACAAAAATACTGTAACTTTGCGGCGTTTTTCAGACAATTATAAATATAAAACAATACACTTATGACTATTGAACAGTACAATTTTTCAGGAAAAAAGGCTATTGTCCGTGTAGATTTTAACACTCCTCTTGACGAGAACGGACACATTACAGACGATACCCGTATTCGCGGTGCGCTGCCTACGCTTAAGAAAATCCTCAATGACGGCGGTGCTATTATCCTTATGAGCCACATGGGCAAGCCCAAAGGCAAAGTGAATGCCAAATATAGTCTCAGTCAGATAGTAGATGCAGTTAGCGAAGCACTTGGTGTAAAAGTGCAATTCGCTCCGGACTGCGCTAAGGCTCAAGACCAAGCCGCCGCACTTAAACAAGGCGAAGTGCTGATGCTCGAAAACTTGCGTTTCTACCCCGAAGAGGAAGGTAAGCCCGTTGGTATAGAGAAAGATGATCCCAAGTACGACGAGGCTAAAAAAGAGATGAAACAGCGTCAGAAAGAGTTTGCCAAGACCCTCGCTTCTTACGCCGACTGCTACGTGAACGATGCTTTTGGTACCGCTCACCGCAAACACGCTTCTACTGCCGTGGTAGCAGACTATTTTGACAATGACAATAAGATGCTCGGCTTGCTGATGGAAAAGGAAGTGGAAGCTGTAAATAACGTGCTTAACAACATCAAGCGCCCGTTCACAGCTATTATGGGCGGCTCAAAAGTATCGACAAAGATAGGTATCATAGAGAACCTGATGACCAAAGTGGACAACCTTATCATCTGCGGCGGAATGACTTATACCTTTATGAAGGCGCAAGGCGGAAAGATAGGTCAATCGCTGTGTGAGGATGAGCAGCTCGGTCTTGCTCTTGACATACTTGCCAAAGCAAAAGCTAATGGCGTTAATCTTGTTCTTTGCTCCGACTCTGTTGTAGCCGACCGCTTTGCCAATGATGCCGAAACAATGGTATGCCCCTCTAATGATATACCCGACAATATGATGGGTATGGACATAGGTCCGGATAGCCGCAAGAAGTTTGCCGAATTGATAGAAGAAGCCAAGACTATACTCTGGAACGGTCCTGCCGGCGTATTTGAGTTTGACAACTTCGCTCACGGTTCCAACGCCATAGCACACGCTATAGCACGTGCAACTGCTAAAGGTGCGTATAGCCTTATAGGCGGCGGCGACAGCGTGGCTTGCATCAACAAACTTAACCTTGCCGATCAAGTAAGTTATATCTCCACAGGCGGAGGCGCACTGCTTGAAGCCATTGAGGGTAAAGTACTCCCCGGCATTGCAGCCATAAAAGGTGAATAACAACGCTAATAAATAAAAAAGATATGGAAATAGTAGGTAAAATCATTCAGGTTCTGCCTTTGCAGGAAGGAACTGCCAAATCTACTGGCAACCCATGGAAATCGCAGTCATACATTCTTGAAACCCAAGATCAATACCCGCGTAAAGTGCATTTTGAAGTATTCGGCGAGGATAGGATAAAGAACAACCAATGTAATATCGACGATATCGTAACCGTTTCGTTTGATATTGAAAGCCGCGAGTATAACGGACGTTGGTACACTTCTATACGTGCTTGGAAAGTGCAGCAAGGTGATACTACATCTACAAATGCTAATACGACTACGACAAACGGTGGTTCTCAACAACAGAACGGCGGAGAACAAACGCGCACGGATATGGCGGTTAATCCGATGACAAACACATCTGGGAATACCTCTACCTTCGACTCTGTGGCAAATGATGATGAAGGGACAGACCTGCCCTTTTGATTAAACTGATAGCGGCGTGAAAAGACTTGTTTTATATTCACTGCTGATTATCCTTCTTACGAGCGCAACAATACTTTGTTGCGCTCGTTGGAAAGTGTGGTTCGTGAGTCCGCCCGAACCGGCTTGGACTGATGATACCATCCCTTTCCGTTTCCGTACCTTTGCTGATGATAGTGTTAACGGTTTTATAAGACAGAACGATGTCTATGTGAATACTGTTTCACCTGATACATTGACTTTTATAGTTCTCGGCGATGTACATAACGGTATAGACAGTGCAAGTTGGGAGCATATCTGGGGAAGGCACGGACATATTGACTTCTATGCGCAGGTAGGGGATTTTATAGATCGCGGTTATTTTTACTACTATGAGTTGCTTGTAAAAGAGATTTGTAATACCCCATTTGCTGCCTTGCCTTCCATCGTTACCCCCGGTAACCACGAATATACCAAAGGTATGATAAAACGTTTGCCGCCGCAATGGACTGAAGACTGGTGGCACAACCCGCAAAACGGTCCTGAGAGATATGAAGGTACAACATATTATGTTGACTTTCACAATCTGCGTTTTATCGCCATTGATACCAACGGTCTGCAAAAATTGTCAGACTATACGGTTGTTCTAACTTGGCTGAACAAAGTGATTGCAGATGCCGGCGACAGGTTTAAGATAGTCATTATGCACCATCCTGTCTATTCAGGTGCATACGGCAGGTCTAATCCGGGGGAATTTATGGCTTTTCGCCTTGTATTAAATGAAGCGGATGTCGTATTTTCCGGACATGACCATAACTACTATCGCAGTCTGCCATACGTAGGTATTACGAGTACTACGAAGCAGAAATTAAGCAAAGTGAGCAATCGTTTTGACCGAATCTGCTCCGGCAGGCAGATGTACGAACTTTGTACCCTCGTGGCAGATACGCTCACTGTGCAGACTTTCTTAATGAATGGTGGAGAACTATATGACGAGTTTCGCGTTGTTTGTTCTACCGATAGTAACAACGTCAAGACTCATCAATATATCGTTGCAGAACCAACGATGGGCGAAATAGTAGAACTGCCTGACAAATATGTCGGCAAAGAAAAATCATTCAAGGTAAAGGTGTTCCACCGCCGTCTTGCCAAACGCAAAGAAGAGCGTAAATACTAATCTTCAAATCAAAATAAAATAAAAGCGGGCGATATAGTTATCGTCCGCTTTTAGATTAAGTCTGTAATGCTGACTTACTTTATGATTGCTTCGTATGCGGCTGCATCAAGCAGAGTGTCTGCCTCGGCTGCATCTTTCACGGCAATCTTTATCATCCAACCTTCGCCGTAAGGATCGTTGTTTACCAATTCGGGTTGGTCGTTAAGAGCCTCGTTAAACTCCAATACTTCGCCTGTTACGGGCATATTCAAATCGCTGACTGTCTTAACGGCTTCTACCGAACCGAATACTTCGTCTTTGCCTACCGTCTCACCAACAGTGTTAATGTCAACAAAAACGATTTCGCCTAACTCTGATTGAGCGTAGTCGGTAATACCTACGTAAGCTTGGTCGCCTTCAATGCGAATCCATTCGTGATCCTGAGTGTACTTCAGGTTAGCAGGGATATTCATAATACAATTATAAATTAAAATTGTTTATATTGATTTTCATTAGTTGTTTTGCGGACCTACCAACTGCTCGCCAAGTATTGACATTGCGCAGCGGAAACCGATGGTGCAAGACGATTTGTCTTGGTTGAGATAACGACGTGTGGACGGATTGAGCCAGTATATACGGTCTCTCCATGAGCCGCCTTTATATACGCGCTCGTCTTTGGTTATGCGCGGTGCAAGAATATCAGACGGATCTACCTTGAAGTTCTCGGGATTGAATCCGTTAATGAGTTTCTCGTATGCTTTGAGCATATTGCTGTCGTTCTTCACGTAAGCCGTATCAAGCGGGAAGTAGGTCGGGATAAACGATGTGGCATCACCGTCTTTCCAGTCGCGCTTATCGTCTTCCGAACTGTAAGTTACTATCACGCAACCCATAGAGTCGATGCTCACTTTGCCAAGCGAGTCGCGAAGAGGCTTGGTATATACGTTACCACGGAAGGAGTTGTACTCCGATGTCTCTTGGTAAGATGTCTCACGATATACATCCAGTACCCACTCGTTTACGTTACCTGCCATATTATATAGTCCGAAATCATTGGGCAGGAATGCATCTACGGGACCGGTGATAACGTAATTATCGTTCAACGCGGCACTCATACCCATCATGTCGCCTCTTCCGCGAACGAAGTTGGCTTGCAGGCGACCGATGTTCTCTTTGCTAAGGTCGCGAGGGTGATAGCCCGACCACGGATAAATCTTGCCTTCTATGGACAGACCTTCATCATCAGCCGTCGGTGCGTATGCAGCAAACTCCCATTCTGCTTCCGTAGGCAGACGATAGCCTACAACAAGCAGACCATCGTTGGAGTTGATTTTTCTCGGTTCGCCGTACGAGTCTCTGCGCGGACTGCGACCGAAATGAGGGTTGTAGTCGGTGTAGAGATATTTCTCCGTGTTGAAGACAAACGAGTCGCGTACCCACTCGTAGCAGGGGCGATATTCGTATGCCGTATCATAGTCCACGCGGGTGCGCAAGCCCTGCGGTTGGTCGGTAGCGGCAGTCTCCTCTTCATACTCCTCTTCCTCTTCGCCTTCTACGTACTCTTCTTCATACTCTTCCTCGGTTTGCGTACCGCCTTCGTCACGTTTTACCACAGGGGTAAGATGTAAGATAGTATCAACGCTGTAGTTGGGGTGGGTCATTATCCAGTTCTCAACAGCAATCTGTGCAGCGCGGGTCTCTTTCTCCGTCTTGGGTCTGGCTATAACCAACTCCTTGTCAAAACGCGGCTGACGGATAGCACCGCAGTTGACGAGTTGAAGTTCGTTCACGCGGTCGCTACGCCAACGGCAGTATGCCATAGCCTGTTTCCAACTTACGCCTACCACGGGGTAGAAACTATATGCGGGATGGCGGAAATAGTACTCAAGATACGGCTCGTTGTACGCCATCTCTTCGCGCCAAACGGTGGTATCGGGGAGGACTTGCTTTACAAGTCTTTTGCCCTGTTTGCTGTGGCCGAACACCATTTGCATCCAATGTACATATTCGTTCCAGTCAAGGTTAGTAACTTCATACTTGTCCATATAGAACGAACTTACCGTCAGCGAACGGGTAAGGTTGTTACGCGGAGCTGTAATAAATTCGTCCTTTTCACCAATGGTAAACGATCCGCCTTCTATGGCTACCATGCTGAGCGGGGTGCTGAGCATATTACCATTGTATGCCTGAAAGTTCGTTGTTTTCGGGTCAAAATAGTTCCAACCTGTAGCATGCGACACTTTGGTATTCAACTCACGTTGGCTGCAAGCTGCAAGCAGTACCGTAACAGCCAAAAGTGCGATTCTAAAGACTTTGTTCATATAACTCTTTTTTCTATATTTCAGTTTCAGCCCGCAAAGATAGAATTTTTTATTTGAATAATCTAACATTTTGCGGAAAAACTTAAAAAAAAAGTCAGAAATCGGTTCTTTTTGTGCATATACGCACCAAAAACGCCTGAAATTTGTACCAAAACTATATTTTTCGTACCTTTGTGCGTATTTTGTTGTTGTAGCAATTCGGCGGCAAGATGAACGAGAATTTATCTATACGTATAGGCGGAAGGCTAATAGTCTTTGACGAACCTAAAACAATGGGGATAATCAACGTTACTCCCGATAGTTTTGCTGTGCATTGTACGAGTTGCAGCGAGGCTGAAGTTATATCTCGTGCCGCGGATATGCTGCAATCGGGTGCCGACATTCTTGACATCGGCGGCTACAGTACCCGCCCGGGTGCCGAATATGTGCCGGCTGAAGAGGAGTGGAGGCGTGTGGATATTGCTCTTAAAGCCATACGTGCTACGTGGAGTGATGTTGTCTTGTCGCTTGATACTTGGCGTGCAGACGTTGCGCGCAAGGCTGTGGAGAAGTATGGCGAAATGATAATCAATGATGTCTCGGCAGGGCAGTGGGATGAAAAAATGTTCTCTATCATAGCCGATCTCCACGTGCCATACGTGCTTACTCACAACCGATGGCAAAACGAAAAACAGCAGATGCCGGACGTACCGTCAAATCCGGCTAATGCGGAGGAACTGATAAAAGAAGTGCTTGACTTCTTTCAAAAAAATGTGGATGCCCTTTATCGTCTTGGAGTGGCTGATGTGATTATAGACCCGGGTTTCGGCTTTGGTAAAAGTATGGAGGAAAACTATATTCTTCTCAAACACTTGGATATATTTAACGTTTTGTCTTGTCCTATTTTAGCAGGGTTATCGCGCAAGTCAATGTTTTTCAGGATGTTTGGTATTACGCCCAATGATGCTCTTAATGCCACTACGGCTGCTAATATGGCGGCTCTTGAGCGACGTGCGGATATTTTGAGGGTACACGACGTAAAAGAAGCCCGTCAGACGATAGAGATATACAAGAAGATAAGATAAGTTATGGAACTTTTTTCTATAAAAGACCTCATAGATATATTGTTGTTCGCTTCTATATTATACGGAGTGTTCTATCTGTTGCGCCGTAGCGGAGCGGTAAACTTGTTTTGGGGTATATTTGCTTTTGTGCTTCTGTGGTTTGCCACGCGTTATATCTTTGAACTCAAACTGACGGGTGCACTTTTTAACCGTGTTGTCAGTGTCGGTGCCATTGCCGTCATTGTCATCTTCCAAAACGAGATTCGTGCTTTCTTTTATAATATAGGTATTCACGTAGGCAGGCTCACATCACGTTTTAGGCACGGTGTCTATATGCCTACTCACTCCACTATAGAGCGTATATCTACAGCGTGTGCCAATATGTCCAAAACAAAGACGGGCGCACTTATCATATTAGAGGGCAGGCAGGATCTGACAGAGTATGCCGACACGGGCGAAAGGCTTGATGCCATAGTGTCCGTAAGGCTGATAGAGCATATTTTTTTCAAGAACACCCCTCTTCACGATGGTGCACTTATAGTAAGGCAGACACGACTTTTGAGCGCGGCTTGTGTTATGCCTTTGTCTTCCGACCGCAACCTGCCCAAGCAGTACGGCTTGCGCCACAGAGCTGCACTCGGCATAGCCGAACATACGGATGCCGTGGCTGTGGTCGTGTCAGAAGAGACGGGAAGAATAGCAGTTGCTCATGGCAATATAATGGAAGAGGTGGGGATAAAAGAACTACAAGGAAAGTTGTCCGAACTATGGGAAATGGGCAAAGATATAAAAAACGAAAATAAATAATACTGCAATGAAAACATACAAACGTACTTTAGTTACTTCTGCTCTGCCATACGCAAACGGTCCTGTTCATATAGGTCATCTGGCAGGTGTCTATGTTCCGGCTGACATCTATGTCCGCTATTTGAGAATGAAAGGTGAGCCTGTTCTCTTTGTCGGCGGTAGCGATGAACACGGTGTCCCCGTTACCATTCGCGCCCGCAAAGAGGGTATAACAACACAACAGGTGGTGGATCGTTATCACAAACTTATCAGCGAATCTTTTGAGCAGTTCGGTATCTCCTTTGATGTCTATTCGCGTACTACGAGTGAGATTCACCATAAGTTTGCAGCCGACTATTTCCGCCGTCTTTACGATAACGGCAAGTTCATAGAGCAGACGACGGAGCAGTTCTATGACCCCGAGACGGGCGAGTTCTTGACTGACAGGAATATACGCGGAGAGTGTCCCCACTGTCACAGCAAAGGTGCATACGGCGACCAATGTGAAAAATGCGGTCGTACCCTTTCGCCTGACGAACTGATAGAGCCTTACAATGCCATTAACGGCAATCCGCTGACCAAGAAAGAGACCAAGCACTGGTATCTGCCGCTTGACCAATATCAGCAGTGGCTCGAGCAGTGGATACTCGAAGAGCATAAAGAGTGGCGACCCAATGTCTATGGTCAGTGCAAATCCTGGCTTGACGGCGGTCTCAAACCTCGTGCCGTCACCCGCGACCTTGACTGGGGCATACCCGTACCCGTGGAAGGTGCGGAAGGCAAGGTGCTGTACGTATGGTTTGATGCTCCTATCGGGTATATTAGCAATACCAAAGAATTGTGCGAGCGTGAACCTGCAAAATGGGGGAATTGGGAAACATGGTGGAAAGACCAATCGACACGCCTTATACATTTTATAGGCAAAGACAATATCGTATTCCACTGCATCGTTTTCCCTTCTATGCTCAAAGCGGACGGCACATATATACTGCCGGACAACGTGCCTGCCAATGAGTTTCTTAACCTTGAAGGCGACAAGATTTCCACTTCCCGCAACTGGGCTGTCTGGCTTAATGAGTACTTACAGGATTTCCCCGGCAAGCAGGACGTACTGCGTTATGCCCTCACCGCCAATGCGCCGGAGACGAAAGACAATGATTTTACGTGGGCTGACTTCCAAGCGCGTAATAACAACGAACTTGTAGCCATCTACGGCAATTTCGTTAATCGTGCTATGGTACTCACGCAAAAGTACTTTGCCGGAAAAGTGCCTGCCCAAGGGGCTTATACCGACTATGACAAGCAGATAATGCAGGAGATTCAGGGTTCCGTAAGCGAGATGTTGCGGCTGCTTGATGCTTTCCGTTTTCGCGATGCACAAAAAGAGGCTATGAACATTGCACGTGCCGGTAATAAGTATCTTGCTGATATGGAGCCGTGGAAACTTGCAAAGACGGATATGGAGCGCACCGCTGCCGTACTCAATCTCTCGCTGCAGATAGTAGCCAACCTCGAAATTGCTTTCCGTCCCTTCCTGCCTTTCTCAAGCGAAAAGTTGCGCAAGATGCTCAATGTACAGGAAACAGGCATTGACAGTCTCGGTAAGTTTGACCTGCTGACCGATGGACACCAACTCGGCGAAGTGGCACTGCTCTTCGAGAAAATAGAAGACGATGCCATACAAGCGCAACTTGACCGACTCGCTCGCATTAAAAAAGAAAACGAAGAACAGGAAAAAGCGGAAGAACTGAAAAACTGGCATCCTGCTGAAATTAAAGCCGCCACTTCTATTGACGACTTTGACAAGACCGATATACGTGTCGCTACCGTGCTTGACTGCAAGAACGTCAAGAAGTCAGACCGCTTGCTTGAGTTCACGCTTGACGATGGTATGGGCGGTCGTACTATACTCAGCGGTATAGCGCAGAGTTATCCCGACCCGAGTGTGTTGGTAGGTAAGCAGGTACTGTATATTGCCAATTTCCCGCCGCGTAAGATGATGGGTAAGGAGAGCCAAGGTATGATACTCAGCGCGGTGGATGCTGACGGCAGACTTGTCGTTACCACCGTTTCAGCTCCTGTCCGTAACGGCGCACAAGTAGGATAAAGTCAGACTGCAATATAATAATGAGCATATTTTGTACAAAAATATGCTCATTTATTCTTTACCAGTACGACTCTTGTAGTACGCCTCGTCTGTAAGTTTATGGCCGGAATGTAGTTTTTTCTGCTTCATCAGGCTGCTGATTTATAATTGTTAATATTATTAAAATCAGCGACCTGCATGATAAAATACTAATATACTTATGATTAGTTGATTATCGGGGAATAAGAGTTTCATAATTATACTAAAGAATACTCATTCAAAAGCATTTTTGTTTTTTCCTTTCCATTATGCATTAAAACATCTATGATACTCAAATTCGGGATAAAACTACCATCTTTGCAGTTTTGGTCGTAACAAATATCGTTAGTCTTAACAAACTGTAGATTGATTCCGTATTTTGAAAACTCTTGTTTGTTGTATAAAGCAGTTCCACCTATTGCGTTGATAAATGTGTCAGCATTCTCCTGTCTGCATATTGCAATCACCCGCGCTACCTTGCGTATCGGCTTTGTAGCTTCCATATAAGGGAGTGACGAATAATCTGCATTATCTATTGCTTGAAGTTTTTCTTCTATTTGAAAGTATTGTGAACAGTCAGATACTATATGTGTTTTAATATCCAAGTATTCGCATATCTTGCGGATAGACACAGCATTTAATTCTGATATACCGGTATATTCTCTGCTAATAATATCTTCTATGAGTGGCATTACTTCCTTATAATATGCCGATTTGGCATATCCTAATTGTAGTGTTTTAAGAATCTTGCTTTTCCACGGTTTGGAGTTGTCAATCTCCGTTTCAGCAATCAGTTTATACGAACTCTTTTGCTGTACAGGCACTACAATATCGCATTCAGGCATATTCCGTTGTCGTACTCTGTTGGTATTGATCCAACCGTTGACTATATATGCCAAATGATCATAAAGTATATACTTGTCAACTGCAGCAATGGCTTGAAAATAACCGATATACGGCATAAAATATGGTTGCATTATTGCGAGTTTCATTTTGTTATATAGTTAAATTTAACCAAGCATTACTTATCTGTAATAATATTTGATAGCTGATGAAAATTATACGAGAGATTTGAGTATCTGAGGCAGGAATCCTACCATATAGAACGGTATATTCAGCAATTTGAATTTTCTTTTTTTCTGAAGCGTCTCAACTTCATCTATTTGCAGAGGTGCATCCCATACGCGGACTGCTATATCCGAAGCAGACAATTCTATATATTGGTGAAGCGATTTCAAATGATTGTTGTGTCCTAATTTCACTTCTACAGGTATAAGTTGCCCGTCGTAGAGATACAAGAAATCCACTTCCGCAGAAGACTGTGTATTTTCGTTTACCCAAAACATTCGTTTTGCTCGAACGCTGTCGGACAAGGTGAATAGTTCCTGTCCTACCAATTGCTCAGCAAAAGCACCTTTCCAAATATCGAAGAGATTGCGGCTGTTGAATATATCTTTCCTATTGTTTACTGCTGCGCTTGCCAATCCGGCATCCATCCATAGCAGTTTGGGCTGGCGTCGCATATTGGGCAAGGCCGGCATAGCAGTTTGCGTGGTGGGATAGACTAACTCCAACACCATCGCTTTCTCCAATGTACGCATAGCCTCTCCCATCTCTCGTGACTTATAGTTGCTTTGCCCGAAGTTGACAAACGAGATTTGTCTGCCCGCCTGCGCCCATCCTACTTTCAAAATCAGTCGTATTACTTCCAACTGAGTACGATTTGCAGCATACTTCTCCACGTCGTCAGCATAACCATTGAGCAACGTGTCATAAAACCTATCTAATGCCACAAAATCGTGATGTTTGATATAATGAGCAATCACAGCAGGCATTCCGCCTATTAAAGAGTAGGTTTTATAAGCATCTTCCAAACGCTTGTGAAAAGCAGAAGCCGCAGTGTAATCTTCCTCTATGGCTTGACGAATCATTGCATCGCCGTTGGCAGAGAGATACTCACGGAAAGATACCGGTCGCATCGCCATATACTCTACTCTGCCGACGGGGAAACTTATTTGCCTGTCAATCATGGTTTCCAAAAGCGAACCGGCGGCGATGACAAAAATATCAGGCATCTGCTCGTAGAAGAAACGAAGCCACAATACCGCTTTGGACGAATTTTGTATCTCATCAAGAAAGAGCAAAGTTCTGCCATCCCTCTTCACTTTCCCCGCTTTAATAAAAAATGCCTGCACTAAACGCCGTACATCGGCAGCATCGTCTATTAGTCTGCAATTTTCTTCATCGTATAAGTTGATATACAAGTAGTTGTCAAAACGCTTGCCAAACTCATCCACTACAGATGTTTTTCCTACCTGCCTCGGACCGCGCAGCACTAAAGGCTTACGATCTTCACTCTGAGACCAACGTAGCAAACTAAATTCTATATCACGAGGAAAATACTGCATACATTCAATTCTATTTTGAAATGCGCCGCAAAGGTACTATATTTTTGGCATTTACAAAAAATTTTGTTACAAAATGGGGGTAAGTTTAGCGAAATTTTGTTACAAAATTGGGGTAAGTTTAGCGGAAATTTGTTACAAAATGGGGGTAAGTTTAGCGGAAATTTGTTACAAAATGGGGGTAAGTTTAGCGGAAATTTGTTACAAAATTGGGGTAAGTTGGGATTATCTGATTAGCAGTTTGTATATCAGTGGTGCAACAAGTCGGTGCGATTGAGTGCGGTTGGCAAAGGTCATAATATAGTTGGCACATTTTAGGCGGTGTTTATCATTGGCGGATAAGGTAGTCTTATTAAAGCAGTTATAAACAAACACGTTCATTCCTTTTAGTCCGGCACTATTTTTTTTCTGCAATTGATAGTTTGAGAGGGCGAGCGAAAGTACTCTCCGCAATTCGGCATAATAGCTTGGAGATAGGAAAAAAGATTTCCATTGCGGAATGAGTGCGGGTATATAGAGTGCCATACACCAGATCACGTCGGCATCATGATTGGCTTTTGCCATCTGCCCCGTAACAGACGTGGTATGACCAACATACACATAATCGCAGGCGTCCACCCACACCACTTTTCCGAATTGCAGGTGATGATATGTGATGACGGCATCCACATATCGCTTGCCGTATAGTGCAACAGGGTCTATATAGGGATTGCGCCGTTGCATAAAGCACTGATTGATACGGAAAAAATCACCTTGAATAAAGTTTTTTTCGTTTATCACTTCCCCATCAGTCATTTTTCTTGGCAGAGTCCAAGATTTGCCGTTTTCTATCGGTTCTCCTTCATTGACACACAAGCAGTTGCTCATAGCCAAAGCACATTCTGGGTGTTGTTCGAGGGCTTGTATCTGCTTTTCATATACTGTGGCATTAGGAAGGAAATAGTCGTCTGCATCTACGTGAGCGATATACCTGCCTTGTGCATAGGGATATGCATTACAGCGGTTGTAGCCGGAGCGTTGGGAGTTGTTTGCCGGTTGGCACTCATCAGAATTGCATTGCAGAGCAATGATGCGAAATAGCGTTGATGGGAATTTTATATCATTTTCAGCATCTGTACTTGATTTTTGCAGAGCGAGATGCTCATATTGCTGTGCAAGTTCGAATGTGCCGTCAGTAGAGCGGTCGTCGGAGATGATGATTTCAAACGGATAAGACAGCCTCATATTGAGGATGCTGTCAATGCAGCGTTTGAGTTCTTCTCGCTGATTATGTGAGATGACGATAACTGATAGTATTGGCGATATATTTTGCATTATACCATATATATGGTAGTTATTGGCGACAAAGATACTATACTTAAAAAAAATATGCAAGTATTATTGGGCGGAATTTAGCAAAAAAGTTCAAATTCCGCCCGCATATAGAGTATGTAATTAGAAAAAACGGCTAATATCTGTCCCTGGCAGTGTATTTTTTTGGCACGGTGAGCAGTTGGTTCCAATGTTCGAGTGTTGTGGTCTTATAGTTCTCGAACACATTGCCGTGAGTGGAGAAAGTGAGTTCGCCGAAATAGAGTTTGCCGTTCACCTCGTAGAAATCTACACGCACATGTGGGAAAGGCTCAGCCAAACGCGTGGCATAGTCAATCATCTTTTCAAGAGTGGCAGGGCGCGGCAGTGGCTGTGTAAACTGCTCTTCGCCTTCTCGCAGATACTGCCTTTGCCAATCGAGAGAATAAGACATAGCAAAAGGTTGTGCTCCGTTCGTTTCAAGGTCGTTACGAACAAGTATGGCAGCAGGTTTGCCGTTGAAGCAGAAGAACTGATATTCCATCCAATTGGTGTTTTCATTGTCTTTGAGATAACGTTCCACTACCAATTTGAAGGGCATACGGGCATACTGATATTCGGCGGTATCTATACCATAGGTATGCTCTCTCCAAGATTCAAAAAGACTGATAGCACCCTCCGTATGGAGTGATGTTTTGTCAAGACAGAAGAAATTATCGCCTGAACCACGATTTGATTTGACTACAAAGCGATTGGGCAAAGAGCTGAATGGTATGTCTTGTGCATTGTCGTAGGCGCCATACAGAGTGTTGAGGATGTCAGCACAACCGCATTTATTGATGTACTCGCGGACACGATATTTGTCGGCACATTGCTCGATGAGCGGATGTCGATAATAGACTGAAAGCCAGAAGAGTTTTTGTTCGAAGTCTTGCGGCTGACGCAGATTGAGCGGTTTGCCGAATACGTTGTAATACCTCAGACGGGTATAGATAGGACGAAGATGATAGAAAAAGAATTGCTGAAGACGGCTATGTGAGTGCAAAAACTGCCATATTAACTTATATAGATGCCGTTTTTTATTACCTACAATCTTGGCAATTTTTGAGATTAGGTGCAAATGATTACGTGTAACGCTTTGATTATCAGGCGATGGGGGGGGGTAATTTATGGTTCATAAAATCTTGATGATTTAATTTTAGTTATCAATACGTTCACAAGTGGCAAAGTTCTTATGAAATCTTTAATTTTTTTATAAATTGGCGTAATTTTTTCGGGGAGATAAACCGGCTG
Source organism: Bacteroidales bacterium UBA7009 (assembly GCA_002449665.1). GTDB lineage: Bacteria > Bacteroidota > Bacteroidia > Bacteroidales > Paludibacteraceae > Colicola. Next base: position 62,927 of record DJXH01000057.1, read on the forward strand.
AATATGAATTCCTATTTGTTTATAATAACGAGGAATCATTTTACCGATTCTATCTTGTGAGAAATGTTTCCTGATTAGAGATATGTCGGTTATTTCTGTTTCGGGGAAAAGGTTTTTGAGGAACGCAAGGGCAGTGGAATTAAAGCCATAAACGACTTTAGGTTGAATACTATTCTTGATAAAATAATACTCTATTGGTATAAACGGCTTAAAATAGGAAATACCCAAGAGTGCACAGAAATGTGGGATAACGGAATTATTATCTGAAGGATGAGGGATATAGTAGATTTTCTCTTGGGGATACAGATATCTAATTTTTGCTAAAAAATGCCATATTACACCCTCATATTCATACTCTCTCATACCTATGGTGCCAACAGTGCCAATTATATATATACCATTGGGTGAAGAGTTAGCAGTTGAAATAGTAGAAGCAAGGTGGGTAAATTTATTTGGGTATATTATAAATTTTGAGGATTTATTCAGATAAAAGAAAGTATATATGTAATGCCCATCGTATAGACCGGACAAATCCCACTGATTGCGGATATTATTTCTTATATCAAGATAGCTTTTATAATCTCTACTCCACTCTTTTCGCTTATACCATTGCTTTGGCTTCTCATAATCTAAATATGATTCTACGCCATTAAGGATTGAAATAGTGGAATTTCCATCATCGAAATAGACGAGAACAGAGTCATCTGAGGCATAAATAGAAGCAAGATATCTTTCGGGATGAGAGAAATAGTTTCCTACCATTACTCGCGGAAATGTTTTGTTTGCTTTTGCCTCAATTTTACCGATAACTATTTGTTCTTCTAATTCTTTAGTCAATACTATTTGTTGATAATTCAAATTAAAATTTTGAATCATCTCTAATAGAGTTTTACCTCTTTCTGAAGATATAGAAATGATTGCGACTATAAGGTAGTCTGATATATTAAATTCTTGTATCGCCTCAACAGCACATAGCAATTGCGTTGGTGTACCCAAGATAAATGCTGTCGGAGTTTTTTGGGAAAAGGCTAACTTTGCATATTTCTTTCTTTTGTTAAACATCAGATAATAAGATGAAATGTATTTTTATTTGTTATGTTTATCAATAGTTCGTTAACTTTTAATTTACAGATTCACACACCAAAACACAAACATTTGAAAGCAAAAAATCTGCCAGCTATGTTTTCCAAGCCAAAGAAGCGTTTCGGAATAATGCACTTTCTGCAACAATAGTATAGGCATGAAACAATAAAGTACAGTATGCCAGTGACTCCCATTCCAATAGGGGGGGTAATTGTAATATATTGATTTTGTGCAATATACAAGGTATACAATATCATTAATCCACTGAATATAGCTGCAATTACAAATAATACCTTCTCTTTCTTATTGAACTGTGGATATGCCGCTCCAAGCCATAAAATCATCAAGTATCGAATAGGAGCAAGGCGATAAAGAGCCCCTAACGAGACTTTGCCCATCATTAAAACTACCGCATATTCGCTCGCTATAGATATAACTAACATCACTATAAACGAAAGCCATAATGGAGTGCGTTTAACGAGTTCTGTCACAAGCGGACATAAAATCCATAATGACAGATACAAAAACAGATAATAACTTCCCGGTCCGTAGCATCCGCCGGCAAGAAGTAATGATTTCAAATGGAAGAATTCACCAAAATGGATATAATTGACTATCACTTCACACGCTAAGACGATAAGGAACGGTGGCAGCATTGTTCGTAGCATATTCTTTATCCTGGTCAACGTAAAATATTCACTTATCAACTTGTAATGAATTGCGGTAAGATATGCCGTGATAAACACGAATACCGGAACTGCCTGACCTATATGCATAATATAATATATGGCATCCAAGTCAGGCAAGCAATGCAGCAGTATCACACATATTATTGCGATTCCTTTTGCGCCATCAATCCAATCGATATGTTGTGTTTCGCTTGTCATAGAAATAAAACCTTCTATAAATATTATTCGATATATTTCAACATCATTCTCTCACCTTTTTTCAGATCTCTGTTCACACGTTTGCCAATGATTTCTGGTAGGTATTTTGGAGATAGACCATATCCGGGACGGACAGAGCGGACATTCTGCTCGGTAATTATGTCTCCGGCTTTCATGTCCTTGCAGATATATAGAGAACGAGCATCACGTCTACCTGCTTCACTAGCTTTAGATAGTTTAAAAGATGAAATGCCTAACACTTTTTCTACGTTACGAACACTCTCTACCATTTTCGCAAACTCAGTAGGTTCAATAGAGAATGACGCATCCGGTCCTCCGTTACTGCGATCTACAATGAAGTGCTTCTCTATCATTGTCGCTCCGAGTGAAGCCGCAATAATGGGAGCTATATCTCCAATCGTATGATCAGATAAACCCACTTTCACTCCAAAAGTTTCACGGTATAACTGCATCGTCTGCAAATTACACTCCTCTAAAGGTGTCGGATATGCTGTAGTGCATTTGAGCAAGGTGATATCTTCATTCCCCTGTGCACGACAAGTATCAAGCGCCAATTGAATATCCTCTTTTGTTGCAATACCTGTAGAAAGGACGATCGGCTTATGCTTCGATGCCACGTACTCAATCAATGGGATATCGGTAATCTCCGGTGATGCTATCTTGTAGATAGGATTACCTAATTCCTCCAAGAAATCCACTGCTGTTTTATCAAATGGAGATGAAAAGCATATTAATCCTTCTTCTCTTGCGATACGGAATAGTTCCTTGTGCCACTCCCATGGTGTATACGCTTTTTGGTATAAGCTATAAGCTGTTTGTCCTGCCCATATTCCATTCGGATTGGTCATGAACTCCGGTTTACGGCAATCTAATGTCAGCGTATCAGCTGTATAAGTCTGAAGTTTGATGGCATCTGCTCCGACCTTTTTAGCCGATTTGATAATCTCAATAGCTTTATCGATGCTGCCATTATGATTACCAGACATCTCTGCAACAATCATTACATGATTATCCATATTCATTATAGTGTTATCAGTTGTTCATATATTCGTTTGCATCCATTGCCATCAATATGGGAGGAAGCCTTATTTATTAACTCACTACGTTTTGCATAAGGCAGATTTTTAATCGTAGCAGACACTACGTTAGAGCACATCTGTGGCAAGTCTTTATCTGTAGCACCACAGTACTCTATACATCCTAATGAAGCAAAGCCTTCTGCACTGGATATTTGTTCTGTCACCATCGCGAAGGAAATAACCGGTACTTTAGATGCTATCAACTCATATACCGTTGTTCCATTCGCTGTAATCGCCAAATCTACTTCCTTCATCAATTCTGACATCTTCACCGGATACTCATGGAAGCATATCTGTTGAGATGCGCGAAATGTACTCAAAAGTTCTGCTTTATGTGCAAAAGAATTACCAACTACGACATGATATTGTAAATGTGATAATTGCGAATCTTTCAGTAAGTTTTCCATCAACAATCCGATGGTATTGTTCGGATCTGTATTTCCTGTTGTAACCAAAATATTCTTGACTTGAGGGGAAACAGGCTTCTCAACAGATTGAAATTCCTCACGTAATGGAGCATACTGCGTACCTAAAAGGAGTTTTGTTCCATCCTTATTATAGTGTATACGATACCATTCGTAATCAATATTAGAACTATAGTTTATCAATCCTTCCAATTTGCCGAGGTATTCGTGTTTACTACCTAAATAATACACGCGCGCATGTTTAGAGAGTGCATCCACGTAATCCTTTGTTATCGAATAGGTATCCACAACAAGAGTCGGACTCTGCATGTGCAATAGGATATCCTCCATCTGAGGTAACTCATTAGCCAAATTTTGCCAATCCGAATTCAGCACACGATATGGCATATTATATTGTTCCAACATACTAATAGGATGCTCATCTGCAATTATAAATTGCACATCTTGCCCCTGCTTCCTACAAAAGGAAGCGATGGATATGCATCGCATAATATGACCGGATGCAATCTGTGGATTACTATCAGCTCTAAAAAATATCATTGGTGGTTAACAAATAATTGGGAATACACACCTCTTTCTAACTCTTTCTTATAATCTAAAAATATTTTTTTAGGGTCACCATACTGCGGCATAAATCCAACATTTTCAGTAATTTGTGAAATATCCAATGGGGAGAAAAAACCATTATTAGATAAATCTCTACGTAGAATGATTTGCGACTTACGCTCTTTAGGCGAAAAGACATCCACTATCGCTTGAACAATCTCTATTAGGGTAAAATTATGTCCATAGCCTATATTGAAGAATCCTTTCGCCTTATCCGACTCGATAGATTGACGAATAGCAATAGCCAGATCTTTGACATAGAACCAATCCTTTAATGTTTCAGGGTCACCGAATATTTCTATGTTGCGTCCTTCAATTGCATTGTCAATAAATATTTGTAATCCAGATTTTGTCGGCACACCATCTTTGTTATAGAATCCATGGGGGCCTAAACCGATGATGGTCGGCAAACGGAACATTATATTTTTCATTCCATATTTCTCATTGTAGTATGTGAGCACTTGCTGCTTAGCAATGTTAGATAGGACATACCCAGCATGATCATCAGTATATGAGAAATTGAGCGGTGATTGTTCAGTAACCGTATAGGTAGGTGGATAGAGGCGCGTATCAAAACGCGAACCAAACGCTATCAACCGTTCCACTCCATTCTTACGGCAAAATTCCAATAGACGACACGTTGAAATCACGTTGGTATTATAATAATCCATCAAGTCATCATCTTCATTTTCTCCAATGTTTGCCGGCATTCTCACCGCACATAAAACGACCTGATCAATCTGGTATTTCTTAAGATTAGCGAACGCGTTCTCATCATCTATGTCCAGATAGATGTAATCCACTCCTAATTGCTCGTAGTATTGTTTGAATTTTGGGTTTCTACCTGTACCTATGATACGGTATTTCTCCTTGCTTTGAAGCAGTTCACTAATCAAGTATGTACCCACAAAGCTTGAGGCTCCTATAACTAAAATTGTTTTCATATATTCTTTCTTTTACAACTTATTTGTTTTTCAAAATATTCATACTCAGAATCTTCAGCAATTCTTCGATAACCTGTTTTGTAGTGAAACTTTATAGACCTTGTATTAAATCGGGACACCTTTGCTTTTATTCGCCCCCCCCCGCGAAGGATATTCGCTCGTCAAAATATTTTTCTATTCGCGCAGCAACTCCACACCCTCTATATTCTGGCATTATATATAAACCTCGTTCTGCAGTTTTTCCTATTATATCATAATACTCATAACATCCAACAAAATCAGCATCTTTAAAGATAGCGTAATACTTTTTATCTTCTCTATTCAGAAGGTTTTGAATGAACTGTATATGAACATCGTAAGGAATTAAATCTTTATTAGACATATACGAGCGAACATCAGGATTATTCCTTCCATGCCATACCGCTCTAATTTGCTCCGGATTCAACTCCGTATAATCATATACTGAATATTCAAAACGCTCAGTCATTGCTCTATTTTATTTTTAGTAATAAGCTTTTCATCTCTGAGAGAGTTTCCGTTTGTAGGATAATATACCCTAACCTATCAAGAGAACTGCGGATAAGCTGTTTGGAGAATTGCCCTATGTAATAACGTTGAATAGCAGGATGGGCAGATTCAACAAACTCCTGACATCGATAGTAATTCTCTGTATTAAGGAACTGTACCGCTGAACATTTATTGTACTTGATTGCTACATCTATTGGTTCACCTATTGAAACACGGATAAGGTTCTCCAGCATATTAACACCCGTTGATAGTGGCACTAAATCGGATGTGATATAATCCCCTCCCAAACGACAAGCTGATTCAATGATAAACACTCCATCGCCATTCACCTTCACCTCAGTATGGTTAGGACAATTGTTTGCACCTAAGGCTTTTGTAGCTGCTAGCACCTCCGCTTTGATTAATTCAGTTACCACATCGGAAATCATAGCCGGTTGGATATGTGTATCTTCCACAAAACAACCATACTCCTCACCAATCGTCTGTTTCTGCGTAATCGCAATGATATGCGTTACTCCATGCTGCGAAAAAGATTCCACACTAAACTCCTGTCCCTCTATAAACTCCTCAATAATAACGGTATGAGAACGCGATTGCTCATTGGCGAACTGAATTGCATCGTGTAATTCGTTAAAGTTCTCAACTCGTGTAACACCTCGACTGGCAGAAGAGTCAACTGGTTTGACGATAAGCGGAAACGGCATATTATTCAGGTCGTCAATATTCTCGTCATTCGATATCATGCAGAATAATGGCGTCTTAATACCATGTGATTTAAGGCATTGCCGCTGAAAATATTTATTAGTACAGAGACGTGCCGTTTCAATGGACATAGCTGGAAGACCGAATTCTGCGCCTAAAACAGCTACGACATTCACTGGTGCATCAGAGGTTGTGAGTATTCCGTCAATAGGATGACATCTACAAAACTCTCTCAGTTTATCAACATCCATTGTACTAACATGAAGTTTCTCCTTGGCATACATAAAACCGGGAGCATCAATGGCCATATCCGCCACGACGGAATGGATGCCCATCGAATTGGCACACTGGATAATCGGAACCTGCATCTGACCGCCACCGAGGATTAATATTTTTTTATTGCTGGTCATAATTACACTTCTCTAAGCTATAAAATAGAAACCTGCTTCAGCATATCTGCCAAAGCCAGACTCCGGATGTAGTGACCGTAACCAATCTCAGGTCCTGCATCTGCTCGGAAATATATTTTACGCTTGTTCGCCATTCAGCAATTTATATTTCATTTCAGCGAGTTTCCAATCGGTCTCGGTATCAATGTCTTGCACTCGATCTTCGGAAACAATGATTGCTCCTATTTTGCCGGAAGTCAATGCTCCTTGTTGTAGTTTATACCAATAGAAAGTACCTGTATCGTGATACTCTTTCGGCAAATCCTGTGAGCGGCTGTTTTCATATTCCGGCCAGTGGCGTTTCATAGAACCATCTTCTGCAACATCTAAACATCTCCAGATTGGATATGAGAACTGCACTACCGGATAGACACATGCAAAATCGCCTTGCGATAGTCTATTATAAGCTTCAATGATATCTTGCGAAGCAATAAGAGGTGCAGTAGCATAGATACAGCATAGGTTATCAAATACCATCCCACGTTTATTATATTCCGACAGCACCTCATTCAGCACATCCGCTGTAGTTGCATAATCATTGGCGGTTTCTGCGCTACGCATGAATGGAACAGACGCGCCATATTGCTTGGCGATGGTAGCAATTTCTTGATCATCTGTCGAAACCATTACTTCATCAAACAAACCGCTATATAAAGCAGCCTCTATGGAATATGCGATAATGGGTTTACCAAGGAATCCCTTGATATTCTTACGCGGAATTCGCTTACTTCCACCGCGTGCAGGTATGATACAGATGCTTCGCATATTTGTCATTTGTGATTTGTTATTTGACATTTTTATTTTCTTTAATTATCAAGTTGGGTGATTGTCCAAACACTATACTATTTGCCGGAACATCCTGGTCTTTTACGCAAGCATAAGCTCCTATCTGCACATTATCCCCAATATGGCAATTGCCAATAATTGACGCATTTGCACATAATCGCACATTTTCCCCTATACTCGGATAGATATTATTGTTATTACCTACTGTGCAATTCTGCCCAAATGAGAAGCCGTTGCTATAACGGGCTCTACCAAGAACGGAACCTACCGGATGATCCAACATGAACACCTCCGGCAGATCCACTTCGTAGAACATATCGCACCCGTTCATTATTTTATTCAAATAGTATATCTTATCCGCTAAGAAACTATTCGCCGACTCATACATAGTACGCGATAACCAATATAAGTAGATACAATACTGACCTGAATGGAACGGATTGAAATACACCTCACCATCTCGATGGTAGTACTTATTCGACGTTCCATCAAAGCACTTCTCCACTCGTTGCAGCACGCGATCCATAATTTGAGTCATCAAAAGTGATTCTTCCTCTGATACTGGAAAGAAATTCCGCAATTGATGGGTCGTCATATAAACCAGATCCTGTTGCGATATGTTAGTTGCGATTATCATTATAAAAGTAGTCGGTTGTCAGTAATCAGTTGTCGTTTTTCAAATAAAAGTTTATTATCGCATCGATGACATACTGTTGCTCTTCATCCGTTAATGATGGATACATCGGCAAAGCGAGACAACGAGTATAATAATCTTCCGCTATAGGACATTCTCCTTCTTTATGGCCAAGGCTCTTATAATACGGCATTGTATGTGCAGGGATATAGAGCACTTGGGCGAATATCTGGTGATCGCGCAGGTAGTCATAAAGTGCCTTACGACGAGACGGATGTACCTCTATGACATATAAATGGAACGCGTGCGTAATGCCTTCTTGACGATAAGGTGTCAGGATTGGTAAATTCTGTAATGCTTCATCATACCTGTGAGCAATCTCATTGCGTCGCTCGATACTCCAATCAAGACGTTTCAACTGACTGGAAGCTAAAGCAGCTTGGAACTCCGTAATACGATAGTTATAACCTAACTCCTGCATCTCATAATACCATCCGCCATCATTTCTCGTCAAACGAGATGGATCTTTTGTGATACCGTGGGTGCGATAAAGCGCTACTTTGTCGTATAAGTCTTTGCGATTGGTAGTGATACATCCGCCCTCTCCGGCTGCAATATGTTTTACCGGATGGAAAGAGAATACACTCATATCTGCATATTTGCAGTTACCTATCATCTGTTTCTCACCCTTGCTATCCGTCCAAGAACCTCCAGGTGCATGACAACAGTCGATGACTGTAGCAAATCCATACTCTTCTGCCAGATGATGCAGACGTTCCTCATCAATAGGATAGCCGGCGAAATCTACCGGCACTACTGCTTTGTAAGTTCCTTTTGGACTGAATTTGAGAATGGTCTCCAGTTTATCCAAATCCATTAGGAAGGTCTTCGGATCTATATCGCAGAATACAATGTCTGCACCAAGATATCGGAAACCATTTGCCGAAGCGACAAAGGTGATAGGCGTTGTGATTACTTTATCGCTGGGTTTGATATCCAGCGCCATTGCGCATAGATGGAGCGCAGCTGTTCCGTTGCTGACCATACAAGCATATTCACAACCGAGATAATTGGCAAACTGCTTCTCAAACTCCGGGATACGAGGACCTTGGGTCAAGTAGTCGGATTTCAAGGTTTCAACAACCGCCTGTATATCCTCATCGGTTATTAGCTGATGTCCGTATGAAATAGGATGCTCGATCATTTTACTACAAAATTAGGATCAACATATTTCTTGATTTTCTCACGCATCGTTTCAGGAGTTTCCCAATCGGTGTTATTATCCGAACTATAGTGGAAACCATCCGGTACGAGTTTGGCATTATGGTGACGCATATAATCCTCCCGTTGATAAGTGAATGACACAGAAGGCATAATTACATAATACTTGCCTAAATCGATTGTATCCAATGCGTCAGTAACCGTAATCATCTCCTCATGCAGTTTCTCACCGGGACGGATACCCACTTCTTTTTGAGGGATGTTCGGAGCGATAGCCGTTGCCACATCGCATATCTTATAACTTGGAATCTTGGGGATAAATATTTCTCCGCCCAGATGATGGCCGATAGCGTACATTACCATCGCTACACCTTCTTCCAACGAGATATTGAAGCGCGTCATACGCATATCAGTGATTGGCATAAACGCAACTCCTTCATCACGTTTACGGATAAAGAATGGAATGACGCTTCCGCGGCTACCCATTACGTTTCCATAACGAACAACAGAGAAACGGATATCTTTAGAGCCACGGATGTTATTCGCTGCCGTGAAGAGTTTATCGCTCGTCAGTTTGGTAGCACCATAGAGGTTTATGGGAGCACAAGCCTTATCTGTACTTAATGCTACAACATCGTGTACACCACAGGCCAAGGCTGCCTTGATTACATTCTGTGCGCCATTCACATTAGTCTTGATGCACTCATCAGGGTTATACTCCGCAGTATCTACTTGTTTGATGGCTGCTGCATGGATAATCACATCCACACCCTCGCAAGCACGAGTCAAACGTTCTATATCGCGAACATCACCGATAAAGAAACGAAGTTGGGAATATTTATTGTGAGGATATTTGAGTTTCATCTCATATTGTTTCAACTCATCTCGACTATAAATAATGATTTTTTTTACATTTGGGTAATCGCGAAGTATTACTTCAACGAATTTCTTCCCAAAAGATCCGGTTCCGCCGGTAATCAGAACTACTTTATTGTTTAGCATATTTTTGGTGTGTTTTTATTCGATTTTGATTTCACTTGTAAGTATTTGCTTCTGATTCCCCACGAGATATATGGGACATATATAGGAGGAATAGGATTTTAAAGTTTTATTTAGGAATAATGCATTCGCATAAAATCATCCTGCGACTTCTCTCTTTCTATTTGACTATTTAATTGTTTTTCTCTTTTTGAGCCCACTCTCTCACTATTGGATACTTATGAGACAAATAGGGAGTTTACAAAGTTACTATATCTTCATATAATGGTATCGGTGGTCCTGTCCATGACATTGTTCCCAAATTCGAGGATATTCCAGATAAAGCGTCCTTGTCATCTCCGTATTTATCTATCAACCATTGTAGAAAATCTGAGAACGCTGCTCTTGGATTTGTTTCTTCAGATTTTAAGACAGGCGCCATAGAAACCAAATAGTGAATGACTTTTACACCCTCATCACACCACCTTTGCAGTTTTTCTAATGGAACATATTGAAATAGCGATCCTGAACCAAATGTAAAACCAGAACCAATTTCGTATTGAACATGGTATGTAAAGTGTAAATTATTCGCAAAGGCATTAGAAAAATCATTCCATATTGCACTTTGATATGGCTCTTGCAACAATTCGGAATACAAGCCACTTATACCATCCTGATGTACACTTGGTTTACCTAATATCTCAATGATTTTTCTGTTCACTAATTCAGCAAATTCCACATCCTTTTTATACTTCTGTAAATATGACTCTTCTATCACGAATACCAAAGCCATTTTCAGCTACCCATTGACAATAAAGTAATAAGTCACGTACATGCGAACGCATACATTCGGATATGTCCTCTGTCCAATAGCGGTGTTTCATAACGAAGTCCAATATAGACTCCTTTTCTTGTGGAAAGTTTTCTTTTAAAGACGGCAAGATAAGTAACATCTGCTCGTCTGTCAAGCCCCATAGAGCATTCATATACTCACTAATCAAAGCATACGAAATGTCTCCTTTATGGTACAAATCCAACATTTTTAGATAGGAGTGCATTCCATCATCTTCAAGTGCAACTAATATGCGGTCATACGCATTCTTATAATCGCTTTCATATAGCCTACATATAAAATGAGACATGGGTTGTTTTTCGAGAAATGTAGCCAATACGCCATTAACTATTGGTGATACAAACTCATCTTTTTTCTCAACAAATATCCATACATCATCTATAAATTGCTGGATTTGCTCATCTGTCAACCGATCTTTTAATTCTTTCATAAAGAATCCTTCACCATTTGACATTTCAACCAATGCACAAACTTCTTTTGGATTAGCATATACTTTCTCGTTAACATAGTACTCGGCTAACGGTTGCATCAACTCATGAGTTCTTGTGGGAACATCATCTCTACGTTCTTCGCGTTCGAACACTTTTCTCCCGGTGTACATAAGGGTGTCTGCAAACAATCTTGGCTTTAATTTTTCAATATATGTTTGAATTTTTGATAGCTTATCTTCCTTGAATTCTTTTTATGGAAGCGTAACATCTGATTCATCAATTCGTACATTTTTTTCCAGTCCCAATCTAATGCCGGTGCAACCACATCCACCAAATGAAAGAGATATTCGTTCATTATTGCATTTACTAATTCTATCTTGGCATATACAGATACAATCCGCTTTATCTTCTATATTTGCGAATAACATTCTTCCACTTTGTCCAAGAGGCAATACGTTCAAATAAAAACGAGCAACACTACATAATAGAGACGGCATCCATTAGTGCCTTATTGCGATACACAGCTACCACATATTCGCGTGTCCTGCTATCTTGCAATAAGTTTCCCTTAACTAAATATTAAATTATTTGTTCCATAATATTTTACCATATTATCTCTCGTTCCCCTCATAATTTGTGTCTCAACCTTATCCTGCCATTGGCAGTGTAGAGTCGCTCCGTTATAAACTTTCTAATTCTATGCAAAATGCATCTAAACTATAACACTTTTTACGGCATTTTTTTAACTCATCTACAAGTGCCTTGCCTAATTTTTGATAATCCAAATCCTTTTTTGCAGTATTGATATACTTCTTTTGAAGTTTACCATCTCTACCTATAATTCTGTTTAGAGCCTCCTTTGGTTGGGCATGACTTGATGTATCGTGTTTTGCATTTTCAAACATTGGCAATATCCAGGCCTCAGTCTCTTCTATTGCGATTGCATATGCTATTCGATTATGATAGACTGGAGGAACAAGAGATTCCATTTTTTGCCTTACATTCTTTCGTAATTCTATCGCATATTGCTCCCAATCCACAATTCCTGATCTTTGAGGCATATTTACATCATATTTCGGTTCTCCCCGCGCCGCTGTATCAATATGAATTGCGAATATGTAATCTCCCTCTATTGTTGTCATTGCATTTTCCCAAAAACTATAGTCTGCAATTTTTTCCAATACTAACTGCCAATTACTAAAGTTTCCGGAGAACCGATCCGTTTCATCAATTGTATCAAACGGAAGTATCGTAATGATATTTTCCGAATCAGCACCTGTCAACTTACGTATGATTGCCTTGGTGACATCCTTATCTGCAGGTCCTTCTGCTATTATGCGAATCTCCATACTTTAAAAATTCTCTGGTAAACCACCCATCATCCCATTCATCCACATTTCTGACAACTTGATGCGTTTCCCTATTTCTTGAGATTTAGTTTGGATGCGTTTAATCCTGGTATCTCCACTATCAGAACGACTGACAACGAATAGACGTTGCTCATCGTCATAAAGATTGATTCCATCTAAAATTGCCGGATTATGCGTTGTGACAATAAGTTGCTTATCAAAACGTTTCGCATAGCGGTATAATAAACTTATCAAATAACGACAAAGTTTGGGATTGAGACGTGTATCTATATTGTCTATCGCAAAAAACTTTGGTGTTTTGTCACTCATAATTAACGTGAGATAAAATAACACAACTAAGGCACCTTCATTTGCATTTTCAGCAGAGAAGAAATTATTCTTACGTTGCATATATTTATCAGATATCAGAGAAAAATAAGTGTGAAGTACTACGCCCAGTTTATATCCCTTGTATTTTAAAATATCATCTGCATCGAAGGTAACATCTCCTAACCATTCAATACATGTGCTCGCTACATCAGCAGCCTCATCCCTTAATTCTTTCGGAAGCATTACGAGAAGAGTATCAAAACCTTCACCATGAATACCGACTGGTATACGATTACTTTGTTGTGTCAGTCCACGTAATGCATCTATTTCCAGTGCATAAATTTCAAATTTTCTCAATCTAGCCCCAAAATCGCCAAACTCAATAGTAGTCGCATCGCCAATATGATTTTCTAATTTAGCAATCCAAGGAGCCATAATATCCCTAACTTCAGGATGAAAAATTGTATAACGATGCCAGCACACTTCATTGTATACCTCTATTTCAATTTTTCTTTTCTGCTGTTCTCCTAAAAAAGAATTAACCATCAAATCGGGTCTTGCTATACGTATACCGGCTTGTGATAATTTATTCAAGTCTATCTCATCATCACTATATGCTGCAACCATCCCTACCGCTTCCAAAATATTACTTTTCCCTACGCCGTTAGCTCCAATTAATACATTAATTTTTCCTAACGGCATCTCCATTTCAGTAATTGATTTGAAATTCTTAATAACAATTCTCTTTATCATAAAAAATAGGTTTTCTAATTATTGATTTGATAGAGATTACCATCTATTTATAGCCTCACACTATCGGGGATGTTCACCACTCGGTCTGCATACATCCAGGTATTTTTAGATTCGAATTTTCACAAATTTTTGATAAAAAGTGAAACTATTATTTCCTGCATTACACAGACACGTTTATTGAAAATTCACCATTTATCTGATTAAAGTGAAAATATGCTCTTCTAACGTTAGTGATGAATTTAGAAATAAATGAAGACAGATGAAACATATATTTCTCTATTACTTGTATTTGAATATTACGATGGATATTGCCAATTTTCTTTGAGCACAATAGGATCTCTGCTGCTTATGCAAAACTTACCGGTACCATATAAGTCATCCTCCACAACTTCAAAAAATAACGCATTAGAAACTCCATCAAGTGCCTTTTCATTTTCATCATGCACACCTAAGTACATTCGGTATGTACCGACATTTAGAGGTAAATTTGAATATGACACCTCAAAGTCATTGTCGCCTTTGTGTAAATTGATTTGCTTACCTACAGAAAATCTAGTATTAGACGATACTACTTGAATGCCTAAATGATTAACTATTCCATAACGTATTTCTACGCCATTGATATTTTGAGTAGAAGTGATTCTAAAGCGTATAGATACAGGGGCATTAGTGGGAACCTTTTCAGTAGCCTTTTCATTCACAATCATTTGCAACTCTGTAAATTTAGCGACACCACTATAATTTCGCTCCTCAACAATTTCTGCAATGGGAATATTTTTTATACATCCATTGCCATATGATAGATACGTATCAACTGTTTTGTCGATGTCGCCCATATATTTCACCATACCTTGTTCGAGCAGGACTCCGTGTTTGCAAAGGGCACGGATAGATGCCATATTATGACTGACAAAAAGCACTGTTCTGCCGCCGGTGGCGACATCCTGCATCTTGCCTATCGCTTTTTTTTGGAACTCGGCATCACCCACCGCCAGGACCTCGTCCACCACCAATATCTCCGGCTCTAAGAACGCAGCCACGGCAAAGCCGAGACGCACCGTCATACCCGAACTATATCTTTTTACCGGCGTGTCAATGTATCGTTCGCAGCCGCTGAAATCGATTATCTCGTCAAGTTTGGACTGTATCTCGCGTCGTGTCATACCGAGGATGGCACCATTCATAAATATATTCTCACGTCCGGTCATCTCACCGTGGAAGCCGGTACCTACTTCAAGGAGCGAGCCTATGCGTCCGTGTGCACGGATAGTGCCGGTGGTGGGACCGGTAACGCGGCTGAGGAGTTTGAGCAGCGTGCTCTTGCCCGCGCCATTCTTGCCAATGATACCTACCACATCGCCTTGTTCAACTTTGAAATCGATGTCTTTCAGTGCCCATACATATTCGGAATGTCCTTTGGTGGCGCGGTCGTTGGTCTCGCCAATTTTCAGGTATGGGTCTTCTTTGCCGAGTACGTTGGTGATCCAAAAGCGTCGAATATCGTGGCTCAAGGTCTTGGTGGAAACCAACCCCAAGCGGTATTGTTTGCTGACGTGTTCAAATTCAATAGCGTTCATAGAGCGGAGGTGTTATTGCTGTACGCGCAGTTTGGCAATCAGTTTGCGCAGCGGCTGTCCTACCGGCACTATACCCGGGCGGTGACCGTCACTGGGGAAGAAAACGGCAAAATAGCCTACGGGTACGTCAAATTCGGCTATGGCTTCATCGTTGTAAAGTTCTACATCTTTGCCTTCATCGTATTCTTTTGTTACCTGTTCGCAGTCTTCTTGTGCCTTGTAGCCCATACGCTCGGTGGCGGTAAGGGGGATTTGTATGTCGATATAGTCTTTGTGAGCCTCCATCGGCACTTCTTTTTTGTCTTTACCTACGAGGTCGATGATGTTCACAAAGAGTTCGTCTCCGTTGAGGCGGATTTTGCCTGCGGGGAAAGATTCGAGGTCGTTGTCGTTGAAGAACTGCATAAAGCGTTCCATACCGGGTACGCTGTCGTAGTAGAGGTCAGCGTTTTCTATTTTATCAAGTATCATAATTTATGTGGGTGTGTAACCCGTTGGTTATAGCGCGCAAAGGTACGAAGACTTTTTCGTTCTTACAAGCAAGATTGCGTATATTTTTGGAGAATTGTGAAAATTTCGTACCTTTGCGCCGTTTTTTTTTGCTAACAAAGATTAGAAATCCTATTTTATCAATGAAGCGATATTTTTTACTTTTTTCACTTCTTTTTGTTTCCTTGTCTTTTTTTGCGCAGAATGATGCGAATATAGTAGGTCATGTTCTTGATGCGGCTACGGGTGAGCACCTTGCGTATATTACGGTACAAATAAAAGGTACTTCTTCCGGGTGTCAAACGGACGAGACGGGACACTATTTTCTTAAGAATCTTCCCAAGGGTGAGCATACGCTTATCTTTTCTGCCGTAGGCTATAAGCAGGTTGAGAGACAGGTGAGCATATCTGTTGTCCCTTCTACATATGAACTTAACGTTGAACTTGAAGAGGATGTGATAACGCTTGATAATGTTGTTGTTACCGCTAATCGCTATGAGACGCGTCAAAAGGATGTGGCAACGATAGTGAATGTCATTTCGCCTCTGACGTTCGAGACCACTGCTGCGAGTTGTATGGCGGATGTCCTCAATTATCAGACAGGTCTTCGTGTAGATAATACGTGTGCCAACTGCGGTCAGACCCAACTGCGAATAAACGGACTTGAGGGGCAGTACTCGCAGATATTGATGGACTCCCGCCCTATTTTCTCATCGCTTGCCGCTGTGTATGGTTTGGAGCAGATACCGGTGGGTATGGTGGACAGAGTAGAGGTGGTCAGAGGCGGCACTTCGGCTTTGTACGGCTCGAATGCGATAGGCGGAGTGGTGAATATAATAACACGCGAGCCGACACATAATTTTGTGCGCTTGAGCAACACGTCTTCAATGCTACGCACATCGGCTTACGACATTAACACTACGCTTAATGCGGGTGTGGTGTCGAGCAATCAGAAGATGGGTGTTTTTCTTTTTGCCGTTCAGCGCAACCGCAAGCAGTATGACCACGACGGAGACGGATATTCGGATATACCCAAACTAAATAGTACGACCGCCGGTTTCCGCAGCTTTTTCAAGACCTCGGCATACTCGAAGATAGTGGCGGAGTATCACCACGTAAGCGATTTTCGCAGAGGCGGTAATAAGTTTGACGAGGAGCCTTTTAATGCCGAAATCGCCGAGCAGGCAAGGCATAACATAGATGCCGGCAGCCTGAATTTTAACTGGTTTACTGCTGACAACAAGCATCATCTCAATATCTATACCGCTCTTCAGAATATCTCTCGCGACAGTTATTACGGAGCAGACCACGACCCCAATGCCTACGGCCATTCTCACGACCTTACGTCTGTGTCGGGTGCACAGTACAGGTGGCATATATCGAAGTTTGGGATTATGCCTGCCGATTTCACTGCGGGAGCCGAATATACGTATAACTCACTATCGGATGACATTAAGGGTTATGACCGCCATTTGGTGCAGAAGGTGCATACGTATGGCGGTTTTGTGCAGAACGAGTGGAAGAACGAGCAGTGGAGTGCGCTTGTAGGCGTAAGGGTGGAGAAGCATAATATGCTCAAGCAGCCTATTGTTATGCCGCGTGCCAACTTGCGCTATTCGCCTGTGGAGTGGCTTATACTGCGTACGGGCTATTCGTCCGGCTATCGTGCTCCGCAGGCATACGAGGAGGACTTGCACGTGAGTGCCGTAGGCGGTGAGGTGTCGCTTGTAGAATTGGACCCCAACCTCAAGCCGGAGAGTTCACATAGCGTCAACTTGAGCACCGACTGGTATGGAAGTTGGGGCGACTGGCATACCAACCTGTTGCTTGAAGGTTTTTACACTCGTCTTAATAATGTTTTCTTCTTGGAGGAGAAAAGTCGTGATGCGCAGAATAACCTGCTGCTGTTGCGCACTAACGCCAAGGGGGCGCAGGTGGCAGGCTTGAACGTTGAAGGCAAGGTGGGGTATAAGCATTATGTTGATTTACAACTCGGTTATACTTTTCAGAAGAGCGAGTATATAGAGGCGCAGGCTTGGAGCGAGAACACTGATATTGCTCCTCAAAAGCGTATGTTCCGCACTCCGGATCATTATGCATACTGGCTGCTTAACGTCAATTCCGTCAAGGACTTCACTATCAGCATAAACGGTAAGGTAACCGGTAGTATGCTTGTGCAGCACTATGCGGGGTATGTGCCTGAGGACGAGGAGAAACTTACGCCGTGGTTTTGTGAACTCGGAGTAAAATTGGCGTATGACATACACCTTTATAAATCTTATTGTCTGCAGGTGAATATAGGCGTTAAGAATCTGCTTAACCAATATCAGAAAGACCTTGACAAAGGTGCGTTGCGTGATGCAGCCTATATATACGGTCCGTCGCTGCCCCGCACTTGGTTTGCAGGTATATGTCTTGACATATAGAGATAGCGTTAGTGCATAATTTTGTGTAAATTGTGCAAGAATTTGCATAAAATGTAAAAAAGCCGTAACTTTGCGGGCTGATTGTATATCAGTTCGCAAAGTTTTGTTATGCAACCATTATAATAATTCGCAACATAAATCTTCAGACTATGAAAATCAGATTTCAGATTAACTACCGCACCGAGTACGGACAGACATTGTGTATTATTGACCAAACCCCGTCTGACCAAGGTTCCAATATCACGGGTTGGACAGAGCAAGAGCCTCTTGAGCTGCATTGTGAGGGGGCTGATTTTTGGACTGCAAACGTTGAGATAAGTGATTTTTTATCAGATATTTACTATAAGTATGCCATTCGTCTTGAGGGTGGAGGATACATATACGAGGCAGACGGAGTACGCCACGTAGCCGTTCGTGCGCAGGACAAGTCGCTTACCATTCGCGACTCTTGGCAGGCGAAGAATAACGATTCGCTCTTCTATAGCACTGCATATCAGAAGGCACTCTTCCATCGTACTAATCGCGCGAAAAAAGCGGCACTTGCAACAGCCAACATACGTTTCAGCGTTGCTCTGCCGCAGATTCTGCCTTCGCAGGGTGTGGGTGTAATGGGTAATATACCCGAACTCGGCGAGTGGGATGCGAAGAAGATGCTACTGCTTTCCGATGCCGATTTCCCCGTATGGAAAGGCGGTATCAAGTTCAAGGGCGAAGGTGTGATAGAGTATAAATACTGCATCTACGACCTTGCTACCGGTCAGGTGGTTGACCTTGAGTGGGGCGAGAACCGTCAGATATGGGGTTGGCAGAAGGGTATGCACCTTCAGCAGAATGACCGTGCTTTCCGTCGTACACAACCGCGCTTCAAAGGTGCGGGCGTGGCAGTGCCTGTTTTCTCCCTCCGCACCGAGAACGGCTTTGGTATAGGCGAGTTTCTCGACCTCAAACTGATGGCAGACTGGGCAGCGCGCACAGGGCAGAAGATGATACAGACCTTGCCTATCAACGATACCACGCTGACACATACCAACACCGATTCATATCCGTATAACGCAGTGAGTGTGTTTGCTTTGCACCCCATCTACCTCAACATACCCGCTATGGGCAAACTGACCCCTGCACAGCAAAAGAAATATGATAAGACCAAAGCGGAGTTTAATGCCAAGTCCATAGCCGACTATCAGGTGGTATATGACGAGAAGATGACCTACTTCAAGGCTCTGTACAAGCGCGATGGCAAGGCTCTGTTTGAGACGAAGGAGTTTAAGGCTTTCTTTGAGAGAAACAAGCAATGGCTTGAGCCTTATGCTAAGTTCCTTGCCGAGAGGGACAAGCAGCCGAAGCAACTCTACTACTACTTGCAGTATCACGCTGACAAGCAACTGCAAGAGGCTGTGGACTATGCTCACTCGCAGGGTGTGGCAATGAAAGGCGACATACCAATTGGAATCTCTCCCGATTCCGTGGATGCCACCACCGACCCGCAACTCTTCAACCTTGATGCTTCTGCCGGTGCGCCGCCCGATGATTTCTCCATCAGCGGTCAGAACTGGGGCTTCCCGACCTACAACTGGGACGTGATGGCACAAGACGGCTATCAGTGGTGGCGCAGACGCTTCACCAAGATGCAGGATTACTTTGATGCATATCGTATAGACCATATCCTCGGCTTCTTCCGTATATGGCAGATGCGCAAGTCAGACGTCTGGGGCTTGTGCGGTCATTTCTCGCCGGCAATGCCGTACTCGCTGCAAGACCTGTGGAATATGGGTATCAAGCTTGACGAGAACCGTATGACTCTGCCGTATATCCGCAGCAATTTCCTCGGCGATGTGTTCGGCTATGACACGGAAGAGGCAAAGCAGAAATACCTCAACACCAACGATGGCTATGTATATTGGTTTAAGGACGAGTTTAACACACAGAAGAAAGTGGAGGACTATTTCCTTTCTAACGGACTGACAGACGACAAGAGCCGCAACATAATGAACGGACTGCTTTATCTGCACTGTGAGGTACTCTTTGTGCGCGACCAGAAGAACCCGTCAATGCTCCACCCGCGTATCTCGATGTATCAGTCGCATACGTTCAACGAACTGTATGATGACCAAAAGCAGATACTGATGGGCATATACAATGACTATTTCTATCGCCGTCATACAAGTTTCTGGTACGAGTCGGCAATGCGCAAACTGCCTACTCTCATATCTTCCACCGGTATGCTGTGTTGCGGCGAAGACCTCGGAATGGTTCCAGACTGTGTACCGCAGGTAATGAGCGAATTGCAGATTCTCTCGCTTGAGATACAGCGTATGCCTAAAGACCCGAAGCGCACCTTCGCTCACCCCGCCGATGCGCCTTACCTTAGCGTATGTACGACCGGAACGCACGATATGAATCCGCTGCGTGCTTGGTGGGAAGAAGACAGAGAAGTAACCCAACGTTTCTACAACGAGCAGATGGGCTGGCAGGGTGAAGCACCGGCGGTGATGACACCCGAGATAGCCGAGTCTATCATCAACCAACACATGTACAGTCCTGCTATGTGGGTCATACTGCCGCTACAGGACTGGCTGGCAGTGGATGGCCGTCTGCGCAGAGAAGATGCACATGCAGAGCGAATCAACGTACCTGCCAACCCGCGCCATTTCTGGAACTGGCGTATGCACCTTACCCTTGAGCAACTGCTTAAGGAAGAGGCGTTTAACAACAAAATAAAAGCACTAACACAATCACGTCAATGAATCGTTTTAACGAATACAAGCAACTCAACCTTCCCCAATTAAGCCGCGAGATGCTGCAACAATGGGAAGAAGAAAATCTGTTTGAAAAAAGTGTAGACACCCGCAAAGGACACAAGCCCTTCATCTTCTTTGAAGGACCGCCCTCTGCCAACGGTATGCCAGGTATCCACCACGTGCTTGCACGTACCATTAAAGACACCTTCTGCCGCTATAAGACGATGCAGGGGTATGAGGTGCGCCGCAAAGCCGGTTGGGACACACACGGTCTGCCCGTGGAACTCGGAGTGGAGAAAATGCTCGGTATCACCAAAGAGGACATCGGCAAGAAGATCAGCGTGGACGAATACAACGCTGCCTGCCGCCGCGAGGTGATGAAATATACCAAAGAATGGACCGCCCTCTCCAAGCAGATGGGATACTGGGTGGATCTCGACAATCCCTATATAACCTACGACAACAAGTATATAGAGACGCTTTGGTATCTGCTGAGCGAACTGTATAAGAAAGGCTATCTGTATAAAGGTTATACCATTCAGCCTTATTCGCCTATGGCAGGTACGGGCTTGTCGTCCCACGAACTGAACCAGCCCGGGTGCTATCGCGACGTAAAAGACCTGACCTGTACGGCACGGTTTAAGGTGGCAGGTGAGCAAAACCGCTATTTTATCGCTTGGACCACTACTCCGTGGACACTGCCGAGCAATACCGCACTTTGTGTAGGTCCGAAGATTGACTATGTGGAGGTGCGCCTTGAGGACGGTTCTACCGTTATACTCGCAGAAGCCCGACTTGCCGCCTATGCAAAAGAACTCGGCGAAACGCCTGAGGTCGTATGGCGAGGCAAGGGTACAGACCTTGCGGGTATGCGATACGAACAACTCTTTCCTTGGGTTAAACCTGCCGTGTTTGAAAAGGAAGGAAACAAGGTTATTGACCTGTCGGATAAGGCTTTCCGCGTTATTCTCGGCGACTATGTTACCACCGATGACGGTACGGGCATAGTGCATATCGCCCCCACTTTCGGTGCGGACGACAAGCGCGTTGCCGATGCTGCCGGTGTACCTGCCTTGTTTATGATTACACGCACAGGCGAGATGCGACCGATGGTGGACTTCACCGGTAAGTATTTCCTTATAGACGAACTCAATGAAGACTTCGTAAAAACTTGTGTTAATACCGACCTGTACGGTAAATATGCCGGTCAGTTCGTAAAGAACGCCTACGACCGTGAGCATTTCTGGACAGACAACCGTTACAATGAGGCGGAAGCACTCAAAGCAGAAAACCTTGATGTACGCCTCTGCATAGAGATGAAACAGGACGGTCGTTGCTTCCGCACGGAGAAACACCTGCACAACTACCCCCATTGCTGGCGCACGGACACTCCTATTATCTATTATCCGCTTGACTCGTGGTTCATACGTTCCACCAAAGCGCGCGACGAGATGATAGCCCTCAACAAGACAATCAACTGGCAGCCGGAATCAACGGGTACCGGGCGTTTCGGCAAATGGCTTGAAAACCTCAACGACTGGAACCTCTCCCGTTCCCGCTATTGGGGTACGCCGCTGCCGATATGGCGCACCAAAGACGGACAGGAGGAGATTTGCATAGGCTCTGTAAAAGAACTCTTTGAGCAGATAGACAAGGCAGTGAAGGCAGGTGTTATGAAAGCTAATCCGTGGCCTAAACACATAGTAGGCGACTACTCGAAAGCCAACTACGATCCGTCTGTCATTGACCTGCACCGCCCATACGTGGACAATATAGTTTTGGTAAGCGAGTCGGGCAAGCCGATGTATCGCGAACTTGACCTTATAGATGTATGGTTTGACTCGGGTGCGATGCCCTATGCTCAGAATCACTATCCGTTTGAGAACGTCAATGCTCCGCGTACTGCCGACTTTATCAGTGAGGGTGTTGACCAAACGCGCGGCTGGTTCTTCACTT
Organism: Bacteroidales bacterium UBA7009; assembly: GCA_002449665.1. GTDB lineage: Bacteria > Bacteroidota > Bacteroidia > Bacteroidales > Paludibacteraceae > Colicola. The sequence continues at coordinate 86,172 of DJXH01000057.1, forward strand.
TGCACGCCATACATACGATGATAGAAGGCAAGGTGGCATACAAGAACGTGATAAGCAACGGTTTGGTATTGGACAAGAACGGCGCGAAGATGTCCAAACGTCTCGGTAACGCCATTGACCCGTTTGGAGCATTGGACAAGTACGGAGCTGATGCCGTGCGCTGGTATATGCTGACTAACTCTGCCCCGTGGGAGAACCTGAAATTCGACCCTGAAGGTGTGGACGAGATAAGGCGCAAGTTCTTCGGCACGCTCTATAACACCTACGGATTCTTTGCTCTGTATGCCAATGTGGATGCATGGTCGTCGGATAGCGGTGTGGACAAGTCGGCTCTGACGGAGATAGACCGCTGGATACTCTCTCGCCTTAATTCAGTAGTGGCAGAAGTTACAGTGGCATACGAGTCTTATGAGCCTACTCGTGCCGGTCGCGCCATAAGCGACTTTGTGCAGGACGACCTGAGCAACTGGTATGTTCGCCTCAATCGCAAACGCTTCTGGGGCGGCGGTATGAACGCAGACAAGCAGGCTGCATACTACACCTTATATATGTGCCTGAAGACCGTGGCACAGTTGATGGCTCCTAACGCGCCTTTCTATGCCGACCGTCTGTATCGCGACCTGACCGGCGAGACAGTACATCTCTCCGCTTGGCCCGTAACCGACAAGCAGATGATTGACACCGAACTTGAGCGGCAGATGAGGCTCGCACAACAAGCCACTTCTATGATTCTCTCGCTGCGCAAGCGTGCAGAGAAGAATGTCCGCCAACCCCTGCAAAAAGCGGTTATACCTGCACAGGACGAAGCCACCCGAGATGCTCTGCTACGTGCTGCCGACCTTATCCGCGCAGAGGTGAACGTGAAAGAATTAGAAGTGGTGATGGCAGGTGAGTCGGATGTAAGGCTCGTGAAGAAAATCCGTCCCAACTTCCGCGTTCTCGGCAAGAAAGCAGGAGCGCAGATGAAAGCCCTTGCTGCGGCTATTACCGCTATGAGTCAGGACGATATAGCAGCCTTTGAGCAGAGCGGCACTTACAATTTGCTCGGTATTGACCTTACGGCAGAGGATGTGGAGATTGCCACCGAAGATATGCCGGGCTGGCTCGTGATGAACGAAGGACAACTGACTATCGCTCTTGATATTGAACTGACGGAGAGCCTCAAAGAAGAGGGTTTGGCGCGCGAACTGATCAACCGCATTCAGAACCTGCGCAAGACATCGGGCTTGGATATAACCGACCGTATCAATATCACCATAGAGCAACGCCCCGAAACGGAAAACACTATCCGCCATTTCGGTGAGTATATCTCTTCACAAGTACTTGCCGCTTCCCTCACACAAGAACAAGGACTGCAAGCGGAAGATACACTTGAGATGGACGGATTCACACTTGCCGTAATCATTAAAAAAGCATAAGACAATGAAAAAATATCTTTTTCTCCTGCCAATTTTGCTTATGGCGTTGCTAACGTCTTGCAATATGTCCACCGAAACGGAGATAGGGACACGCGAACAACTGATAGGTCGTTGGCAGAGCGGGACGGACTATATAGTTTTTTACGACGAAGATGCCGGTGATGGTCTCTCGTGGGGCAAAGAGTGGAACTCGGACGACAAACTTGAGTCTGACCTCGACGACCCCGATATGGACTACCACGGCAACGGCTGGTTCAAATGGAAGAAAGGTCCGGACTACATCACAGCTGCCAATATGGTAAATATCTCGCAAGCCGAGGCAGCCATTGATTGGAAACTGTTTGAACTGACTGATACACAGATGAAACTAAGGCAGACATCGCGAATAGTAACATTTCAGAAAATATCGGAATGAAAAAAGCACTGAAGATAATAGGTATAACACTGCTATCCCTTCTCGGGGTAGTGGTGTTAGCCGTTTCTGTAGCCTGTTATGTCGTCTTTACCCCAAAGCGGCTGACACCGATTGTGAGCAATGTGGCTGATTCGCTGCTTGTTTGCGACCATAGTCTTGAGGAGGTGAACCTCACTTTTTGGCGTACATTCCCAGATTTCGGTGTGTCGGTCAAAGGACTGTATGTCATCAACCGTATAGACGAAGCCGAGACGGACACCGTGCTTGCCGTTCCCGAACTTGTGGCGGCAGTGGATATACTCAAAGCCATAGACGGCGATATTATCATCAAAACGCTGCGGCTGAAAGATGCAGAGGCGTATGCTTTTATCAACTCGCAGGGTGTTCAGAACTTTGACGTACTACGCCTGAATGACGATACGGAAGAGGATAGCGATACCACTTCCTCTTGGCAACTAAAGTCGGTGAGGCTTGATGAAGAGGTTAACATAAGTCTCAAAAAAGTAGCGTTTGTCAGCAGTTTAGACAGCATCAGTGCTGCCCTTCGCGACCTGCAACTTACTTTGAGCCAGAGCGAAAAGAACTATCGTCTTGCTCTTTCTGCTCCTGCTGTGTCGTGCAGTGTTGGCGAAACGCAGTGGGCTGACTCTCTGTCGCTTAATGCTCTGCTGCCGGTGGAGGTAAAAGACGATGAATATAAGAAAATAGGTTTGAGCGATGCCCGCTTGTCTGTAAATGAGTTTGAAGTCAATCTCTCGGGTGAAGTGAGCAGCGTATCCGAATGGACGGATATGCAACTTGACTGCGACCTTGCTTTGACTACCAACCGCTGGCATATATCTTCTCTGCTCGCCTTGCTGCCGGAGCAGTATAAAAACCTCATACCCAAAGAGGTAGAGGCTGATGGTGATATAAGTCTTGAAGCCAAAGCGGTAGGGCGTTATGACTCTGTAACTCTGCCCGTTGTGGAGGCTGATATTCACCTTACGGATGCGGCAGGGCATTATGATATGAAGGTGCTGCCGTACCATTTCGACAAGGTGGAAGCAGACATATACGCGCGTTATGACAATGCCCGCAAGGCAGAGACAAAAGCTGAAATAAAGCGGCTGTATGTCCATACGGGCAAGTCGGCCGTTGCGCTGAAAGGTACCGTTACAGAAGTGCTGAAAAACTCGGAAACCGTTGAGTTGGCTAATCCTCTTTGCGTACTTGCAGCCGATGCAGAACTCTATCTGCCTGATGCAGAGCCGTTCTTGCAGACCGAAAACGGTCGTTCCGCCGTCGAAGGTAAGGCAAAAGTGAAACTCAATATGCAGTCCCGCCTTGATGATATTACTGCTCTTAACCTCTCGGCTGTCAAGTCAAGCGGATCGATTGATGTAAGCGGGCTTGACCTCATTTATGCCGACTCTACGCTTGCCGTGGCTGACCGCTTGTCTCTTACTTTCAACACTCCGCGCCGCAAAGCGCTTTCGCGCTCTTTGCTTACCGCTGATGTGAGCTTCAAAGCCTCAAACCTGAAAGCGCAGTTGCTCTCGCAAGATATAGATGCCGACATCAAAGATGCAGACATAAGTGCCGCCGTAGAGTGGAACACCAAAGACTCTACTGCCGTGCCTTTTATCAAGGCTCAATTCTCTGCCGCCAATGTAGTTGCGTCTATGGACACCATCTCTGCCGACATAGACGGACTGTCAGGTAGCGCAACTATAGTGCCGCAGAAAAACGACGGCAAACTGCCGATGGTGAATGCTACGTTGTCAGCCGGTAAGATAAAAGCCGCTATGGGCGATTCGGTGAACGTATCAACCGGCAACATCGAGGTGCAGGCAGATGCGCTGTATAAGCGTGGAGCGAAGAACTTCCTCTTGCAGTGGAACCCGCGTCTGAAATTCAACCTCAAGCAAGCCCACGCCGATGTGTCCAAAGTGGGAATGCCGGTGGATATACCCGTTATACGTTTCAGTTACAACAACAGTTATTTCCGTATAGACACCAGCCGTATTGTTATCGGTAATTCCGATTTCTCTCTTGCAGGAGATATACGCCATCTCGGCAAGTGGTTGAAAGATAAGGGCGAACTGACAGGCAATCTGCGCTTTGTGTCCGACCATACAGATGTTAACGAACTCCTTGCTCTTGTTAATCGTCTGAATGCCGACACTACCGCTACCGAGCCTGCCGAGACGGCTCAAACAGCAAAACCGGAGTCTGTGCAGTCCGACCCGTTTATGGTGCCGCTCAAGGTTGATTTGCAGATGCTTACGCTCATACGCTCTGCCGATGTCTTCAATCAGAACCTGCGCAACCTCGGCGGTATGGTCTATATCAAGGACGGCAAACTTATACTCGAAGAGATGGGGTTCGTGTCCGAGGCTGCCAAACTCCAACTCACCGCTATGTATCGCACCCCGCGCCGCAACCATATCTATGTCGGGCTTGACTATCACATGGTGGATATAGACTTGCAGCAACTTATCTCTATGATTCCGCAACTGGATACGCTCGTGCCTATGCTCAAGTCGTTTGAGGGTAGGGCGCAGTTCCACGTGGCAGCCGAGACTTACGTAAACGACCGCTACGACATCAAGCCCTCCACCCTGCGTGGTGCCTGCTCCATAGAAGGTAAAGACCTTGTGATGCTTGATAATGAAACGTTTGACAAGATTTCAAAGATACTGATGTTCAAGCGCAAGACCGTCAATAAGTTCGACTCTCTCTCTGCACAGATAGTGGCATACAAAGACCAGATTACCGTTTATCCGTTCTGCCTTAGTATAGACAACTATATGGCAGCTCTCGGCGGTACGCATAACCTCGATATGACCTTTGATTACCACGTGTCGCTTCTCCGTCCCCTTTACTTGGGCGTTGATGTGGGCGGTACGCTTGACGACCTGAAAATCAAGCCCGCCAAATGTCGCTATGCACAGGACTTCCGTCCTATCTTCCACAAAGATACGGAAACACGCGCTTCTGAACTAAGGCAGATGGTAGCCACATCGCTCAAGAAAGACCTGAAGATAAAGTCGGACGACGAAACGCCGGCAGAAAAGTAGATGTTTATAGGCAACAACCTTAAAATTATCAATATGAAAAAATCGTTAATCTTAACCCTTATCGCTATGGCAACTCTTGCCTGCACCAATCAGAACCCGCTGCTTACGGACGAGAACACCCCCTACGGTGTTCCGGCTTTTGACAAGTATAAACTTGAGCATTATATGCCTGCTTTCAAAGAGGCTATAAGTCAGCAGAAAGCCGAAGTGGATGCTATTGTCAATAATCCCGAAGCCCCCACTTTTGAGAACACTATCGTCGCTCTCGACCGCACCGGCAGCCTGCTTGATAAAGTGTCAAGTGCTTTCTTCAATGTCCTTGAGGCCGACGGCAACTCCGAGATGGACAAGATAGCCAACGAGGTATCGCCTATGCTCAGCGAACTGAGCGATGGTATTATCCTCAATGAGGCTCTCTTCTCCCGCGTTAAAACCGTCTATGAGCAGAAAGATGCTCTCGGTCTCACCCCCGAGCAGATGCGCCTGCTGACAGAAACTTACAAACAGTTTGTTCAGAATGGTGCCAACCTGCCCGCCGACAAGAAAGAAAGACTGATGCAGATCAATCAGGAACTGTCTGTCCTCTCTCTTCAGTTCGGACAGAACGTAGTGGCCGAGACTAACGACTACCAACTCTTCATCACCGATGAGGTTCGTCTTGAAGGTCTGCCCGAGTCTGCCAAGACTGCTGCCAAAGAGGAAGCCGTAGCAGCAGGCAGAGAAGATGCATGGCTTTTTACGCCTAAGCGCACCAGTTTTACTCCGGTGCTGCAATATGCGCGCGACCGCGAACTGCGCCGCGAACTGCTGATGGCTTACATCACACGCTGCAACCACGACAACGACCACGACAACAAAGCCATCATCAACCGCACTATGCACCTGCGCGTGGAGAAAGCACGACTCTTCGGATATGAAAACCCCGCCGACTATATCCTTGCTGACTGTATGGCTCACGATGCCAAGACCGTGGATGCCTTCCTGCAATCTGTTTGGCAACCCAGTCTTGCTGCCGCCAAACGTGAGGCTGCCGCACTGCAACAACTCCTTGACAAAGACCTGCCCGGAGAGAAACTGCAGCCTTGGGACTGGTGGTACTACGCCGAACAACTGCGCCGTGAACGTTATGCCCTTGACGAAGAAGAAATAAAGCAATATTTCGTTCTTGACAACGTACGCAATGGTGCTTTCCTGCTCGCACATAACCTCTACGGGCTTAACTTTGAGAAACTTGAAGGTATGCCTGTCTATAACAAAGAGGTTGAGGTCTTTAAGGTAACGGATGCAGACGGTTCGCTTATTGGCATTCTCTATACCGACTATTTCCCGCGCGCAGGCAAACGCCCTGGGGCTTGGATGAACGACATCTGCCACCAGTATGTCGATGCTGACGGCATTGACCACCGCCCCGTTATCATCAACGTTGGTAACTTCAATAAACCCGCAGGCGATATGCCGTCCCTGCTCTCTATGGACGATGTGGAAACACTCTTCCATGAGTTTGGACACGCCCTCCACGGACTGCTGTCCAAGGCTCATTATAAGTCTCTTGCCGGTACCGCCACCCCCCGCGATTTTGTCGAACTACCCTCGCAGTTTATGGAGAACTACTGCTATGAGCCTCAAATACTCCGTACCTACGCTTTCCACTATCAGACAGGCGAAGTGATGCCCGATGAACTGATAGAGAAAATAAACGCCGCAAGTAAGTTCAACCAAGGCTTTGTGCAGACCGAACTGCTTTGCGCCTCACTTCTTGATATGGACTACCACGAGATGACCACCACAGACGACTTTGATGTCAATGCCTTTGAAGCCGCTTCTATTGAGAAAATGCAGATGATACCCGAGATTATTGTTCGCTATCGCTCTACCTATTTCAACCATATTTTCACCACCGGTTATGCTGCCGGCTACTATAGTTATACTTGGTCCGCTGTGCTTGATGCTGACGCTTTTGCAGCCTTCAAGGAAACCGGCGACATTCTGAATCCCGAAGTGGCTCGCCGTTTCCGCCACCTGCTTGAGCAAGGCGGTACACGCGACGCACAGGAGTTGTACAACGAGTTCCGCGGCAAACCCGCCGACCCGCAACACCACCTTCGCCGTAAAGGATTTATCGATTGATAATTATAGTGCGTGTCCTGCGTTGTTTTAATGCGGGATACGCTTATTCTATGTCTGATATTTGGGATAACATATTATCTGTTTTGCTCTCTTGGCAACTGTATGTCGCCCTTGCTTTGGTTGGCTTGTCCGTTTTGCCGGTTCGACACGCTTATCGTATGCTGCGGACAGGGAATATATGGCAACAAGGAGCAACGGAGGATGTCTTTCTGAGCAGTCTGCTTGTGGCTCTTGCAGCAGCGGTTTTTCCGTATGTAGGAGTGGCTATAATCGGTATATGGATAGCCTTTGCGCGTAAACACCTGCTGCGGCTAAAGCCTTTCCTTGCCTCGCTCACGGCAATAGTGATTGTGGCACTTTATTACGCAATTTATGTCTTTTTCGTGCAAAACGTTGCATAATGCTGAAAGCATTACCCTTATGAGTGGAATACGCAAATAATAGTTAAGTTACTGCCTCTTAAATATATATATATCTTATCTTATTATAATCGGCTGCTCCCTTGATTGGGAGCAGCCGATTATATTTCTTTTAATACAATTAAGTCTGTTTCTTACAGACATCTGACATATATTCTCTGTACTCTGTAAAACCGCCTGTACAGCAAAAGGGGTCGTTTGATTGACACCTTTGGGCAAACTACGTGTTTGGTTCAGTTTTCGCCTGCAAAGATAATACAATCAATCGGATAGTGCAAATATTTTGTAACTTTTTTTGAGTTTTTTGTGTCTTTTTGTTTTCTTTTTCTTGAATTTGTTGCTGATTTTATTTCTAAATTGTGCAATTTTGTTGAAACTTATCTGCTACTTGAAAGTGTGATAACTGCTACTTAACAGCCTTAATTTTAAGGCAATAAATACAGTTTATGGTGGAGCAATCAAACGACCCCTTGATTGCTACCACCTTTTTGATGTATTACTGTTTGATTATCAGTGCGATGTCAATTTATTTATCCGTTTTATATCGGATATTAAAAACGATCTTTGACATACTGATATTACCGTAAAAAACATTTATTTTAGCATGGATGCTTGTACGTTCAGCAAAAAATACACTACCTCTGCGGCACTAAACGATATTAAATATGGAAAAACTTTTTGTTCAAATCCCCAAGGCAGATATCGCTCTCGCTTTTGCTTTTGCAAGCAGGATGGGCTGGAAGATGGAAAAGCACTCTGACAGCATCAGCCGTTTTGTTGCGAAATGTCGCAAAAATAGTACAGCTCCCATTACTGAGGATGATATTATGTAAGAAGTGCGCAAAGTACGTTACGGAGAATGAAGATAATTCTTGATACAAATATCTGGGTTTCTGCTTTGTTTGGTAAGCATCTTCGTGATGTAACAGAGTTGTTCGGTCGTCAAGACAGAGGTCTTTGTTAGCAAACAACTGTTGGCAGAACTGCTTGATGTTGTTCAGCGCGGCAAAATACGCAAGTATGTAAGTTCAAATTCAATAGATGCAATGTGGGATGTTATAGAGGATTATTGCAGTTGGACTGATGCGGATGAGACAATACAAGCAGAAGTACGCGATAAAAAAGATATTTATCTTCTTTCTATGTCAGATGCTGTGAAAGCAGATTTTCTGGTGTCAGGAGATAATGATTTGCTTGTATTAGGAAAACATAATAATACCTCAATAGTAACATTTAGGGAATTGAAACAAATTTTGCAGGCGTTGCATAACAAAGCGTTATAAACGTATAAAGGGAAAAAATATAAGCGGTAATATCAGTAAACGATATTACCGCTTGTTTTTCTGTGTTTTCTGCATCTGTTTGAAGAAGAAAATGAACAGGAAATGAACAGGAAATGAACAGGAACAGCGGGTATGTATATCCTCCCTCTAGGGAAAAACTAAACGAAAAATCGTAAAATCCTAAAATATCTAATCTTCTAAAAACCTGAACTATTATGAAAAAACTTTTCTCAATTTTCTTTGTTCTCGCCATATCTATTGGCACTCTTTGGGCACAAACTAGTACCACGACAAATTATACGTGGGATGAATTGTATCAGGAGCCTTATGAAGCCTTATCCGGGAGTACAACCACTATGTATAAATATGTATGGGCTAGAGGAGGTGGAAATTATCCCGCATTTTGGTTTTATATTCTGTTTAGAAAATCAGAAATGGTGACTTATAATGGAAGGACATATCCTGCTAAAGGAAATTATACTATTTCTAGTAATTTAGGAACTCCTAACGTAATTGCAAACTATCAAGTTGCAAATACGGAAAGTGGTTCATCGACACCCTGCATAACAGAATATGATGTTAACAGTTCAAAATACTATTACCCTATTAGCGGTTCAGGAACAGTTGCAGAAGGAGCAGATTTACCCTATATTACCTATTCTGCCACAAGCAATCAAAATGCAAATGGTTACACAGTATCAAGTGGTCAATACCAAAAAATTTATGTAAATGTTGGTTCCCCTGCCACTTATTACAACGTCAATGTCGTCAGCGACAATAACTCCTACGGTACGGTAACTTCCACGTACAAAAGCGGATACGTTTATGCTAACAACCGCTCACAAGAATACAAGAAGAACTCTGTCTATACTATCAGTGCCACTCCGAAATCCGGTTACCGTTTTGTAAGTTGGAGTGATGGCGGCGCACAAACACACGATATTACGATTACAGGCAATCAAACCTACACCGCTACTTTCGAGTCATTGGCAGGTCAGCAGTACACCGTCACAACAGCTGTTAATAACAATTCATTAGGCAGCGTAACTCCGATTGGTTATCAGTACGAAAATACCAATTGGAATGTCGCCGTTACTATCAACGACCCCGCTAATTACTACTTGTCGGATTGGCTGCGTGATGGTGTTTCTATGGGAGTAAGAACCAACCCGCTGCCCGTTACCGTCACCAAAGCCGAGACCTACACTGCCGTCATCACTGCCAAAGAGTGGACACTGACCGTCAACTCCGACAACATATCATTAGGCATGGTAAGCGGCGGCGGCAAGTACTACAACGGCGAAAGTGCCACCCTCATTGCCACACCTGCCAACAAATTATGTTCTTTTGTCAAGTGGCAGAAGAATGGTGTGGATATACCCGGTGCAACATCCGCGACATACAATTTTACTGTATCAGAAAGTGCTACCTACACGGCTGTGTTTGAAGGAATTGATGCTACTATCATTGATGTGCAAGCTGCAATGACTGGAAATTCGGGTTGGGATGATTATACCTTCAAATATTGGGCAAAAACAAAAGATTATGATATACACATAATTGGAGCAAATGGAACTTATACAGAAGGTGCTGATTTTGATATCTCTAATGTAAATACGTCAGCTTCTCATATTATTGACCATGGCGTAACTGTAACATTAACAAGTGATTTTGAGGGTTCTTTCTATACTGAGAATGGAAAGCAAGTTTTGGAGGCTATGGTAACAGGTAGTAATGGAAAAAAATACTTACTAACGCTGCGAGGAAAAAATGTAGGTGATGGAAATTTAAGCGTTGGGTATGCCGATAATTTTAGCCAAACGTATTCTAACATCTATGTAAAAGAAGAGAAAGAAACTGGAGTTTGGCGCATATCGGGACGAAACGGAACAGGGGAAACTTACACGACAACTTGGTGTAGTCATTTCTTCTTTGCTACTGACATCAGTAAATGCGGTGATGTACCAAACGGATTCTATCAAGTAGATGACAATGGAGGTGTAGGAACGATTATTACTACTGATAATAGTTCGTATCAAAGTTATGGGTCTTATTATGTCCAGTCTTATATATATTATGATTTAGCTACGGGTTATGCAGAAGTAGTTAATCGCGATGAAAACTATTACATACGATTTGAGGGATATCATTATAGAGGATATACACATACAGCACAAATTGGTACGACCCCATACAGCATCACCGGCGCAACGAGTGAAGGAGGACATGTAGATATAGTATGGCACTCTGCTAACTGCGGTAATGTAACATATACCACTGCCGATATGCCGCAGAAGTTCTTCAGCGGTAACAGCATCACCCTTACCGCTGTGGCTGATGATGGCTATCGTTTTGACCACTGGGCAGATGCTCCTGCTAATACTAATCCATCTCGTGATATAAACGTTAGCAGTACGGGTACTTATACAGCAGTCTTTGTCCTTGATGTTCCCGCCGTTATGCATACCATCACCATCAACGCCCCCACTAACGGCACTATTACCGTGAAGGACGGCGAAACAACCATCAACAATGGCGACCAAGTAGAAGAAGGCACCACGCTGACCGTTACCACCAATCCTACCGCCGATTACCACTTCTCCGCTTGGACTGATAACGGCGCAGCAAGTGTTACTGTGAACGGACCGAAGACCATCTGTGCCACCTTCGCACCAAACGACTACTTCCTCAATGCCACCTACGGCGAAGGCGGAGCAAGCGTTACACGCAATGACGGTGGAACAAACACAACCGTCAAGCGCGCAGGCAATACCGTTACGCTCACTCCCACTGCCGCCACCGGCTATGAGTTCGTAGATTGGACAGGCGATGGAGCAACATATATGAGCGGCAACGTCTTCACCTTCCCCACCAACGGCACACACAACACCACCTACAATGTGCAAGCCACCTTCCAAGCAATGGATTATGAAATCACTTTCCACAGCAATGGCGGCACGGGGTCATATATGAACCTTACTTACACTATTGAAGATGAGGATATCGTGTTGTGGACGGATGAGTATATAGAAAAAGATGGCTACACCTTTGCAGGCTGGTATGACAACGAACAACTGACAGGCAGTGCCGTTACCACTATAGCACAAGGCTCGACAGGCAACAAAGATTTCTGGGCAAAATGGAACGCCAACACATACAGTATCACCTACAAAGACAAGGGTAATGTTGCATATAGCGGCAACAACGAAGGCAGCCTGCCCACAAGCCACACCTACGATGTACCTACAGACCTTGTGGACGGCACAAAAGACGGTTTCACTTTCCTCGGTTGGTTCACTGACGAGAACTGCACTGTCAGCGCAGGCTCGAGTATCGCAGCCAACAGCATCACCGCCGACATCACCCTTTATGCCGACTGGAAAGAGAAAGTTACTCCTGAAATAGCCCTTAATGATAACATCACCAACATATCAGAGTATGAGAGTATTCTCACCACCCATGCCGGTCAGGAGGTTAACGTAACTCTTGCAGGTCGCACCTTGGCAGCCAATCGTTGGCACACCCTCTGCCTGCCGTTTGACTATGACACCGATGGCAGTGCGCTTGACGGCAGAGTATATGAACTCAATGACTGCACCACCG
>DJXH01000044.1 GCA_002449665.1 Bacteroidales bacterium UBA7009
AGTAATCGTGAACGTTACTCTTGCCAATGGCTGCCTGACATCTGACGACTTTATAGATGTTGACCAGTCGCTGCTCACAGCACAGGTAGGTAAGTTCTTGGACGTAACAGCAGCCGAAACCAAACTGATGGGCGACTACGCTACTTGGAACGCAACTGCAGGCAACGAACAAGTAACCGGAATACGTTGGGAATACTCTATAGACAACGGCGTTACCTACAACGCACTGACAGCTGCTACCGTTATGCCGCGCACTATGGCAGAACAGTTGGTATATGTTCGCTATACTCCTATTAGTTCTGAAGATTGCGCTGAACTCTCGAAGATAGCTATGGTCAATGTACAAGACATCACACGTGAGGTTAAAGACAACACGACCACGACTTGCGCCGGCGAGTTTGTATCACGCTTACAGACACTCACGCTCACCGTTGATACCGCTTGGAACGATACCGTATATGATATCTTCTACGCCGACGGCTTGCAGTTCTTCGACAGCGTATATACCTACCACATCACTCTTAACGAGGCATATACTGCAATGGAGAACGACACTATCTGTCCCGATGAGACTGCGTTCACGTATATAGATGGTAATGATTACGTTCCCGGCACATATACTATCAACCTCACAGCTGCTAACGGTTGCGACAGCATAGTAACGCTCAACGTATATCAATATACCAACACCTTGCCTGCACTTGACGGCAGCAATATGCCTCACGCTGTCTGCGGATATGCATACGATGTAGCAACACTGATTAACGACATCACTGCCACAACATCCGCTGACCCGCTGTTCGTGAAGAACGCTACCTTCAGTGTTGAAGTGAAAGGCGAGGACGGCACTTGGGCTGCATACGACGGTCTCGGTCTGCCCGCCGATGTTGATAACATCACTCTGCGTGTTGCAGGCAACAGCGACTGCGGCAACTTCTACTCCAACGAGGTAGTACTGCCCATAGAGCAAGCTACGCCAGACAATATGGCAGACCACGACTTGCTGCCCGCAGGCACCAAGTACGGAGGCTGGATACTGATGATCAACCTCAACTATGTACGTGAGAACTGCGTAGATGCTAACGGCAATGCACTCAATCCGAAACCCGAAAATGTACTCTGGTATCGTCAAGTAGGCGCTACCGTAGATACAGAGAACGATGAGTATATCGGCTCCGGCTACTACTACACACCTGACAAAGAGCTGCCCGCAGGCAACTACTACGGTATCATCAACCTTGATGCCAACGCAGACGATCCTTGCGGCTCTATCTGGCGCACGGTAGTGGTGATAAGCAATCCTGTAGCTTCGGCTCCGAAGTTGCTGCCCAACCGCGTAGAGATTGGCGAGACGATGGAACTTATCTATCTTGACCCGACAGTGGAGACCACCGTTCGCGTTTACGATGCAGAAGGTCGTATGCTGCAGAGAATCACCACACAAGGCGAAAGCTCCATACAACTCAAAGCCGTTCAGACGGCAGGTATGTACCTCGTGAAGGTTGAGAGCGAAACACAAAGTGAAGTATTACGTTATATTGTTAAATAATTATAGGAGGTTACGATTATGAAAAAGTCAATGTTAGTTTTAGCAGTTTTGATGCTCGCTTCTTCCTATAGTTTTGCACAAGAAGCACTCGTAGGCGTAAAAGCCAAACGCGACTCCACTTTGCAGGAGCTTGCATACAAGCCCGATAAAGACTACTCTTTCCAAGTGGGCGATACCATTGTTATCCCCTACGCTGTAAAGCATTATCTTACGGGTGAAGAGCCTTCGGGTTGGGTATATCTCGTTCGCCACACCATTCAGCAGATTGGCGGCAAACGTTTCCCCAACGGAATACTGGTAGGCGGTATATATTCGTGGATTGGTCCTGACGATGCATATCTGGTTGGTACCCCGGCTCCCAAAGCCGAGGGTACCGGCGAGACCAAGCCCGAGGTAAAAGAAGAGAAAAAACAGCCGCTTAAACCCGCTCCCAAAGGCGAAGGTAAGGTAACTCCCGCAGAGGAGAAAACTCAACCCGCAGAGGAGAAAAAGCAGGAGGTAAAACCTGAAGAAGGGCAGACCGTTATCCCCGTTATCCCTGTTGTACCAGACAAGACTGAAACGACCGAGCCTACCGACCCCAAACGCAAACCCGCACAGCGCGTTACTCCGGAAGAGCAACAGCCTGCCAAGGAAGGCAAGGAAGAGGTAAAGGAAGAGGAAGTTAAGCCTGCCGAGGAAGAGAAGCAGGAAGAGGCTGTTGAGGAAGAGAAAGAGGCAAAAGCCGACGAGGTTACCGAGCCGACAGACACAGTAAAATACGGACAAGTTGATCGCTTCACTATCGGTCTTCGCGGAGGTATGGCAACTTACCTGCAAAGCACTACTCACAACACCAAACCCGCTATCGGCGGCGATGTACTGCTTGACCTGCAATATGCTCACTATTGGCAGACTAAACAAGACCATCTGCTTGGTCTGTTGGTAGGCGTTAGTGCCGGTTTCGCACAAGGCGGACTGAAGAACGAACTTAACGACACCTACACCAAGTATAACCCCGATGATGCATCAGAGAAGGTTATATACACTGTAACTGCCGATAAGGTAAAAGAAGACAACCGCGAGATACAATTGGAGATACCCATTATGTTCTCCTATATCTTCAACTCTCGTTTCTTCCTCAACGTTGGTCCGCGCTTGATGTTGCCCGTATACACTCCTTATACGCAAAACTTCAAGAACCCGAACATCGATGCATACTTTGAGGACTGGGGCGTACACGTTCAGAACGAACTCGCAACAGGTAAACTAACAGACACCCAATACAAAGGCAAGTCTGCCAACAAGATGAACCTCAACATACTGCTCGGCTTGGAACTCGGCTATGAGTGGACACTCAAAAACAAGAACTCTCTCGGTCTCGGTGTGTATGCCAACTATGACCTCTACAACACCTTCAAGCAGACCACGCAAGACAAGAGCCTTGTTGACGTTGCTCCAGCCGTTCCTACCACGGTGGACGTAAACGCAGCATCGGAGATTTACACCAAACGTATGGGTTATCTTGATGCAGGTCTGAAGATTGCTTACCACTTCAACTGGTGGAAGAAATAAACAACCGCTATACGGTTTTAATCAAACAAGGGAGGATGCCGCCGTGGCATCCTCCCTTGTTAATATAACGGCACTATTTGGTTAAAATTCATATCAATTTGCTAATTACAAATAATTGCCGTATCTTTGCACACTTTACATATATGCTGCTAAACACAATAGGCGCGAAAGACATTGAAACGCTTTCTTTACATATTGCTCATCTTCCTGCTATGCACCGTGATGGTAGCAGTCAGCGGCATTATGCTGCTGCGCTCTGAGCGCGTACAGACTGCTCTTACACAACTGCTTACGGAGGAGTTATCGCGCGGATTAGGCGTAGATGTAAGCGTAGAGCGTGTCAAACTGACATTCTTTAACAGCCTTGAGGTGGACGGACTGTACATAAGCGACCAAACTGGTGATACACTGATATATATGCCCGAGACCCGCATTGCCTTTAACCCCTTCGCCATAGAAAACCGACTGCTTAACTTCCCCCGAATAGAAATAAACGACCCGTATATATACTTCAAGCAAGACAGCAACGCCACCAATATAGACTTCCTCGTTCGCGCATTCTCTTCGGGCAACGACTCTTCGAGTTTCGATTACAACTTGTCACTTGACCGCTTCAGCCTGACCAATGCCAAAATACGATACAGCCATCTGCCGACAGGCAGAGACATAATGGCAAGCCGCATCAACGCCGATGTCAGCCTGCCTTTCGTCGGGAAAGACAGCATAGATGCCGCCCTTGCAGCACTTGACCTTCGCCTGCAAATGCGAGGCGTAGATGCCTACGTGGACGGCTCTTTTCACGGTTCGTTTGACACCTTGTTTGCTGACAACCTGAATATCACCTACCGTGGTGTACGTATGCTGACGGGCGATGTGTATATAGCCTCGCCCTTGCAGTTTGACCTCGCCCAAGCCCACGTTAATTGCAACGACCTTTATTGCAACCACTCGCTGCTACAAGACCTTTTGTCCGACCTGCTGCGCCACCCCGTCAGTATGCCGCAGCCGCTTAAAGGACTCGGAGACATACACTACAAAGGTATGCTCACCGGTCATCTCGACAGCCTGCTGCTGCATGGTGCTTTCATCACCTCCGCCGGCACCGTTACCACCGACTGCGTACTTAGCACGGACACCACCTTCTCTTGGATTGACTTCAACGGCAAGGTCTCTTCCCGCCGCTTCCTTCTCTCCCGCCTGCTCCCGGGCAAAGGTTTCGGGCGGGTAAGCCTCAACGCAGACCTCAACGCCAAGTACAGAAAAGACCAACCACTGCAAGCGCGAGGCAAAGCCGACATCACATCGTTCTACTACCGGCAATACACCTACCACAATATACATATCAACGGACGGCTTTCGGACGACAACTTCACGGGCATGGTCGTATCAAAAGATCCGAACATCGCTTTCAGTCTGAACGGCGACATTGCCTTGCGTGAGCAACCGATGGCAAAAATGATGCTACGGCTCGAACATCTGCGCACCGACGAACTCAAACTGACACGAAGCGGCACTAACCCCGACCTTAGTCTTACTACCGACATCAACCTCTACACCACAGCCGGCAAAGGCAATACGCTTGACCGACTGAACGGATACGTCAAGTTAGACTCCATACGTATTGAGAGAAACAGCAAAACGCTGAACGTTAGCGAAATAGATATGACTGTTGCTTCGGGCGACCACTCTTCTTTCAAACTCAAAAACAACTTTATTCAAGCCGGCTTGAGCGGCGATGTGGCTTGGTCAACTATGCCGGTTACGATTCGCCGGATGGCTCATAAACTGCTGCCACGCTTTATAGATGCCCCAAAAGGCTCGTCCGACAACGACTTTGATTTCTACTGCTACATCACCGACCTTGATACCCTGCTGACATTCTTCGATATGGGCGACATCTCCATACCCTACAAGCAGATTATCAAAGGCACTATGACAGAGAGCGACGGCAGCTACGGTTTGCAGTTCTATGTCCCGCAAGTGGGCTTAGGCAACCACGAGATAAAAGACATAGCCTTCAACCTTGCAGGCGAGAACGAGCAGGCAATGATGGCTTTCAAACTGCTTGAGCGCACCCTTGACTACGACTCCACCCAACTGCGCATAGGCGACATCAACATGCGCCTGACGACAATAGTGAGAAACGACTCACTGCTCACTACTGTCAATTTCAGTCCCGAAGCCGGCAAAGACGATGAAGACATACGTATCAACACCCACCTTTCGCGCTACAAGAACAAACCTTTTGTGAGCGTTCATATACAGCCGTCATCCTTCGTCTTGCGCGATACGGTGTGGAACCTGAGCGACTCGCATATAGAGTATGCCGCAGCCGATACCACTTTAGCCGTAACGGACTTTGCACTATACTGTCCCTCGCAAGCCATACGCGCCACCGGTATGGCTTCCACCAACGACCGTGACTCCATACAAATAGATATGCAGCATATCGAACTGAGTTACCTTATGCAGTATTTCGGTCTTGAGAAAGCGCTATCAGCCAATGGTCCCGTATCGGGCTGGGCTACGCTCTACTCGCTCTTCAGGCAGCCTATATTTGAAGCCAAACTGCTGATGCCCGATGCCTACCTCAACCACACCTCGCTCGGCAGATTGGAAGCCACAGCATCGCTTGACCACAAGAACCACCGAGTACTCATAGAAGCCGATGCCGTACAAGACGGACACCATATAGTACACCTTGACGGCAACATAAGACCGCTTGAACACTATTGGGAGTTGTTTCTTGACGTGGACAGCACCGACCTTAACCTCGTGAATTACTGGACAGAAGGTATCGTAGATAATATCTCCGGCAGAGGCTACGGCAACATACACGTCTTCGGCAGACATCTTGAAACTTGGGTTACAGCCCGCCTGCTCGCCAAGAATGCTTCGCTAAAAGTGCCGTTTACCGGAGCGGAATACCACCTTACCGACTCTATTATACTTGACACTGCCGCTATCGTCTTCCCCAACGTGTGCCTCACCGATGCCGAAGGACACATAGGGCATATACGCGGAGAGGTTACGCACAACGCCTTTAAGGACTTTGCCTATCACCTGACAGCCTCGTTCAACAATCTGCTTGCCATAGACGAACCTTACTCGCCGCAGAATATCTACTACGGCAAGGTCTATGCCACAGGTTGGCTTGACCTTCACGGCGACAAAGCGGGCAACTACATAGACGTTCGTGCGCGCACCGCTCCTCATTCACAGTTTAACCTCAACGTCAACTCCACCTCCAATGCCACTGACAACAGTTTTATAGAGTTCGTATCAGAGGAGCCGGAAGAGTTGCCCGAATCATATCTTGAGCGCAAGATGCTTGAAAAGAAGAAATTAGAGGAGAACAAGCCCAAGTCTAAATACGAACTGTCGCTCAATATCGATGCCACTCCCGATGCCACCGTCAACGTGCTCCTCAACTCCGGCAACGGCGACGGACTGACCGGCAAAGGTGAGGGCAGCCTCCGTCTGCTGATGGACGAGAGCAACGGCGTGAAGATGTACGGTACCTACACTCTCCAAAGCGGCAGTTTTGCCTACACGGTCGGCAGGATTATCCGCCGCGATTTTCTGATAGCAGACGGCTCTACGGTCAGTTGGTCGGGCGACCCGCTGCAGCCTGTGCTGAACGTAACGGCTAAATACAAAGTTACAGCCTCTCTGCGCGACCTTTTCGGCGACGACATCACGCAACTTGCCACCGACCGCACCTCCGTGCCGGTAGAGTGTATGCTCTATATCACCGACCGTCTGTTCAACCCCGTGCTGCGCTTCGGTATAGAGTTGCCGCAATCGGACGAAGCGGTAGCATCACAAGTGAGGTCGGTCATCAACTCCGACGAGATGCTGATGCGCCAAGTGGTCTATCTGCTCGTCTTCAACCGTTTCTTCACGCCGGAGTATATGCAGAACACATCCTCTGCCGCCAACGACACCTACTCTCTGCTCTCCTCTACGCTGACGGGACAGGTGAACGCTTGGCTGTCAAGACTGACAGACATAGTGCAGGTCGGCTTTAATTTCCGCACCGACGGTGAGGGAGCATCAGCCTCGCAGGAATATGAAACACAATTTCAAATTCACCCCGTCAACCGCCTGAGTATCAACGGCAACTTCGGCTACCGCTACAACGACATAAGCAACCGACCTTTCTACGGCGATGTGGACGTGGAGTACCAACTCACACGCGATGGCAAACTGCGCGCCAAAGCCTTCACACATACCGTGGACAAGTACTCCCTCAAGCAAGCAAGTACCGTACAAGGCGTGGGGCTTATCTTCCGACACGACTTCAACATCGGAGAAAAGAAAAAGAAAAAAAGCAAGAACACCAAATAAGTCTTCATTTATGCTCATTAAATGTTATTCCGCAGCACTGCAAGGCATATCCGCCTCACTCGTAACCATTGAGATTCACGCCGTGAGCGGTGCGGATTTCTCGCTTGTCGGTCTGCCAGACAATGCCGTAAAGGAGAGTCGCGACCGCATACGCGCCGCCCTGCTCGTCAACGGCTACCACCTGCCCGTCAAGCGGCTTACAATCAATATGGCTCCCGCCGACCTCAAAAAAGAAGGCTCTTGCTACGACCTGCCCCTCGCTATCGGTATGCTCCACGTGGCAGAAGAACTGCCTGCCAAACACCTCGAAGACTATATGATGGTGGGCGAACTGTCGCTTGACGGAACGCTGCAACCCATAAGAGGCATACTGCCTATAGCCCTTTGCGCGAAGGAAAACAACTTCAAAGGTCTTATTCTCCCCGCTGCCAATGCTCGAGAAGCAGCCGTAGTGGAAGGATTAGACGTGATTGCGGCAGATACACTGCTTGACGTTATAAGACACCTGAGCGACATACAGACCATACCTCCTACGCAAGCCTGCCTTGATGACGACCTTATGCAGAACGCCCATACCGACGATGCCGACTTCTCCGACATACGCGGACAACAGGCTGTGAGACGCGCTATGGAGGTGGCAGCAGCAGGCGGACATAATATGCTGATGGTAGGTCCTCCGGGGGCAGGTAAGTCTATGCTTGCCAAACGTCTGCCCACCATACTGCCGCCGCTCACATTAGACGAGGCTCTCGAAACGACCAAGATACACTCCGTGGCGGGACTGCTACATAATGGTCAGGCACTCGTCCGCCAACGCCCTTTCCGCTCGCCACACCATACAATCACAGATGTGGCACTCATAGGCGGCGGACAGAACCCGCGCCCGGGGGAGATAAGTCTTGCCCACAACGGCGTACTCTTCCTTGACGAGGTACCCGAATACAAACGCTCCGTATTAGAGGTAATGCGCCAGCCGCTTGAAGACAGGAAAATCACCGTCTCACGCCAAAAGCAGACCGTCGATTACCCTGCTTCGTTTATGCTCGTTGCCGCTATGAACCCCTGCCCTTGCGGTCATTACGGCGACCCGCAGCATACCTGCGTATGTACGCCCTCACAGATACACAGATACAAAAGTCGACTTTCCGGTCCGCTGCTCGACCGCATAGATATCCACTGCTCCGTGCAAGCCGTACCATACGAACTGCTACGTAGCGAACAGCCGAGCGAGTCGTCGGCCGTAGTACGCGAAAGAGTGGTGAAAGCCCGAAACATACAGCAACAACGCTTTGCCGGCACGCCTATCCACTGCAACGCGCAGATGTCTGCCAAGCAAGTTCGCAAGTACTGCCGCATAGACGAGGCAGGCGACAAACTGCTCAGAAACGCTATGGACAAATTCGGACTGAGCGCACGAGCCTACGACCGTATACTCAAAGTGGCACGCACCATCGCTGACCTTGACGGCGCGAACGACATCACCTCCGTACACCTTATGGAAGCCATCTCCTATCGCCAACTCGACAGGGATACGTGGGGAGAATAGACATAAAGAATAACGCCGCCGATATGCGGCATAAACATAACTCACAATGAAAAAGACATTTACTCTTATTGCTCTATTAGCAATCTCGTTTGCCGCCTTTGCGCAAACCACCCAGCAACTTCGTGCCGACAACATCAGTGAGGTAGTAGAGGCTATGACCCTGCAAGAGAAAGCCCGCCTTATTGTCGGTTGCGGCTACGACAGTCTTATCGTGGTCGGCAAGCAGACGGGCAGACAGATTAAGTATGTCCCGGGGGCAGCCGGTGCTACCGCCGCCTTCCCACACCTCGGTATCACCAACACGCTTGTAGCCGACGGTCCTGCCGGACTGCACATAGACTCCCATCGCAAAGGCGAGAGCCGAACCTACTATGCTACAGGCTTCCCCGTAGGCACCTGCCTCGCCTGCACGTGGAACACAGAACTTGTACGCACCGTAGGCGAAGCCATAGGCAATGAGACACTCGAATACGGCTGCGATGTGCTGCTCGGTCCCGGAATGAATATCCACCGCAATCCGCTCTGCGGCCGCAACTTCGAATACTACAGCGAAGACCCGCTCATAACGGGCGAAATAGGTACGGCAATGGTGCTTGGCATACAGAGTCAGGGCGTGGGCGTAAGTGCCAAACACTTTGCCGTCAATTCGCAAGAGACCGACCGTGAACGCGTGGACGAGCAAGTGTCAGAACGCGCATTAAGAGAAATTTACCTGCGCGGCTTTGAGCGGATGGTGCGCCAAAGCAAACCGTGGACCATAATGGCTGCATACAACCGCGTGAACGGCACGTATGCACAATCAAGTTACCACCTGCTCACCGACATACTGCGCAACGAATGGGGCTTTGACGGTATCGTTATGACCGACTGGATTGGCGTACGCGCAGACCTCGCGATAGAAGATGCCATACACGCAGGCGATGACCTGATGATGCCCGGCGTACCGGCACAAGTGGAGAACATAATCAAAGCCATAGAAGAAGGTCGCTTGAGCATAGACGACGTAAACACCTCCGTTCGCCGCCTGCTTGAATATATAGTCAAGACCCCTAACTTCAAAGGGCACAAAGGCTCCAACAACCCCGACCTCAAAGCCCACGCCGCCATCACCCGCCAAAGTGCCACAGAAGGTATGGTACTGCTCAAAAACACCGGCATACTGCCGCTTCAGAGCGTTGATACTGTAGCACTCTTCGGCGTTTGCTCCTACGACTTCCTGTCCGGCGGTGTAGGTTCCGGCTGTGTGGAAGTGCCATACGTCATTGATATGCTTACGGGACTGAAAAACCACAATATCTCCACCACCACGCAACTCACGGACATATACACCAACTATGTCAAATACGCCAAACTCAAACTGCAAGCCGACAAGAACCCGATGATGTGGTTCCTCGACCAGGGTCAGCCCAAAGTGGACGAAATAGATATAACTACCCGCTGTATCAACCACGAACTGCCCTCTGCCGATGCAGCTATCTTCACTATCGGTCGCCAAGCGGGCGAGGGTATGGATCGCACGGTGGAAAACGAGTTTAACCTCTCTACACAAGAGCAAGGCCTGCTCTTCCGCGTAAGTGATGCCTTCCACGCCGCAGGCAAACCCGTGATAGTGATTATCAACTCCGGCTCCGTTATAGAGACCGCCTCTTGGCGCGACCGCGTGGACGCTATCCTCGTGGCTTGGCAGCCCGGAGAAGAGGGCGGCAACTCCGTGGTGGATGTACTCACAGGAGATGCCAACCCTTCCGGCAGACTGACCATGACTTGGCCCGTGTCCGTCTATGACCACCCCTCTACTCTCAATTTCCCGCAGGACATAGATATGTACTCCTACAAACGCCTCGAAAGTCGCAACCGTCCTATCAAAAATATGACTTACACCCGCCACGAAGAAGACATCTACGTGGGCTACCGCTACTTTAACACCTACAACAAACAAGTGGCATACCCCTTCGGCTTCGGACTGAGTTACACCTCTTTCGCCTATTCCAAACCAACAGCCAAACTCAAAGGGGAGAACATCGAACTGAACATCACCGTGGAGAACACAGGCGATAATGCAGGCAAAGAGGTAGTGCAGGTATATGCCAATGCACCAAAAGGCGGACTTGACAAACCCGCTAAAGAACTGCGCGCTTTTGCCAAGACACGAACTCTGAACAAAGGCGAAAAGCAGACACTCACTATGACCCTGCCCGTTACCGACCTCGCTTCATACAACGAGCAGACCGGCAAATGGGAAGTGGCAAAAGGCGAATATACGTTCTTCTTCTCCGCCAACGTGGAAGACACAAGAGCCACTGCCCAAATGAACATCAAATAACCCATCGCTTGAACACACAACAACTCATACTAACCCCTTGGCAGGCAAAGCGATACGAAGAGCAGTACCGCCTTGTCAAACGCTCCGTTGATGCTCGCCAACGCGACATCAAAGTGCTGCTGACCTTGCTCACCGACATCCACGGCAACCCGCTGCCCAAAGATGCGCCCGTGCCGCTGTACGATGAACCGCAGTTTAAGGACGTGCATAACGCCGAACACCAAGCCTGCATCGTAGGCTCAGGTCCCGCCGGACTATTCGCCGCACTCACTATGCTCGAACACGGGGTCAAACCCATCATCATCGAGCGCGGCAAAGATGTGTCGGCACGCAAGAGAGATATAGCCAAAGTAAGCAAAAACGAAGGACTGAACGCCGAAAGCAACTACTGCTTTGGCGAAGGCGGTGCCGGCACTTTCTCCGACGGCAAACTCTTCTCTCGAAGCAAGAAACGCGGGAACATGCAGCGGGTGATGGAACTGTTCCACTACTTCGGCGCACCCGACACCGTCCTCTATGAGGCTCACGCACACATTGGCAGCGACTGCCTGCCTGCTATCATACGCCGTATGCGCGAATGCATAATAAGCCACGGCGGCGAAATACATTTTAATACCCTTTGGTCGCCCGCCGACCTTGCTCTGCCCACTATTCTTGCCATCGGACACAGCGCACACGACACGTACCGACAATTATACAACGAAGGCGTAGCAATGGAAGCCAAAGGTTGCGCTATGGGAGTGAGAGTGGAGCACCCGCAGAGCCTGATAAACACTCTGATGTATCACCTGACAGGGCAAGACAGGCAGCACGACGAACAACTTGTCAGCCTGCTCGGCAATGCCTCTTATTCGCTCGTAACGCAAGTACAAGGCAAAGGTGTTTATTCGTTCTGTATGTGCCCGGGCGGACATATAGTACCGGCAAGCAGCGACAAAGAGAGTTGCGTAGTAAACGGTATGAGTGCTAACCGCCGTAACTCCCCATACGCCAACTCGGGTATGGTAGTGGAGTGCCACCCGCAAGGCACGGCTTTAGATGCCCTCACGTGGCAGGAAAACATAGAACACACGGCTTGGACAGAAGCGCAAAAGATAGTGGTTAACCCCCTCTCCGCAGCCGCTCCTGCCCAACGGCTGCAAGACTTCGTATATGGCATCCGCTCCGAGTCCTTACCGGCCTGCTCCTATCTTCCCGACATAGTACCTTCGCGGCTTGACAAATGGCTGCCGAAGGATGTCGGACCACTGCTACGGCAAGGGTTTCTTGATTTTGAGCGCAAGCATAAAGGCTTTCTCACCAACGATGCCGTAGTAGTAGGCGTGGAGAGCCGAAGCAGCAGCCCTATAAGACTATTGCGAGATAAAGAAACCTACCGCAGCCTCTCTCACCCTCTACTCTACCCTTGCGGAGAAGGAGCAGGATATGCAGGCGGCATTACCTCGTCCGCTCTTGACGGACAAAACGCAGCAACACAACTATGTTTACACGTACTGAACAGTTAATAGGGCGCGAGGCTTTGATGCGCTTAAATCGCGCAAAAGTGCTGCTTATAGGCGTTGGAGGTGTCGGCGGCTGGTGCGCCGAAGCTCTTGTGCGCACAGGCATACAACACCTCACTATAGTAGATTTTGACGATGTGGCACTGTCTAACCTCAACCGGCAGATAGTGGCAGTAAGCGGCAATATAGGCAAGCCCAAAGCGCAAGAGATGCGGCAGCGGCTGCTCTCTGTCAATCCCGAAGCAGAGATAATAGCCATCAACGGCAAATACACTTTAGACGGCATCATACAACTCACCGACCGGGACAGCAGCATACAACTTGACTTTAACGACTACGACTACGTGCTTGATGCCATAGACAGCGTTTCCTGCAAGGCGCAACTGCTCTACGAGGCAACACTGTCGTCTGCCACACTCTTTTCCGCTATGGGGGCAGGGCGCAAACTTAACCCGCTTACCGTTCGCACGGCTGAGTTCGCCAAAGTGGCAGGCTGTCCGCTTGCACGAGCAGTAAGACACCGTATGAAACACACGGCATTATACCCGCAAAAGAAATTCGTTTGTGTCTATTCGGACGAACAATCAGGCACGGCTGGCACTATCGCACCCGTAGTAGGCACTTTCGGCTTCACTCTCGCAAGCCTTGTCATTAACGACATCATACAAAACTTGCCAAAACAATAGTCTTTACCTTTTTTTGGCAAGTTTCTATACTAAAACTTGCCAAATATAGACCCGCAAAGAAGCATTGCTTCCAACATAGATTTTTTGCTCTTCAATCCCAACGGACCTCTTTACGACGAATACACGCACCTATTCCCTTCTATGTTCAAGCATGCGGACAACTATATCAAGATAGCGAACGCACTCTCTGAACATCAATACGGAATGACCCGGAACGAAATAATAAAACAAACCGGCAATAAATCGGGAGAAGGTATAACGCGAATACTTACCAACTTGGAGAAATGCGGGTTCATAAGACAATACCGGCCGCTCGGAACAAAAGAAAAAAATTACCAACTCATAGATTTCTACACATTGTTCTACCACCGCTTTCTTAATGACCGACAAAAAGCAGGGACTGATTTTTGGACAAGCATACAGCGCACACCCGCCTTCTATCAGTGGGCAGGAGCAAGATTTGAACTGCTTGCAATACAGCACTGCGAACAAATAAAACGCTTCTTAAGGATAGAAGGTATATCAACGAGTATTTACTCACTACGAACCACAACAGGCGAACACGGAGCGCAAATTAGATGCGGTACTCCATAGAGCAGACAACACTGCCAATCTGTGTAAAATGAAGTTTACGGAAGGCACATATACCATCACCAAAACGGAAGACCTGCTGCTACGCAACAGACTGCAATCGCTCCGACAACTACTGCCGAAAAAAACATCCATACAACTGACTCTAATAACCACCTTCGGACTGCAAAGCAACCAATACTCCAATCAAGTAAACCAAGTAATCATACTTGAGACCTCTTTAATTGATATTTTATACGAAAATTGCCAAAATAGAGAATACGCCTACTCTCACGAGCGGGCGTATTCCAACAAAATGCGTATAAAATTTATTCAACTACGCGGGGGTGTTGAGTCCGCATAGTATTCTTACATTTGGATAATCAGCTCTTTGCCGTTCCATTTTACGAGATACTGACCGGCGGTAAGTCCGCTAAGGTCGATAACCTCATTGTCGGTAGCCATAGTTTGGTCAGCGATAGAAGTGGCACTGCCGTCGAGGTTGAGCACCTGCACGGTCATACCTTTCGAACCGCGTACTTCCAGTTTGCCATAGCGGTGGCAGATTTCGGGAGTAGCAGGAACGGGAGCGGCTGCGAGATGGAAACGAGTATTGTCGGTGGTGTTAGCAGTAGCGGTGAAGTTGTATGTAGCGCCTTCTGTCAGTTCAAATGTAGAACTGGTGTTACTATCAAGCATAGTAAGGGTTTCAGTGCCGCCTACTTGACTAACTGTGAGAGTATATTCGGTGTCAGCATTGGTTTTCAGACCGAAAGTCATCTCGCCGAGATCCTTCGTGCCAAATGAAATATATTCAGCATTGTTATAATATACATAGAACGCAACCGCTTTAGTGTCAAGCGAGGGAACGAGAGAGCAAGAGCCGGTGTTGTAGCCATCATTCAAATCTGAATTTTGAACAAGATAGACTACATCGGTTTTGTTGGTGCCGGTGGCGGTCAAAGTGATTTTGGCTTTTGCTGTAATTTCAGCCATTACATTAAGTGATGCTGCCAAAACGAGCATCGAGATAAAAAGTTTTTTCATATCATTTTGATTTTTTTCTATAGTTTTATTTCTTGTTTACAGAGGTATTCTTCCCGGTGCAAATCCTCCCCCAGGCATTTTACTTGGATCCCCATCTTCGTGACTCTCAACTACTGTATCGAGAAGTTTCTCGCCTTGCAGTTGAGCGCTAACTTGAGTTAAAGGAAATTTATAATCTGTTTTCTTCATAGAGATGTAGTGTAATTATCCTATCGGCGGTTGAAATAGTGCCGCCAATAGGATATTATATGAAAACTTTACTTTATACGTTTTACGCCATCAACTACATATACGCCAGCGGGCAGAGTGTTCCAAATACTCATATTGCCCATATACTGACCGGTGATGCTGTAAACACCGTTGCCGTTAACGGCTGCATTTTCAACTGTCTCTACATCGGTAGGCATATTAGCACGACGAACGATTTGGAAACGATAGTCATTGCTCTCTGCTGCGTAGAACTCGTAGGTTGCGTCCTCGGTCATATTGATAACTTGACCGTTTACAAGGTCACGGATAGCAAACTGCTCACCACGGATGTTCTCGAAACGGATAGTATAGTTTCCTGCCTCTTGGCAAGCAAAGCCGAGATATGTATTCTCAAGGTTGTCAGTAGCACAAGAAGCGTACTTGTTCTCGTTCATAACGTAGATGTTTGCAGCACCTGCAAGGTATTTCTCTGAATCGTAGCCGCTTTCGATAGCAGAACTATATTCACCGCCTTGTATCATATATACTGCATCGTTGCTGTTAAGTATGCGAACTGCAGCCATAGTGAGGTCTTGTGGAGCGCGACGAGGAGCAGGACTTGTTGTAGTGGCGGGAGTCCAAACCATATCCTCATAGTTAAGTTCGAGATTGGTAGTAACTTCTGCGCTCGGATCCTTGATAAGGAATGTCTGCATCGGGTTCAGTTTAACGTTATCAAAGAAGTATTTGGTGGTGTTGTCAAGCACGTCCCAAGTGAAGGTGTTGTCAGTGCCTTCTACGTTACTCTGGAAGTAAACGGCTGTGTTTGTTTCTGCCGGCAGACCATTGAACATAGCAAGCATAGCTTCCATATCAAGTTTCGCACTATAACTATTGGCAAACGTACTCCATCCATTTGTGTTAACACCTGTATAAAGAGTAGCATTGTTGTTACCTACAAGTTCACCACTGAAACTTACAAGTGTACCTACTGACGGAGTGTTGCACTGAAGAATATAGTAACCGAACGGATCATTCATTTTGCCCATATCAAGTGACCTACCTGCTACATTAAGATAACCTACTGTTGTCCAACCGTTGTTCTCATATTTTCGAACAAACAATCCAACATCTTCACCACTGTCAGCGTTCTTTGCTGTAATGCCTGTGATAGTGGTATGGGTAGGAATACCGAAACGTTGGTAACGATAGTCAGAAGATGAGTTAGTATATGAGTTAGCTATCAGACCTACGGTTGCGTTCGGGTGGCGGTTGGAGCGAACTTCAGGGTTGAAGAGGAACTCGGCAGGATTGCTCTCAGAAGTACGGAGCACGATGTTGCTTGTAACGGGGGCTACGATACCTTGCTCGCCGGTAACGATAAGACGGCTGCCTGCCTCAACGATGATTTGCGCATTTACACCAAGTACTACGCGACCAACGGTCAGAGTAGCACCCTCTTTTACAGTCAGGGTCTGAGCGTAGGTGTTGTTAATCTCAAGGTAAGCGAGAGTCTTGTTGTCAGTGATGTCTTCAGAGGTGGTTTCGGTGTTGTTCCAAACGATAGCAGCATCGGCAGCAGCACCGGCTACAGAGTTGGCAGTTGCAAGTGTTACTGTGCTTTCAGTTACAACGGTGATTTTTTTGCCGTTTTCATCTGTAATAGTAGTAGTGATAAAGTTGCCGTCTTCGGGAATAAAGTCTTCAGCACTACTGTCTGTTAACTCTCCGTTCTCGTTTTTGACAAAGAAACCATCTTCATCTAAATTACCACCAACAATAGTAACTACGTTATTTACTTTTGTCTGTTGTGTAACAACGGCTGTACCTTGTGTACCTGCAACGATGGTACCACCTTCAACCTTGATGGTGCTAACTTGTGATTCATCTGCGGTTGTGATGGCTTCCTCAATAGCGTAACCGGTGCTACCTTCCACTTTGGTGTCGCCTTTGATGGTTACAGCCTGACCACCTGCGTATGAAGCATTAGACTCAACAACTATTGCACTACCACCTGCTTGTACACCTGATTTCTGACCCGCAGGTTCAGTGTATGCAGTTTCATATTCTGAATATACTACTGCATCTTGCAGTTCTACATTACCGGATTTTACATAAACGCCGGTAGCACCGTGAACGGTACCTTCGATTAAGAACTTACCATAACCTGACGAGTAAATCGCAATTGCATTACCGGTGTTTTTAGCAGAACTTACCTCTGCTGTGGAAGCCACGTGAACGTAAGGGATATTGCCTTCATTAGATTTGAGGTTACCGTTAATCTTGATACCATATTTCGACCCGTAAACCTTACCAAGAACCTCAATATTTACGCCATATGCATAGCCTTGGTAACCTCCACGTGATTTGTAATAGTCACGATTATTTTGTGTACCTTGTTTAGTAGTACCATATGTGGTATACCAACCGGTAGTATAGTCCATAACCTGCACTTGCTCGTTATTCGCATTTTTATAAATATAGTAAGGTGCCCAAGCAAAAGAACCGCTATAACCATAGGATTTGTTGTCAGCGTTATTAAAGTATGCCATAAATTCTGTATGGTTCGTAGGCAATGTAAGACCTGCTGTATAGCTATAAGTAAATTGGCTGATAGCGGCTATGTCAAGTACTGATATAGCATTGGCATTCTCATCGAGGTTACCGTCTTTGTCGTATGCTTGCGGAGCGTGTGCATTGATGGTAACATCCTTGCCGATAGTAAGATTCGACCAGTTAGCATCGATAGGATTGTACGAACCTGCTACAAGGATAGCATCCTTAATGCTTGTGTTACCGGCGTATGCTTTAAGCGATGCGGTAGAAGTGTTGAGAGCGTTGGTTTTATTGAGATTACCATGTGCGAAATTGGTTTTCTCAATCGTACCTGTACCTGTGATGTTAAGAGTACCTTTGAAGAGTTCAATAGCTCGACCGGCACCTGCGATGATGTTATGACCGTTGAGGTCAAGATTAACTGTCTTGCCTGCATCTGCATAATTTGCATAAACGCGAATAGGCATATCAGCATTTTCAAGAGTAATGTTTGCGGTCAGACGAATATCCACCGTACCGCCGGCAGGTGTAGCATCAATAGCTGCTTGAAGATCGGCACGAGTAGCCACATCTACGGCAAAAAGATTAGTGCTGCACAGCAGAGACACTGCTGCGAGCAGAATTGAATAAAACTTTTTCATACATTTTTATAAATTAGTTAGTATTGGTTGCCAAAGCAACGGTTAATTGTATCAGAATTACAGAAACACTACTCATAATCGCCTGATAATCAATCTTCACTTACATAGCAAAAACCTTCGTTTTCTTGTGTCAATGAAATAAATGCCGTACCTTTGCGCGTTGAAAAATGTGTGTTTGCTACACAAAAAAGATATGCCACAACGCTTAATAGGTTGATTATTAAGCATTATAGCATTGAGTTAGTGGCAAAATTTGATGTAATAATCGCCGTGAGCGGCAGGCAGTTTTGCCCAATTTGGGTGTTAAGGGCAAGGAAAAATATGCAAAAACCTGACGGAAATGGCAAAATCAGGCTGAAAAGTGCCTGAAAACAAGAGAATATGTATCTCTATAACACGCTGACAATCAAAGGCAGATTGCAAGCAAAAACGAAGGTTTTTGCTATGTAAG
>DJXH01000028.1 GCA_002449665.1 Bacteroidales bacterium UBA7009
ATGAAGACCATCGAGTTCCCGTTCTACGATGACCCCAAAGAGCAAATCGAAAAGGACTACAACCCGCAGGCTGTAGAGGAATTGAGTCGTCTGCACGCTGCTTTCGCTGATGACGTTCCTACTCAAAAACTCATTGAGAAATGGATTGAAGGCGAGGTTGCTCACATGGCTTGGGAGGCACAGTACCTCAACTACATAGACAAACTCGGCTACGAGAACTTCCTTATCGAAATGATGTAAGGCATATTTAATCGCAAATATTATGAAAGAGCAAGTTTTAGCTGCCATGCGCGCAGCGGGTAAGCCTGTCAGCGCAGGCGATGTAACCAAAGCGTTGAACGCCGACCGCAAGGAAGTGGACAAAGCCTTTGCCGAACTCAAGAAAGAGGGTGCTATTGTTTCGCCCGTTCGTTGCAAATGGACAGTTGCGTAAGCAATCTTATAAATGCTGATAACGGTTTTAGGATTATTGATTCCCTTATTGGGTACGATGCTCGGTTCGGCGTTCGTCTTTTTTATGAGCAAAGAGATGCCGGAGCGGTTGCAGAAAGCCCTGTTGGGATTCGCATCAGGAGTGATGGTAGCGGCGAGTGTGTGGTCGCTACTCTTTCCTGCCATTGAGGCAGAAGCCGACATGTGGTTGTGGAAGAATTGATTCCAGAAGCCTCACAAGGCGTTCATTCTAATCTCTCCACTATTGGTTTCTCTATCGGCTTCGTGCTGATGATGGTACTTGATGTGGTGTTAGGTTGAGAATAACATTTAATGAGTTTATCAATATGATAATTATCTTTGATTTAGACGGTACGCTGCTCAATACGATTGACGATTTGGGCTATGCGTGCAATTATGCTTTATCTCAATGTGGTTTCCCCGCACATCCTATTGAGCAATATCCCAAGATGGTAGGCAACGGCATAGGCAATCTTATCCGTCGTGCTTTGCCGGAAAAAGATAGAAATGAACAGACAATAGCGCGTGTACGTGAGCGGTTTGTTCCGTA
Source organism: Bacteroidales bacterium UBA7009 (assembly GCA_002449665.1). GTDB lineage: Bacteria > Bacteroidota > Bacteroidia > Bacteroidales > Paludibacteraceae > Colicola. The sequence goes on from DJXH01000028.1 coordinate 1,004, forward strand.
TTATGATGAACACAACTGCGACCATACGCACCCATATAAGGGCATTCCCGAACTTTTGGCGGCACTAAAACAGCAAGGACATCGTTTGGCTGTGGCAAGCAATAAGTACCAAGCAGCAACCGAAAAAATCGTTGCACATTTCTTTCTCGGGGTGTTTGATATTGTCCTCGGTGAGCGGACCGGGATAGAACGCAAACCGAATCCGCAGATTGTCTATGACATTCTTTCATTCTGTGGTCAGTCTTGCGACAGGTCGCAAGTATTGTACATAGGCGACAGTTTGGTGGATCGTGATACTGCTGCCAATGCCGGTGTGCCGTTTGTTGCCTGCTCGTGGGGATTTGTTTCGCGCTCGCAACTTGTTAAAGCCGGTGTGCCTCACATAGTTGACACTCCGAAAGAGATATTGTCTATCTTTAGTGCGAAATAAGAATAAACACATGGCTAAATGCTAAAGACAGCCTAAAAATGAATTTAGTATGGTTATATATTTTTCAGGTACAGGCAATTGTCTTGCTATGGTGAGGCAGATAGCGGCTGCTGCTGTCGATTCCGTTTTGCCGCTGACAGAGGCGGTACGAACAGACCTCACAAGATTTGTTTCGTAGTCAAAAATAAGGAGCACCTGCAACGGCAGATGCTCCTTGTTTTTGAGGTCTCAACCTCTTGTAAGTTGGTTTTTATTTCACTTCTTCTACATCCTCGATGTCAATGATTTGACGGATGTTTCCGTAATCTTGTGAAGGCGTTTCTCCACGCGATTGACTGCAGCCACTTTTATCCAGTTGCCCACACCGTCAAGTATGATACCTATGCCTACGAGCCAAGCTAATACGTTTGCAGACGCTATCGGGTCGCAGAATAGACCGTAACAGCCGGCAACGATAACGAGTATGCTTATAAGGCAAAGCAGCCACCATTTGCTCCAACCGAGACGTTTGTAGTTAAACGAGTCAAGCAGCAGACCTATTCCTTCGTACAGCACCCAGAATGCAAAAATGAAAGGCAGTGCAATAGCCAAAGGAGCGGGGTTGATAATGAGAATAATACCGAGGAGCACCTGCATCAGTGCAGCGAGGAAAGTAAGTCCGCTGAAAGGATTGAAGGCACGGAAGGTAGCCCACGCGCCAAAGGTGCTACATCCCGAAACTATAAGCATAAGACCTAAAGCCCAAGCCAAGGTAAGAAGGGTGTCGCCCGGATAGATTATACAGAGTACACCCAGTGCCACGAGTGCTGCACCCGCAAGGCACATCAGAATTTTAGTGCTTGTTTTCATAATTCTACGTTTTTTAGAATCAGTTTTATATATTATTTCAGATTTTTGTTGAAGAACTCGGCTAACTTTTCCCATGGGATGAGGTTCTTGGGTTCGCCTTTCCCTTTCGGTTCAGTCCAACCGCCGTCGTAGAGGTCGCAATGCGAGGCTCCCTGGATAATCAGCAACTCTTTGTTCTCGGGGCAGGGATTAGGAGCCACGACAGTCTTGTAGCCTTCCGCCTTGCCGTCCACCATATAGTGGTACGCCGCTTCGCCAAAATAACGGCTGTGGGCTTTCTCGCCGTGCATGACGAGTACCGCCGAACGAATCTCATTAATGTAATAGAGGAAGCGGCTGTTGGCATACGCCTGCGTCCCGATGACGCGCCATCCGTCGTTGGAGTTGCCGGAACGGACGTGATAACCACGGGTGGTCTTATAGTAGTCGTAGTAATCCTTGACGAACTGCGGCGCATCGTCCGGCAGCGGGTCCACAACACCGCCTGCCATCGCTGTAGGGTCTTTGAGACGCTGCTCAGCGAGTGCCACACGCGCTTCGTGACGCGCCTCTTCGGAGTCGGCGGAGTCGAAATAACCGTTACCGCTGACGCGGGTCATATCGTACATTGTGGAAGCCACCGTCGCCTTGATACGCGGGTCGGCAGCCGCAGCGTTGAGGGCTATACCGCCCCAACCGCAGATACCGATGATTCCGATACGGTCGGCATCTGCTTCGGGCAACTTGCTCAAGAAGTCCACTGCCGCCATGAAATCCTCGGTGTTGATGTCCGGCGAAGCCGTTCTGCGCGGGCGGAGAGCCTCCGCAGGCGAACTGCCATTCGGATCGTAAAAAGGACCACTCTCGCCAGTGAAGGAAGGATCAAAAGCAAGGGCGATAAATCCGCGCTCCGCCATCTTCATGGCGTATAGACCGCTCGACTGCTCTTTGGTCGCACCGAAAGGACCACTTACGGCAAGTGCAGGAAGACCGCTAACGCTGGTATATCGCTCTGCTGTTAGACCGTCCTGCGGACTGACAGATTTCGGCGTATATAGGTCTCCGACAATGGTGATGCCATATTGGTTGACGAAACTCACTTTTTTGTGAGATACTTGCTCACTCAGTGGGAATACTTTGTCCCACGTGTTATTTTCGCATTTACTCATTTTCTTATCCTCGGAAGGGCACGATTGTTTGTCATTTGTATTCGCACAGGCGGCAAAGAGTATAGCCGCGAGTGTACAGATGATTAGTTTTCTCATAACTTGGCTACCAACTCAACGATCTTCTGTTTGGTGGCATCGGTCTTCTGCTCGTCAATCTTGGCGGTTACGATGCCCATATTCTCGGCGTGCCAGTAGTTGCAGATGTCACGGAACTCAGCCAAAGCACCGTCATACACGCCCGGCGAATAAGACGAAACGAGTAGTGCCATCTTCTTTACTTTAGCAGGAGCATTGACGCAATACATACGCTGGATAGGAGCCTGCATCTGTGCGCAGAGTGTGAAATAATAGATAGGCGCTGCGAGCACGAGTACTTCCGCCTCCGCCATGAGTGGATAGAGTTCCTGCATATCGTCTTTCTGAATGCACGCACCGTTGCCTTTGCCGTGGCAGTACTCGCATGCCAAACAGCCTGCGATGTGCTTTTTGGCTACATTGACGATAGTTACGTTGTGACCTGCAGCCTCTGCTGCGTTCTTATACTCTTCCGCCATCCAGGCAGTATTACCTTTGGCTCTCGGCGAGCCTTGAAGAATTAAGATATTCATAATGAATTATATGTTAATAATTTGTACTGCAAAATTTTATCTATCTTATGGTTTCAAACATCCGATGGGCACTACATACACTCCGTCTTCGCGTTGATAAGCATATTCACCTACTGCGGTCAGAATCATCTTAAATGACGGGGCATACATCTTGTCGGTATCTATTTTTTTCTCAAGCAGTAAAAGGTTTTTTGCGCCTTCTGCAATCAGGTATTCGCCACCTAATTTAATCTCTACCAATCCGTAGTGTCCGTTCCGAAAGTGTACCACGCTGTCGCACTCAAGGTTGTTGCTGTCGCGATAGTGATACACATGTCCGTCAATCGCCTCAGCATACACGCGCAAGTCTCGCACTGCCATTGCTTCAAACAATAGCCCTAAGGTATTGAGGTCTTTCATCAAGTCGCGCGGACCTATACCTAATGCAGCGATGGCGATACTCGGATCTACAAAATAATGTGTGTCGGCAGTACGTTTGTTATGCCATTTGAGGTTTTTTTGTTATGCCATTTGAGGATTTTTCATTATGTCATTTGAAGATTTTTTTAGCGTGGCGCTCGAAGATGAATTTTACCATCCGAAGTTGTAGGCAATGCCTATAGCGTGCTGATAACTTGTCTCTTCGGTAAGCAGCAGTTTTTGGCTGTTGGCTTTGACGGTTACATCGCGGTCGTAGCCGTAGTTGAAGCGATAGTAGAAATCGAGCGAGTTTTGACTGTCAAGTTTCCACACCAAGCCCAACGATGAGCGCACACGGCGTATGTATTGGTGTCCCGTGTTTGACGGGTCATTGTCTTTATATTTCTGCTGCAAAGGGTTGGCGTTGAGTGTGTTTACCAGTTCGCACCATATATACGGTTTGAGCGGTTTGGACTTTGCGTGGTAGGCAACTTCAAGTTTGCTGCGCAGGTAGAGGTCGGCTCGGTTGTGTTCGTAGTAGCCTGTTGCGATATGTTGGTCTATATCGCCCATACGAATCTCTGTTTGCAGGCGTTCGCGCAGACTAAATGACCACTCTTCGTAGCGATATGAGCCGGATATTCCGATATGAGCGCGGTGGCGCATCCACTTGTCGGGGTTAGACCAGTCTTTGTTGCCTATTATCTTGAGGGTATAGCCGATGCCGACTTTCAGATATTTGAATCGTGGGTGTTTGTATGTAAGCGACAGGTTGGTATAACTCTTGTTGAACGATGCACCGGCGTTAATGCCGTCTGTATAGTCGAACATATCAAAGCGCAGGTCTTCGCCAAAGTGTAGAGCCAAGCCGTTATGCCATTTCTTGTTAAAGTCGGCTTCAACGCGCATTTGCATACTGTGGCTTGTAGTGGCAGTAGGTGTCTCGCTCCAGTCCCAAGAGTAGGCAGGTATGGATAAAATCAGACAAAGCAAAACGGTCTTTGTTCTTCTACTGAGTAAGACGAGCGGTCTTTTGTCTTTTAGCGTAGCGGTCTTCATTATTGTTTGAATTTGGTTATCAGGTCTATACTGTTTACAGTCTTGCCTGCTTCAAGAGGGTAGGTAAGTTTGATGTAAGCCACATCGCGCAGGAAGTCGATGTGTCCTATCTCTACGTCCAACACTTTCAGACCGGTGCGTTCTTCGAGGTCGGCTATAAGCGCCGCACGGTTTTGCGGTTTAATGTTCTCTATTTTCTCGTAGAGTATAATCTTCGTGGACTGTCGTTTGCGACCGTTCCAAAGTTCGAAGAACCAAGCCATACATATCATAATGATGTTGGCCATGAGCAGCAGATACCACGACAGTCCGTCGGCTTTCAGGCTCAGCGAGTTGATAACGGATACGGCGATAATGAGGAACATATAGTTCATTTCGCGTATAGGCACGGTCTCTGTACGATAGCGAATCATACCGAAGATGGCAAACAGACCAAGTACGAAACCGGTCTGGATATCAAGAATCTGCATCAGCCACAGAAGCAGGAACATACCGCTTGAGAAAAGCATAAACTGCACGTAGTAGTCGCGTCGGCGGCTGTAGCGGTAATATACGCCGTATATCAGTATCCACGACACGAGCAGGTTAAAGAGGAACATAAGCGGCATAGTGATAATATCATCGCTTATGCCGAGCAGGTTTGCAAGATTATGCATAACGTATGATATGCTGTCGCTTGTGCCGAATCGTGCGGCTATGGATGGGTCGTCCGCCATAAACTCCAACGTAGGGTTGGCTAAATCAACTTGGAAGAACATAAATTCATTTACTATTTAATTATTTACTATTTAGTCATTTGATTTTTCGTTTAGCATTTTTTCGATAAAGCGAATTTTCTTTTTGAAGCGGTTGCGCTTGAGGTCGGGGGTGGTGAGAGCCGTACCAATGCAGTACTTGCTTATCTTGAAAGGATGTATGCGGTGGGCAAGCATAATGCCGGTCATAAGGGACGGTACGTTGCCGTCGCGCTTGAGTTCGACTATGACGAGGTCTTTGTAGGTCTTCACCTCGCCGCTTAACACGTTGTCCCACACCAAGTCCATATCTATGGTCAGGCGTTCAGTCTTGGCTTTGTTTACGAGTGTTATGCGGTGGAACTTCGTCCAAAGGTGCGGCGTTATACTGTCCCATGTGTAGCGGCTCTTGCGGCTGATAAACTCCGATACGGTGAGCGTTTCGTCCTCTTTGCGCTTGTGTTTGAGTACGCTCTCGGTGTCGGCTGTAAAGTCAAAACCCGGGACGATGATGCGCTTTTTGGTGGTGCGCCCTTTGTTGTTCTTGCGCTT
>DJXH01000019.1 GCA_002449665.1 Bacteroidales bacterium UBA7009
GTTATGGTACGCAGCCCGATGGCACTGTCGACTATGTAAAAGGTGCTAATATAGCAGGCTTCATGAAAGTAGCCACAGCCATGTTAGAGCAGGGAATCATTTAATTGAGGAAAACAAAAAACCGGCAACCCGGTAACCTACAAAACTACCAACCTTAAAACAAGCAACAATGTACACCGATTTTCAATCTCACCTGCGCACCACGCTTCAGGAAATCCGTGACGCAGGTTTATATAAGAACGAGCGTGTTATCGTTACTCCCCAGTCGTCAGGCATACAGGTGGCGGACGGCAGCGATGTGGTCAATTTCTGCGCGAATAACTACCTTGGTTTGGCTGATAACAGCGAGCTTATTGAGGCGGCCAAGCAGGCTATGGACGAGCGTGGCTATGGCATGGCGTCGGTGCGGTTTATATGTGGTACGCAAGACACGCACAAGCGTCTGGAGCGGGCTATCAGCAGTTTCTTCGGCACCGACGATACTATTCTGTATGCTGCATGTTTCGATGCTAACGGCGGTCTGTTTGAACCCTTGCTGACCGAGGAAGACGCTATCATCAGCGACAGTCTGAATCATGCTTCCATCATTGACGGAGTTCGCCTGTGTAAGGCCGTGCGTTATAGATATAAGAACGCCGATATGGCAGACCTTGAAGAGCAACTCAAGAAAGCGCAAGTTCAGAGGTTTCGTATCATAGCTACCGATGGTGTGTTCTCAATGGACGGCAACGTGTGCCCGCTGGACAGGATATACGAATTGGCAAACAAGTATAACGCCCTCGTCATGATTGATGAGAGCCACTCTGCAGGAGTAGTAGGCAAGACGGGACACGGCGTGACTGAACGATTCGGACTGCGGGGAAAGATAGAAATAATCACCGGCACGCTTGGCAAGGCATTTGGCGGCGCTGTGGGCGGTTTCACTACGGGTAAGCAGGAGATAATCGACCTGCTTCGCCAGCGTTCACGGCCGTATCTTTTCAGCAACTCTATCCCGCCGATGATAGCAGCTGCAGGTATTAAGACTTTGGAAATACTGACGCGTGACAACACCTTGCAGGACCGCTTGCATGAGAACACTGACTACTTTATCTCACGCATGAAAGCTGCAGGTTTTGACATTAAACCGACAGAGTCGGCTATCTGTGCAGTGATGCTCTATGACGCACGTCTTAGTCAGGACTTTGCGGCTGCCTTGCAGAAAGAAGGTATATACGTGACAGGCTTCTACTATCCGGTGGTACCGAAGGGCGAAGCGCGTATTCGTGTTCAGGTTTCCGCAGCGCATACGCGCGAGCAACTGGACAGAGGCGTGGAGGCTTTTGTGAAAATAGGTAAGCAACTGCATGTACTGAAGTGATATGAAAGCATTGGTTAAACGTTATCCTCGGCGCGGTATATGGTTTGAAGAAGTCCCGATGCCTGAGGTAGGGGTCAACGATGTACTTATCAAGGTGACCAAAGCCGCTATATGCGGCACGGATATGCACATGTACAAATGGGACGAATGGTCACAGAAGCATTGTACGCCTCCGTATATTCAGGGGCATGAGTTTGTGGGCAGAGTGGTGGAGGTCGGTGCCGGAGTACGTAATATTAGCGTTGGCGAGCGTGTGACAGCCGAAGGGCATATAGTTTGCGGGCACTGCCGCAACTGCAGACGTGGAATGGCGCACGTATGTGAGAACAGTCTCTCGGTAGGCATTTTCGGCAAGGACGGCGCTTTTGCGGAGTATGTTTCAATTCCGGAATCTAACATTGTCAAACTACGGGACGAGATTCCGGACGACTTCGCTGCTATCATGGATCCATTCGGAAACGCCACTCATACGGCGCTTGCGTTTCCTCTTCTCGGCGAAGATGTTCTCATTACCGGAGCCGGACTGATAGGAACGATGGCTGCCGGTATATGCCGTTTTGCAGGTGCGAAAAACATTGTCGTTACCGACCTCAATCCTCTGCGTCTCGACATCGCCAAGAAGATGGGTGCTACCCGTTGTGTGGACGGCTCAAAGGGCGAAACCGTACAACAGGCAATGGACGAACTCGGTATTCACGGTTTTGATGTCGGCTTGGAGATGTCGGGTGCTCCTGCAGCGTTCAACGATATGATTGCACATATGTACAAAGGCTCCAACATAGCCCAACTCGGTATCCTTCCCTCCAACACGCAGGTTAACTGGAGTGATATTATCTTCAATGCCCTTACCATCAAGGGTATTACGGGTCGCCGTATGTGGGAAACATGGTATCAGATGGAGCAGATGCTGCTCGGCGGACTTGACCTCAGTCCCGTTATCACTCACCGTTTTAAGTTTGACGACTTCCAGAAAGGTTTCGACGTGATGGTCAGCGGACAATGCGGCAAAGTGCTGCTTGAGTGGTAATCACTATGTTATACTAAATAATAGACAACCCGACAGACAGACTGCCGGGTTGTTTAGTTGTATTTTAGAAAGTTTCTCTTGTATAGAGGGACTATGGTTGAACAAAATTCGTTAGTAGCGGATATTATTCGGGGAACTCCATAAGATATGCTTTGATGAAAGCATCTATGTCGCCGTCCATGACGGCATTGACATTGCTTGTCTGGTAGCCGGTGCGGTGGTCTTTCACGCGGCGGTCATCAAAGACGTATGAGCGTATCTGGCTGCCCCATTCGATTTTTTTCTTTCCAGCCTCCACTTTGGCTTGCGCCTGACGGCGTTTCTCAAGTTCGAGTTCATAGAGTTGGCTGCGCAGGTGCCTAAGTGCGTTCTCGCGGTTCTTTGGCTGGTCGCGTGTTTCGGTGTTCTCTATCACTATCTCGTCAGGCTGACCGGTGAGAGGATTGACGAACTTATAGTGCAACCTCACACCCGACTCCACTTTGTTTACGTTCTGTCCGCCTGCTCCCGAAGAGCGGAAGGTGTCCCAACTAAGCCCCGCAGGATTGACTTCTATCTCTATGCTGTCGTCTATAAGCGGCACCACAAACACGCTGGCAAAACTTGTCATACGCTTGCCTTGGGCGTTATACGGACTGACACGCACCAAGCGGTGAACGCCGTTCTCCGACTTGAGATAGCCGTATGCCATATCGCCTTCAACGGTGAAGGTAACGGTCTTAATACCTGCCTCATCCCCCTCTTGAAGGTTGGTAACGGTGGTTTTATAGTCGTGCTTTTCGCAGTAACGCTGATACATCCGCCATAGTTGCTCTGCCCAGTCCTGTGCCTCGGTGCCGCCTGCGCCGGACACAATCTTCAGTACGGCAGGCATCTGGTCTTCCTCGTGAGAGAGCATATTCTTCATTTCGAGGTCTTCCACCTCACGGAGTGCTTTGTTATAAGCCTCGTCCACCTCCGTTTCAGTAACGAGTTCGTCCTTAAAGAAGTCGAAAGCGAGTTGCAACTCCTCCGTAGCGGCGCGCACGCCCTCATAGCCCTCTATCCAACGCTTGATGTTCTTCACCTTGCGCATCTGCTGCTCTGCGGCTTTGGCATCGTCCCAGAACCCGGGGGTTTGGGTGTGCAGTTCTTCCTCTTCAAGTTGCACGCGCTTCTCGTCAATAGCAAGATACTGCTTGAGTTTGTCGGCACGCGAGCGTATGTCTTTCAGTTGGTCAATAGTAATCATATAGTGGTAGTTTTATTATGTCTGTTGAGTAATTATCTTCGCAAATCGGGTGCAAAGTTACACATTTTTTTGCAGGTCTGCAAATATTGCCGTAACTTTGCACGGATTATACGCTGTTTTTTGCTATTCAGCCTGCTTTAATATGAAATATGAAGATGTGATACGCCAACTTGATGCACGCAAGTACGCTCCCGCTTATATGCTTTGCGGCGAGGAGAGTTACTATATAGACCTTGTGGCAGCGAGGTTGGAAAGCGAGGTGCTTGACGAGGCGGCTCGCGCTTTTGATCAGACGGTGGTCTATGGCAAAGACCTCTCGGGCGATGACATTGCCCCTGCTGTCAGTGCCTCTCGCGGATTTCCTATGATGGGCGAAAGAAAAGTGGTGATAGTAAAAGAGGCTCAAAGCATACGCAAGTGGGAGGCTCTCGGCTTGTATATGAACAATCCGCAGCCTACAACCGTGCTCGTGATTTGCTACAAACACGGTTCGCCGGACAAACGCCTGTCTGTGTTCAAGAACTTTGAAAGCAAAGGCGGAGTGATGATGCCCTCCGACAAACTCCGTGACTATCAGGTGGCTGCTTGGGTGAAGAACTATATGGCAGAGCGGCTTAAACGGCAGAACCTCAATATAACAGTCGATCCGCGCGTACCGCAACTGCTTGCCGATTCTATCGGTGCCGACTTGAGCGGCATAGCCGGAGCGATAGACAAACTGCTTGTCGGAATGCCCCCAGACTGCAAAACGATAGATTTTGCTCTTGTGGAAAGAAACGTAGGCATAAGTAAGGATTTTAATGTGTTTGAACTGCAAGATGCTCTTGTTAAAGGAGATGTACTCAAAGCCAACCGCATAACTCGCTATTTCAGCAGCAGCAAAGACCACCCGATGATAAAAGAACTCGGCGTACTGTTCACCTTCTTCGCCAACCTTATGATTTACCACTATCTGCAAGACAAGAACGAACGCTCCGTTGCCGCCGTCCTCGGTATCCCGCCGTTCTTCGTCAAAGACTACGCTGCGGCTGCAAGGCGTTTCTCCGCAGGCAAGACATTCAGCATAATAGGCTATTTTCGCGATATTGATGCCCGCTCCAAAGGTATCAACAACCCGAGCGCAGATGATGGCGAACTGTGGAAAGAATTGATATATAAAATACTACACTAAAAGTATCAGCCAATCTTGGCTGATAAACACGCTTTTATGACTAAAAAGAAGAAAATAATCCTCATCTCCGTACTTACTGCCTGCATAGTGCTTGTCCTGTCAGGCTGTTGGGCTTTTGAGCAGTACTATCGCCTTGAGGTATGCAACTACGAGAGTATTGATGGCGAGAGCCACGGCTATTATGTCTATCCCGGTATGACAGCCGACAGCCTCTATGCTCTTATGCAGCAGGACTATCATATAGCCTCCCACACCGACTGGCGGCTGCACAAACGTTATATGCTCTACAATACCCCACAGCCCGGCTACTATCGTTTCCCTGCCCGAATAGGAGATAAACATCTGATACGCCGCCTGCAAGCGGGAGTGGAGTCGCCTGTGAGAATAACTTGGACACACGCCATTCGAACCCGAGATCAACTCGCCGGACACCTCGGCAGACAACTGCTGCTTGACTCGCTTGACATAAAGCAGCGGCTTGACTCTGCCGACTATCTCAGCCGATTCTCGCTTACACCCGAAACGGCTGTTTGTCTCTTTATTCCAAATACATACGAGGTCTATTGGACTTGGAGTGCGGACAAGATTTTCGAGCGTATGAAAACCGAGTATGACCGTTTTTGGAACGAAGAGCGGCTCGGTAAAGCGCAAAACATTGGTCTTACGCCGGTGGAGGTAATGACCCTCGCCAGCATAGTGGAGTCCGAGACCAATAAACAGCAGGAGTACCCCCTCATAGCGAGCCTGTATCTCAACAGAATACACAAGGGTATGCACCTGCAAGCCTGTCCGACGGTCATCTTCGCTTCGGGCAACTTGCGTCTAAGACGCGTGCTTAAACGACATCTTGCCATTGACTCGCCTTATAATACCTACAAGTACCTCGGCTTGCCTCCAGGACCTATACGCTGTACGAGAGGGACTACCATAGATGCCGTACTTGATGCGCCCAAGACCAACTACCTCTATATGTGCGCCAATCCCGATTTTTCGGGGACACACGTCTTCTCCTCCAACTACGCTCAACACGCCGCCACAGCAAGACTATATAGACAAGAACTTGATGCAAGAAAAATAATGTAATATGAGAAAGTCGCTGATTGTCATAATGCTGTCTTTGTTCGTCTGTGTCTGCGTCAAAGCACAAACGGCAGTACGGACTGAATGTCAGTTTCGTGCCGTGTGGTTCTCCACTGTAGCCAATATCGACTGGCCCTCAAAAGAGGCCATAGGCAATACCGAGATGCAGAAAAGCGAGATGATATCCTTGCTCGACAGTCTTGCTTCACTCAATTTTAATGCTGTCATCTTTCAAGTGCGCCCTACTGCCGATGCTCTTTTCCCCTCTGCTCTTGAGCCTTGGAGCGCGTGGCTTACCGGCAAGCAGGGTCAGGATAATGACATCAGTTATGACCCGCTGCAGATGATGGTGGAAGAAGCACACAAGCGCAAGATGGACGTACACGTATGGATAAACCCTTATCGTGTAACACTTGCAACCACCTCTCCCGCAGAAATGGATAAATCGCACCTTTTCTTCCGCCGGCCGGAGATGTTTTGGAAGTACAACAACCAGTGGTACTTCGAGCCGGGACTTGACGAAACGCGCGAATGGCTCTGCCGCGTGGTGGCTGATTTGGTAAGAAGGTATGACATAGAAGGTGTACACATGGACGACTACTTCTACCCTTATCCAGACCACAAGACCAAACTGCCGGACGAGAAGTGCTTTAAGCAGCACCCGCGAGGGTTTGACAACATAGACGACTGGCGGCGCAATAACGTCAATATGGCTATACGCCAACTGCACGACACCATCAAATCAATCAAGCCCGATGTTCAGTTCGGCATCTCGCCTTTCGGTATATGGCGCAACAAGCAGAACGATGAGCGCGGCAGCCTTACCACCGGCCTGCAAAACTATGATGAACTTTACGCAGATGTGCTGCTATGGATGCAGGAGGGGTGGATAGACTATGTGGTGCCGCAACTCTACTGGCAGATAGGCAGCCGTGCCGCCGACCATAAGGAACTTGCCGAGTGGTGGGCACGCAATGCAGGCAAAGCCAAAGTGTATATAGGTCTTGCCGCTTATCGTCAGGAAGACCCCGCGAAAGCAAAAAAAGAGGGTAAGAAACTGAATATGAACAGTCCGTGGGCAAACGGCAACGAGATTTGCCGCCAACTGCGCCTTCACGAGCAGATACCGAATATAGAAGGTGAGGTCTTTTTCTCTCTTAAACCGCTGCTTGCCAATCCTATGGGTCTGTGCGACAGCCTGCGTACAACTTTCTTCCCTACATGGGTTCCCACTCCGTGATAACCCCGCCGTTTACCTGAAACACTTTTGCCGTATCGCTTGTATGTTGTACGAGCGAGGCGAGGTGTTGGCGGTCGGTGTCGGTGAGGAATATCTGTCCGAAGCGTTCGCTGCCTACAAGTCCGAGTATGCGCTCAACGCGCTCACTGTCAAGGCGGTCGAAGATGTCGTCAAGCAGCAGTATAGGCTTGCCGAGCATCAGTGCCTGCGCAAGTTTCATAGCGATGACATACGTCTTTTGCTGTCCCTGACTGCCCACTTGCCGCAGCGGATAACCGTCAAGCAGCATCTCAATATCGTCTTTGTGAATACCCTGTGAGGTCCAGCCGAGTATGAGGTCGCGCTGCCGCGTGTTGACGTAGGCTTCGCCAAGGTCGCGGTCGAAGAGTTGGGAGCAGTAGCGCAGAGATACGCGCTCCGCACCCGACGAGATGGTAGAGTAGATGTCTTGGAAAAGGGGAATAAACTTGTCTATAAACTCCTGCCGTTTGGCAAACACCACTTCTGCCGGAGCCACCATCTGTTGCTCATAAATCTCAAGCATATTGAGTTCGGCATCCGTTTGGTCGGCGAGTTGCTTGAGCAGTGAGTTGCGCTGTTTGAGCAGCGAGGTGTAGCGTGTCAGTTGCTCAAGATAGGCGCGGTCGTACTGGGAGATAACGCTGTCAAGAAACCGCCGTCTTTCTTCCGAACCTTCGCCGATAAGGGCATTGTCTTCTGGACTTATCATCACGAGCGGTATAAGTCCAATATGGTCAATGAGCCGTTTGTAGTCTTTCTGCCCGCGGCGAAACTGCTTCTTTACTCCGCGTTTTATCCCGCACGATATTTGTTCGCACTCTTCTTCCGTCCGGTCGGGCATGGGGCGTATGCCGGTATATACACCTTGTACGAGTGCCATATCGCAGCCATGTGTGATGTTCTGACTGTCAAGTGAGGTGAAAGCCGACTTGGTGAAAGACAGCAGATAGATGGCATCAAGCACATTGGTCTTACCCTGTCCGTTGAGTCCGATAAAAGCGTTTATCTTGTCGGAGAAAGTGAGTGAGGCCTGCAGTATGTTGCGATAGTTGAGTATGTGTAGTTGATTGATGGTCATAGTGTTCCTTTATGCGAAGGTTTGTACATCGGCGGCTGTGATAGTGTCGCCGGAGAGGATGATGAGCCGTTCCACTACGTTGCGCAGTTCGCGTATATTACCTTTCCATGTGCGGTTTTGCAGTGCTTTTACAGCATCGGCGGCAAAACTTTTTGTCTTCCAGCCCTGCTCTTTGCATATCTGCTGTGCAAAATAGTCCACGAGCATAGGTATGTCTTCTTTCCTCTCGTCAAGCGGCGGTACGGTAATAGGAATGACATTGAGGCGGTGGAAAAGGTCTTCGCGGAAGCGACCTTCGGCTATCTCCGTTTGCAGGTCTTTGTTGGTGGCAGCCAGTACGCGCACGTTCACTTTCACCGGTTTGTCGCTTCCCACGCGTGTTATCTCGTTCTCTTGCAGGGCGCGTAGCACTTTGGTCTGGGCAGCGAGCGACATATCGCCTATCTCGTCGAGGAAGAGCGTACCGCCGTTGGCTTGCTCAAACTTGCCCGCACGGTCTTTGACAGCCCCCGTGAACGACCCTTTGACATGCCCGAAGAGTTCGCTCTCAATCAATTCGGACGGTATGGCGGCGCAGTTGACCTCCACCATCGGTTGTGTGCTGCGCGGACTGTTGTCGTGGATAAGGTGTGCCACCACCTCTTTGCCTGTGCCGTTCTGCCCCGTTATGAGTACGCGTGCTTCGGTGGGAGCCACTTTGGCTATGATGTCTCTCACGCGCTCTATGGCTTCGCTCTTGCCTATCATCTCGCGCTTCTGAACGAGGTTCTTGAGTTTTTTTATCTCTTCGTTCTTCTCTCCGAGTTTTTGGCTCAGGGTGTGGTTGTCAAGCGCGTTCTTGGTGGTAACAAGCAGTCGGTTGAGGTCAATGGGTTTTTCTATGAAATCGAAAGCACCGAGTTTGATTGCCTCAACGGCTGTCTCTATGTTCCCGTGTCCCGAAATCATTACTACCGGTATGGCTTGCAGTTTGTCGTCGTTTTTTATCGCCGTGAGCAGTTCTATGCCGTCCGTTTCCGGCATTTTTACGTCTGAATATATAAGGTCTATGCCTTCGGCGGCTTTCTCTATCCCCGATTTGCCGTTCTCGGCTGTTACCACCTCGTAGCCCTCAAACTCCAAAATCTCTTTAAGCGTACTACGTATGGCGCGCTCATCGTCTATAACAAGTATTTTTGCCATCTTGTTGTGTAATTTTCTATGCTTTATGTGCGTAAAATCGTACAATTTTGTGCAAAGTTATAGCAAAATTTTGGATTGTGCAAATATCTTTGTATCTTTGCAGCCTGCTATGTGCAGACTAACCAAAAACTAAATGATAAATCAATAAAATTTTACGGATATGAAACGTATTTTTTCTTTTTTACTTGCTTTGGTTCTTGTTTCCGGTAGTCTTTTTGCTCTTCCCGTAAGGCAGAAGAAAATGGTATTGCCTGTTGCTAAAAAGCATGCGGCATACGAGGAGCCCACTATCATTATGTCGCCCGAGTCGATAGGCAACAATATCCAATACACTTTCACGCAGGAGAACATCAAGGTGGAGTGTACCAAAGGTGCTCAAACCGACACTTATTTCGGCTGCAATGCCGATCAGAGCATCACTTTTACAGCTACTGAACCTATAGTTTCGCTTTCCATAAACGGCTATGTTAAGCAAAACTTTGAAGCCACAGTATCTGCCGGTACAATAGAGTCGGTTGATGCTTCGGACGGAGTGGTGGAAGCCAATCCCGTTGTGGTTGTTAAGAACATAAACAACAAGACCATAACTGTTAACTGCGTAAAGCAACTTCGCTGCTATTCGGTCAGTTTCTATTTCGAGAGCAATACCGCTGACGAAATAGGCGGTGAAGGAGGCAATAGCGATGGCGAAGAAAGTGCAGTGGACGTAAGCAGGTTTACCAAGGCGATGATTGAGTATTATGAGAGCGAGGAAGGCTACTATGACAATATGATTTATATTGCCGACCCCGCTTCCGATGACTATATTGCCTTTAATTTCTACACCGATGATTTCGATTTTGCGGGGACATATACTTTCGACGGTGAAAATCTTGACAGCGAATACAGCAGTATCTACCTGCAAGGTGAGACCGAGGAAGAGTATGAGGAAATCCTTTTCTCCGCCGCAACCCTGACTATAACCAAGAACGAGGATAATACCTATACTATTGTATATAACGTAACTACCGCAGGCGGAAATACATACACCAATACCATTACTGATGTAGTACCCGTTTTTGACGGCAGACATCCCTACGAGCCTATTCAGGCACAGGCTGACATCAACCTGACCCTGCCGAATGTCAATATATACACCGACTATATTGAATATGCAGGTGCAGTCTATATGTCTGTATATGACGGTGATGAGGAGAATGAGCCGAGCAATGAACTCAGTCTCTGTTTCCTCACTTCCGATGCCGCTTTCAGCAGTTTTGAGGACGGAACCTACAGCATAGAAAATACCACAGATGATGGTAAATTCGTTGTCGGCTATTACTCCTATTTCGGTATGGACGGCTGCCTGCTCTTCCTCTATGACAAAGATGAGGTTTATTATATCAACGAAGGTACTGTTACTTTCGCCACCACCGACGGCGTAACCACTATGACCTTGAACGGAACATCATATTTCGGAACAAAGATTACAGTTACCTGCTCCTTTACTCCGGGTGCAACGGGTATTGATACCGTCAGCGCGGACAACGATGCGGCAGTTAAAATTATGCGCGGCAACGAGATTCTTATTCGCCGTGGCGGCAAAACATACAACCTGCAAGGTATAGCAGTTGAATAAAAAACTGTGTCAGTATGAGACAAATAAAGTTAATAGTAAGTCTTGTTGCGGCTGTGTTGGCATTGTCGGCTTGCACTTCGGTCAAGCAGATGAATCTGTTTCGCGTGCAAAACACGTCTTACACATATCCTACTCCACAGCCTTTTGTTATCTCCGCAGGTGATGAGTTGCAGATACTGTTCAGTTCGCTTGATGCCGAGGCAATTACGGCTTTTGCTTCTGCCGGCAGTACGTTTATAGTGGCGGCTGACGGTACGGCTCTCATTCCCGTTATAGGTAAAGTGGCTTTGAAAGGACTGACCGAGGAGCAGGCACAGGATGTGCTTGCAGAGAAAATTGGCATACACGCCAAAAACGCTTTGGTGTTTGTCAATATTGTCAATGCCGGTGTTACCGTCCTCGGTGAGGTGGCATCTCCGCAATGGATAGGTATGACGGCTCCTATTTCCATTACAACGGCAATAGGTATGGCGGGCGACTTCTCTACTAACGCCCGACGGGATAACGTGATGGTACAGCGTATAGAAGACGGAAAAATAAACATATATGAAGTGAATTTGCTGACGGACGATGTCTTCCGTTCACCCTGCTACTATCTGCAGAAAGGCGATATTATTTATGTCAGTCCCCTTCACTCAAAATAGCATATTATGGATTTGAAAGATATAATCATTTGGTCTCGCAGACATTGGTATCTGTTCGTTATCAGTTTGGCTGTGTGCGGTGTATTAGGCTGCTTGTACTATTATTTCACCCCGCCTTCACGCGAAGTGAGAGCCACTATTATGCTTCGTCAGACCAACGATAAGTCGGCTTCCGCACAAGACGAGATGTTGCGTATGATGGGTATGGGAGGTCAGCGCATTGCAAGCGATGAGATAGAGATTCTCTCTTCGCGGACACTGATGGAACAAGTGGTAGGCAGGCTCGGATTGAGGCAGATATGCTATAAGAAAGGCAAACGTTTTTGGGAATGTCAGTTTCCGAATAACGATATTACCGTTCTTATGCCCGACAGTTTCAGTAGGAATGCTGACATAGACATTAAGATAAGCGATGAGGGAAAGTGGAAAGTGAAAATCAAGGTTCTTGATTTTTCCACTGTCAAACTTACCTTAAACCGTGCAGGTGAACAGATGATGACCGATTTCGGTCCCATCACTTTCTCCGCTTCCTCGCCCGACATATCAGGTCATTATCGTGTGGAGGTACGTACTCTCCGCAGTATGGTGGAAACATTAAGGAAAGGGATAAAAATAAGCCGTCTGAACAAAGAGTCTAATATAATAGAACTCACATCCGTTTCTTCGTCGCCGGTTCTAACAAGTGCTATAATAGACACGCAGCTTGATATATACAACCGCTCATACGTGTCCGACAAGAACCTGCTGGCACAGCAGACAGAGGAGTTTTTGAGCAATCGCCTCAGTATCATCGCTGCCGACCTCGACAATGCCGAGATGGAAGTGGAGTCATACAAAAGGCAGTATCGTATAGCAAGTATATCTACGGCTGCTGAGTCGTACAGAGACTTTGGAGAGCAGTATCAGCGGCAAGTGGCAGAAGTGAACTCCGAGATGGATATACTCGATTTTATTTCGTCCCAACTCAACAGCCCCGAAAAAGAAAACACTATATTGCCGAGTAATATAGGTATAAGCGATGAAGCATTGCAGGATGTTATTCTTACTTATAATAACCTGATTCTCAATCGCAATAAACTGCGTCAAACTGCCTATAACGACAACCCGTCCATCAAGTCTGCCACGGAGCAGATAGTGGAGACACGCAGAAACCTTACAGAGGGCATTGCACAGTCGCGCCAGTCACTCGCTCTACGCCGCGACTATCTTCAGAAGCAGCAACAACAATATGAGCAGATGCTCAGTTCGCTCCCCGAACAGGAGAGACGATATATAGAGATGCAGCGCGACAAGGCTACCAAGGAGAAACAATACCTCTATCTCGTTACCAAGCGCGAGGAGAACTCAATGCTGCTTGCCGCCGAAGCAACGCCTGCCAAGATTATAGACCGTGCGCAGACAGCAACCCAAATAGAGTCGCCTAATATTAAGTTTATCATTCTCCTATCTCTGATTATAGGTTTGGCTCTGCCTTTTGCAGTTTATATGTATGAGGCTCTGAAAAAAGAACTTCTGTAACCTGTCTGTATATGATTCTTTGCGTTGCCGAAAAACCTTCAGTGGGCAAATATATAGCGGCGGTACTCGGAGCGAGTACCGCCCGCGATGGTTATATGGAGGGTAACGGCTATTGTGTGAGCTGGACCTTCGGACACCTTTGCGCCCTGCTTGAGCCACAGGAATACAGCGACAAATGGAGCCGTTGGACACTCGGCTCGCTGCCTATGATTCCCGACCGTTTCGGTATCAAAGTGAGCGGCGACACGGGTGTTCAAAAGCAGTTTGCCATACTCAAAGACCTTATAAGCAAAGCCACAGAGGTTATCAACTGCGGTGATGCCGGACAAGAGGGCGAACTCATACAACGTTGGGTATACCAGAAAGCCGGTTGCCGTGTCCCCGTCAAAAGACTATGGGTCAGTTCGCTTACCGAAGAAGCCATACGCGAAGGCTTTGCCGTTCTCAAAGACCAGAGCGAGTATCAGCGGCTGTATGAAGCCGGACTGATGCGGGCTATAGGCGACTGGCTGCTCGGCATGAA
>DJXH01000049.1:0-488 GCA_002449665.1 Bacteroidales bacterium UBA7009
CGTGTCTCGTCAAATTTCTCTGCTGCTTTTATCAGACCAAGATTGCCTTCGTTGATGAGATCCGGCAGGCTTAAACCCTGATTCTGATATTGTTTGGCTACCGATACAACAAACCTCAAGTTGGCTCTTGTCAGTTTCTCAAGTGCGGCTCTGTCGCCGTTCTTGATGCGTCCCGCAAGTTCCACTTCTTCTTCTACTGAAATAAGATCTTCTCTGCCTATTTCCTGCAGATATTTGTCAAGCGAGGCAGATTCTCGGTTTGTGATTGATTTGGTGATTTTAAGTTGTCGCATAGCGTGTCCTATATAGTGTATCCTGTTTAATCTATGCCATAAAAAGCGCGCAAAGGTACAAAAATTTTCTAAATTAACAAAAATTTGCGAATTTTTTTGTTCAATTCGTAAAAATGCCATACCTTTGCAGCGTATATGCGCTTGAAAATTGTCAGTGCGCTGTTCATCTCTCGGTTCGGTAGCTCAGTTGGATAG
>DJXH01000049.1:588-24257 GCA_002449665.1 Bacteroidales bacterium UBA7009
GTGGGTCGGGGGTTCGAATCCCCCCCGAATCACAACGATTGGCTAACAACACGTTAGCAGATACGAAGAGATATTCATTTTTGAATGCATATCATCCTCTTTATGATAACTTGTTGAATAAATTCCTAATTTTTGTTTTCTTATATTTTGCAAATATGCAAATCTTTGTGCAGTAAAAGTCTAATCTGTACAAATTTGTTCAACTTTTGTGCAGATTTGCATTAAAATAAGTCCAAAAAACGACTGTGGAAAGTCGGCTCACTTTGACATTTTGCTTATCTCTCCCTCGTAGGTGGTATAGAAAGCGGCAAAACTTGTTTCAAACTCAATCTCGTCTTCGTCAATACTACCTTTGAGGTCGTTGGCTGTATATTGCGGGAAGGGCTTGTCCATATATTTGGGGACAATGGCTTTTTCGCCAAACTCTATGCCGTCGGCAGTGCGGATATAGCGAACAGAGTCGATAACCATATCGAGTTGCGGCATTTTGTCTGCAAACCTCATCTTCACGAGGTCGATACGGAGTGTAGTGTCCGTAAGAATAGTTACGCGAACGGTGTCATTGTCAGCCTCAAAGGCGGGTGTTGCCACTTTTACCGTGCCTATAGCTTCAAAGTGAGCGGCGTTGGCAACGGTAATAACTTCCTGCTTGTTGTCGGCAGGGGTTTCCACTTCGGTTTTGGTCTTGTTCTCGCAGGCAGCGATGGTAATTGCTGCAACAGCAAAAAGGAAAAATTTTTTCATGGTAATTTTAGTTTGATTATGATGATTAGTATTTGAATGTCAGTGTCAGTCCTAATTGTCGCGGTTTGCCTTTTTGGACGTACTCTTTTTCCATTGATTTGAAGTAGAATACGTTGTAGTCGGTGTTTGTGAGGTTCTTTCCCCATAGGCGCAGGTCAAACCATTTCCAAGCCAAGCGTATATTGCAGCCAAGCAGACCATAAAACTGCTCTTGTCTGCTGTTTTGTTCATTCCACCATATCTGTCCTATTCCGTCGGCGTTGAGACTGAATGAAACAGTTTGCAGCCAATTTTTATTGACATTGTATGCCGCCTGACAGGTGAGGTGGGCGGTGTGTGCCGGTGCGTAGGGTCTGTGCTTTCCGCCGTAGTCTTGTATGCCGTCATAGAACTCTATGAATCTTGCTTCCGTGAAGCCGTAGGCTGCTTGTAGCAGTCCGTGCCATTGTCCTGATTGCCATCGGTAGGTCATATCCGCTTCCGCGCCGTATATTTGCGAACGACCGGCGTTGGTCATCATTCTGCCTGTGGTCTTGCCATTGGGGAAAACGGTAACTTGCATATCGTGGCAATAGATATAAAAGACATCGGCGTTGATGTTCAGTCCGTCAGCGGGTTTGAGGTGTGTGCCCAACTCTGCCGTCCATGCTCGTTCGGGCTTATATGAGGTGATGTCGGCGTTGGTGAACCGCTCATCGGCTATTGGCAGATGAACGTGCAGGCGGTTACACAGGTCGTTCATCATACGGTTTTGCATAATAGTGCTGAATATCTGCGGATTATATCCTCCTGCCTTGTATCCCTCCGCTACGTAGGTGTAGATGGTGTATGTAGGTCTGTTGTAGGATATGCCTATTCGTGGCAGGGCGTTGAAGTAGCGGGATTGCCGTGTACCCTTCATAGAGGTCTGCATAGGCTGCGGCTCGTCCATAACGAGGGTGAAGCGATAGTGCAGGTCGGCGTATGAGTTGTACCGCATAGACGTGGTCTCGTAGTCAAGTCTTAAACCGAGTGTGATAATCCAGTCGTTGAAGGTGAAGCGACTTTGGTGGAATGCGGCGATACCGGCATTAAGAAAGCTGAAATCGCTGTTGATAGGCAGCAGTTGTTCCGTTATCTCAAGCGAGTCGTTTGTGAAGACGGAGCGTATGCCTTTGTTGGCGTTGTAGAGTATAAGGTCGTCTATGCCGCCTCGCTCGAAGATGACGGGGGCAGACATGTCGTTGAGTTTGGCAAAGCCGCTGATACCTGCCGTCCAGTCGTACCACTCTACAGGTCGCGGAGCTTTGAGCAGCGCGTCTATGCTGCCAGCGTGCAGGAGTTGTTTTTGCTCAAGGGTGAAGACAGGAGCGGGCGAGTAGTCGTTGTCCATACGCATATCGTCGGCAAGCATTTGATAACTTGCTGACAGGTTGAGTCGGTAGCCGCTGTTGCTGTATTCTGCCCTGAGGCTCTCCATAAGAGTGGTGCGACTGTAACTGCCTTCGGCGTTGTAGGCTATAGTGCCGGTGGAAAGCGAGGCGTATGGGAATGCACCTTGACTGACATAACTTGCTGACAAGCTGTTCTGTACGCGCCAATGGCTATTGGGGCGGAAGTCGAGGGCAAACTTGCCGGAAGCGTTCTGTCCTTTATCGGTGAGCAAGTCGGTATAGGAGTTGCGGAAAAATCCGTCGGTGCGACCATACTGTGCCGTCAGCCCCCAGCCCCATTTGTCGTTTACGGGTTGATAGACCGATGCTCCTGCTTTAACTGTATTGCGGCTGCCGTATTCGGCGAAGACATTGACAGCTGTGCTTTGCAGGTCAAGCGGTTGCAGAGTATGTATCTCCATAATGCCGCCTTGTGTGTTCCTGCCGTACATAGTGCCTTGCGGTCCGCGCAGAAACTCAATACGGCGTATATCAAAGAGTTGGTGGTCGTACATATTCTTGTCAAGCAGCGGCACGCCGTCAATAATCATACCTACTACCGGCTGGTCAATGCGCGACCCCAAGCCGCGTATGTATATGCTGCTTGTCATGGCGGAGCCGTAGTCGGGCATAATAAGGTTGGGTACAAAAGAAGCAATGTCTTTCGGGGCGTTTACCTGCCGCTCTTCCATCATTAGGGGCGACACAACGCTTGTCTGCTGCTGCAACAGGAAGGGAGAGGCTTGGTAGCGCGTGGAGTTTATCTCCACCTCCGGCAGTGTGATGCTGTCAACTACCGTCTCGTTTTCGGATGTGGCGGATGTGTATGGCGACAAAGGCTCTGCAAAAACAGTGCAGCAGCAAAATAAGAATATAATAACATTGCAAAGTACAGAGTTTGCCCTCATCTGAAGAACCTTCATCATCTTAAAAACGCTGCAAAGGTAGGGCAAAAACGGCTGCTTTGTCTTAAGTCTGTCTTAAATGTTGCGAGAAAACGGCAGTTCGGGTTTGATTATGCGGGTGAGAGCAGGAGGTGAAACTCCACTTTGAGCCGTCCTTCATTTTGAGTGCATCTCATAGGCATACCGAGCAGTGCGGCGAGGCGTTGAGCCACTATCCAGTCGATAAGCGTAAAGTCGGCTTTGGCGGAGCGTACGGAGAGGAAAATGCAGAATGTGGTGATATTTAGGCTTGTACCGATGTCCATTGTGCCTTTTTCCGCATCGGTGAGCATAGCGGTGAGGGCGTGATCCATAAGTGCGAGGAAGGTGTCGCGGTCGGTGGTCAGTTCGTTGACGAACGGGTCTAAACGGATGTGGCACCGCAGTTGTTTCTGTTCTATCTCTGTTTGGTGGTTGGTGAGGGCTGTGTAGATGAGTTCGGACACGGAGCAAGTGTGCAGCGTGTCCGGCAAGAGAGTGGAAAATACTGTTGCCCAGTCCATATTCTGCTTGTAGCGCGGTGTGTTTTTGTATGAGTGGAGCAGCAGTCCAACGCCGCGAACGGTCTCAATGGGGTAGGTGTTTGTGAAGTGTAACTTGCGGCGGAGAGAGTTAAGGTGGACATCAAGTGTGCCGGTGTCGTATTGGAAACGTTGTCCCCATACGTTGTCTATGATGTCTTGGCGGGGGCAGATAGTGTCGGCGTGGTTGAGCAAGTAAGCGAGCAGGTCAAACTCTATTTTAGTCAGTTTTACCTCTTTGTCGTTGCGGTAAACGCTGCGTTCGGTGGTGTCTAATATGACTTGCTCAAGTTTGTGTATCATCGTTTTACCACTTTGCCACGGTGTCGTTGAATATGCTTTCGGACAGTTCTTCTATCATCGTTTCGCAGAGTTCGTCTTGTACTTCGGTCAGCAGTTTGTTGGCATCGAAAGTCTGGTACGCACTGTATGTCTTCTCAAAACTCTCTTCGGGTACGATGTTATTGGTAAAGCGCACTTTGACGGTGATGGTCAGTTTGGTCTCGGCTGCGTAACTGTCCGCTGCTACGGACATAGGCGTTATGTCGTAGCCGGTTATTTCGCCTTCGAGGTCAAGATGTCCGCCTTGCCGGAGTATTTCGAGCCGTGTCTGCCGTGAGAAGATGTCGCGTATGGCTTCGCTAAAGTTGCTGCTCAGGGTAGGGTTGACGAGCGGGGCGTGGTTGGGGAAATCGCTGATAGAGATAGTTTTGGTCTTGGAGTAGTCAATGCTTGCGCCGTTGAACTTATAGCTGATAGCGCAACCTGTCAGCAGAGGAATGAGCAGTAGAGATAGTAGGATTATCCTCGTTCTTGATAAGGGTTTGAGTGTTCTCTCCATTTTGCAGGCAGTCGGTTATAGTCCGTATTCTTTTATTTTCCTATACAATGTGCGTTCGCTCATACCTATGCTTTCGGCTGTGGCTTTTCGGTTGCCGCGGTTATGCTCCAAGGCTCGGCGTATGGCTTCTTTTTCCATCTCCTCTATGCTGCTTGGCAGTTCTTGTACGTCTTCCGCAAGTTGGTAGTCGGTTTTCTTGTGTTCTTGTTGAACGTTGATAAGGGGCTGACCTGTGGGTATGATAACGTCTTCGCTTTGGGCGGTCTGCTCTTGTTTCTGTCGTACTTCCTGCTTGAGTTCGGAGATGTCGCGCCGCATATCAAACAGGATTTTATATAGCAGTTCTCTTTCGTTCATATAGTTGCCGTTGTCTTCGTCGCGGCGCAGCAGTTGGATTCCTTTTTGTGTCTCGTTCTCGGGCAGGTAGCGACGGAGTGTCTCGGCGGAGATGTCGTGGTTGGTCTCTATGACGCTGATTTGTTCTGCCACGTTTTTGAGTTGGCGTATGTTGCCTTGCCAGTAGTAGGACTTAATCAGTGCGGTCGCCTCATCGCTAAGGCGCAGGGGCGGCATCTTGTATTTCTCGCTGAAGTCGAGAGCAAACTTGCGGAAGAGCAGGGGTATGTCGTCTTTTCTGTCGCGCAGAGCCGGCACTTTTATCTCCACCGTATTGAGACGGAAGTAAAGGTCTTCTCTGAACTTGCCTTCCTGAATTGCGCGGCGCATATCAAGGTTGGTGGCAGCCACAACGCGGACGTTGGTCTTTTGTACTTGACTGGAACCCATACGTATAAATTCGCCGGTCTCCAGTACGCGCAGCAGTCTTACTTGGGTTTGTAGAGGCAGTTCGCCCACCTCGTCAAGGAAGAGTGTGCCGCCGTTAGCAATCTCAAAGTAGCCTTTACGTTCGGCTTTGGCATCGGTGAAGGCCCCTTTCTCGTGTCCGAATAGTTCGCTGTCTATCGTCCCTTCGGGTATGGCTCCGCAGTTGATGGCGAAGTACGGACCGTGTTTGCGGCGGGAGGAAGTGTGGATAATCTGCGGGAAGAACTCTTTTCCCACGCCGGATTCACCGGTAACGAGTACGCTAAGGTCGGTGGCGGCAACTTGTACAGCCACTTCTATCGCGTGGTTGAGTTGCTGGTTGGTGCCGATAATGCCGAAGCGTTGTTTTATGCTTTGTATTTCCTGTTGTGTCATATTTTTATGTCAATTTGGCAGCAAAGGTACAGCGTTTTTGCGGAATGTGCAAGATTTTGCGCTAAAACAGATATTTTGTGCCTAATTGTTTAGAAATTCCATATATTTTTCTTACCTTTGCGGCATTTAGTAACCATAGAATTATAAGCAAAGAAAAATTATATATTTATGAGAACAAAGATATTGTTTATTACTGCTATCTCGCTGCTTATAACTTTGGCGGGGTGTAAGAAAGACGAGAAAAAAGACCCTGTTTCCCTGTCGGAAAAGACCGAAACTATTGTGGGTAGTACAGGCAAGCCTACGTGGTCTGTGCCTGACAAGTATGATATGACCGTTTCTATGACGGCTGTGGTAGCCATTGACCTGTCGTGTGTCTATACGGATGATCAATTGACAGCTGCAAGGTACGAACTGACCGAAGATGACCTGCTTGCAGCCTTTTGTGACGGTAATTGTATTGGAGTGGCTTCGCCGCAATCGTTGGAAACGGGGGATTACTTCTTCTTGTATATATGCCCTCCTGCCGATGGAGAGACAATAACGATACGTTACTACTCTTCATGGCTCAAGCATATCTATACCGCCGAAAAAGTGCAGTACGTGAACGACGGACAACTCGGTACGGCAGGCAGTCCGTATATGCCTGTATTTGATAAGAATAATATTCAATAAACCTCATACATAATGAAAAGTTTACTTCATATTTCAGTGAAAATATCGGCAGTCGTTTTATTGTCTGTTGCAATGTTACTCTTGTCGCAGAAGGCGTTTGCCAACGACTATCTTGAGAAGGAGAAGCATTATGCTATATACTCAAATGGCGCAAACAGTATTCACTTTGTGATACCCGTATGGGCATACGGCAGAGCGTATGACTACTATGCTTACGATGAGAGTTATATCGCATATACTGTTGATGGCGGCAGCGAGACCCGCATAGCGAAGTATAAGACAGACAAGTATGACGAGAACGAGAACTCAAACAGCTCGAAAGGTACGGCATACGTGTCGCCGGTTGAAGGCGAGGGTGTGCTGATTGTAACCTCGATGGCGAGCGGCGTGAACTATCGTCTGACAAAAATGGGCGACTGGTCGGAAAAACTGTATGTTAAGCAAAAAGAGGACGATGACTGCCCGCAAGTTACTTTTCTCGAACTTGACTGGTATCCGCCCGAGTCGCTTAACAAGAAGAACTTTAAGGTAAAGATTGTGTCGAAATTCCGCCGCAGTTATACCGACGGCAACGCGTTGTCCTGTACCGTCAGTCCGGACAATATGTTTACATCCAATACCAACATTATGACCCCGCAACTCTATTCGCCTTATATTTATCAGGTTAATGAGGGCGGTCCGGCAGGCTATGGATATGCTGCCATACCTTTTATGTTGTTTAATGACCCTATTTCATATACCACCACGCTCAATTCCGCTCCGCAAGATTTGTCTGACAGAGGCGGCACGCTGTATGTAATGACTACAGACACTGTGCAAGAACAGTTTAAGGCTACCTTCACTATGTGGTATGGTACGGGAGATTCGAAGATGCAGACGACAAAGACTTCCGTCGGGGTGGACATTCCGCCATATCACAGGATATATGATTTTACCGGATATGAAGAGACCGACAGCACGGGCACTTATACGGGCAACAATGTACTTAGTTGGACGATAAAGAACCCCGGACTGAAAGACCTTGTGGACGGCGACTATTTTGAATTGCAGCGCGCCTCGCAGAGCGACTTCAGCGATGCTCGTACCATAGAGGTCGTGCAGATGCAGAGAAACAATAACAAGACTACCTACACGTATGAAGACAAAAGCCGCGAGACTTGGACGGGCAATGCTACAGTTATAGAGGACAGCCTTGCGCCGCTGTCGCACCAAGCGGAAGGGTACATATTGCGCGACAACCACGGCAACCCTCTTTGCGAGATGCAATTAGTGCTGACAGACGACAATGTAACTCTGCCTGCCGTGCCGACCTATTACCGTATTCGTCGTGCTTCGTCCTCTATCTGGGGCTGGGACAATGACTTTACTCATACAGCATACATAAGCAAGCACAATTTTCTTGCACCCCTTGCGGCGGAGCAGGAAAACTATACGCTTGATGCAGACTTTGACAACAATCGCCTCGTGCATTTTAAGGTAAAAATAGATAACGCCCAAGTAGAAAAGTCTCAATTAAGCAAAGACAGGTGTAAGTTGTCGTATAAGATCACGCGGGATTTGAGTGAAGACAATTATGTTTCGGCATTTGTCAATTTCTCATACATAAATGGCGATAATTATTATGTATATGATTCGTACAGTGCTGTATATGTTACCATTACTAATCCCGATGGTCAGGTAATAAAGGACAATGTTACCGTAAGAAATCCGATTGAATTTACGATGCCGAAAGGCTCCTCTTTCCGTCTTAAATACAGCGGTATGCCGGGGGCAGATCAGACTTATGTACTTACCGAGAACTGCCGGTTTGATTTCTCCACTTTCCAAAATGAAAAATACGGCTATAATTTTATCAACGGTCATAATAAAGGCGGTTACAGTCCTTCCGCTTCAAGGGCTGAAGAACTTGCTAAAGCTTATATTACCGAAGATTGGAAAAAGCATATATCCGACAGCTTGTATTCGATAATGAATACAGAATATGCCGAGACTTTTATCGGTCGCTGTATGTGGGACAGAACGGCGCAGTTGGTGCTGACACGCACTATTGCGGAAACAGGGCAGAGTACGGATTTTATTATTCCGCAGGACAGTATCTACCGTCTGTCAGACGGTTCTTGGGTGGCTGCTTACAGCGATGTGGCAGACAAAGGTTGCTCTACTTATATGTACTCTGTTCGTATAGACCAGAGCCGCTCTGACCTGCACGTGCAGGATTCGGCATCACTCAAACCTATAGCGTTATCAGGTCCGAGTCTGTATTTTGACGAGGCTGCGAAAATAAGCCGTTTGGTTGCTACCGACGGTGATGCCTCAACGGCAATGAAAAGCGGCGTGCTTGTCCGCTGGGAGACAAACAGCAGTGCCGTGGACGAGTTTGTACTCACCCGCCTGGAAAAAGGCAGCAGCGAGAGGGCAGATACTCTGTATGCAGGAACGGAGTATAACTACTTCGACCGCACGGCCAAGCCCGATGTCAGATATGAATACACCATTTCTGCCCGCTACTCGTGTAACGGCAAGACAACCTACAATGCTGCCACCACAGAGGGACGGCGTACGCCATACGGAGAGATAAGCGGTGTTGTACAAATGCCGGACAACAGCGGCATGGCAGGAGTAAAAGTGGCTCTGCAGGACGGCAATGGAAACGTGGTAAGGACGATGTTAACAGATGCTACGGGTGTGTATAAGTTTGACAGCCTTAACTATATAGCCGAAGGTAAAGCCGAATACAGAGTTGTCCCGACTCACTCGTACGGCACTTTCTCGTTTAACAACACCTCCTCACCGTCGGCGACTATAACGCTGTCGCCTGCCAATGCCGTGGCAGACGGGTTGGACTTTGTCAATACTTCTTCAACTCGTCTTAGCGGTCGTGTGCTTTACAAAGCAAGTACCATCCCCGTTGCAGGCGTGATGTTCGTCTTGAACGGCGACACAGTCCGTCGCGGCAACCTGCCGGTGAAGACCGGCACGGACGGACATTTTGAGTTGCTATTGCCTTTTAGGCAGTCGTGTCGTCTTCAGGTCTTCAAGCCCGGACATGTGTTTGAGGGCGACGGCATACTCCGTAAAGAGGGGGGAGAAGATGAGTTCACGCTTGACCGACCGCTTGACGGAGTGCGTTTTTATGATATGACCAAGGTCAGACTCATAGGTCGTGTGGCAGGCGGTAACGACCAGCGAGACCTGCCCGCAGGCTTCGGACAGGGCAAGAACAACCTCGGTGATAATGTGCAGCTTGTGCTGCAACTTGAGGGCGATAACACCGCACAGATAGTGCACGACCCCGATGACCTGACCAAAGACAGCATAAACACTATAACGGAGCATACGGTAACACTCCTTGACCCGCTTGCCGTTGAAAAAGAGCGCGTTGCAGGTACTACTCACACACTCTTTGAGAAGAAGCGTATCACTATCCACCCCGACCCCGAGACCGGAGAATATGCCGTTGACTTGTTCCCTGTCAAATATAAAGTGATTCAGGCATCCGCTACCGGTTATGCCACCTTATTTGCTACGGGCCAGGGCAATGAGACTTTTGACCTTACAGAAGCCCCATTGCATCAGATAGAGGACACCGTGGGTGGCGAGACGGTAAGTTATAATGCCGTCTATGACCGTATCTATCATACGCCTATGCAGGTAAGCCTCACACAGATGATTTACGGTTTGGAGCGCGAGGGCTTGGGTGAGCCTTCGATGGAGGTGAGCCATATCGACCCCGCACAAAACATCAGTGTGGACCTCTATGAAAAACAGGCTGACGGCAGCGTTAAATACCTCTTGGACTATCCTGTATTTATAGGCGGCAGGTATTACCAATTCACAGCGAATGCATACGAGGACTACTACTATAACAACGACCGGCAGAGCGGTAATCTTGACCGTGTACCCTTGCGAGGCGGCAGCGTAACCATACATAACGGTATGCATGGTGCTACCGAGAAGCAGACCTACGAACTTGACAGACAAGGGCGCAACACAGCCATACACTTGATGGTGGATGACATAGATGCCAATAACATAGGACAAAACGCTCTTCGCACGGTGAGCATATCCTTGGAGCAGGAAGGAAACACGGTGGAAACCAATGTGTTCAAGGGCTTTATATCCGGCACGACAATACAAGAAAAAGACCTGCGTATGACAGAGGCAAACGTAGTGCTGCTTGATATAGTCCGAGACCCGGGAGGTGCCGGTTCATCGGCGTGGATAGAGAGCGGAAGCACCTACAACTACTCATACGAAGACAGTTATGAATGGGAGACGGGTATGAAACTCGGACTCAAATACGGACTCAATGTATCTTCCGACATAGGTATCGTTACCGCTCCATCCGGTGTCGGTTCTTACACCGGCTCCAACTACACCACGAGCAAGCAACTCAGTGTACCATTCCCCATTACCCATAAATGGTCGTGGGCGCATAAGTATGACTATAGCATCACTACTTCCGAGCGTATTTCCACCTCCGCTTCGTCTATTCCCGATGGTGTCGGTGCAATGGCGGATGTGTTCTTCGGTACGACAGTCAGTCAGGTGGCAGGTAAGGCAAAGACGATAAGTCTGATAGGCGACAGCCTGTATAACCTGCGCAAACCTGCGATAGATGCCGGAGCAATGCGTGTCATAGCACAAGGTATGGCAGCAGACGGCAGCCGCTACTATCTCGTTACAGGACAGAAGATCGTACTTGGTTCCACGCTCAACAACACCTTCGCTTACACGCAGCACTACATTCTCAATACCGTCATACCTGAAATCGCCATAGAGCGGCAAAACCTCCTGATGCAGTTCGGCAGCAGAGAAGAAGCCCGTGCCGCTGCCAACGCAAGAGGTGAAGAAGTCTATTGGTATCACCCCGAAGGTGCGTTGAACATAAATGACACCCTGCCCGAAAACTACTATGAGATGGTGAAACCCGATGACGACAATGTATATATAGACCGCGTGGCGGCTCTCAATCGCATACTTGCCCAGTGGATTACCATTATCTATCAGAACGAGAAAGAGAAAGTGGCGGCAATGGGAGTACATAGCACGAAAGTAGGGACTTACAGTGTCTCATACGGAGCAACGGTCAACCATACCGATTCGTACAGCGCGTCTGCCAACTACAACGAGTTGCCGCAAGGGTGGGGACTTGTACTCAATAATGCCGAAAGAGCGGGAACGAAGTATGCACAGTCTTTGGCGCAGACCGTGGCAACAAACCTCAAGGACTTCTTTGGTACTGAAAATGCAGATGGCTCGTTTGGAAAGAGTGCCGCCGATGCATTGAAAAACTACTATACCAATGAGATGACCGAAGACGGAAAGGGCTTTAAGCAGAAGAACCCGCAGGAACTTGGTACGGTAACCAACGCTTCCAAGTTCAGCATATCAATACAACCCATACTTACATACGACACGAAAATGCGTGATACGCAGGTTAAGACCGTGAAAAAATCCGCAGGGTTTAACATCGTTGCCGACCCAGCCGGGGACATCACCGTTTCCGCTTATCGCGTTCCTTATGCCGCTTGGGCAGACACCACAGCCTTTATCCGCAACTCTATCAACACCTTGCCCGGCGATGATGATGCTTTATACGGCAGTTATGTGTTCTATACGGATGCAGGTGCCACTTTCTGTCCGCACGAAAACGAAGAACGCACACTTTTCTACAACAAAGGTACGCTTGTGGGCAATGGTACACAGTGGATAGTAAAGCCGGAGATGACAGCCGATACATACGAGATAACCAATGTGCAACCACATAACAAAGCCGTCTTCCGCGTGCAACTGATGAATAATTCCGAGGTGGATGCAGGATTGGCAAACAACGGACATTCACTTACGCTTGTACTTGACGGCACAACTAATCCCGATGGAGCCAAAGTAACAGTGGACGGTATGCCGCTTACGCAAGGTATATCCTACTGGATATTGCCCGGTACACCGATTATAAAAACGGTTGAGGTAGAGCGTGGTACGACGGATGACTATAATTTAGGTCTGATGCTCTATGTATCCGATTGTCCGAAAACACTTAAAACGATGAACCTCGCCGTCCATTTCCTGCCCGAAGCAGGTGATGTGAATATCTCTATGCCGCGCCAAAACTGGATAATGAACACTCTTTCAGCACGCGACTCGGCGGGCTACTACCTGCCGGTGGAGATAGACGGATTTGACATACATCACAAGAACTTCGACCATATCGAGTTCCAATACAAACTCTCTACCGAGAGCGAAGAGATGTGGGTTAACCAATGCTCTTTCTATGCTTCTGACAGTCTATATGCCCTCGCTACGGGCAATAAGGCTATGATAGAAAACGGTCGTATAGTGCCGTTCCGTTTCTATGGGGAACGCGACCCGATGGAGCAACGCTATGACCTGCGGGCCGTATCGTTCTGCCGCTACGGGTCGGGTTTTGTAACCAAGTCTTCACCTGTCATCAGCGGTACGAAAGATACTCGTCCGCCCCGCGTCTTCGGTGAGCCGGAGCCTGTGAATGCCATACTTGGCGTGGGTGAGAATCTCCGCCTGCGCTTTAACGAACCTATTGCAGGCAACTACCTTGACGAGGATAACAACTTCCAACTCCTCGGCGTAACTAATGCATCGGGTATTACCACTAATGCCTCCGTACATTTTGACGGTTCGCCCGATTCTTATGCAGCCACACAGGTGAACCGCAGTCTTCAGGCACGCTCGTATTCGATAGATATGATTGTCAAGCCGACATCACCGACCTCCGAAGTTACCTTCTTCGAGCATGGCTTTGACCGCACAGGTATAGTCTTCGGACGTACTGCCGACAATAGACTGCAACTGCAATTCGGCACATATAGCATCTACTCCAAACCGCTCACCAAACAGATGCTTGACTTTACACGGGTAGTACTTGTATATAACTATGCAAATAACACCCTAAATTTCTATGCAGGCACGGAAGATGTAACCGACACTAACGCCAATACCGTTCCCGATGTCCCATATACTTTGGTCGCTCCGTTAGTTTTTGGCAGGGGAATGGAGGGAAATATGCTTGAGGTACGCCTTTGGACCAAACCTCTCACGCAGGAGGAGATAAATGCTACTAACTTGCGCTATCTGACAGGTTATGAGCAGGAACTTGCAGCATACTACAAGATGAATGAGGGAGCGGGGACGACCCTCAAAGACCTCGCCTCGGGTGCTACTATGCAGCTACACGGTGCTTCGTGGAACCTGCCCAAAGGCATATCGCTTGCCCTTACGCCTGCCGACAGTGTCGCTCTTGCGCAAAACGTGCTTTCGCGCTCCGATGTATATGATGCCACCTACCTGTTGTGGTTCCGAAACAAGAGCGCGAACGGTACCGTCTTCCGCGCAGGCGATAAACGCTTTGCGCTTAGCGGCGGCAATCTTCAGTGGTGGCTCAACGACAGCACTATGCATACGCTCGGTGCAGTAGGCACAGACGAGTGGCACCATATTGTACTTGCCGTCAACCGCACGTACAATAATGTGGCTGTGTATATAGACGGTTTAATGACAGATACTTATCCCGCTACGCAGATGTCCGGCATATCAGGTGATATGTATTTCGGCGGCAGCGGCTTTGAGGGGAACATAGACGAGTTTATCGTCTTTGAGCAGGCTCTGCCCAAGACTATCATTGAGGAATACGGCAACCGTACACCTATGGGCGACGAGATGGGACTAATGGCTTATCTGCCCTTTGAAGAGCAGCGGCAGAACGCCAACGGAGTACTCGAACTCGTCTTCTCCGCCAATGACCAACGGCAGTTCCGCGATGTCAACGGCAATGTGATAGAAAAACAAGTGCCGCTGATACTTGAAGGCAATCAGCCATATATGGCTGATAAAAATATCTACGCCCCCGTACACGGCTTCGGACTGCTCTCCAAACTCAATTTCGACTGGGCTTTCAATCAGGACGAACTGCTCATCAACCTCAAGATGGCTGACCGCGAAATAAACAAACAGACCGTCTGTGTTACCGTGCGCGACGTGGAAGACCTTAACGGCAACCCGATGCCATCGCCCGTGATGTGGGTGGCATACGTGGACCGCAACAGCCTTACTTGGGAAAACAACGCTATGAACTTGCTCCACTACTATGACGAGTATGACGAAGACAGCGACAATTACTATGATATGCGCATTGTCAATAACTCCGGCAAACGGCATCAGTTTATAATAGAGTCCTTGCCGGATTGGCTCATTGTAGATAAAGTTTATGGTACGATACAGCCCACAGAAGATTTTACTGTGCGTTTCTCTTACGATATATCTATGCCTGTAGGTGAATATACCGATATTGTCTATGTAACCGACGAGACCGGATTGTCTGAACCGCTCAAAGTAACATACACCGTCAAGGCTAACTGCCCGTGGAGCGAACCCGAAAGAGGCAAATACTCGCTTAATATGTCCGTTTGCGGACAACTTGTAGTAAACGGCACGTACTCCACCAATCCCGAAGACAAAGTGATAGCTCTTTATCGCAACGAATGTGTGGGAATGGCGAACGTTGCTTTCGACAATATGACCAACAAGTCCGACCTTTTCCTTACCGTCTATGGCAGCGAACCGATGAAAGGCAAACAGATAACGTTCCTCCTTTGGCAAGCATCTACCGGCAAGGTAATCAGTCTCTTGCCATCGGAGAAGATAACCTTTGCCCACGGCAATGTGTACGGTTGCGGCAGCGGCGAACCGGTAGTATTCACGGCAACCGGCAGCGAAGTGCAGAACATAAGTCTTAATGCCGGTTGGAACTGGGTGTCGTTTAATGTTAATGTCAATGAAGATGCTTCGGGTGTTATCAACGACATTATGACGGCAGCCGAGCCGTGGAGAGAAGGCGATGTGATAAAGAACACGGTAACGCGCAAGTTCAGTGCATATAGCGATACTCTCGGCAGGTTCGTCGGTTCGCTTGATTGTTTCAATTATATCCATACTCACATGGTTTACTCGCGCGATGGCAATACTATGCGTGTCAGCGGCAACAGACTGCCTGCCGACTCTATGAAGGTAACCTTGCAGGGTAGCGGCGCTTGGAGTCCCCTGCCGTGTCTCTACGGAGATAATAAGTCTGTGCCTGAAGCCCTCGCAGGCTACTACGACTATGCTACGGCAGGAGATATTCTTAAGAGCCACGACCGCTTTGCAGTCTTCTCTGAAGACAAACGCTGGGTCGGCAACCTCACAGCCATCCGTCCGGGAGAAGGATATTTCTTCCGCCGAATGGGACAGGGGAGTGTCTTGCTGCATTTCTATCAGTCAGGGGCTCTCAATAATGGTCGTGGAGCGAGTGGGCGCAAACGTATGTCTATAGAGCCTGAAGTATTCCATAACCACGAGGCATCAGTCAATATGACGATGATTGTAGCGATAGAGGGTAGGAGTGATAGCAGACTGATAGTCTATGCAGGCTCCGAACTCGCAGGAGTTGCAGAGCCTGCCGTTATAGACAGCGACACGCTCTATTTCCTTACCATCCAGTCTGACAAAGCGGGCGAACCGCTGCGCTTTATGACCGAAGACGGTCAAGAACTGAATGTGATAAGAGAGCCGACGATATATAACACCCCCAATAGCCACTTCGGCACGCTTGGCAGACCTGTTGTCCTTGCTCCGGTATGGTCGGACGAAAGCAAAAAGGATGCAGCGTACAAGATTATAGAGAACGACCGTGTAATTATCATTCGCGGCGGAGAAAAATATGATATAGTAGGACAAAAGTATCAGAAAAAATAAAACTATATGAAAGTATTATTGATAAACGGCAGTCCGCGCAAGAGCGGCAACACCTATACGGCTTTAAGCGAAATAGCTGAGACATTGCGCTCGGAAGGAATAAATTCGGAAATAGTTTGGATAGGCAATAAGCCCGTAAGAGGATGTATAGCCTGTGGCAGATGCAAAGCGAACGACAACGGTCGTTGTGTGTTTGATGACGATGTATGTAATTCTATATCAGCCAAGTTTGCCGAAGCAGACGGTTTCGTCTTCGGTTCGCCTGTCTATTACGGTCAGCCTGCCGGCGCGCTTTTGTCCGTAATGCAACGGTCGTTCTTCTCTAACGGTAGTCAGGTGCAGAACAAACCTGCTGCCGTGGTCGCTATCTGTCGGCGCGGCGGTGCAACGGCTGCATTCCAATGCTTGCAGATGCCGCTGCAGATGATGAATATGCCGGTAGCAACGTCCCAGTATTGGAACATTGCCTACGGGCGTGAAGAGGGGCAGACGGCGCAAGATACGGAAGGTATGCAGACTATGCGCACGCTCGCACACAACCTCGCGTGGATGCTTCGAGGTCTAAGAGGAGAAAACGCCCCCGCCGTACCCGATAGGGAAGAGTGGCAACCGATGCACTTCATAAGATAATAAATGTAAAGCGGGCGTGTCAAAATGCAGACACGCCCGCTTTATTAGGTCTATATTAATTTACGTCAACTGCGCCCATCACTGCGCCACATATATTCATCCTTGGTCATGCAGGTAGGATCGTTCGTCATCCGGTTTACCAAACGGCGTATGTATTTAGCTGCCTTATTCAACATTGATTCATCTTCTGACAATATTGCCATATTCTTATAAATGTCTGCGTTTAACTGTAATACTGTCATACAAGACCCTCCTTTTTTGAAAGTACTTAACCGTAAAAGCACGAATGCTTTATGATACTTTTCCATATCGGCGGCAAAGGTACGGCAACTTTGCGGAACATACAAGAATAAGCGCGTAAAAAATATAATCAAGCAAAAATAAGCGAGAGGATATATAAACAACCTCCCCCCGCAGACTAATTCTGCGGGGGGAGGTCTTATTAACAATGTCTTTTATCTTTCGACTGCCTTACCACTGTTTGCCGGTATGGGGGCTGAAACTTAAGGTCTCTGTGTCTGTGGCAGTGCCTGTTTCGCTACCTGCCAAAAGCATGTTTGCAAGTGCCATCTTCTCCACGCGGACAGATGGGCTGATATATTGTTTGTTTCTCATAGCGATTCGTTATTTTTTAAGTGTTACGTATTCTCACAGAAACGTGCGATAAGCGCGTTTATGTGTATTGACAGCCTTACTGTGCTATTTGTCCTACGGCATTGTAGCGCACGCCGTCGCGGATGATGTAGAGCGTACCGTTCTCCATCACTTTCTGCGCTTTGTCGGCAGTGTTGGTCTCGTCAATGCCGGTGGGCATCTGCTCTTGCTGGAAGACGAAGCGCATACGCTTGGGTGCACCCGATGTGGCACTGTACTGCACGTATGCCTTGTGCGCCAAGAGGGTGGTACCGTAGATGCGATAGAAACCTACGCCTGTTACCGTTTCGTCCTCCGAGCCGCCGGAGAGGACGTAGCAGTTATCTTGTGTCATACCTTTGTCTGCTATCGGGGTAGCGACATCCACACCTTCGAGGCTGTTTTCGTCCGGATTAACACTTACGCCGTTCTCTGCTGTCGGGACGAGGACAACAGGATCAGCCGAACCGGTCTTACGGAGGATGACAGCGGTGTTAGCCGGAATGACTTGTTCGCCGTGTGCAATCTCGGTCAGCACGAGTTCGTTATTGCTCAGGTCAGCGATGAATGCTTGCGTACCATCGTTGGAGAGCTTGTAGTTCTGCGTGCTGTGGAAGAAGGTCGAGTAGTGGTAACTCGGGTTCTCCGGGTCAGCATTCGTCGGTACTTGCTCTTCCGTCGGAGTCGGAGCAGGACCAAATGGCGGAAGCTCTAAAGAGATTTCGAGGCTGAAATCAATCTGATCGAAACCTGTTTGTGGGTCATACTTATACAACCCACCATTAACATTAACCATTCCCATAAAAGGAGAAATTGTCCACTTTTCGTAGGGAATAATATTCACAGCATCGGCATTAGAATTAGAATTAGCATACATATCGTAATCTCCTTCAACACCGTATAGTTCTTTAAGTATTGTTGTCATCTCTGCTTCTGTGAACTCACGCGGGAGTGTAACATTCTCAACCTTCCTTTCTTGGTCATTTGCTTTAAAGAGAATATGCACATACGGAGCGGCATTGATAAGATCGGACGGAGCATTCTTCAGCGTCTCATAATTGGACACAAAAATTTTCTGACCATCGGTCAAAGCATCATATGCAGCTTGTGCCGCATCAATTGCATCCTTGCACTGCTGCGTGTAAACAACCGGATTTGGGATCGCGTTGATCAAAGCAATGACACCATCTGCATAAGGCTGTGCAGCAGCGGCCAAATCAGCCCATTGTGTTTCAGCATCGGTCAGCGTACTATAATTGGTGACTTGCGCTTTCTGCTCATCAGTCAAAGCGTCGTACGCAGCGCGCGAACCTTCAATATAATATTTGCAATGCTCAGACAGTTCTACAGGTCCGATAGCATCAATGGATACGATAACCGGCCATACAACATCATAATACGGATCGCTAGGAGCAGAAGCTGCATCAACCAAGGCTGCCAAACCTGTAGTCAGGTCATTTTCGCAAGTAAGGGCGAAACTGGTCGTGTGTTGATGTCCCGTAAGGAAGCAACCCATACCATTGGAAGAGACAAACAAAGCTGCGTGATCCTGTGCATTGGCTTCTCCTGCGTATGCACAAACGATACCATACGTAGCGTGCTGGTACTCTCTTGCTGTCAAATTATATTGCATGAGACGGAAAATAGGTACTTCCAATTTTTTCGCTTCCTTGTCTTCGCTACTCATACCCATGTAGTACTGATTGACTGCAGAATTGACCTGTGAAGCGCAACCATAGTTATTGGAAGGAGTATAGTATGCTACGAACTCTAATTTCCAAGGACCAAGGGCAATATTTCCATTTCTGTGTCCTTTATATCCTTCGTATGGATCTTTGAATCCGGAAAGATTGCATGCATTATTTACTTTAGGGTAAGCCGGACTACGCTGACAGTCGTAGTTGTAAACAAATCTTGCTGCCGTCACCGAAGAAGCAGGAGTCGGAGCCGGATCATAACCTTGGATATCAAAGGCATTCCACTGAGCAGCAGCTTCGTAAGCGGTTACGCTGGCGGACGGAACATACAGAGGAATGCTCGATATGCTCGATGTGGTCGGTCTGATTTTATAAAACACACTCGAGCCCAGAGTAGGAGGAGTCGTTGCTTCGCAAGTGAGAGAAGTCAGACCCGTGCAATAAGAGAAAGCTTTATAGCCGATACTTGTTACGCCGCTTGGAATCGTGATAGAGGTGATTCCGAAGTTGGCAGCAAAACATTGCTCATCAATGGTCTTAAGAGAACTCGGGAGCGTAATCTCAGTAATCCACTTGGCATTCGTGAAGGCAAACACACCAATACGTTCAACACTATTAGCGATCGTAACGGCTGTGAAATTCTCGTATAAATCATTAAAGGCATAGTTGCCAATAGATTTCACACCGTCGCCAACAATAACGGTTGTGATCGCTGATTTATTCTCTTTCCACGGAGCTACGTTAACAGGGTTTTGATCGTATTCATAGCCGAAGTCATACATTTCACCTGTACCTACACCGTCATAGGAGATGGTAAGCACGCCGCCATTCAATTCCCAAGTCAGACCGTCACCGCACACATTAGCCGGAGTCGAACCGCCGCCGGGTGCAGGATCGTAACCATGGATATCAAACTCAGTCCACTGAGCAGCAGCGTCGTAAGCGGCTACGCTTCCATTCGGAACATACAGAGGAATAGAAGTAGGTACATAATCAAATACAGTCGCGCCAAGCGAAGGCGGAGTGGTTGCTTCTACAGTAATAGATGTCAAAGCAGCACAATAATAAAAGGCTGATTTTCCAATGCTGGTAACATTGCTTGGAATAGTGAGGGAGGTAATAACTTTATTTTGGCAGAAAGCATAATCACCAATAGTTTCAAGGGTACTCGGGAGTGTAAAACCGGTAATTCCTTGCCCCCACAGGAAAGCGTAATTTCCAATGGTTCTAATACTATTACCCAAGGTAAGCGATGTGAATTGTGCACCGCAATCATTAAATGCCCATTCTCCAATCGTTTCTACATCATTACCGATCGTAACTGTTGTAAGACTTGTGCATTGACCGAAAGAGCTTTTACCAACACTTGTAACACCGTCGGTAATCGTAACGGAAGTAATGGAAGTTCTGTAGCTGTCCCAAGGTGCATCAGACTTATTCGCAAAATCAGTCATTGGACCAGTACCGGTGATAGTCATTGCTCCGGTTGCTCCGTTGAAAGAATACGTCACATTTGCACCGCAAGAACCGCTAGCATCGGGTGCGGCATAACTCAACCCCACGCTTGTCATGAGGGCGAGAAGAAAAGTAAAAATCTTTTTTCTCATAATGTTTTTTGTTTTTAATTGTTAATAATGGTGGCTTTGCCACGTTAATTGATTTGTTATTTTGTTTTAGTTTTGGTTGTTTGTTTTTGTTTGGATGCCGGATATTCCGGAGGTTCCGGACCGGTGCGGGAGCCCTAAGACGAACTTGCAAGAGCTTCGTCGGAAGTACAAACGACAAAGCGGTAGTCCGCTTTTATTGGATTACCGCTTTTAATCTATAAGTTGTTTTCAGGTCTGTTATATCAGTATCCTATCAGTGCCAAGCAAAAAAGGAATCACGCCCATAAAGGTTACTCCGTCCTCATTCATCCATGGACGCGTATTGCCATCCAGAATCACAATCTTTGGGAAGGAGTCCCGTATATTACGCAGTGAGAATGTCTCCTGTTCCATTTTGTCCTTCGAATCGACATTCAGCGCAGACTGGATATAGATTTGCTCCGAACCGGTATTGACAATAAAATCAATCTCGTATTGCGATTGTTGACGCCTGCCATCAACCACACGTTCCACCTCAACCACACCTACATCCACCCGGTAGCCTCTTCGTATGAGCTCGTTGTATATCAGGTTTTCCATCAGATGGCTGCGCTCTTGCTGGCGGAAATTAAGCCGTGCATTGCGAAGCCCCAAGTCCATGGCATAGTACTTCTTGATATTCTCGAAATAGCGTTTTCCTTTTACGTCGTAGCGTTCCGCGTGAAAAATGAGATAGGCATCTTCCAAGTACTCCAGATAGCCTTTGATGGTATGGTCAGATGTTCCCTTGCCCATGATAGAACCTACGCTGTTTGCCAGTTTGTGAGGGTTGGAGAGCGAACCGACGGAGGAATAGATTACATCCGTCAAGGCATCTATGACCACATCGTCTTTGAGTTTGTAACGCTCTACAATGTCTTTGAGGAAGACATTCTTATGCAGGTCGGACAGGTACTTCTGTTTGTCCCTTTCTTCCGGCTCCAATACAGCCAGAGGCATTCCTCCGAACTCCAGATACCGGTCCAAGGCATCCCTCTTGTCCATTCCCGCGAAAGCATAGAACTCTGCGAAGGACAGCGGATAGACCTTAATCTCACTACCGCGGTCACGGAAACGGGTGACAATATCTTTGGACAGCATCTTGGAGTTGCTGCCGGTGATATATACATCCATGTGCTCCTCGCCGCGCAGACTGTTCAGAATATCATAGAAAGTCGTATAGAGCAGTTCCCTGTCTTCTTCCGGCACAAGCGATTCGTCTATGTCCGTATTCCTGACTTTGTAACATAACTGTATCTCGTCGATGAACACATAGTACCTCTTGCGTTTGTTTCTGCATAGGCTCATCACATGATTGTACAGGACTTTCGGATTGCGATAGATGTCGTTATAGTCTTTCTCCAAATCTATCTCTACAAAGCTATCCGGTTTCACTCCTTTTTTGAGCAAATACTGCTTGTATAAATGCGACAGGAGATATGACTTTCCACACCGGCGTATTCCGGTGATTATTTTCACTTTGCCGTTCCAGCTCTTGGCTTCCAATAGCCTGATGTAGTCATTCCGTAAGATGTCCATAATCGTAGTTGTTAGTGCGAATTTAGTCGGACTTACGACTGTTTTTGCAGTAAATCCGGTGCAAAAATACTATTTTTTTCTCACGTGTGCAAATTTTAGCCGCTATAAATGCGGTTTAAGTGCATTTTTGCCACAAGAGAGTATTTTCGGTAATCCAATATGTCAAAGATCGTAACCGGGTGCGTCGCGCCCGCTTGTTATATAGACGCATTTGATTGGTTAAGCTGACCTATAACCAAACAGGCAGCACATAGTATGAAACTATGCGCTGCCTGTTTGGCTGCGAATACGCTGTTTTTGTTTATGTTAAGCCTTGTTCGTGGGGGGGGGTAAATATCATATTATCAGAGTGTTACAGGGGATGGTTAGCAAGCGATTAGATACTCCGGTGCGAAATCTGCACCGTTAGCCCACTCTATCGTATTATAAGCAATATGGAAATTCTTGAAGAATTCTTGACTTCATAAAGATTATGATTCCGTAAAAGGAACTGATTTGCGGCATAAACTGTTACTTTGCAATTTTCGGCGGCAAAGATACGGCATATTTGAGACATATACAAGAACAGACTGAAAAAAAATGACTTTCAACAAAAACTATGAAGAACGAGGATAAAAGATTTTATTATAAAATGTGCAATTTTTAAGAAAAATACGTATATTATTTATATCGCTTGCGATATTAAATAATATGCCGTACCTTTGCATCGTGAACGATATAAATATGATGTACGAGCAGTTGAAATTGGATAATCAGTTGTGCTTTCGTCTTTATACGGCAGCAAGATTTGTTACGAGCATCTATCAGCCTTTTTTTGCGCCGTTAGGTATCACTTATCCGCAATATTTGGTTATGCTCGTGCTGTGGGAGAAAGACAAGCAGTCGGTGAGCGATATATGCAAGCGACTGATGCTCGACACAAACACAATCACACCTTTGCTGCAACGAATGGAGAAAGCCGGTTTGATAATTAGAACGCGCGGAACTGAAGATACGCGTCAGCGTATAGTTTCGCTGACAGAGAGGGGATTGGCTTTGCGTGAGCAGTTGGCGAAAGTGCCTGATTGCCTGTGCGACAGCATATCGGAGAAAATAGGGTCTGTGGATGAAATGAAATCGCTTATTCCGACACTTGACAAACTGATAGAAGGACTATCAAAAATTCAAAAATAAATAAACCTTAAATAAAAACAATTATGACAAAAGAAGAAGCATTGAAAGAGTTGGCTATGTATGGAGCCGGTTGGTTTGGAAACAGTAAACAACATTTCGCTTTCTCGGCGTACAACCACCTGAACGGCTGGAACAAGCTCGCAGACAAATGGAAAGAAGAAGCAGAAGAAGAGTGGGACGAGGCAGAGGAAGTACTCAACCGCTTGGTAGAACTCGGCTGCAAACCCGCAGATTTGCAAGAGGCAATGAAGACCATCGAGTTCCCGT
>DJXH01000050.1 GCA_002449665.1 Bacteroidales bacterium UBA7009
TTTAATGGAATTAGACAAAGCGTTAAATCAAGAAGTAAAAAAAGATGAGAAAAGTATATATGAAAAAATACGTGATGTATTTCTGAAATTAAGGCGTAAATAAGATAATGGTATCCCTATTAAACAGAACAGGGACAATGAATATAAATTGGTTACGAAAAATATTATCTCCTTCCAAATCAACTCAATCGGAGTTCGGTATCCAGCGTCCGCTAAATCAGTCGTACAAAGTTGCTGAACATGTTTATGCCGGAGAGTATCCGGGAGACAAAAACGTAGAGAAGGCAAAAGAGAAACTGGAGCAGATGCATCGGTTCGGTGTCCGCTTCTTTATAGATTTGACCGAAGAAAATGAACTGATTCCTTATCAGAACCTGTTGCCTCCTGACACCGGGTATATTCGTTTCCCTATTCGGGATGTCAATATCCCAACAAGTATAGCATTCGCCCGCAAGATTGTGAACTGTATTTCCGATGAAGTACAACGGGAAAAAGGAGATGTCTATGTGCATTGTTGGGGCGGAGTTGGCAGAACAGGTACTATTATCGCCTGCTATCTGGCGGAGCACATGGAGACTCCGGATATTGAAACCGTCATGAACGAATTACATAGCCGTTTTGCACAAATGCCCAAATCTGCTTTTCGGCAGACACCGGAGACAAAAGAGCAGGAGCAATTTATCAAGCAGTATATTGCAGATGTGCAGGAACGTCACGCATGCAAGGCACATCTCAAAGACAGAATACGAGGCTCGCTAATAGGCGGGGGTATAGGTGATGCATTGGGGTACCCGGTTGAGTTTTTGAGCCGGAAAGAGATAGTAGCCCGATATGGCCCCGATGGTATCACACGGTATGATTTAGAGAGCAATGGAAAGGCGGTTGTGAGCGATGATACACAAATGACGCTTTTTACCGCTAACGGCTTGTTGTTTGGCGTAACACGTTTCTGCACCCACGGAATACTCGGAGCCGGGCTGAAAGATTTTGTGCGGTATGCTTATCTGGATTGGTACGAGACGCAGACACATGTAGAAGACTATACTAAATACCATTACTGCTGGATACGGGACATCGCGGAACTCAATGTACAACGGGCTCCCGGAAATACCTGTATGTCAGCACTCCGAGCGATAAAGCTCCATAAAGAAGTACAGAATGACAGCAAGGGATGCGGTGGGGTGATGCGTGTGGCACCTGTCGGACTGATGGCGGCTGCGGATGCACAGGTGATAGTCAAGAATTGGAGCGAAGAAGACGTTCCTCGCCGGACGTGGGATAACAAGGAGATAGTCCGGCTGAGTGGCGACTGTGCCGAACTGACCCATAAGCATCCTTTGGG
Organism: Bacteroidales bacterium UBA7009; assembly: GCA_002449665.1. Taxonomy (GTDB): domain Bacteria; phylum Bacteroidota; class Bacteroidia; order Bacteroidales; family Paludibacteraceae; genus Colicola. The sequence continues at coordinate 1,343 of DJXH01000050.1, forward strand.
CTATCTTCCGGCGGCTTTCTTGGCGGATTTGATATACTACATAATGATGCATAACGGCGAAATCACTTTTGCCATTATGGAGCAGTTCCTGCATGATGTAGATGCCGATTGTCGCAGAGAGTATAAAAATCCGAATGAGCAGAAAGCCTTGGATGAACTCCGGGCGCTGATAGAGAAGGCTGTCCGCTTGGCAAGTGATAGCCATGTAGCAGATGAGTATGCGATTCCCCGGTTGGGCGAAGGATGGACCGGTGATGAAGCTTTGGCTATAGCCGTTTACTGCGCAATGAGGCACTTGCATTGTTTTGAAGATGCCGTCATTGCAGCGGTCAACCACGACGGAGACAGTGATTCGACGGGGGCGATATGCGGTAACATAATGGGTGCCATTATGGGGCTTGACGGCATACCGAACCATTATATTGATCGGCTGGAGTTGAAAGATTTGATTATAGATCTTGCCGACGATTTGCTGACCGGATGTACTATCAGCGAATATCATAGCCCTTCCACTCCGAAAGAAGAACTATGGGAGAAACGCTATGTTAAGATCGAACCGGCAAGTCTTACGCATTTTAACGGGGCATCAGCTGCGAACGAAGATACCATTATGCCAAATTGTAGAGAATGCTATATAGAACATAATGATTGATACGTATGAAAACTTACAACTTTTTGCTGTTTCTTACAATAGCAGTCGCGCTATCAGGATGTGCTAAATCGGATAGCGGTACAGATACCCAAGAGAATGAATTGCTCTTTACTACAGAGATTGAAGAGGACGAGAATGACGAAGTGACGATTGTCTCTTCGCCGGACAGATTGGTTTGTTTTTACAGCCGTAATAATTCGGTTGGCGGGGCGGCTTATGGATGGAGTCTCATATATGATGTCAAGGACGGAAACAAGGTCTATACCTATGAGGGGTTGCCGGATTGGGAGGGCGAAGGGGCTTCTATCAGTCGCATCTTCTGTCTGCCGCATCCTAAACGGCATCTCTACCTTTTGGATGCGTTCACACGTATCAGCGGATCGTATGGTTATCAGTCGTTTATCGCCTACGAACTGAAGGGGCATGAACTGAGACGTGTACCAATTCTGGTCAACGATGAGGGCGAGAAAGTGAATGAAATCGGTTTTGAGTACAATTTCGGCGATTATTATTTCCGGTTTGCGCGGGCTCTTACTTATGATTATCAGTATATGTGGGACGAAGAAAATGATGTTTTCTATTTTCCGCTTTTGATATACGGTAGTTATTTACTGAACGATAAGTTTGTTGCTTATCAATGGGATGGTTCCTGCCTGAAACCCACTACGGATACTATTGGGAACCCTCATCTGTTTGCTCCTCTGCGGAATTATGCCGCGTGTCTTCAGCACACCAAAGCCGGTTATGTCCAAGCGCGCGTTGATAGCATGCCGGACGGACGGTTGCGTTATACGGCATGGGATAGAAATCAGGATATTGGCGAGGAGCCTAATATAGTTCTTTACGGTCAGCGAGTAGGCAATGAGTTCCACTTCAAAAATCCACCTACCTATACGTATATCGTAACAATAGAAGATGTTCCTGAAATACGTCTTTATTATAGTACCGTTCCAGGACAATTAGGAGAATTTAATAGTACCTATAAAGACGATTAGACTCCTTGTTGGCAATGTGGATGTATAGCTGGACAAGCTTGTTCCTCCCGAATCCAATGAAGCAGAAACAGTGTAATGGCTGTGTATATGACCAACAGATAAGCCCTAACAAAAATACGAATTATGACGAACATCCTTTTATTTGCACCGGCAATGTATCCCGCTCGGCGGTAGCCGAGTGCATTCTTCGCACCCTGGCTGAACGCGCCGGAAGGGACGACATAGCCGTCGCTTCGGCCGGCGGAAATGTTGCAAACAGGAAGATTGTTTTATTGAGCTATTCCTTATTGGGCTTTGAGCAAGCAGAAGGAGCGGGTGATAAAATTATCTAATATACTGTTTTTCATACTCGTCCCATAGTTCTTTCGGTAACCAATACCTGTAACTTGGGTCATCTGGCGGAAGATTCTTTGGAATAAAGCTAAGTATTTTATTAGGATTTTTCAAGGCTTGTTTTATTAACTCATGTTCCGGTTGTTTCCTTACACCCTCTTTAGCTTGATAAAAATATCCTACACCATTTTCATCTTCTGCATTAAATCGTTTAGTCAACTTTATGATTGTTTCTGCTGCTTGAGGTATATCAAAATCATGAAAATATGCTTTGGTGGTCCATAATGCACCATAACCTTTTAATGAATCGTCAAATAAGACCTTTGCATTCTGCGAGCAGCGTTGAATCCAGTACGGCCATCTAACTAATTCGCATCCTGTGGCCAGTTTTACCATTTCTAGTCGGTCAAAGATGTCCTCTAACGTACTATCATATCTTCCCTCAATAAAATGGCGCGGACCATCAAATTCTATGTATTTAGTTAGTCCATTGTGTGTGATTTTAAAATCAATATATTTGCCATTTATTAAAACCTGTTGTACTATCTCAGCGTTCGGGAAAGTGCGGCGAAAAATTGCAAATAAGACACATTCGTCAAAACTAACATATCGTTTAAGTTTGATTTCAGAGAATTCATTCTTCAACTCTTTGAAATGTTTGTACATATCCCTTTCGTCAACATATCCTTCTTTCAACAAATGTTTTCTATTTAGGGCTTCATAGAAACCATTCGCATCATCAATCTCTAATATTTCAACAAGATCTTCTTTTGAGAAGAAAGAGCCTACGCAATTATCACTATCCAATAGTGAGAATATTCCTTTTCCTTTTGCTAATGCTCCCATTGTAAAATATTTACGTGTTTATAGCCATTATTACAATCAATGACAGTTTAATTATTATCAATTTGCACTCGTTTTAATTTGAACAAAACATGTTTATACACTTTATCTGTTAAGTCATTTATTTTTTGCCATCTAATAACCATCTCATCACATCTTTTTTGGTGGCTATAATCAATATGAGAATAACCAGATAGAGCTTCATCTTTAACTTCTGTAATTAGGTAATAAAGTTGGTTGGAATAGTTACTCAAGTAGTTATTTAACTCATCTAACGATTTGTTTGAAAAAAACATTATAGTTGATTCTACTGGTCTAAGGATTATATGATATATTCCCTCCGATTCTCCTTCCACGACAAAAGAATCGGAGAAAGAGATTAATCCATCTGCACATAACTTTTCTACGAAACTATTATGGTCTACGCGTTGGGATGGATCGACATGATTTTCATCTGCGAGTTTATCTGAAATGTCATAGGATAAATTATAAATGCTTGCCATACTTTTTTACACTATAAGTTTCGTGCGCACTTTTAAAAAGTTAGAAATCCATTGTTGGTAATAACGAGATATGTTCATCTCCTACTTTCCGCTTCAAAGATACAACTAATTTCTGATATAACCAAATTTATCTGAAGATTTTTAGAAAAAACTAAGGGATGATACTTTCACCCCCTTAGTCCGGTTCATTGAAATTTGCTAATAAGTAAAATGAGTATAAATATCATATATACTTAACTATTCGGCTATTGGCAAACTCCAAGATAGATTTTCGAAAACAAAGCCAAAACTAATGTCTGATATAATCAAAAATGCCTAATGGTTCTTAAAACACGGAGCTCTCATTCCGTATGTATCTAGCAGGGTTTAATAATAAAATATTTCGAAGTTAGGGCAGTCGCGAAAAGCCATGTCTTCTATTGTTGTATTTGGCGAGATAGTTAATGATTTTATATATTCACAATTTGCGAACGCATCTTCACGAATCACCTGAACCCCTTGGGGAATAAATACATGCTCAAAATGATTACAAAACCTAAAAGTCTCCGACTCTATACAAGCAAGACTATCTGATAATTTTACAGTTTTGATGAAACGGCAACCTCGAAAAGCAGCCTCTTCTATGGTGGTAACACTATTAAACATATATACTGCTTCCAATCCGTCACACCCTTCAAAAGCAGAAACACCTATCCTTTTAGCACCATCTGGGATGTTAATTTTGTTTATATCACAATCACAGAATGCATAGTCGTCTATTTCCTTCAACAAACGCGGAAACTTCACGCTTCGCAACTCCTTACACCCTTTGAATACCTCTTTTTCAATAATCGTGATGCTATCACTAAGTTCTGCACGGATTATATTACTGCATCCGCGAAATGCTCCTGATGCTATACCCTTTACGTTATTTGGAATTTTTAGGAGTTTTAGACTTGTACAATTTTCGAACGCACATTCATCAATGTAAGTGACACTATTGGGGATAATAATCTCTTTTAGATTATGACAATCTTTGAAGGCATTCTTTGGTAAATATGTAACACCATCAGGGATGTTGATAGAATCCAACGATACGCAGCCACAAAATGCTCCTTCACCTATTTCTTTAATAGAGTTCGGGAGGGTTATAGTGACTATGTAATCATAATTTTTGAATGCATTTTCATCAATCTTTGTCACAGCGTACGTTTTCCCTTCGCGTTCTATCGTTTCGGGAATAATCAAATGTGTACTATCAATTCTCGAAGAGGGGACAAAACCACACACCACGGCTTCGTTTCCGTCAAATGTAAATTGAAAACAATCGGATTGTTGAGTGCAACATATAAAAAGCATTGCAAACGCAACAATAAAAATATAGTTATATCCTTTCATACCAGTTTAAAATTTTTGATTTATTTGTCATTCTTCGGTGTCGTAAAATTCCACCGATTCACTATATGCGAATGCATCCCAATGACAATGTGTTTGACGATGAACCTTTATCGTAAGAGAGCGACAACTAGAAAATGCAAATCTCCCTACAGTCTGTACGTTTCTCGGGATAACAATTTCTATAAGTCCTTCACAATATTCAAACGCATGTTCGCCAATTTCTATTACGCTGTTCGGAATGGTAAAATCTGCAAGGTTAAAACATCTTTGGCAAACGTAACCTCCTATCTTCTGAACGTGGTTTCCAATCTGAATCTTTTCCAAGTTTCTGCATTCATTAAAGTTGCCATCTCCTATCTCAGTAACGCTGTTTGAAATCTGGATAGAGTGCAGGTTAGGAATATTCTCAAATGCATAAGCCGCAATTTTCTTCACGCTACTCGGAATTATATATGAGGTATTCTTCTTGCCGGATGGGTACTGGATCAATATTGTTTTGTCTTTATTGAATAACACACCATCCACTACTGTAAAATAAGGATTGTCGTTCGCCAAATCAAATGTCTGTAGACTAGTACAATTGGAAAATGCCGCATCTTCAATTTCCTTAACCTTGTTATGAATCGTTATTTTCGTTAATTTCTTGCAACCGGAAAAAGCACTTCCTCCAATAGATGTTACGTTTTGTGGGATAACTACTTCTCGCAATGCGGTACTTGCAAAAGCGGAACGCTCTATACGTTTAATGTCGCTTCCAAATTTTACAGTTTGCAATGTAGAAGATGCAAAAGCGCCTATTCCTATTTTTGTAACGCTATTTGGAATAGTGATAGATGTATTCTTCCCTTTTAAAGCCCCATCTCCAATCTTAACGATGCCTTCATTTAATGTTATGTACTGCAAATTTGTACAGCCCTCAAAGGCATCATTTGCAATTTCTTTAGCACTAATAGTAACCGATGTTAATGCATAACACCTTCTAAATGCTCCTTCTTCTATAATTTGAACACTACTCGGAATTGATGCTGTAGTCAGCCTGCGACAGTCTTCAAATGCAGCTCGTCGAACACTGATTACGCGATATGAAGCCCCTCTATACGTGATTGAACTTCTGATATTTGCTTCTGTTATTGCAGATTCTTCACCTCGCAATCCTAGTCCTCGTTTTGCATCAACAACTTGTGCGGTATGATTGTTTTCATCTAACGAATAAACTATCATATCAACAGTAATCGTTTCCGCACGAAGTAAATTGATGCTAATTATAGACAGTAGCATTAAAAGGATTGTTTTTGTTTTCATGCTATTCTTCATATTGAATTAATAATATATTACTCTTTCGCAATCTATTGTTCCTAATTCCCCTCTAAATTTCTCGGGGATTTTTAGAGTAAGAGCCTTGCAACCTCTGAATGTTTCAACCTCAATAGTTTGCACACTTTTAGGGATAGTTAGATGACGCAATTGGGAACAGCCTATAAATGCTCCATACTCAATATATTTAAGAGTGCTAGGAATGGATATTGAGGTTATCTCTTTGCAATTTTCAAATGCATTTGCTGAAATCTTTGTTACACCATCAGGAATGGTTATACTTCCTGATGCATGTTTGGCACATGATGCTACGACTGTTTTGCTTTTGTCTGTAAATGTGAGATAACCATCTGAGGATTTGTTTATGTTTTTTGCGCCCCATGGAGAGCCTTCGGCATGTCCGTTATAGATGACATTATTCACATTATAAAAAGCATCATATTCTATTTTTTTTACAGAACTAGGTATTTCTAATACCTTTAATGCCCAACAATCGTCAAAAGCACATCGCCCAATATATTGAAGATTATTGTTAAGATGGATTGATTCTAATTTGAAACAATTTTCAAACGTATATTCTTCTATTCTACGTATTTTTTCAGGCATTCTTATGGTAGTTAGTTCATGACATCCGTTAAAAGCATACGCTCCTATCTCTTTAACGCTATTAGGGATTGTTATAGAATATAGGTTGTCACAATATTGAAAAGCCCTAAAATCAATCTTTGTAACTTCATATATCTCTCCTTCATACATGATGGCGGAGGGGATTTTTATAGAACCACTGTATGATTGCCTTGCGCGTGGATTAGTATTACCGGTAAGGCTATTAATAATGGCTGCGGTTTTATAATCCAAGTCAAGTTCATAGTGAATATTCCCGACTTTTACTTTTTTATAATCAAATGCGTAGATATTCAACGATGCTATCATCGTTATTAATATACAAAAGATTTTAGACTTCATAGTGTATCAATATATTTTACGAAACCACAATCCTTCATAGCACTGGATCCGCTCGTTCGTCCTGTCAATATCGAAAGGCATAACATCACCATTACAGAAGGTTTTAAGTTTGTCACCATCTATAGAGTAACTATGCAATTGCTGATCCATATTGCTATACATCCGTCCATCTTCTTCAATATGTAAAACAACAGGGCCGACAGGTGTGTGACATTTCCACGTTCCATACAACCATTCGTTGTCTTCTTGTGTGTAATAAGTAATAATTCGCTCCTCCAAAGTATAAGACGTATATCCGCCACCTCTTTCTGTTGCTACGCGAACCAACCAATTACCATGAGAATCCCAAATGCGCTCATCATAAGTCCACTCGCTTTGTTCTTCTTCGTTCTCATCTACATGCAAACAAACCAATTTACTCTCTAAAGAACAAGAATCGTATCTACTATAGTTGAATAACGTGTGAAAGTTTAGCCCTTCGTCAGGGAAACAGTCTTCTCTTTCTGGCAAACGTTCTTTGCTCCAAGTGTAGGTGTATACATTTCCTCCGAAAGCACCAGGAACCTCCATTTCGACGATATTGCCCGATTTGCGTTGGATTATAGGTTCTGCTCCATTATAGAGAGTCAATTCTCCACTCTCGTTGAAACTGAGACTTTCCCCTTCATAGAAGTGGGAGTTTCTTCGCATTATTCCCGTAGAAGTGACATCTGAGGTATAAAACCGTCTCACAGAAGCCACATCTCCCTTGAGTTCAAACAGACGTAAATCAGTTGGCTTGTGGTGAGATTCACATCCTGCAAAACATAATGCTACGAGCACTAGATTTGCCAATAAGAAAGTCTTTTTCATAAGTATTCTATATTATATTATTAACATGAGGCTTATAAAAATACTGCTTTTGCTTTCGTGTAAACAGGGTGTCTGGCATAACCCTGTGTCAAGAAATAAACGATTATTTCGTTGAGACGAATTTTTCTTGTTACTTCTTATTTCGCGCAAAGCGCTCAAACGATCTGCTTCGCTGTATGCTTATTTGAAAAAAACGAAAAAGCGGTGAACCGCTTTGGATTACCGCTTTTTGCAATATTATACAAAGTATATGATTTATATCCACCCTAAAGCATACAATGGGATGTATTGAATGTCACCAATTTTCTGCATTGGGAATTTGGATATAACCATTAATTCTCCCAATGTGGGATTGGGGTTTTCAAGTACCGCATCCAATGACGCATGACGCTTATAATCATTGCCGGACTTGACTTCAATAATGTTAATCTTATTGTTTTGAGCGACAATGAAATCCAACTCTTGGCGGCTTTTATGATCGTAGTAATGCAGTACATAACCTTTCTTTACCAATTCTGTTGCCACAAAGTTTTCTGTTAACGCTCCTTCATTGATATCAATCTCTCCGTTGAGCACTTGCCATTGAATCGGTTCACGCCACATGGAACATAGCAAACCGGTATCTAACAGGAACACTTTATACAAGTTGCGCTTCTCGTATTGCTCAAAGGGCAAAAGCAAATTATGTGTATTGTACGAGAAATAAGCAATCCCCGCATCCATCAACCATTGCGCAGCATTTTCATATTTCTGCGCAGTAGCCTTTTGTTCAATATCTGCTATAATAAATCTCTTTTTCTGTTTGCTTAACTCGGATGGTATCGCATCGAAAAACAATTTCGCGCGTGCCTTTTCTTGGCCTGCATATTTGGAAATGTCGTCGCGATAACTATCTATGATGCTGCGCTGCACAAGCAGAGTTTTGGAGAAGTCCGCATTTTGTATGTACGTATTTACAACTTCCGGCATTCCTCCCACAATCAGATATTCACGATAGTATTTGCTTAGTTGTTCGTGCATGAAATCATCAATGGGCATTCGATTGTGAAAAGTAGTCTTTATTGTATCAACCACCTTTTCTGCAATACCCTTTGCCCAAAGAAATTCCTCGAAATCCAAGGGATACATATTCACGCTATATTCAAATCCCACGGGATAAGAACTGACATCTGCATAGTGCAAGCCAAGAAGAGATCCGGATTCGATATAATCAAACCTCCCGTCTTCCACCAAGAACTTGATTGCTGTTCTGGCATTTGGACAGGTTTGTATCTCGTCAAAGAAGACGAGCGTTTGATGTTCCACAAAAGGACCAAATCCCATTAAGGATAATTTTGAAATAATCGTTTCGGCATCTAAATTTCCATCAAAGGCTTGTTTGACCATTGGAAGTTTCTCAAAGTTAATTTCCACAAAATGTGCATAATTCTTTTTGGCAAAATCCCGAACAATCGTTGTTTTCCCTACTTGACGAGCTCCCTTTAGTAGAAGTGCTTTCTTTGAAGGCTCATGCAGCCATCTATCCAAATCGCTTATTATCTTTCTTTTAAGCATTGCTTATTAACTTTTTGCACGTTATTTTCCTATGAAACACAAACTTTTTGCACATAAAAACGCTGCAAATATACAACTTTTTGCAGAAACACGCAAATATTTTAACAAGAAAAGAGTTTGTAAACTCGTTTTTTTGAATTTTTAGAGTTTTGAAACTCTTTTTATAAGCACAATCGAGAGTTTCTATACTCTATTTACGGTAATCCAATATTTCAAAGATCATATTTTATCACAAGCAGGTACAAAAAAATACTGCTTATGCTTTATGTACATACGGGTGTCTGGCATAACCCACGAATAATAAAGCAAAAGCAGTACATACCAAAGTATGCACTGACGTATTGCCAATCTTATTCGTAATGATTATAAGCTGCCAGACTTATGTATGTACGGATTGACTCGTCAGTAAAAATATGTATGGTTCGCATGTGCGAACGACTATCCGCTGATAATCGTCTGCAAAAGTATAAAATTTTTTCAACATATACAAATTTTTATGAAGAAAAATTCCATTTTTGCCAACTTTCGCTTCTCGCGCACGCGAATTACATACATTCGGAATGTACTGCTTAATTCTGAGAGAGTTGTTACAAATCTTTCTTGATGCCTTTCACGCGGACAACATACTGACTTTTAATATATCCGGTATTGTCATAGATAACTGCTTCGTCTATCGCTTTTCTTTTTACATAGAAAATAGTATCACTTCCAAGAAACTCCGCAGTAGATTCTAAGGTAAAGCCCATAATCTTTCCGCTGGGACATCTGATAGCTTGGTGTTCTTGATCGAAGATATAGTTGGCATTCACCAAGGTTCTCCATTCAGAATTAACCGGAATATGTAAATATCCATCCGATTTGCGGTACTCACCCTTATTTTTTTCCGTGCCATTCACATATTGTACTTTTGAATCGCTTTTGATGTCAAAGTACCACAGCACATCGTATGTCTGTGCGTCGGGATCGTAGTCCCAATGGTAACTCTGTTGTCCTGTGAATATGTCATAAGTCAGATTATCGGACGCAATACAAGCCCAAATGCCCACAATGGATGATGATGAGAATTTTGTCGGGTCATCCGGCTTGATAGTTTCACGCTCACAAGCGGAGCAAATAAAGAGGGCTAAACACAGCCAAATAAAAGTTTTAGTTTTCATTGTTGCAAAGATTTTAAAGATTAATACAAAATACAGCGGAACTCCTTATTTGAATTCCGCTGCAAAGGTGCAACAATTATTTTATATATGAGAAGTTCTTATTACTTCTTATTTCGCTGCGCTCAAACGATCTGCTTCGCTGTATGCTTGTTATGTACGAGGGTGACGGATTGCAGGCCGCCGTTATTGCCCGCGACATAGGAAACGGGAGATTGACCGCTTTGCGTCAGTTGATCCATATAAAGCGGTTGACCTTTGAGAAAGAAGGTAGTGAGAAAAGTACTGCCGACTTGCAGTTTGGAGTTGTCAGATTCTACCACCTCAAAACGCATATCGCCCAAATAGCGGAACACGCATCGGCGATTCGGCAGCCAAGTTACTTCAATTTGTTGTCCGGGAGTCAGATCCTGCGTGTGGATGCCTTCACCAATAAAAGGATTGCTGCTGCCTCTTTCGATGTTACGCAGGTTCTCCAGATAGGAGTCCCAGTCTTGAAAGCCGATGAACTGCGCAAGGAGGTTCAATGTAGAGCGGCGTGTGTTATTGGCTCCATCTACATAGCCCCAGAGACGCTCCAAGGTGCTGAGTGCGATATACTCATGCTGTTGATTCCATATTAGTGCAATGAGGGTTTCAAAGTCGGCTGGAGTAGAAGGATGGATGCCTGCGCGTGCTTCCACATCTTGGCGGAGTTGGATGATTTCAGGAGCGGATTTATTCATGGGGATACAGTTTGTTTAGTACATTATCAATGGAATCGTAAAACGCATCGTTCAAGTTGAAGTACGAGAAGTAGGCTTGCATAAACTCCTCATGCAGAACGGGGTCTTTGATAGAGCGTTCGGTTTTCGCGAAGTTCTCCTTCAGGCCTCCACCGTAATCGCGCACCTCATTCATTGTTTTCAACTCTCCACTTTTAACCGCCTTGCGGATAGCTGCTTGTCTGGCGATATGTATGGCAGCGGCTTGCTGACGTACTTGCTCACGCGGAGAAAGCGTATTCGCTTTTACTGCCAGCGAATCTACGAGACGGTTGAGCGAATCAAGCGAGTGTTGGCGTTCGTCATTCTGCGCACGGAGCGAATCAATATGGGCAGAGAGGATTTGCTCTTGTGTAAGGTGGTTTTGTTCGGAACGTTGATACGCAGAAAGGGCACCGTCTGTTACCGCGTAGAGGGCAAGCAGAAAGACGATTAAAAGGGGAAGGCCGATACGCAGGCGGTCGGCTCTTTTTATGGAACGTGCGACACGCGCACATGAAGAATAGCGGTTTGTAGGATTAGGGCGCGTGCATCTGCGAGTGATATATTTATATTGGTGTGGGAACAGAAGAGCGATGATCTTTCCCACGGCATATATATCCGCACGATTGTCAATCGTTTTACCCTCCAACTGCTCCGGCGCGATATACGTCATCGAACCGGCAGGTTGCTTGAACGTGACATAATCATCCGTATCGGACACACCGAAGTCAATCAGTTTGACAGCAGAGCCGTTGCGGGTGATGAGGATATTGGAAGGCTTGATGTCGCGGTGAATGATCTGGCGTTCGTGTAGAAAAGAAAGCGCGTCAAGGAGTTGGAACAGGATATGCCGGCGTGTGGTGGCTGATGGTTTGGTCTCCAGAAACTGCTCCAGCGTAATGCCTTCGATATACTCCATTTGAATGTACCAACCGATGGAATCCATGTGCCCGAAATCAAGCAAACGGACGATATTGGGATGATCCAAACTGACGCCTATAGAGAACTCTTTGCGAAGCAATTCCACATGCGGAGTGGATTGGCGGTAAGGCTCGGCTAAGGCTTTGAGGATGTACTTGCGTCCGAAACGGGTAGCGGCATAGATAGCGTTATGTCCTTTGGCGGACAATAACTGCGGCTCCGACCACACATCCGAAAATTCGGGCGTGAGGGGAGATACGATGAACGAAGAATCAACCAATGCCAGACTATTTGTGAGTGCAAAGGTACTGCTTTTTTCGGAAATATGTAAGGATTTCAATAAAAATCTCATATTTTATACTTATTTTCAGGATTTTGACGAGTTTATGACCATTGAGTGTCATCAATTTGAAAAAAGTGCATATATGCCTAAACTCGGAAAGTAAGATACGAAAAAAACAATTACCGCTAAGTTTAGCGGTAATTCGGAATGTGTCCCCCGAGGGACTCGAACCCTCGACCCACTGATTAAGAGTCAGTTGCTCTACCAACTGAGCTAGGGAGACTGCTCATCGAACAACAGAGAAAATCGCCTTTCCTCAATTGCGGCTGCAAAGGTACGACAAAAATTCCGACCGTGCAAGAAATTATGCAAAATTCTGCACACTTTTTTATTCCCGCCGAGCCAAACACACAAGAGGAGCGCATCACTGCACCCCTCTTGCTACTAAATACCACAAAAACTAATTTTATGCATGGTTATTGCTAACTATACATAAATCTTTTTATACTCTTTTTCGGAGTTTTTTCAAACTCTGTTTCGACAATCTCGATAGCACTCACCTTGGAATATGACGGCATCTGCGCGTTCAGTTTTATGAGATTATCTGCCATCAATGCTTCTATCTCACTGCGGCGCGCCGCTGTGTAGTTTTCAGGATAGACAAGCGCAACAAGTTTGCCGCCTCGATCGACTACAACCGACTCTACTACGCCGGCAAGAGAGTTCAGTTTATCTTCAATCTCTTCAGGATAAATATTTTGTCCGCTTGCGCCGAGAATCATATTCTTGGAGCGGCCGCGCAGGAAAAGGTTGCCGTTTTTGTCTATGACACCTATATCGCCTGTACGCATCCAGCCGTCTTCGGTAAAGATATTGTCAGTTGCTTGCATATTCTTGTAGTATCCGCGCATAACGGCTGCACCTCTAACGAGTACCTCGCCTTCTTCTTTATAAGGATTAGCACTGTCTATTTTGAGTTCCATACGCGTAACAACTCGACCGCAAGACCCGGGAACGAAAGTACGCCAATCCGAATAGCAAATTAACGGAGCACATTCTGTCATACCATATCCGCAAAGATACGGGAAACGGATTTGGTGCAGGCATTTGTCCACGTCTTTGTTTAGCGCAGCACCGCCTATGATGAGATACTTGAGTTTGCCGCCAAAGGCATTCATCAGTTTTTGATGTACCTGTTTGCGCACAGCCTTATTTATGACAGGAGTATTCCATAGTACTTTTATAAGCGGCTTATTGATAACCGGGAAGATGCTTGACTTGAATATTTTTTCTACTACCAATGGGACTGTCAGTATCATATAGGGGTGTACCTCCGCAAAGGCTTTCATAAGAAGGGAAGGTGTGAGGCTCTTTGTGATAAAGAACACGTGCGTACCTCCTGCCATCTGGTAAAGGAACTCAAACATCAGTCCGAACATGTGAGCGAGCGGGAGCATCGACACTACCGTATCTGACGGACCGTTAGGTATCTCCGTCTGTCCGAAGATGACATTTGTAGAGAGATTAGCATGTGTTACCATAACTCCCTTGGGCGAACCGGTGGAACCTGACGTATAGTTGATTAGTGCAAGTTCGTCCATATTATCTACGGGATAGTGTATATCGGAAATAGAGAACCCTTTGGGGAAACGCTTAGCAAACAGCTCATCTATATCTGCCGCGCTTACTTCGGTATTGGCTTTGAGTAATGAAAAATCATCTATAGATATGAATGCCTCAACATTGGGCATTTTCGAGAAGTCGATACGTCCTTTTACCCATGAGCCGACGAACATCAGTCGCGATTCAGAGTGGTTGACAAGTTCGTGTATGCTTTCGCTTGTAAACTCTGGCAGAATACTGACTACCACACCGCGTGCCGCTGCAATAGAGAGATAAGCCACGCCCCAATTTGATGAATTACGCCCGCATATTGCTATCTTATCGCCTGCGTGAAAGCCTAATTTCTCAAACAAGATTGACATCCATGCAATCTTTTGCGCCATCTGTCCGTACGTATATGACACGCTACCTTCAAAATCACTTACAGCTGCTCCGTTCCAATTGTTTTTGACCGACTCTTGAATGTAAGAAAAATAGTGTTTCATTATTGATTTTGTTTTAATTTTGCTGCAAAGGTATAGTCTTCTGCCGTGGAGAAAAAATACAAGTGAGATACTTTGGTTAAGTGTTACAAAATTGCCTATTTAGGGGTAAAAATCTCATATATGGGGTGAGATATTTGTAAAATTTATGCAATATCCTTACCTTTGCAGCAAAAAAAATACACAAAATTATATGCAAAAGGAAGACTGCAAGTATATGTTTCGTTGCCTTCAGTTGGCGAAAAAAGGTGAGTATTACGTGGCTCCTAACCCAATGGTAGGTGCTGTTCTTGTGATGACAACATCAGACGAGACAGGCAACCAACAGACATTTATTATCGGAGAGGGTTGGCACCAACGTTTTGGAGAGAGCCACGCTGAGGTGAACTGTATAAGAGAAGCAGAAAGGCGGGGGTATAAAGATTTCAGCCGCTGCACGTTATATGTTTCGCTTGAGCCTTGCAGCCATTACGGCAAGACTCCCCCATGCGCAGGCCTCATTGTAAGCAAAGGGATAAGAAGAGTTGTAGTAGGAATGAAAGACCCGAATCCTTTAGTGGCAGGAAAAGGTATAAAGATATTAAGGGATGCGGGGATAGAAGTAGAAACTGGCATATTGGAAAAGGAATGTCGGATGCTGAACAGGCGTTTTCTCTGTCTGCAAGAGAAAAAACGGCCGTATGTCATACTCAAATGGGCAGAAACGGCTGATGGATACATCGACTATGAGCGAGATATGAAAAATAAGAATGAAATAGGCAGGCAACTCGTCATTTCAAATCAGATAACAAAGCAGTTGGTTCACAAGATGCGCGCCGAAAACATGTCAATAATGGTCGGTACACGCACTGCATTGCTTGACAACCCGTCGCTCCGAGTTACGCGCTGGAGCGGAAGAAATCCGATAAGGATAGTGTTAGATAGAAAGGGACTCATTCCCGAAGACTATAAGGTTTTCACACAAGATGCGCAAACTATAGTATATAAAGACAACACAGATATACGTTTCATTCTCAATGATCTTGCAGACAAAGGGATTCACTCCGTACTGATAGAAGGCGGCAGATGCTTACTTAATCACGTGATTGAAAGCGGATTGTGGGATGAAGCACATATAGAGGTAGCAAACAAGCGTATAGGTAGCGGAGTAAAGTCGCCGCTATTTCCAAGAGAAGGGCTTAAATGTGAGCGCACGATAGGCGGAAGTCGGCTATACAAACTTGTAAGATGGAAATAATTTGCTATTTTGGGAATGCTTTATTAACAAAGTGGGTTGATTTTTTGGCTATTTGGGAAAAATAGCGTAACTTTGCGGCGTTTATAAAAGTTATAGAGCATTGTTTATGACAAACAATTCAAAATCAAAGTACAAAAGACAGTTCATATATACCAAAGGGCAGTTTGTATATACTCTTTTTTTAATAACACTTCTCTCATCTTGCAGTTATTTCCGGCATAAGCATAATGAAGGCATAGCAGCAGAAGTGGCAGGAAAGACCTTGAGTTTCTCACAATTAGACGGTATAACGGCGGGTTTGGATTCTATAGACAGCATATCTGTTGCCGATGCATATATCAAGCAGTGGGCAACAGATGCTTTGATATATGATGAAGCCGTCAAGCAGAAGTCAAGTGAACTTGACGAGATGGTTGAAGCATATAGGCGCAATCTTTATTTACAGGAATACGAGCAACGTCTGGTGGCTCAAAACATTCAACATCACATACCTGACAGCGTTATAGAGGAGTTTTATAACGCACATACTGACAGGTTTATACTTAATGAAACTATACTGAAGGGTATTTTGCTTGTATATCCTATAGGCACTCCCAAGCAGGATAAACTGAAAAAATGGTTACAGAGTCCGGACGAAGAGGATTTGGAGAACATAGAGAAGTATATGTATCAATACGGCAAGGGATATGAATTGTTTTTGTCGGAATGGCGCACAGCCAACCAAGTAATAATACGCCTTCCTATAGAAACTGACAATCTGCAGCAACAACTTCGTCGTCAGTCGCTTATAGAAACACAAGATTCAACTTCGGTCTATCTTTTGCAAGTAACTGACAAACGTTTTACGGGAGATATAATGCCTTTGGAATTAGCAAAAGACGAAATCGGAAGACTGCTTATGACACAAAAACAAACCGACATTCTTCACGCCGAACGGGAAAAGACCTACCAAGAAGCCGTAAGACACAATAAAATAAAAATTTACCATCGATAAACAAGCCACGAATATGAAATTACTAAAAAAAGCCATACTGTTATTAACTCTCATCTGTTACACCTCTGCTATTGCTGACAATGTGATAGACGAGGTGATATGGGTGGTAGGGGATGAAGCAATACTACTGAGCGAGGTAGAGGAGGAACGGTTGCGTGCCCAATATGAGGGTCAGCGAATTGAAGGAGACCCCTATTGCGTTATTCCAGAACAGATTGCGATACAGAAACTTTTTCTCCACCAGGCAGAGTTGGACTCCATAGTTGTGAATGAGACAACTGTCAGCCATCAGGTGGATATGCGTATCAACTACTATCTTTCGCAAATCGGCTCAAAGGAGAAGATGGAGGAGTATTTCCGCAAGACGAGCAGCGAGATAAGAGAGGAACTTATGACTACTGTTCGTAATCAGATGATTATACAGCAGTTGCAGGCAAAACTGACAGAGCACATCAAACCTACACCGGCAGAAATAAGGCGTTATTATCAACAACTGCCGCAGGATTCGGTACCTGTCATACCGGCACAAGTAGAAGTACAGATTTTGAGTTTCGAGCCTCCTGTGCCACGAGAGGAAACGGAACGAATTAAATCGCGCCTTCGCGAATACACAGAGCGTGTAAACAATGGGACAGCGGATTTCGCTATGCTTGCAAGGTTATACTCAGAAGACACGGAGAGCGCGAAGAAAGGCGGCGAGATAGGTCTTGTAGGGCGGGGACAATTAGTGTCAGCCTTTGCGGATGTGGCTTTCAACTTGACGGATCCGAAAAAGGTGTCACGCATAGTAGAGACAGAGTATGGCTATCATATTATTCAACTTATAGAAAAGCGTGGAGAGCGCATCAACTGCCGCCACATATTGCTTCGTCCGCGCGTATCTGCAGCCGACAAAGCGACAGCACTTGAAAAATTGGATTCAATAGCCACACTCATACGACTTGACAGTCTCACTTTCGAACACGCTGTGTCTTTGCTTTCACAAGACAAGAACACGGCTATGAACGGCGGATTGATGATGAACCCGAACACAGGCTCTTCGAAGTTTGAGTACCAAGACCTTCCGCCGGAGATAGCCAAGCAGATTTACAATATGCAGGAGGGTGAGATTTCCGCACCGTTCCTGATGATGGATCAGAGCCGCAACAAAGAGATGTGCGTGATTGTCAAACTCAAAAAGAAGAGCGATATTCACCGCGCGCAACTGCCGGAAGACTTCCAAGTGATACGCGGTATGCTTGAACAGAAGTTGAGCGCGGAGTACATACAGACTTGGATTCGCAATAAGCAGAAAGAGACGTATATACACATCTCCGACAGATGGAAAGGTTGTGATTTTCAATATCCCGGGTGGTTGCATTAAAACGTTAAGACTTACATAATGCACAAAATCAGGTCTTACATATTTTGTCTACTTTTGCTGCCTGCTGCATTACAAGGCGAGACACGTGTTTTTCTCGAACATTCAGAGACTTTGTCATTTGACGAGAAACGGCTGCCTGATGCGCAGATACTGAAAGGCAATGTCCGTTTCAGACATGAGGATGCTCTGATGTACTGCGATTCGGCATATTACTACGAAAGCACAAATTCCGTAACTGCCTTTGGCAGAGTGCGTTTTGAGCAGGGAGACACACTCAGCGGTTTCGGCGACAGACTATATTACAACGGAAACAGCAAGTTGGCACGTCTATGCCGCAACGTCAGGCTCATACACCGCACAACCGTACTTACCACCGACTCACTCAACTACGACCGCATAGCAGACAAAGCCTATTACTTCACGGGCGGCACTATACGCGACAGTCTCAACACACTCGAATCTGTATGGGGGGAATATAATCCTCCCACCTCTACCGCTTTTTTCAGGAAGAATGTTTCGCTGAATAATGAAAACTTCCGCCTAACATCTGACACTCTCATATACAACACAAAGACTACTATTGCACAGATTGTCAGTCCGACCGATATATATTACGAAGACAAGACCCACATCGTGTCTTCAAACGGGTGGTACAATACAACTGACGACCAAGCAATGCTTCTTAACCGTAGTGAGATACACCATACTGACGGTAAGTATCTTACAAGCGATAGTATCTACTACGACCATCTCAACGGATATGGTCGGTTGAGGAACAACATCAAAGTGAACGACACGACAAGGCACATCAGCATATACGGCAACAAGTGTGAACTATGGGAAAAAGACAAATACGGATATACCACAGACAGGGCATTGGTGGAGGAGTGGCAGGACGAAGAGAACAGACACTACTTGCACGCCGATACGCTGTTTTTTGCCGAACTGCCCTGTACAGACACCACTTGCACCGACACTGTTTTTCAACTTCTGCGTGCTTACCACAATGTAAGAGGCTGGTCGGATGAATATCAGTTGATATGCGACTCCGTCAGTTTCAACACATTAGATTCTTTGCTTATTCTGCACCGCGCACCTATGGTATGGAACGAAGACCAGCAGGTGTCAGCCGACAGCATAGTAGTTTATATAGTAAACGGAGAGGTTGACCACGCATACGGAACAGGTAATGTATTCTTTGTCAAGCAGGAGACACAAGAATACTACGACCAACTGACGGGAAAGGAGTTTTTTGCATATATAAAAGACGGAGAACTCAGACAAATAGATGCCAACGTAAGTGCGCAGACCGTGTTCTATCCGCGCGATGAGGATGACGATATAGTGGGAGTAAACAAGACTCAAAGTGCTAAAGTGCAGATATATATAGAGGATCGCAAGATACACCATATTCTTTTCACCACCGCTACTACCGGCACTATGTACCCACTTGATCAGATTAGCAAAGACGAGAGTTTGCTCAAAGGCTTTGTCTGGGGAGAAACGGAACGCCCAAAATCAATAGAAGACCTGTTCAGCCGACCTGACCGCACCGTCAGTACAGCCACAGCAGTAAGCAGCGTAAGCCAAAGATGAACAGGTTGAGGAAAAACACGATGAGCATAATCATCACGAACACAAGACTAAAAGAAACAAAAAACGCAAATAAGCAATGAAATACAATCGTTTTATATTCTGTATTATCATAGTTTACAGCCTTATGACAGGTGCTATGGTTTCAGCCCAAGAGAGCAACCACTCGCTTGGACTTCAGGTAGGTTTTGCCGAACCCGTTTTCCGGCTCAATGCTCCCGAAAGTATCAATGAGAACAAGAGCAAGCTTGACAAGACGGTGCTTAACGGACTGAAGGCGGGCTTCATATACGATGCTACCCTCATACACGGTTTCGGATATGCTATGGGCGCGAACTACACCTTCGGCATACAGCAGTCACGATGGCAGGACTACGGCTATGATGCCGACGGCAATGCCAATATCCTCACACCGGCATACGAATACCGCACTAAAACAATCTACCATCAGGCAGAGGTGTTTGTGGACTGGCAATATAAGTTTGAGATAGCCAAAGAGACTTATCTGTTGCTATATACGGGACCTACTATTCAGTGTATCATAGACATCAAGAGCGGAGATGACTACCGCCTGACAGAAGACGGCATCTTCCGCCGCCAAACTCTCAATCACCCTATTCCCGACCGCCCCAACACTACCGTTGATTCGTATGCCGGACAGATAGCCGGGCGCGTAAGGCGACTAAACGTAACTTGGGGTATAGGCGCAGGTTTTCAGTATAAACGCTATTTTGTCAGAGGCGGTTACGACTTCGGACTTATCAATCCATACAACCAACAGGCTTTCTCCGACTACGGATACTCGGACGACAGGCTCACACGCGGCAGACTTGACCAATGGAGCATACGCGTGGGCTACTTCTTTTTGCAGTCAAAGAAATAAGTCTCTTCACTTATGATACCGCGCGACACTATTGATCGTATATTCTCCGCCACCAGAATAGAAGAGGTGGTGGGCGATTATGTGTCGCTCAAGCGCAGAGGAGCCAACCTGATAGGTTTATGTCCCTTCCACGACGAGAAGACCGGCAGTTTTACCGTCAGTCCGGCAAAGGGCATATACAAATGTTTCGGTTGCGGCAAGTCGGGACAGGCGGTGTCGTTCATAATGGAGATAGAGCAGTGCTCATACGTTGAGGCACTGCGGCTATTAGCAAAAAAGTACCATATCGAAATAGAGGAGCGCGAACTGACCGCCGAAGAACAGCAGAGGCAGGACGACAGGGAGTCGATGTTCGTTGTCAATGAGTTTGCCTGCCAATGGTTTGAGGACCAATTGTGGAACACGGAAGAGGGTCGTGCCATAGGACTTAGTTACCTCAGACAGAGAGGATTAAGAGACGATATGATTCGCCGCTTCCATATTGGCTACTCGCCCGACAAGAGTCTTTTCTCCGTGGCAGCCAAACAGAAAGGATACAGCGACAAATACCTTACCAACGACTCCCAGAACGCTCCGTATATAGGTACGGGTCTGTGTATCAAGACCGAAGACGGGCGTCTTTACGACCGATTCCACTCGCGGGTCATCTTTCCGTTTTTCTCCCGTTCGGGCAAAGTGGTAGGCTTTGCCGGACGTATAATGAAGAGCAACGACAAAGTGGGCAAATACGTCAACTCGCCTACCTCACCGCTCTTTGAGAAGCATAACGAACTATACGGACTGCTCCAAGCCAAGCAGCATATATCACGCCTGAACAGTTGCTATCTCGTAGAAGGGCAGATGGATGTCATCTCTATGCACCAAGCAGGTATAGAGAACGTGGTGTCCAGCGGCGGCACCTCACTCACCAAACCGCAGATACAACTCATACATCGCTTTACATCCAATATCACCATACTTTACGATGGCGACAAAGCCGGTATCAAAGCCGCACTGAGAGGCATAGATATGGTGCTTGAGGAAGGTATCAACGTGAAGATAGTCTTGCTGCCGGAAGGCGAAGACCCCGACTCCTTTGCCCGCAGCCACAATGCCAACGAGGTAGTGGATTATATAAAAACTCATGAGTCGGATTTTATCAGTTTTAAGACACAACTGCTCAGCGAAGAGTCGGGCAATGACCCGCTCAAAAGAAGCGAACTGATACGCTCTGTCGTTCAGTCCATTGCCGCTATTCCCGATGCGATAACAAGGCAGGTTTATATAAAAGACTGCGCCGAAATGCTTTCCACGCCGGAAGAGATTCTCTCCCGCGAAGTGGCAACGAGCAGAAACAAACAAAAAAGCGAGAGCCTCAACAAACGCCCTAACAGCGAAACACAGCAGACAAAGAATGAGGAGAGAGAGATACGCATAGAGAGCAAGACCATAGTCTTCAACCATAATATGCAGAATCTCATACAGTTGATTATCCGCTACGGCGAGCAGGTCGTCTTCGTAAATGAGAACGACGAGCCTGTGCAGTGCGGCGAGTTTATCATTGCCTGCCTACACGAGGACAACATAGAGCCGCGTATAGAACTGCATAAGACTATCATAGACGAGTATCTCACACACTACAAAGACGAAAACTTTAAGGCGGAGGATTATTTTCTCCACTGCGATGATAATCGTATTATCACCCTCGCCACATCGCTCGTAACCGACCCCTACCCTCTGAGCCGCATTTTCTCGCATCAGTCCATTTCGGAAAACGTAACGCAGGAGGTGAAGCCGCAGACAGATGCCGACATCCTGCCGCAGATTACGCAGCAACTGCTGATGGAAATCAAATACACTATTATCAATGAGCAACTTGAAGAGATGCAGACTCTCCTCAAGCAAGCCCAAGCCGACAACAACTGGGAGCAAATACGCAGCTTGCTTTCGCGCCAGCCCGAACTGCAGGCTGTGCGCTCGCAAATAGCACAAGCTCTCGGCAATAGGGTGATACAACCGTAGCGTTTTTTGTAACACAAACTTAACATTTGCCCGAAAAATTTGTCAACTACAGCAAAACTCCGTACCTTTGCACGATTTATTACACACAATAATAATTATTTAGTTAAAAATTTGTATCAATTATGTTTATTGAAAATGTACACGCGCGTGAGATTCTTGATTCACGCGGCAATCCTACCGTAGAAGTTGAAGTTACTCTCGAAAGCGGCATAGTAGGTCGCGCAAGCGTTCCGTCAGGTGCTTCTACAGGCGAAAATGAGGCTCTCGAACTCCGCGATGGTGACAAAGGTCGCTATCTTGGCAAAGGTGTTCTAAAAGCAGTGGAAAACGTAAATGAGATTATCGCTCCCGAACTTATCGGCTACAGTGCACTCGAGCAGCGCGCTATTGACGAGCATATGCTTGAACTTGACGGCACTCCCACCAAGTCCAAACTCGGAGCCAACGCCATCCTCGGCGTTAGTCTGGCAGTGGCACACGCCGCAGCAGCATACCTTGAGTTGCCCCTCTACCGCTATATAGGCGGTGCTAACGGACACGTACTGCCCGTACCGATGATGAACATCATCAACGGCGGCGCACACAGCGATGCTCCTATTGCTTTCCAAGAGTTTATGATTCGTCCCGTAGGTGCTCCCACAGAGCGCGAGGCTATACGCATGGGTGCCGAGGTGTTCCACGCCCTTGCCAAACTGCTTAAAAAACGCGGACTGAGTACTGCCGTAGGTGACGAAGGCGGTTTTGCTCCTGCTCTCAACGGTATTGAAGATGCTCTTGAAAGCATTATGCAGGCTATCCGCGATGCCGGTTACGAACCCGGCAAGGATGTACGCATTGCTATGGACTGTGCAGCCAGCGAGTTTGCAGTGCAAGAGAACGGCGAATGGTACTACGACTATCGCCAACTCAAAGACGGCAAGAAGAAAGACCCCAATGGCAAACGCCTTACCGCCGCTGAGCAGATTGACTACCTTGAGGAACTGATTACCAAGTATCCTATCGACAGCATCGAAGACGGACTGGACGAGAACGACTGGGACAACTGGGTACTGCTCACCAAACGTATCGGCGACCGCTGCCAACTCGTAGGTGATGACTTGTTCGTTACCAACGTCAAGTTCCTTGAGAAAGGTATTCAGATGGGTGCTGCCAACTCTATCCTTATCAAAGTCAATCAGATAGGTTCGCTCACCGAGACTCTTGATGCTATCGAGATGGCTCACCGCCATGGCTATACCACCGTTACCTCTCACCGTTCAGGCGAGACCGAGGACACCACTATTGCCGACATCGCAGTGGCTACCAACAGCGGTCAGATAAAGACCGGTTCGCTCAGCCGCACCGACCGTATGGCGAAATATAACCAACTGCTCCGCATCGAAGAGCAACTCGGCAGTCGAGCACAATACGGCTATAAGAAAATAAGATAAGCAATGGAAGAGGCTAATCCTTACATTGTCTTTGCCGCAGCCATACTGCCTGCATTAGTGCTGTTTACTTATATTTACATTAAAGATAAGTATCAACGCGAGCCTTTGAGCCAACTGCTCAAAGGCGTTTTCTATGGTTTCCTGTCCACTTTTATCGCTATAGCAGTCGAACTCACTCTGTCCACTTTGGGCATTGTGGCAAACGAGCCGCAGACATACATAGGGGCGATATGGAAAGCATTTGCCGGAGCGGCAGTGCCGGAAGAGTGTGCCAAACTGCTGATGTTGTGGCTGCTGCTGAGAAGAAACAAGTATTTTGACGAGCGATTTGACGGCATCGTCTATGCCGCTTGCGTAGGTCTTGGCTTTGCCGTAACGGAGAACATAGAATACTTGTTTGCTGACCTCGCAGACTGGAAATCAGTGGCTGTCGGAAGAGCCATCTTTGCCGTACCCGCACATTTCTTCTTTGCCGTGGCTATGGGATATTTCTATTCTCTTGTGGCTTTCGGTGAGGACAACTGGCACAACCGTGTACGCATACTATGGGTACCCGTCATGCTACATACCGTTTATGACGGTTTGCTCTTTATGGGAAATGTGAGTGATGTACTTGCAGGCGTCATTCTTATCGTTTTCTATATTTTCTGCTACCGTATGTGGAAAAGAGGGCGCAAACGCATAAAGACACACCTCGAAGCAGACAGAGAAAAGATGATGTTCACTTAAAGCAGTATTTGCTAAATTATTTGCGATACATACCAAAATGCTAAATGTATAGATTTTCCCCCGCAGCATTGTGCTGCGGGGGAAAATCATTTCATATCTGCCCTTTCTAATGCCTTCTTTTCCACGAACGCAACTTGCAAAAAAGGAAGAATAGCCATCTGTGCTGTGAGCAGAGGCGTTTGAAAGAACTGATGCCGGTGCAGTGTTTGCCATACATTTGAGCCGTTTCAAACTGCCCGAGGTCAAACGCCTTGGCACACAAACGCCCATTGACATTCAAGATGTGCTTTCATAAAATCAGCACGATACATAATGGTGGCATTACAGAAATGACACCCGCTATACATATATTCCTGAATATCAGTATGGTCAATCTCCACTGTGCACTCTTGTATCTCACCTGTAGAGCGATTGTGGGTGCGATGGTTGGTGATGAGGATGTTACAGTTAGGATGCGTGCGCATATAGTCCAACTGCAGTTGCAGTTTGTCGGGATTGTGCCAATAGTCGTCATTGTCACAGTTGCAGATAAACTCACCGCGACAATCTTTGACACATTGCGCCCAGTTGGCACCCAATCCCATGTTCTTTTCACGCAGGAAGAGTCGGATGATGTCGGGGTGCTGCCGGCGATATTGCTCCAACACCTAACGAGTGTTGTCGGTGGAGCAATCGTCGCCGATGACAATCTCAATGTCCGCATCCACTTTCTGCGCGAGGATGCTTTCTATCGTCTCTCCCACTGTATCGGCACGGTTGTATGACGGGATGATAACGGAGATAAGGGTTCTATTGTTCATACTTATGCTTTTTTTATCTGATGGTATCGGCTCGTGGAAGCACTAATAATACTATACGTCTTATTTTGCAGAAAATCAGAACGGGTAGCCTATGCCGAAGTTAAGGCGGAGGGCATCAAGTGCGGAGGGGATATTATAGTAGGTGGTAATAGGTTTGGATTTGTCGGGTTTGCCCTCTTTGTCATACTTATAGGTCTGATAGGGAGCGTGAATACCTACACCGAGGTCAAGGCGGACGACAAGTCCTTCTATATCAAGTCTGAGTCCGGCACCCGTACCGAGTGCTATCTGTCGTGCGAAATCCGAGTTGCCGTATACGCCATCTTTAAGGTCGGTGGGGATTTCGAGACGGGTGAGGTAGTCGGCATATCCGGCAGCCGTAAAGAGGTCAGCGGCGGAGTACCAGTTCCACACATTTCCGGCATCGACGAAGGCGGCACCGTAGAGTTTCCAGACGATGGGAAAACGCAGTTCGAGGTTGGCTTCAAGTTTGACATCTCCGGCGTGGAAGAAGTTTTGATTATATTTAGCCGAATAGAAATTTCCGGGACCGTAGGCATAAGGCGAGGAGGCACGCAGCGAGTTAGGACCGCCTGCATAGAATGCCTCCGAGAGAGGGGCAAAAGCCGAATTACCGAGGGGTATATTAGAGCCGACAAAAAGTCGTGTGGCTATACTTACGTCTAACGGCAGATTGAACTTGTTGCGCAGTTCGGCAGAGAGTTTGACATACTGGTTGAAAGATTGTTTGCCGAGCGGTTTGGAAAGGTCGTTCCATTTGTATCCGAAAGCGCAATAAAGTGCATTAAGCAGGTTGCCCGACTCTTTGAAGGTGAGGTCGAGCATAGTATTGACGTGCCGCTCGGAGCGGTAGTCGTTGTAGGTAAAGGTATATCCGATAGATGGTGAGAGTTCATCGCTTGCAAGCACTTTGATAAGTTGGGGGTACTCGGCGGCTTTGTCGAGCAGGTTCTCCGCCTCGGCTTTCATACGGACTACGGAGAGGGAGAAAGGCGTGAAAGCGTGGGTGATATACTGTGAGGAGCGGATAAAATAGGTGAACGAGCCTGACATCTTGTGTATGCCATAGCCGCCTGCGATGTTTTCATACTGGTAGCCAAGCATATATCGCGTATCACCGTCGGGTCTGCCGGTCGCGGCATCGGGGTTTCCGCCCCAGTGGAGGTAAGGGAAGACGAGTGAGGCGTTAAGTCCCATTTTGTAGGTATCGGTCTTTTTCGGGTCGGAGGGGTGGCGGTTGCGCAGTGCCCAGTAGTAGGCTCCATTACCTTTGAGCGTAACAGACTCGCCATGCCCGAGCAGGTTCTTGGTAGTATATTTGAGTGTTACGTCAGGACCGATGCTGTTATTGGAGCGATATGCCACACCCGCATCGGCAGAAAAACCGCGAGTGCGTGTGATACTGTCGCCACGGAAATACTCGCGGTGTCGCCATTCTTTGGTAGCGAGGACTCCAATTCCTGACTTATAGAGTTCGCCTTCGAGGATGTTGTTATAGTCGCGGCGGGAGAAGAGCCGCAGCATCACATTGCCATCGGAGGTGAGTTTGTAGTCGGCTGTCAGGTTAGTAAGCAGTCCGGTGGTATTGTTCACATCGGGATTGTCGGAAATAGACGAGCCTATGGTAACTCGCAGTTTATCTTTGAAGAAAGACTTACTTACGGCGATGTTCATATCGTTGGTGCTGCCTGTAGTATGTCGTGTCTGTCCGCTGCTGATGTCAATGTCCACTATTTTGCCCATTTTGGAGTTTGCCATAGCGGCATTGATACGGCTGTTAACGATAGAGGAGAGGGCGTAGTCGTCTCTTTGGGCGGCGATGTTGCTTTCGCCGACATACATACCCGTGGCAAGCAGAGTGGCAGCCAAGCCTTCGCGTGTCTCCTCGTCAAGCGATGCCAGTTCGCGGGTGATAGTCTCGTCTTTGGGGGCTTCAAGGAAAAAGTTAAGGGCGTTAAGACCTATGGAGTCGAGAGTGCCGTTAACCCTCACGCCGGTGGTGAAATCGACACGGCGGCTGTCTTCTCCTTCGGACTGCACATCCGCCTTCACTTTCTGCGAGGCGGAAACATCAAGCAGAGTCTCACCTAAAGCACCATGGAAAGTTACGTTGCTGCCCGAATCGACTTGGAACGGCATCATAGGATAGGCTTTGGGGGAGAAACGGACGACACCGTCATCTATGTTAATCTGTCCGCCAAGGTTAAGACTGCCGTCTGCCACACCATATTTGACATTGACCGTTCCGTGGGGTTTAACTTGTGCAAGGTTCTTCTTGTCTATAGGATAAGTAATATCGGTAGAGGGCAAGACGGTAACATCTACATCTGCAAGTATACTGTCAAGCGAGCCGGTTACTTTGCCGCGAATGTCGGTGGCAAGGTCGCCATAGACAGGTATAGGTCCGTCTTTAACCAACTTAACAGGCGCAAAACTGTCTGCAAGCAAGGTAACATTAAGCAGTTTGGTATTGAGGTCCAAATCGCCTGTAAGGGCAAGGTATGTACTATCCACGCCGTAGATAGGCAGCCCGTTGAGGTTAATGCGGTTATGCTCCATTACGACCGGCGTTTCGCCTAAAGAGAGTTCCACCTCGTATGGCTTATAGCGTGCTGATACACCAAGGGGCAGGACTTCTGCGGAGAGGTCGAGATTAGCGGGCAGACCGTCTGCATTGGCTTTGGCTCGCACGGCACCTTTGAGGTCAATATCTACATTGCTAATGATACTATCAACTATACTTAGAGGCATGTCGTCCAAACTGACATCTGCTTGAATGGAGTTGGCATAACGGCGTGAAGGAGAGATATTTATATCAATACGGCGGTTGCCGAGAGTGGTGGTGCCATATTCGGTATTGTCAAGCGCAAGATATCCCGTTCCGTTCAGTTCGTTGTTTACCCGCTGCAAGTCAAGGCGCAAGGCAGCATCGGTCTTCAGACCTCTAACCGACATCGCTCCATCGGTAATCTTGGTATCCGCTGTAAGCGAGAGAGCGGTTTGCCGGTCGGTCATCTTGATGTTCATTGCCGCCTTTGCAGCGGGCAGGCGCAGGGCTGTGCTGTCTTCCGGGTGTTCGATGACAGGGATGGAAGCATCTGCAGAAAGGATGGTCTGAATGCTGTCGGAACGGAGAGCGAGAGACAGACGGTTCAGGTCAAGCCCGGTGCGCTCTATTATATGTTGAGCGGGACTGCCTTGGGTAAGCAAAACTTTCATATCCATAGGCGGGATTACCTCGCGGAGCGTGTCTAACACGGTGAGGTTAGAAAGCGAGGTGATAGAACGGATGACAGCCGTGTCGATTACAATATTAAGCAGCGGCTGAATGCGCTCAACCAAAGTCAGCGCGTGCAAAGGACTTGTCAAGTCAACATTCAGACCGTCAGTTGTCAGACTGAGCGAGGTGGTGGTGTCGGTGGTAAAATCAAGACGGAGTTGTTCGGCGCGGAAATCCTCACCTGCCACATGTGCGCGGATATGGCTCATACGCGTATGATAGTCGGCTTGAATGTGCTCGGGCTTCATAAAGTCGGACACGGTGAAACGATGTTCGGTCTGCGCTTTCACCCGCATATCTGTTTGGTTTATAGCGACCGGCAGATGCAGCGTACCGTCTATGGTTTTGTTCCTTACGTCAGCATCAAGACGGATACCCGAAACATTTATATCATCGTAAATACAATCGGTGAGGTCAAGCAAGAGCCTGCTATTCATAGCATACGATTGCGGAGTCAGTCCCCTACCCTTTGCTCTCACCTTACCTGCCACGACCACGCGTTTTTCGTCTTTGAGGAACGGAGCGAGGTTAACACGCTCTATATCAACGTCCATGTCGTATTTCTCATCGTCAATATCGTAGTATCCTCTTGCACGCGCTTTGCTTCCGCGAAAGTCGGCATCGGCAACGACATCTACGCGCATCGTCTCAAGATTGAGCGAAGTGGCTCTTATGTCGGCTGTCGCTCCCAACGAATCGGAACGGGCATGCAGACCTTGCGATGTAATAAGCGAATGAGCGAGATCGACACAGGCATCGCCGTAGATAGTGTCAAACGGCAGGCAGAGAGTGCCTTTGGAAAAAGTGAAATTCCCTGCATCAATCCGTCGGACATCATATAGGCTGCCACCGACATCCACGGTCGTATTAACAGCCAAAGAGCCGGTTTTGACATCAATCCCCGTAGGAGCAAGAGCAAAATGCACATCTTTGAGTTCGCCATCGGGAATGATAAACTTCATCCGTGTAGGCGTTGTGTCCTGTTCGGTAGTGTCGGGCTGTGTAGGACGAAGAGCGATGGCGATGTCGGCTCCGCTAAGCCTAAGACCTTGGAGGGGAAACTCCCCTTTGGAGATATTGAGAGCCGGACTGCTGACGTTCAGGCTCTTCACAATGGCATCTATACCAACGGCACGGATAAGGCTGTCTGAATGGAAAACAGTGCGCTCTAAAAGGAGTTGTTCTACGGCAATAGGATTGGAGAGCAGGTCGCCCGGGATATTTTTGTTCTCTACTTTGGGTAGCAGTGCTTTAAGGCGCAAGGCTTGCACATAGAGCAGTGTATCTTGCCCGCGATGCCCGACAAAAAGGCTGTCTATCTCAATATGCACAGGTAACTGCTCTTCGCCTTTATATGCACGATATAGCAGCATAGGCGAATGGTGGAAAGGCGAGAGATAGAGACGACCGAGGTCTATGTCCCAGTCGGTTTTTTCGTTTGCTATTGCAATGCCTTTCTCCTGCACCGACAAGCGCGCTGACGGCAAATAGACGACACACGCCACGGCAGCCACCAACAACAGCGCAAACCCTATAATCACTCCCGTAAATATCAGCGGTACCTTCCAAAACAGAGACCTCTTCATCACTTAAAAACTTTTCTGCACACCGAATTTAAGACCGTAAAGTCCCGGGGTAAACTGATTAGCAATCAGATTGCGCAATTTACCGGAGAAGATAATAACATCGTTGGTATGTTCGTTGTATTTCCCTAATTGGGGATCGGAATAGCAGAAAGTGGTACCGCTGTAGCCGAGGCTGAGTATAGAGAAGAATATCTGGAAGGTGCTTTTGCGGTTAAACTGATAGGTTATCACCGGCGAGAGTTGCACGCCATAGGTAACGCTGTGCTTCAAGCCATCGTAGTCAGTACCCTTCACGTCTCCGTCCGTTACGCGCGGAAACTCCATACCTGCATATAGGTGTGCTTCAAGCCACACGCCCACTTTGCCGTTAAAAAGCGTTTTCAGTCTGTAACGCGCGTATGGCGTAACTTCCCACGAACCTGACTGAATACGAAGGTCTTTGGAGAAAGTGGTGTCAAGTACGGCTAGCGAGTAGTTGGTGGCTGTGTTGGAATATGTACCGCCTATACGCAAACCTATATGTGTACGCTCGTTCAGACGCCAACCCAATTCGGGGGTCAGGGATACAGACCAGCCGTTCTCCTTGCGTATGGAGCGGGTATCGCCGTGGTAATAGATATCAAAATTATAGCCGTAGTAGAGTTTCTGTTTCCATAAGGGAAGGCTCTGTACGGTGGCGGGCTGAACGCTGTCTTGCGGAGAGTCGGCTGTTTTAGTCTCGCCTGCGATAGAGGCAACAGACATCAGACCGTCGCCTATATGATCTTGCTGCGCCATCAACGGGGCGGCAAAGACTGCAAATAGAATGTACAAATATATCCTTTTCACATTATTCATTTTATTTAGTTTATTTTGTTCCGCCGCCGAGTGCGATATAGAGGTCAATAAGGCTTATCATACCATTATATCTGTTGGTAGCATCTGCAAGTTGTGCTTTGAGGTAGTTTTCTTGCGCTATAAGCACTTCTATATACGATGCCTTGCCTTTTTTCATCAGTTCGCAAGTGCCGTTGTATGCTTCGTTTTGGGTGGTAAGCAGACGGCGATAGAGGTCGTCCTGCTCTTGCGCTATTTGACAGCGGTAGATAGCATCGTTGACCTCGCTGCCGGCTCGGAGCATTGTCTCTACGTAGCGATTGGCAGCCTCTTCTTGTTCAAGTTTGGCTATTTTGAGGTTTGCCGTCAGCTTGCCGCCGGAGAAGATAGGTTGTGCCAGCCCTACGACAGCGTTCATCAGCAGTTGTCCGGGATTGAGGACGACACCGCCGCCGTTGGTCCAGCCTATCAGTCCGGACAGAGACAGAGCCGGGCAGAAAGCAGCCTTTGCCATATTAGTCTGATAGAAAGCCGCTGCCACATTGCGTTCTGCAGCCCTCACATCGGCACGGTTGCTCAAAAGGGCGGCAGGTATAGGCTCAAATGCCATCTTCTCAAGAGCATAACTCGTCCACGGCGAGCGGGCTATGTCGTGCGGCTCTTCGTTCATAAGGCGGCACAGGGTCAGTTCTAACGTATGTATCTGTTCAAGCAGTTGCTTGCGCTGTATCTGCACGTTGATAAGCGAGGCTTCCATCTGCCCTACGGATGGCGAATAGGCATGACCGTTCTTTACCAAAACGCGCTGCACCTCCAGTACGCGCTGCCATATCTGTTCGGTAGAGTCGATAATACCGGCTTGGTAGTCAAGAAGCTGGAGTTGAGTATATACCCTCGCCACAGTAGCCACGAGGTTGGCGTGAGCCGCAGCGAGGTTATCCTCCGCTTGCTCGCGCAGAACCTGAGCCTGCCGTTTGCGGTTAGTAATGGTACCAAAACCTTCTCCGCCCCAGTTGAGCGACAGCGGTACCTGATAAGCAAGTACTGCCCCTGATGCGCCGCTGCCCGGAGTAACCGTACCCGAAACACCTACAGAGGCAGGACTGAGTGCAAGCGTGGGCAGGTAGCCGAGTTTGGCGGCGCGAAGTCTTGCATCAGCTTCGTCCATCAACAGACGGCGAGAACGATAATCGACATTATTGGTAAGAGCCGTCTGTATATACCCCTGAAGCACAGGGTCTTCTATATAGGTCTGCCAACTGTTTTCGCTCACGGCGGTAATAATGCTGTCCTGTTCGGGCTTTTGCGCAGGCTGATACTGCTTGAACACGCCACAGGAGGAGAGCAACACACTTACAGACAAAACACAGATAATCAGCGCAGAGGACATGGGAGCGGACTGTTTGGTTTGCGGCGTATCGCTTTCCGAGGACTCCGAAACGGTTTCAGCCGGTCGTGCCTCGCCTTGGAAACGCTCGTGCAGTTTCTGGAAGATGATATAGAAAGCGGGAACGACGAACACGAGAGCGAGCGTACCCACAGCCATACCGCCGGTAACGCCGATAGCCAAAGCACGGTTACCGTTGGCACCTGCGC
>DJXH01000065.1:0-17558 GCA_002449665.1 Bacteroidales bacterium UBA7009
CCCTTCTTCATCTCGCCGCCGTACCATGTGTTAAGGATAACCTGCTCGCGGCTTGTAGTGTTGAAGGCAACGCAGGTCTCAGAGTTGAGTCCGAGTTCTTTGTAGTTTTCAACCTTGGCAAGAGAGGCATTGTAGATAACAAAGTCGGGAGTGAAGTTCTCTTCCTCTTCTTTGGTGGGCTTGATGAACATATTGCGAACGAAGTGTGCCTGCCATGCCACTTCCACGATAAAGCGCACTGCCATACGTGTGTCTTTGTTTGCTCCGCAGAAAGCGTCCACTACATAGAGTTCTTTGCCGGACAGTTCTTTGACTGCAAGTTCTTTTACTTTTGCCCACACTTCTTCTGACATCGGGTGGTTGTCGTTCTTATACTCGTCTGTGGTCCACCAAACGGTGTCTTTGGAGTTCTCGTCCATAACGATGTATTTGTCTTTGGGCGAGCGACCGGTGTAGATGCCGGTCATAACGTTTACTGCACCGAGTTCGGTGAGTTGACCTTTTTCGTAGCCTGTGAGGGCGGGGTTGGTTTCCTCCTCAAAGAGATATTCATAGGAGGGGTTGTAGGCTTTCACGGTAGCACCTGTGATGCCGTACTTGGATAAATCTATTTTCATTTCTTTTTGATTTTAATAGTGTTAAAAGCGTGCAAAGTTACGGCTAATAAGGAGTTATGCCAAATCTTTTTGACTTTTGCCACGTTGTGTTTTCAATTCCTGTTGTTTATTGTTTGTTGTTTTGCTTGTCTTTTTTCGTTTGCTGCGGCTGTTGCGGCGGGTTTTTCATCACTTCCTGTTCAAAGGCGGGGAAGTCGCAACTGAGTCTGCCGCCTGAGAGAGTGGCAATATCTTCTTTGACGCGATTGATGCCGGTCTCTTGGTCTTTGTTCCAAATGAGGTTTTTGAGCCGCATAGAGCGTGCTATATAGATGGTCATTTTTTCGCGTTGTTGTTCGTCCTGTTCGGCTGTGGCAACGCTTACCATATCTTGTATTATGCGCCCATAGTTACGCATTTGCACGGGCTCGGTGTGTCGGTTAAGTCTTTCCATAAAAACTTATTTTTGTTTGATGAGGTAAATCATAGTGGGGTAGTGGTCGGCGAAGCCGTCCTGCCATACGCCTGCTTTGTGTGTACGTAGAGGTGTGCCCTTGTCTTTACCTTCTTGTACGGTAAGGAAAGGTTTGTTAAAAATCTGCGATTTCCAGTATGTCCATTTGCCTGATTCTAATTTCTCGTTGAGCAGCGGCTCGGAGATGATGATTTGGTCGAAGAGGTTCCAACTGCCTTGGTAGGCAAGCGAGCCTATACCACGGTCGAGTTTGAGCCAGAGGGTGTTGAATAGTCCTTGTGTGTCTACTTCTTCGCGAGTTTTCTTGGCGTTTAAGACCGAAGCGCAGGAGTGGTTGTACGGGTCATCGTTGAGGTCGCCCATGATGACAATTTTTGCGCGCGGTTCTACGCGATAAATACTGTCGCAGATGGACTTGCAGAGCATAGCGGCGGTATCGCGTGTGGGGCGTGAGGCAAGTTCGCCTCCGTAGCGGCTGGGCCAGTGGTTGATGATAATGTGTATTTTCTCGGGTGTGCCGTTGCCGACTATATATCCGCTCACGAGCAATTGCAGTCGTGTGCGTACTACGCCGCCGTCTGCATAGTGTGCTTTCAGTTCGTAGCCTTTGGTTTTGACCGGCTTGAACATCTGCGGATTATAGAGAAAACCTACATCCACGCCGCGCCTGTCGGGACCTTCCAAAAGGATAGGCTTATAATCGCGATTGTATTTTTTCATTTCTTCGCACAGGTCGTTCAGGCAGCCTATGTTCTCCACCTCTGCCACGCCTACGCACATCGCACCTCTCGGGTCTTCGTCCGTACCGAGTTCGGAAACGGCGTAAGCCATACGTTCAATCTTGTGGCGGTATTTGAGTCCTGTCCACTTCATACCGCCATCGGGCAGGTATTCATAGTCGTTCTTGCCTTCGTCGTGGATGGTGTCAAAGAGGTTCTCAAGGTTGTAGAAAGCGACACAGCGGACATATTGCCCTTCGCTCTTGGTTTGAGAATAAGCGTTTGTGCAAAGAAGCAAGCACAAAGCAAGAGTTAGCAATGAATAAGGTTTTGTGTTCATATAAGACAGTTGTTTATATATTCGCCGCAAAGGTACGAAAAATAATCTGTAGTAACAAAAAAACAAGCAACAACCTGTCTTGGTGTTGCTTGTTTTGTTTTTCAACGGCGCATTTATGCACGATTGTATGTGATTGATATTTTAGAAAATATCAGACTCTTCAAGTGTATCAACAACGGGAGCCTCAGGCAGGTTATCCTGCTCAAAGTCAGAGCCGTTTTGGTCGTTGTTGTGATTCTCTTTACCGAGATTGCGATATTCTTCGGGGCGA
The DNA here is from genome assembly GCA_002449665.1 of Bacteroidales bacterium UBA7009. GTDB lineage: Bacteria > Bacteroidota > Bacteroidia > Bacteroidales > Paludibacteraceae > Colicola. Next base: position 2,402 of record DJXH01000065.1, read on the forward strand.
TAGAGAATTTGTACATTTTCTGCAATTACCTCCGTTTTACGGCGTATTTGCCCTTCTTTTTCCCAAGTACGTGTTTGCAGTTTACCCTCAACATACAATTTCATCCCCTTGCGTACAAAACGTTCAGCCCATTCGGCGAGGTTGCGCCAGAGTACGATAGCATGCCAATCTGTCTTGTCGGGTACTTGTGTACCGTTTTGCATGGTGTAGCCCCGCTCGGTAGTAGCTAAATTGAAGTTTGCAATTGCGACACCACGATCTAAATAGCGAACGTCAGGGTCGGAACCGACATTCCCTATTAAAATAACTTTGTTAACTGATGACATAATTTTTTTTGTTTATTTTTTGAAAACTATTAAGCCCCTCTTCCCATTATTCTCGGGGCTTTGCGGGTGCAAAGTTACTGCTTTTATCTTATATACGCAAACTTATTTTTTATTTTCTTTGCTTACAAATCAGTGTTTCTATGCTTATGGTGCTGTAAATCAAAGTACAAGCAAAGTGTCAAAATGTTACAAAATGTATTTGTCAACACTTATTGGCAGTGGTCTTCTACGACAATTTGTCAATTAGCCTGCTGACATCGTCCTCCTTGGTGCCCCAAGACGTGCATATTCTGACCAGCGTGGAGTCTTGCGGTTGTTTGCTTATAGTGGAGAATACGAATTGTTGTTTTAGTGAATGTAGAATATCATCGTGTATGATAGCAAATTGCTGATTAGTCGGACTGTCCCAAGCAAGTTTTATGCCTTTGTGAGAAGTCGTTTTCAGTGTTTGATTGATGCGCATTGCCTGTGTAATGGCATGTCTGGACAACTCCATATATAACGGCTTGTCTAAATCCTCAAAAAGTGTTGAAAACTGTAGCCCGAGCAATCTTCCTTTGGCTAAAAGTCCGCCCGACTGTTTGATAAGATAGCGGAAATCTTTTCGTAAGTCGGGGTTGGAGATGACGAGTGCTTCACCGAAAAGAGCACCCTGTTTGGTGCCTCCTATATAGAATATGTCTGCCAGTGCTGCTATTTCCGGTAGGGTGAGATCCGAACATGGGGACATCAGTCCGTAGCCGAGACGTGCACCGTCAATGTATAGAGGAATGTGATATTGATGGCAGACGGTGCTTATTGCCTGTAGTTCGTTTTTGGAGTAGAGCAGTCCGTTCTCTGTGGGAAAACTCAAATAAACCATCGCCGGCTGCACGGTATGTTCTATATTGGGATCGTATAGGTGGGCCAACAGAGTGTCTTGTATTTGCGCTGCTGTAAGTTTTCCGTCTGCTGACGGTAGATATACTACTCTGTGGCCGCTATGTTCTATAGCTCCTGTTTCGTGTACGTATATATGTCCCGTATCTGAACAGATGACTCCTTGGTGTGGACGTAGAATTGAATTGATTACTATAGAGTTAACTTGCGTGCCGCCAACAAGGAAATGCACAATACCTGCCGTTTCTCTGTCGCGCCAGTGTCTGTTGTCCGTATCTGTCCGGGACAAGTGGCAAGCATTTAAGATGAGTTGCCGTGCGTTGTCGCAGTAAGGGTCAAGTCCGTAGCCGTCGGTCTGCTTAAGATTAGTGGCTGCAAGCCTTTCCAGTATTTGCGGTGCGCATCCTTCCTGATAATCGTTTGAAAAATATATCATATCACATTTATGCGGTTGCTACAATTTTTCTCCGAGAACGGTATATGCAGTTGAGCCTCGTTTTATAATTATTCTGCCGTTTTTGAGGTATTTGGTTGTCTGTTCTACCGTGTTCTCGTGTAGTATGCAGCCTGTGGGATTGGCGGAATCTACAAAACGGAAAGAGATATTGCCGTCAGCATCTTCTGTTATATTTTGCAGTGTGTAGTTGAATAGTTTCACCTGCTGTATGTTGTCTGTGCCGGGGAAGGGACAACCTTCGCGGTCATGTCCCCATATATTGCTTGAATAGGTATTGTTTCCGTTGGCTGAAATGATGTTGTATCTGATTGAGTAGTCATTGGGGGTGTTGTCGTACCAGAGCGAATGGTCATAAACGACTTGCCAAATAAGCAGTCCGTGTCCGGGGAGATATTTATCCCAGTCTTTGTATTGTCTGTTTTCCAAGTAATAAACGGTGTCCTGCGTAAATGCGCCGTTAGCCGGTTTTTTAAGGTCGCGAGTTACCATATAGAAGACAGAATTGTCGGCGGGCATAGTATGTTCGCCGCCGGTGAGCAGTTCCGGCTCTATCCAGCCTAAATAGTATTTGTCATAAACGGAGTAGTTGCAAGGGACATTGCCGTGTGCGGTGTAGCAAGCGTAACCCATTATTGACCACGTGCCGGGGGTCTGCTGCGTGCTAATGGTGGCATCAGGGGCTGTGGGGTAATAGTCGGGCAGGCCGAGTACGTGTCCGAATTCATGGCTGAACACGCCTATACCGCTGCGTGCACCGCCTCGGCGGCGTTCGGGAGAGCAGGCGTAGTTGTTGATGACATAGCCTTGAAACTTTGGCAGCAGGTAGTCGTTGCTTGTGCGGTAGTAGTAGGTCGTCTGGTTGGTACAACCCGAATAAAGGTTGGAAATAATATCCCAGTTGTGCGGCCATATAGCATCTTTTATATTGGTATCTTGCTCTCCGTAACCTGCGTATAGGATATATACGAAGTCCACTTCGCCGTCATTGTCGTTGTCGTAGCGACTGAGGTCGGCTCCCATTTTGCAGGCGGCATCTACGGCGTCAATGACAAAGTCGGCTGTGTATCTGTCGTATCCTAAAGCATCGTTGGCTCCGTAGTATGCCATTCCGTATGGTAAAGTAACGGGACCTATAATGTCAAAATCGGGTACGTACTGCCCGCCTGATTGAGCGCGGAAGTATTCGCGTGTAGAGCCGTATGCGCCATTGTGAGAATAGTGGTCGCTGTTGGCAAGTGAGTCAAAAGAAGCGGCGGTGTTGTTGCTCTGAAAGACGGTATCTGCAAAGTTGGCTAATATGAGAAGTCCGCGCGGAGCAAGGTTGATTTCGCCTACGCGGCGTTGTCTGCTCGGCGCGTACGACTTTTGTTTATCGCGTGGCACGCGGGGGTAGGCGCGTTGAATCAGAGCATAGTCCTCTGCTGCGGCAAAAAGGAAAGAAAGGGTGAAAACTGCGGTTGCCGTAATTCGTAAAAAATGGTGAGATATTTTCATATTGTTATGTTTTTGCCTACAAAGGTATGGATTTTTTTGCACACCTGCAAATATTCTCGTACCTTTGCGCAAAATATGTATCAATATGGAAGTTTTAGACACCCCGATAGAGGGACTTAAAGTTATTATCCCGCAAGTGTTTAAGGATCAACGCGGTTATTTCGTGGAGACATACAACGAAAAAAGATATTCCGAGGCAGGCATAGATGCGCGTTTCGTGCAAGATAATCAGTCATGTTCAAGTTATGGAGTAGTGCGCGGTCTGCATTTTCAGCGACCGCCTTATTCGCAAGCCAAACTTGTGTGCTGTACTCAGGGCAAGGTGCTTGACGTGGCTGTGGATCTGCGCCGTAGCAGCAAGACCTATGGACAGTGGTTTGCCGTGGAGTTATCCGGCGAAAATCACAGGCAGTTCTTTATCCCTCGCGGTTTTGCTCACGGCTTTTCCGTATTAAGCGAGACAGCCACCTTTACGTATAAATGTGATAATCTGTATCATCCTGAATCGGAAGGCGGCTTGCTCTTGTCCGACCCTGACCTTAATATAGATTGGCGCGTACCTCAAGAAAAACGCATATTAAGCGAGAAGGATACACACCATCCGTTGTTTAGAGATTTTGTGAGTGAATTCAAATAGAAGGAAGATGAATATACTTATTACCGGTGCCAACGGACAACTCGGCAGGGAGATGCGCCTTATAGGTGAGGAGCATAAAGAGCATAATTGGATATACACGGATGTGGAGGAGTTGGACATCACCGACTTTGCCGCCGTCAGCCGTATGGTAGAGGATATTAAGGCAGATGTGATAGTCAACTGTGCCGCATATACTAATGTGGACAAGGCGGAAGAGGATGAGCAGACGGCTCTGAAACTCAATGCCGATGCCGTGGAAGTGCTGTCGCGCCAGAAAGCCAAGGTGGTGCATATATCCACTGACTATGTTTTTTCGGGCAGCGGTTGTGTGCCGTATAAAGAGACGGATACCCCCGCCCCGATGACAGCCTACGGCAGAACGAAACTCGAAGGCGAGAAACGCCTGCTGCAAAACAAGCCCGATGCCGTTATTATCCGTACCGCTTGGCTGTACTCTGAGTATGGCAACAATTTTGTAAAGACAATGCTGCGGCTCGGCAAGGAGAAACAAAGTCTCGGCGTGGTGTATGACCAAGTGGGGACACCTACCTATGCTCTTGATTTGGCGCGTGCTATATATAGTGTGATTACGGTGGAGAATTGGCAAGGCGGTGTATATCATTTTACCAATGAGGGCGTATGCTCCTGGTTCGATTTTACCCGCGAGATATTCCGTATATATAATACCCGTTCTGTTGAAAAGATAAACGCTGAAGTGAAGCCTATTTTGTCATCGGAGTATGCATATAAGACTCCGCGCCCCCACTATTCGGTGCTTGACAAAGCCAAGATTAAAAGCACATTCGGTATCTCTATCCCCTATTGGACGGAGGCTTTAGACAGATGTATAAGACAGATGATATGAAACAGACTTTGGATTTTTTAGCAGACTTGTCGCTCCATAACGACCGCGACTGGTTTACAGCACATAAAAGTATATATGACGATTGCCGCAAACGTTTTGAGACTTTTACGGGCGAACTGATAAACCGTTTTAGCAAGTTTGACCCACTTTTGTCTTCGCTTACGTATAAAGACTGCGTTTGGCGCATATACCGTGATGTACGTTTCTCGGCTGACAAACGTCCGTATAAAGAGTGGTTCGGTACTTTCCTTGCCGCTCCGGCTCCCGGCAGACCTAACACCGGCGGCAAACGCTCGCAACGAGGTGGATATTACGTGCATATCCAGCCCGGACATTGTATGTTCGCAGCCGGTATGTGGGGACCTTCACCCGAACTGCTCAAAGTGCTGCGCCAAGAGATCCAAGCCAATGAGGACGAGGTGGAAGAGATAATGGGCAAGAAGGGTTGGAAGAAGTTTTTCACCGATTTCGACACCGAGTGGATGCTGAAGAAAGTGCCGGCAGGCTTCAGTCCGGATGACCCGCACGCAGATTGGCTGAAGCGCAAAGCTTATACGGTCAGTGCCGGTCTTACGGACGAACAGGTATGTAGCCGCGATTTTATTGATATAGTGGCGGATATGGCTCTTGCTGCCAAGCCGATGAACGACTTTCTTAACTATACCTTTGAGGAGTATGGCGAGTTCCCTGACAGATGCCGATAAAAATCAGGGGTAGAAAAAGGCGATAAATAAAAGGGACTGATTTAGTCCCTTTTTATTTTAACCCTTAAAAACCTTTTTGCAACTTACGCAAGTTTATTCACATAGATTGCCAAACTTGATTTGAGGTTTGCGGCTTTGTTGCGGTGAATGATATGACGCTTTGCAAGTTTGTCAAGCATTGAACTTACTTTGGGTAACATTCCCTGTGCTTGCGCTTTCTCTGTCGTTGCTCTGAGGTCGCGCACAGCATTGCGAGCCGTCTTGGCATAATAGTGATTATGTGCCTTGCGTGTAGCCGTTTGGCGAATACGTTTTAATGATGATTTATGATTAGCCATCTCTATTTTTACTTTCAGCTGGGAACGAATCCCCGCACATTCAACTTTTAATTTATTTGTAGCCTATAGCAGAGTCGAACTGCTCTTTACAGAATGAAAATCTGTCGTCCTAGCCGATAGACGAATAGGCCATCGCTATGGTTTCACGTACCAATTCCGTGAAAAAGCGTGCAAAAGTACGGCTATTTTTTCAATCCACCAAATTTTTCTGCAAAAAAAGTGAAATTCTTGTGTATTTTTTATATTATTCGTACCTTTGCGGTGTTTACTTGGATAATATGAGGTATAAAGAATCGTTATTATTATTGCTTTTGGTGTTTGTCGCTCCGATGTCTCGGGCTGACGATGACGTAACGGGAACACTTATTTCGGCTAACGAGGAGTTTTTTGACCCCGAGGCTTTGAAGAACAAGAAGAAAGACGATTACCGTTTCTCCGTAGAATACAGGGTCATGGTCGGCTATCAGCAGACGCAGCATCGTACAGAGAACCTCTCATACGAGAATATGTATCTCCACGGCGGGCGGCTCGGTCTGACTGTTGATTTCCTCCTGCCCAAGCGTTGGAGCGTACAGACCGGTGCCTACTATAGCCTCGTCTATGGCTCGACCGTGCAGAATTGGGGACCGATGAATATGGAAGACTATGCCAAGCCCGACCCTAAGACCGGTAAGGCGCATAGCGGTGAGATAACTCATAGGCTCTACGAACATACAATTACAGTCCCCGTGCACACCTATTATAATATACATCTTTGGAAAGACCTTAATCTCGTGTTTTATACCGGTCCGCAACTGCAAATAGGTGCCGCTATGCGGGACGAGATGTATGCTGACATCTCGGATGCAGCGAAGAAATGGATGAAAAGTGTCGGTCAGCCCTATAAGCCTTACGACCGATACGCCGAAAGTGAACTGATGCGCTGCGGAGTGCAGTGGAGCCTCGGCGGCGGAATAGAGTGGGGGAAGATACGCCTGCAGGCAGGCTACGATTTTGGACTTAATAACCTTGTTAAAGTTAAGAAAGTGCCCAACCAACAGATGTGGGAATGGGGCTGGCAGGTCGGATTAAGTTTCCGTTTTTGAAGATTGTTAGTTACTACAATAACAGCTGCGGCTTTTTTGCTGCAGCTGTTATTGTATGCTTTGTCTTGTTTGTAGCGCAAAAGGGGTCGTTTGATTGACACTTGTCGCCTAATTTCGTTGGTCTCATTCTTTATTTCGGCTGCAAAGATAATGCAAACGCTTTATTACTGCAAGAAAATTCCCCACTTTTTTGCGTTTTTGTCTTCATTTTGCCAATAATTTGCGCCGCTTCGTATATATTTTGCATCAAATCCTGCTCTTTTTGCCACATATCGCGGCAAACGTTTTGCCCTCTTCCACCTCTCTTTCAGTTATTCAATTGCCGGAAAATTGCTAATACTCTACCCCTTAAAACAGCCTTTTAGGTAGAGCAATCAAACGACCCCTTGATTGCTCCACCCTTGTGGTAATTTGAAGTGATTTTTTTATGCTATTAAAAGCACCATTACCGCTTGTTTTTGTGTCCGTTGAGCGTCTGTCTGAACAGGAACTGAAACGGAACTGAACAGGAACAGCGGTAGAAAACAGCGACCTTTGACGTATTGGATTACCGTGAAAACAAAAAAATGAAGTAAGTTTTATAAAATTGTTTTCTACAGATACTGAGAATAATAAATGTTTTTCTTTGAATTATATTTGGCGGAATGAAGCATTTTTCTTACCTTTGTCGCCAAAAATAAATCAATACTAATTTTGTCAGTTTTCGAGTATGAATCTTATCGGTAGAGAGCGTGAACAAGCCGAGTTGCTACGATTGTTCCATTCGGGTGAACCGGAATTTGTTATGTTGTATGGCAGACGGCGTGTAGGCAAAACATTCCTCATTCGCCGCTTGTTTGGCAAAAACTTTTGTTTTTATATGACCGGCATTGCCAATGCGGGTCGCGAGCAACAACTCAGCAACTTTCGGCAGACGATGCAGTCGTTCTGCAAACGATTAGCCACCAAACAGCCCGTCGATTGGTTTGAGGCCTTTGCGCTGCTCCGACAACTAATCGAGCGTTCGAAGGCAGATAGAAAAGTGATATTCCTTGATGAACTGCCATGGATGGACACTCCTAAATCCGGATTAGTCAGTGCTTTGGAGCATTTTTGGAACGGCTGGGCAAGCGACAGAAACGATGTGATGCTGATTGTTTGCGGCAGCGCGGCTTCGTGGCTTGTTAAGAACATTGAAGCGAACAAAGGCGGGTTGCATAACCGCCTGACAGCTAAGATACGTCTTCAGCCTTTCACTTTGCACGAGACAGAATTGTTCCTGCGCAGGAAAGGACTGCGCTGGGATGCTGCCAAAGTGGCGCAATGCTATATGGTTTTGGGTGGCATACCTTATTACCTAAACCTGCTCAACAATGACAAGAGTTTGGCGGAAAATATGGATGCTCTCTTTTCCGGCGACAACGGACTGCTTGCCAACGAATTTGAACACTTGTATGCTTCGCTGTTCACCCATTCGGAAGAGTATGTGGAGATTGTGCGGATACTCAGTAGAAAAAAGGTAGGCTTCACGCGCGAGGAGATTGTGCATCTGACCAAACGACCGGACGGCGGCAGTCTGACAAGACGACTGAATGACTTGTGCGATTGCGGATTGGTGCAGCGGTATTTGGCACACGGCAGCATTTCCGCTATGTACCGAATGGTGGATTTCTATACGCTTTTCTATTTCCATTTCCTGCAAAACCCGACAACTTCTGCGCAAATCGTTTGGCAACAGAAGATGCTCACACCTGCATACACCACATGGTGCGGATTGGCTTTTGAACGACTTTGCTTTGCCCATCTGCCGCAAATCAAACGTGCTTTGGGGATTGAAGGAGTCAGCACCGTCACTTACGCGCTTTATAAGGATAATGCGCAGATAGATATGGTGATAGAAAGAAGTGACAAGATAGTCAATCTGTGCGAGATAAAGTTCACAGACTTGCCCTACTCATTAAGCAAGCGCGAAGCAGAACTAATACGCAACCGAATGGCGGTTTTGAACAATACTTTCAAAACAAGAAGAACGATTTCCACAGTACTCTTGACCAACACGAAAGCAGTGAAAAATACGCACTATAACAGTATTATAGACAAAAATATTACTCTTGATGACTTGTTGAAACAGTAATTTATTTTTGGCGAAATCAAGCTTATTTTGATTCTTTTCCGCCAAAAATAGAATAACTATACAATTAAGCGGTAATCCAATCAGAGCGGATTACCGCTTGTTTTTGTGTCCGTTGAGCGTCTGTCTGAACAGGAACTGAAACGGAAATGAACAGGAACGGCAGTAGGAAAAAGCACTATGCGGATACTATACCCTTACTTATAGGATAGCCATCCCATGTACACAGAAAATAGGATATAAAAATAGCGTTTATATATCATCACCGATACTATTGGTGATAAAAAGGTTGGATAACCAATATAAGAAACCCCCTCCGAGCGTCGGAAAGAAGTAATGATAACGTATACGTCAATATAGCATCAACGATGCTATCGTTGATACAAAGCACCGCTTATAAAAGAACAGTGATATATAACAAACCAAAATACTAACCTTCAAAAACCTAATTACTATGAAAAAACTATTCTCAATTTTCTTTGCATTAGCAATGTTGCTGCCCGTCAGCATACAAGCGCAAACAGACGACTTGCATATCCCGCAAGCCGCTAAATCTCCGGAAGCCATACAAGTGGAAACGGTAGAAGTACAGATTTTATATACGTATGTAAATGATGCCCGTAGTACGAATTCTCTATACCAACTTCAAATATATTCAAGCGATAACTTATTTGCAGTTGCTGTACCAGTTTCTTCCTCATCACAATGGATTGTAAATTCATTTTCAAGAACGGCAAACAGCGCAATTTATACTACGGCTGCTTCAAAATTATCGGATGCGGCTGAATGTACAGGAACTGTAATAAATGCTTGGGGTAACTATTATAACTTTAATGTGTATATTAGAGGTAATGGTTCTTATGATAAATACTATCATCTTAAGGGCTATTTTAATAGTAGTAGTCTTGATGGTACTGCTAAATTGACAAACGATGAAACAGGTGGTGGCACTTTCTGGACAAACTTTCCAACGGTTAGTTCTACAAAATCTGGTACGACCACAATATTGACTGCTTCATATTCGGGATCTGAAAATAAGGGTACACGTACTAATACATTAAAATTGTATTTTAACCAAACAAACACATCCTATGCTCCTTCGGGATTATACAATATAAGTAATGCTGGAACATTAGGAACAGTTAAGAATGCATCAGGAAATGATAATTCTACTAATTTTACATCTAGATGGACTAGAACGGGTTATGGTACAACTTATAATTATTGGTATCTTTCAGCAGGTCAAGTTGTTGTTTTTAATCCGAATTGTAAAAGTACGCCAATATTCTTTCAAGTAGCTGCAATTAATACTGCAAATAAAGTGGTAGGTTTGATGTATGGCACTCCCCCTGCCGGTAAATATGAACTAACTGTTTCGACCTATGGTACAGGTGCCAGCGGTAGTGCTACTATCTCTTGCGCCGAAGGACACGGATATGCTAATAGCACATTAGTAGATTTCACGTACCCAGGCAGTTACTACTACGATGGCACGACAGTAACTCTCGAGGCACCTGATGCACAAGAAGGCTACCGTTTTACTAAATGGACAAAAGGTAGTAGTTCTACATCGCTTTCCACAAAAACTTCCTATCAATTTGATGTCTCTTCCACCAACAGCGGTGCATACGTCGCCAACTTTGAGGGCAACTCCTACACCGTTCATTTTGATGGCAACGACAACACGGACGGCAGTATGAGCAACCAGACAGGGTTCAAGTATGGTACAGGCACGGCTTTGACATCCAACGCTTTCTCGCGCGTATATACTGTAACATACAACTATCACGATGCTACATCAGGCAACGGCACGGCAAGCGATGATGCCACCTATACTTTCAACGGCTGGAACACAGCCGCAGACGGCAGCGGCACAACATACACCAACGGTTTCTCGCTCTCTACACCGACACCCATACCATCACATGATGGCACGGTCAATCTGTATGCACAGTGGAACAGCGCATCCGTTACCTTGCCTTCACCGGAGAAAACAGATCATAAATTTCTCGGTTGGTACACCGAAGAAACAGGGGGTAATCCCGTAGGCGGTGCAGGTGATAGTTATATTCCCACAGCAGGTATCACCCTCCACGCTCAATGGGAATCATCCGTTACCCCTGAGATAGTTCTTAACGAGGAGGGCGAACAGCACACGCTTGGCGGAGTGGCTACAAATAAGACTCTCGATGACCTCGCCTCTGACTACGCAAGCCGAGATGTGAACGTTACGATAGGCAGAACACTATACGGCGGCAGTTGGAACACTATCGTCTTCCCGTTTGGAGTAGCAAACTTGGATGTTGAAGGTAATGAGTTATACGATATTTTACGTAATAGTTTGTATGAGTTGCAACCAAGCACAACGACCGCTACAGCGGACGGTATGATTATCAATTTCCTGCCGCTGAGTTATGAGGATGGTGATATGCCTCTGAAAGCCGGTAAGCCTTATCTTATCCGCACAAGTGCAGATGTTAATCTTAACAGTTACCCGTTTAATGGTGTCCGCCTGACATCAGAATTCAGTTCGGTAACAGATGGTGATGCCGTTGACTTTGTTCCGATAAAAGAGAAAGAAAAGATAAACTATGATGCAGCGAATCTTGCTATCTTCATAGTAGGCAACCGTCTGTACTATCCTAACAAGACATCTGGTACCAATCTTCGCGGTTTCCGTGCCTACTTGCGGATAAAGAACGGCACTGTTTATGGCGGTCCTGTCCGCATCCGTATAGCCGACACGGGTGAGACAATCACGCTTGACGAAGAGCAGGAGATAGAGACGCGCAAGTACGTAGAGGATGGCATTCTTATTATCGAGCGCGGTGGCGTAAGATATGATGCACAGGGCAAGAGGATGGAATAGCCCCTACCGCCCTCCCCATAATGGGAGGAGATAGGAGACAGATATTTATTCGGAGTACTCAGATTATTCCGAGTACTCCGAATACTCGAAAGACAAAAGCCCAATAATCAAATTGTAAATGCCAAAATAGTAAATAACTTAATAATCAAATTGTAAATAGTAAATAATCAAATTGTAAATACTAAAATAGTAAATGTTATGTTGAATTACAACAATCCCAAGACGGACATTCAGGAATTGGAGTTGCTAAAGGGTCTTTGCGTAGGCAGTCCGATAATGCCTGATGAAGGTAGTGAAGATTTGCCCGAACACGTGTAGGTACCGCTTCGGGGGAGGGCGGCTGACCGGTATGGAGAAATGTACCGTCAGTTATTTGGTTTCGGGTTTTTATTTAGCCCTCCCCTATGAAATATCTATCCGACCTGTATTAAGTCTATACAGGTTGGATAGGTTTGTGTAAAAGTTATGAAAAATAGTGTGATTATTTGCACAAATGATATATCATTTATACCTTTGCAGTCGCTAAAATGAGAAAGATGTTATCTAAAGAAGTTAAAGATATTATACCTGTCATTCAGCAGTATTTTACGAATAAGCCTATAGAATACGCATATCTGTTTGGTTCTTGCTCTCGTGGTGAAGAGACAAAAGACAGTGATATTGACTTGTTGGTCCGACTGATTCCTTCCGCATCAGTTGGTCTTTTTGAATATGTGGATATGGCTATGAATTTACAAGATATTATCGGGCGCAAGGTTGATTTGGTTGAAGAGGATGGTGTGGCGGATTTTGCTAAACCGTATGTCAATAACGACAAAATTAAAATTTATGAGAGAACCCATTAGAGATTTAAGCAGGCTTCAACATATTCTAAGCCAAATTGATTTTGTTACTGATTATGTGTCTCATCATACCTATGACGAATTGCTGCAAAACAGGCTCACGCGGTATGGCTTGATAAAATGTATTGAGATTATAGGTGAAGCAGCTTATATGTTGTCAGTAGAGTTCAAAGAGGCTCATCCTCAAACCAATTGGCGTGTGATAATCAATATGCGACACGTATTGGTTCACGGCTATTTTAATATTACTATGCCAATGGTGTGGGCTACTGCTACAAAAGACCTTCCTATTCTTCGTCCGCAAATAGTTCAGTATATAGAAGAATTGACATTTATTGAATAATTTGCACGGCAAGGTATCAGATCCCAACTACTGCTTTTTATTCGGCAGTGGGTAATGGAGGACGATGCCAAAATGGCTAATCGATTAGCAATAGTAGATGCTGTAAACAAACCTGAAGTATTGCGTTTTTATGAGAAAAATGGTTTCACAACTCTTTTCTCTTCCGAGTTGCAAGAGGACATTTACACTAAACCACCGAAAGATAAAGCAGAACGTTGCGACCGTGAACAACATCCTCGTCACATCAATACACGTTTGATGTTCTGTGATTTGCTCGAACCTATGAACGTCAAATAAATGTCAATCATTATTAAAAGTTATTTGGATACTCACCAATGTTTCGATCGCATTAACAGCGCTTGCCGATAACACAACTAACGATACGAACTAATTTTTGTGTCGTTTTTTATTTAGCCCTCCCCTATGAAATATCAGCCTTGTATGACACAATGATGTCATATAAGGCTGATTGTGTCAATAAAATAAGGTAGCGCAAAAGGGTTCCTTTGATTGGTACCTGTTTGCCTACCTTTTGTGTAGTTTCTTATCTTTCGCTTGCAAAGGTAAGTCAAATGTTTTGAGCCTGCAAGTTTTTTGAACTAAATTTTGCTAATTTGTATGGGCTTGACGGCGTTTTTTGTCTTTTAGTACAAAAATTCTCAGCAAATAGTGTCTTTTTGCCATTTGGGTTAAGCGGTATTTTGGTTCGGATATAACCGCTATTCCGCCGCGTAACTGTGGTTTTACCCATTGTCAGGTAGGCGCAATCAAAGGAACCCTTTTGCGCGCCTGAATAGGTCTTTGATGTATTGAGAAAATCAAAATATGCCTAATTTTTAAGGCAACCGATGGGGACAACTAATGTGTTGTCCTTAAGCGTGTATGCATATTGACCTGCGGCTGTGAGTACCATTTTGAAAGCCGGTTCGCCGGCACGCTCTGTATTGATAATAGATGTTAGTTGTGTCAAAGTCTGTTGTCCTTTCAGTATAGCAGATGAGCCGCCTAACTTTATTTCAATCAGTCCGTATCGCCCATTAGGCAGTTCCACGACTGCGTCGCACTCCAAGCCGTTGCTGTCACGATAGTGATAGACACGAGCATCTAACGAGGAAGCATACGCGCGCAAGTCGCGTATAGCCATTGTCTCGAACAGCAGCCCGAACGTCTTAAGGTCGTTAAGCAGGTCGTTTGGTGTCAAACCAAGCGAGGCTGTGGCTATAGAGGGGTCAATGAAATAGCGTGTGTCTGTAGTACGAATCACGGACTTTGAGCGCAGGTTAGTACTCCACGCCGGCAAGTCGTCTATTACGAAGATTTTACGCAGAGCGTTCAGATATGAATAAACGGTATTTTCTGATAGGTCTTCCTTGTCGTTTGAGCGCATATCGTCTCTGATGACCGCGTTTGGAGCCTGTGAACCTTGCAGGCGAGCCAATGAGCGCATCAGCAGGCGTACACGGTGCGGATTACGTAAGGTTGAGTCTACCCGCGATATGTTCGATTCGGCTATGGCGGTAACATAGTTGGCTGATGTTTTAAGTGCGTTTTTTTGGGCTTGGGTTATGGTGTTTGGCCATCCGCCGCGACATAGCAGGAATGCGATGTCCTCCAATTTTAATTTGTTTGTACCTTCAATTTGTTTTGTACCATCAAACAATGCTGCGAGACTTACTTCGCCGGTAGAGTCTTTTGATTCCCAAAGCGACATCGGGCGCATTGTCAGCCACGCAAAACGCCCGGTGCCTGAATGGTGTATTTGTGTCTTGTCAGCGGGTACGGCAGAGCCTGTCAGAATAAACTGCCCGTTCCCCGGACGATGGTCAACGGTGAAACGTATGGCATCCCATAGTTTGGGCGCGTATTGCCACTCGTCTATCAAACGTGGTGTATCGCCTTCGAGCAGACGGTAGATATTGTTTTCCGCCATTAGTAAGTTGTTGTCTAACGCCATAGGGTCGTCAAAGTATAACACACTATTGGCGTGCTGTTCGGCAGAGGTGGTTTTGCCGCACCACTTTGGACCTTGAATAAGAAGAGCACCCATTGCTTCTAAATTGTCTTTGATGATAGGGTCAAGTAGTCGCGGAAAATACTGTTGTGAAGTCATAATAATATGCTTTTTATAAAATTGCTGCAAAGGTACTATGTATAAATCGAATATGCAAATTTTTCGACATTTTGTTGTGGCAGTTGGGGTGTTTTCGT
>DJXH01000065.1:17643-35285 GCA_002449665.1 Bacteroidales bacterium UBA7009
TGGGGTGTTTTCGTTGTGGCAGTTGAGGTATTTTTATTGTGGCGATTGTGGCGATTTGATTTTCTCAGCAGAAATTTTGAAATGATATTGAAAAGTAGATAATATTAACTAAAATCTATACGCTTATGAAAAAACATTTATCTCTTTTCGTGCCCCTGTTGGCACTGATGCTTGCTTTCGCTCCGCAGACTGCGCGAGCACAGATAGGCGAGTATTTTAACATCAGGATGACCAACTTGTCGTACAACAGAATAGTCATTAAGGTTCAGGGGAATCCCGGAGTTGATTTGTATTACTCCACGGATAAAGTAAATTGGACGAAAATGGCGACAACAGCTACGAAAACTACCAATCTAACCTCCGCTCTAACCTATTATTTCAAAGGCAACAACGATAAAGACCACCCATTCTATAAAGATGCAAATAACTATGTATGTATCTACGGATATGCAACAAATGCCACAAACACAACTTATTATGGTGGCAATATAATGTCACTTGTTAATGGTGATGGTTTTGCAACTAATTACGAAACGATTCCTTGTGACTATTTCTTCAAAGGCTTGAACAATGGAGCAAGCTATCGTGTTGATTTATCTTCTCTTTCTTTGCCAGCAACCAAACTGACCACAGGTTGCTATATGAGTATGTTTGAATCGTCTGGTACAAATTATACCATTATTGGTTATCCTCAATTACCAGCGCAAAAGTTAGCACCATATTGTTATGCGCGTATGTTTGCTAAAGCTGCTTATTGTAATGTCAACAATACAAGCATAATTCTCCCTGCAGAAGAATTAGCTGACCACTGCTATGAAGAAATGTTTTTATTTTCTACATCACCTGCTGCAAGCGGATACACTCGCACAGTGGAAATTATGGCAACTTCGCTTCGTGATATGGACGGTAATTTATATATCAATCCGTTACAGAAGATGTTCCAATATACTCAGAATACTCAAATATCAAGCCAATCATTTTACTCTAAAGTAGGTATTTATTTCTCTGAATGGGGACATGCTACTGCTCAAACAACAACCACAACTAACCCAACATATAACTGGTGGGGAGGTTATTATGGTTCGGCTACTGCCAAACTACTATTTTACCATGACAACGATCTACCACAATGGAAAAACACATCAGGTTCTACCACAAGCAAACAGGCATCATATTTTCCTTCTTACTGCACTTTGAATCCCGGAACAGATGTTTATGGAAATACCATCCAATACGTAACTTTTGACTGCATTACCAATGGAGGCTATTGGAACGAAGGACTGACTTATAATACTAATCAGCGCAGGGTAGTGAGAGCTAATTATACGATGAAAACTCTACCGCCTAATCCTCGCAAATCAGGCGCACGATTTATAGGTTGGTACACAACCGCTTCCGGTCCAGGCTCATTGGTAACAGAAAGCGAACTGAAGTCAAAGACTACAGAAACCATTGTTTATGCTCGTTTCGCATCTGACAGCGAGTATACACTTTTCATCAGTCCTAATGCTAATGCCACTCTAACTGCCACGGATGGTGTGAACAACTATTCTGCTGGCACGTTATATGTCCTGACAGCAGCCGAGGCTGCACGCACATTTACTCTCTCTAATTCGTCAGTTGCTTCGGGTTATACTTTCTACAAATACACCCAAAACGGCACGGAAATAGCAGGTTCTACTGCCACTTTTGGCACGGATAAAGACCTTACGCTTGGCGGAATAGTGGTTGGCACATCCGGTTCGGCTGATAAGTCAGTTAATGTATATCAGGCTGGCACTTCTGCCGGTACAAGCAATATATATGACTTGCCTTCAGAGGCTGTCGATTTAGGTGAAGCAGGTATCTGGGCAAAATATAACGTAGATGCAACTACCGCAAACGGTTTTGCTTCGTCAGAAACGGCAACCGGCAGTTGGTTCTCTTGGGGAACTACCGGACTGGGTAAGGCAGCAGGTACACCGGCTGCTGATAATGGTTGGTATGCAGGGGCAGAATCAATGTCTTCAGGTGACAACCTGCCGGTAACAGAAGAAACAGATGCAGCATACCTCTATTGCGGACACAGTTGGCGTATGGCAACATACGATGAGTGGGCTAATCTGTTGGCAAACACTAATATGACTAAGGTTAACACGTACGACCGCAAATTGACAAGCAAAACCAACTCTAACTATATTATCATACCGCATAATGGTTCGTGGAGTGTCAGTAATAACGGTATAGGGTGGGGAAATTCTATTCAATACTGGACAAGCACGTTTAATGCATGGTCAGGAAACGGAGGTTCAACGGCGTGGGGTTTTTCAAGTCCGGGCAATCAATGGTCAACCCCAGACGCTCCCACACTGAATAATAACAAGACAGGTAGTGCAGGGTCAGGTGCTATATGGACCAACTGCGGCATCCGTCCTATTTTAGATATGGACTCTCGCGTGCTAACCATCAACTCTAACGGACACACCTACACCTATAATTGCGACTTGTATCAGCAAGTTACTGTTACTGCCAACGCAACAGAAGGCTATTCGTTCAAAGAATGGCAAGACGCTAACGGAAATGTCGTATCAACGTCCAATTCGCTTGTGGTTAAGATGTACGACAATCTGACTTATACCGCCGTATATAAAGAAGGTGCAGGAGTGCAACACCAAGTTACCTTCTACGATTATGACGGAGTGTTTGTTCTTGAGCAGAAAAATGTGTATGAGGAAGCAGCCATAACCTATACCGGCGAAACGCCTATACGTGCAGGATATGAGTTTATTGGTTGGGATAGCGATTTAGGGACAATGGGTAATGCGGATGTGTCTTTCACGGCTCAATACGTACAGACGTTCACACTCACATTGAGCGGCAGCAATATGTCGTTCACAATGACAGCGGATGGTTATGACCCTCAAACAACAAGTGGCATCTACCGTAGCGGAACTGATGTGACTGTTACTGCCACCGTTACCAACGATGCCTATAAGTTTGACAAGTGGAGTGACAACGTTGCTACCAATCCGCGTGTCGTGACGCTGACTGCCAATACTGCTTTAAGTGCTTCATACCGTATTGTCTCTGATAATCAAAGTTTGGATATCTATCAAGGCATGACAGCCGACACAACGAAGATATTGTATAACCTCAGTGCCAAGAAAGGTCTCGACAACAAGACATATATACCCGTTGATATGGGTTACGGTGTGGCTTGGGCTGACCGCAACGTAGGTGCGACAAGTACAACTGACGTAGGAGGTTACTTCTATTGGGGGGGTACAGTGGCTAAAAGTTCATTCACACCTGCGCAAGCGATTAATACAGAGGGGTACAGCGAGGGCGATATTTTGACACCCGAATTGGATGCTGCTACTCAAAATATGGGTAATGATTGGCGTATGCCGACGAGCCATGAGTGGGTGGATTTGAAAAACTATGCAGTCAATGAAGCGGATGGTGGAACATTCACCAATAATGGCGATGCCGATAAATCAATCTTCCTCCCTGTTAGTGGATTCTATGGCTGTGCACCTTCAGAGATTTTGGATTATTATTACTACGACATCAATTTCTCTAAACTCTGTGCCGACTATCGTTTCTATTGGTCAAGTGTAATAGGTGTGGAAAACGATAATACGTATGGTTGGACAATGAGAAACTACACAAGCGGCTATGAAGTAAGTCGTGCAGTCAAAATCAACAATACGAATTATGGTTTCTTCGATTGCTTTGGTATGCCTGTCCGCGCCATCTATCAGCCGACATACACAACCTATACTCTGACAATCAATGTGGGTGAGCGGAAGTATCAGTACATCTGTCAAGCAGGTCAGGAGATTACCGTAACAGCAAATGCGCAATCGGGCTACAACTTCAACAGTTGGACGGACAACAGCAGCACAAATGCCACCCGTACGTTCACAATGAATGACAATATTACTACAACTGCAACCTTCGCTCTTCCTACACAGTACTACGATGTAACCATTGTTAGCAGTAACTCAACCTACGGTACTGTGGATGTGGCAGCCATAAATGATGTGGAAGAAGGTACGGGAATTTCCGTATCAGGCAACACACTCACTATAGGAACAACGACCGTTACTGCCACCAAGACAACTGACGATGCGCAGTACACCTACGCATTCACCGGTTGGACGGACGACAGCGGCAACAACCTGCCCGCAACCCTGACAGGCGGCCTCGCTGTCGTAGCGCACTTCACCCGCACTACCAACACCTACGACATTACGTGGAAATCGGAGGACGGCACAAGCATGCTCGAAACGGACAACGCACAAGCCTTTGGCGCTTCCACCGCATATAACGATGCTGCTCCGACCAAGACGGTGACGGGTTACACCTATACCTTTGACGGCTGGGCAACCGAAGCCAATGGAGCGAAAGTATACAACAACGGCGAGACACCCACAGTAAGCGGCGCAGCCACTTATTACGCTCACTTCACGGGCGGTGTCAACACCTACACCATTACCTACAACGGCTTAAACGGTGCAACCAACTCCAACCCCACGACTTATAACATAGAGTCTGCCGCAATCACCCTCCAAGACCCGGGCTCACGCGACGGATTTACCTTCAACGGTTGGACGGACGATGACAACAGCAACGCCGCCGTAACCTCTATCCCACAAGGCTCCACCGGCAACCGCCACTTTACAGCCAACTGGACAGAAGTTCCCGCCGGTACACCTCATATAGACCTCTATGATGCTGCTGCTCCGAAAAAGGACAATGTAGAGACTGACAACGCCACACTGCTCAGTTCATACCCCATAGGCGGCACAAAGACCGTGGATGTTACGCTCCACCGTAAGTTCACAGCCAAATTGTGGAACACTATCTGTCTGCCGTTTGACTTTGATACGTATGGCAGTGTCCTCAATGGCAAAGTGTTTGAGATGGATAAATGTACTACATCCCAAGACGGTATGTCTATCAGTTTCCTACCCGTTACTTGGAAGGAAGAAAAGGAAGCGGAGATGTTGGCAGGTCAGCCGTATCTTGTATGGACAGACACGCCGATAGACGAAATCAACTTTACCGGAGTTCAGTTTAAGACCTTCACAGCCGATACAACTCTTGCTGAACCTAATGGTGATGTAGAGTTCAGAGCAGTGTTTGAAGACAGCTATCTCACTCGCAAGTCTTCCATCTTCATAGGCAACGGTAATCACCTCTATTACGCCAAGCAGACAGACCCCGGCTCTCGTATTCGCGGCTATCGCGGCTACTTTGAGATTATCAAATTCAATGAGTTGGAATATACTACTCCGCGAGTACGTATAGTTATTAACGGCGAGGAGGTGATGTCGTCAGAAGATAATGATACAGCTGATATAGAGACCCGCAAGTATATAGAAGACGGCGTTTTGATTATCGAGCGCGGCGGCGTTAGATATGATGCTCAGGGTAAGAGGTTAGAATAGCCCCTCCCGACCTCCCCATAATGGGAGGAGATAGGAACCGGATATTTATTCGGAGTTTTTTAGAAATCTATAGAAATAGTAAATTGAAAATGCTAAAATTGTAAATGTTATGAAATACTCACAACCTAAAACGCTGACACATCATTTAGACTTGATGCAAACAGTCTGCGTGTCTGATAACAATCCGATTAGCGAAATACCTACGGAGGGAGACGAAGTGCCTTAGTGCGGTCAGGACTTGGCACATAACTCCTAACTAAAACATTCCTAACTCTAATCACGGCGGGGGGCGGCTGATATTTTTGGAGAAAAGTGTATCAGTTATTTGGGTCTTATTTCGCTCCCCGCCGTTTTTTTACTCAAGTTGCAGGCAGGGATCGGCAAAACTTACCGCGCCCAACGATGCCTGCAAAATAACAAACCGTGCAAATTATTTGTGCGGTTTGTTTTTTCAATAGTATTTTTCCACATAAGATGTCTAATATATAGGTTATACTCACCAAAAAACAAAATTACTGCCAAGATATTTGCTTTACTGAATTTTTGTTACTACTTTTGCCGCTTTAAGTGCAAATACTAACAAAAACATACCTTTTTATGAAAAAATGTCTTTACTCCCTTATCGCCGTATTGCTCCTTTTCTCGCAGTCTGTGTTCTCGCAAGTGGGCGAGTATCTCCAAGTAGTGGGCGATATGACTATCAACATTAAAGTAACAGGTTCGCCCGATTTCCCCGACCTTGAATACTCTTTCGATAAGGTTACTTGGACTCCCATAACAGGTGCCACCTCGTTCAACAAATCACGCGGACTGAACTCCAATCCCGTTCCTGTCTGCTATTTCCGTGGCAACAACCCCGACGGCTTTAACAAGTCTGCCACGGACTATGTGTCTATCACTATCACCGGCGGCAATCCTTCCCTCGCAGGAAACGTAATGTCGCTGCTATCAAAGGATGATTTTATTGACCTTACAGCAATACCCTGCGACTATTGTTTCTACGGTCTCTTCTGCCCCAATCCGCCTGCCACATTTACTACTTCATACAGTTTTGCAAGCACAGGCAGTAGCACAAGTCTATATCACGCCAAAGACCTTGTTTTGCCCGCTACCGAACTTAAAGCATACTGCTATGCATATATGTTTGCGCTCAACAGCGGTCTAATCGATGCACCCTCTTTGCCCGCAACAGTGATGAAGCCTTGGTGCTACGCACATATGTTCGATTATTGCATTAATTCGTTTTGTAGTAAGACAAGCGGGGCAAGTATTCCTTACCTGCCTGCACAGGAATTGGCTGAAGGCTGCTATGCATATATGTTCAGTCGTTGCGGCTCAATGTATAATGATAATGAAAACTACTATATCCTCCCTGCTGAAGAGTTAGCCCCTAAATGCTATATGGGCATGTTCAGCCTCTATGGCGGCATTAGCGGTGGTACATCTCTTAAATATGTTGAGATAATGGCGACCTCACTCAAAGATCGATGCGGCGAAGATATAACGAACTGCTGCGCCTATATGTTCAATAACGCCATTTGGGCAGGAACTACCAACGGACGGCAGAATATGACACTGCGTATGTATTGGACCGATTGGGGCAATTCCACTACAGGTCCGAATAATGCCGATGCCACTTCCGGTGCACCCACTTATGGTTGGTTCTACGGTTATGTTCGTTACGGCAACACTTTCTTGTATCAAAACGGACTGACACCGACCACCAAGAACACCAAATACGGAACAACTTACTTAAATCACACTTTTCCGCAAAACGGCACTATTACCGCCAACAACTTCACCTATCTTACTTTCGACTGCAAGACCAACGGCGGCACGTGGGAGGAAGGTTGCACCTACAATGCTGACCTCCGTCGTGTAGTTCGCACAGACTATACCGCCAAGACCGTCCCCGCCGCACCGGTCAAAGCCGCCGCTACTTTCAAGGGCTGGTTTACAGCACCTTCTGGCGGCGAACAAGTGGACGAAACTACGATCCTCTCTCAAACGACAGCACAGACCTACTATGCGCAGTTTGAGGATATTGACCTTAGCAACATCACGATGACCACAGGCACACTTGACTTCCCCACATACTACAACACCTTTGCCATTGAGGGGGAAAGCGAACTCGTAAAAGTGCGCCTGTACTTCAACGCTAACCTCACAACCACAAAAAACAATTATCTGACGTCTTTCGATCCGTCAAACAGTTATATCCAACCCGTTGGCGGTGTGGCACGCACTATCGCTTCCGCATCTGTTGCCAACGTAACCTACCTCGGCGATGCCTATCGCGCAGCACATATAGTGGCCACCGTTACTGACACAGAAGGACGTAATTATAACATAGACATCTTTACTAACGAAGAACTTAACTATGCTACCTATGAGGATGTAATAGGCACTAACTACAACTCTATTGTGGAGACATCTTGGCGCACCTGCAATCCGTTCCACATCTACGGTACAGAAAACAACGAGATGGACCGTCTTATCTATCGCAACGTCAACGGCAGACATATCCTCTATACTTATCACATGGACGGCGGTGTGAACGTCTATTATGAGGTGCTGCATGTCCAGCTCGAACTATTCCCTGACCCAACCAAGCCCGGTAATATTCCTACAGGCATCTATCCTATCAATGCCACTCAAGCTATAGGAACCGCTTTCATCGGCAAATGTCCATCGGACATCCTCATCTATGAGCAGAACTCGCGTCAGCCATATTGTGGATCGTTTGTCCAGTATGAACTGCAAGCAACTGAAAATGACTATTATCCTAATCGCGATGTATGGACTTTGCGCGACGGATATGTTGAGGTGGTTAATGTTGATGAGAAATATTGGGTTCACGTTCATGCCTACGCCGATGCGCATCGTACTACAGGCGAAGATTGCGCTGTCATAGACTACACAGCATGTTTAGACGGCGATGTTACTTACTCGCCTGTTGCTGTAACCTTATCTTCACAGACTGAAAATGGTGCGACACTTACAGGTGCGGCAACGTTACGCCTTAATGATGCAACAACGATGACCTCTGCTTTTGCCGAAGGCGAACACACTTTCTTCACCGGCAGTACGCTTAATCTCAATGCCGACAAGTCGGGCTATGAGTTCAGCCACTGGCTGATTAACGGCACTCGGGTGAACGGAAATGATATTGCTTATACCCTTGCCGGTCAGACCACCGACATTGTGGCTGTCTTCACAGGTGAAGGCAGTGGCGAAGGAGGCAACGAAGGCGGCGGAGAAGGAGGAGAAAGTGGTAATACCGATCCCGTTTCTGCCGATGCCGCAGTCAGCGTCTATCAGAACGTAAGCAAGACCACAACGAAGATTCTTTATAACCTTGACCCCAAGACCGGCAAAGACGGACTGACATACGGACTGGTTGATATGGGCTATGGTATCGCTTGGGCAGACCGCAATGTAGGAGCAACTGCCGTAGGTATGACCGGCGGCTATTTCAACTGGGGAGACGTAGTGGCAGAGCCAACAGCCGGTGTCGTTTATGAAATAGGCTCAATGGCTGTCGGCGCACTCCTGCCCGCAGAAGATGATGCGGCAACCGCAAACATAAGCAGCGACTTCCATATACCGTCAGATGCTGAATGGACAGCCCTAATAAACAACTCTACATATTCCGGAGGCAGGTTTATCAACAGCGATGACAACTCACAATATATGATTATGCCCGCATCGGGATATTACGAATACTATAACTATTACGGCTATTATCAAGGACCTTATCTGACCTCTACATCTGCTGCATTCGCATGGACAAGCCAAGTTCACTCCCGTGAATATGGCGACTACGACTATATGTCCAATGCCGGTATTGTAACTGACAATGGCGGCTCCGCTGTGGATATATACGACGGTTATATCTACCTCGCAGCCCCCGTCCGTGCCGTCTATACCCCGCCTTTCACTACTTATACGCTCACTATCAACGTCGGTTCCTATCAATACCGCTATATCTGCGAGAAAGGGCAGAACATCACCGTTACCGCCGTACCCACCGAGACCGGCTACATCTTCGATAAGTGGACCGAAGACGGCAATACCTCTGCCACCCGTACCTTCACTATGACCGGCGATATGACCTACACCGCCACCTTCAAACAAGATGTAACATATCACACCGTAACTATCCTTGCTCAACCCGAAGGCTATGGCACAGTAACTCAAACATCAATTACCGACATCCCTCACGGCTCGTCTCTTACCGTTAGCGATAACACTATTACTATCAACGGAACAACCGTTACTGCTACGCCTGCTGCAGAAGATGCCCAATATACCTATACCTTCTCCGGCTGGCTCAATGCTCAACCTTCAGTTATGGGAGATGTTACTATCATTGCGCTCTTCAACCGCACAACGCAGACCTACACCATCACATTCCAAAACGAAGACGGCACGCAGTTGCAATCTTCACCCTTCGAGTACGGAGCCATACCCATTTATAACGGCACAAAGCCTGTTAAAAATGAAGATGAGGCATACACATATACCTTCAGCGGCTGGTCGCCCACGCTGTCTGCCGTTACAGGTGCTGCCACTTATACCGCCGTCTTTGCTTCTACGGCACGCCAATATACCATTACCTTCGCTTCTATGACCGGCGGCACTATCAGCGTAACGGCTGGCGGAACGGCTATCAACAGCGGCGACAAAGTGGACTATGGTACTGCCCTCATCGTTACCGCCGTGCCTGACGAAGGCTATCAGTTCGCTGCTTGGATGAATGGGACATCGGCTTCTCTTACCATAACCGGCGACATAACCCTTGGCGCAATATTCCGCGAAGAAGACAACCCCGATGAACCTACACCTACTATCGACCTCTACGACAACGCTAATCCGAAAGTGAACGGCGTTGAGACTACAAATGCCGCACTGCTGAGCAGTTATGCCGGCAAGTCGGTCAATGTCATACTCCATCACAGTTTCACCGCCAACCAGTGGAACACGCTCTGTCTGCCCTTCCATCTCGACACCGAAGATACCGACCTTGACGGCATCGCTTACGAACTATCCAACTGCACCACCGACCCCGCTAACGGTATCACTATCTCCTTTGACCCCGTCAGTTACAACTCTGCCATTCAAGCAGAGATGGAGGCAGGAAAGCCGTATCTTGTACTTACTGAGACAACTGTCAGCGAGTTGAGATTCAACGATGTAACGCTTGTTACCTTTACTCCGGGGAAGACTGTTGCACGTAGCGGCGATGTGGAGTTCCGCAGTGTGATAGAGACCACTTACATACAAAACAAGACCTCTATCTATATCGGTACTAACAACCGTCTCTACTATGCCAACGCTTCTGCCAACTCAGGCAAAGGTTCTCGCCTGCGGGGCTATCGCGGCTACTTTGAGATAATCAACACCAACGGTATGGAATATGCACAGCCGCGAGTAAGACTGATGGTAGGAAACGTAGAAGTGGCTTGTTCAGATGAAGACGAAATGAACGACACTTCAATGGTACGCAAGTACGTTAAGGATGGTATTCTCTATATCGAGCGTGACGGTATTCTCTATGATGCACAAGGGAAACGTTTAGATCGCTAATGCTGTAAGAAGTCAGGCGGTCAGCCCGCAACGGCTTTCATTTCCGTTTGCCTGACACTATTGAGCAGAGTTCGCACCTCAAGTGCCGACTCTGCTTCTTTTTGCTCTTTGTCGCGGATGTCGGCTGCCAACTGCTTGCGCTGCTGCGGTTGAGCCGAGCGGTAAGCCTCACGAAGAGAGTCTAACTCCTCTTTTTGCTGTTGCCACTGTGCAAGGACTGCAAGATATTGCTTGTATAGACTGAGTGCCTCTTGGGAAACGAAGTCCGAGTCAGATGTATAAACCCTGTCGGGACTGATAACAAGACGATATTGTTCTTCCTCTTCTACGGCTTGAGTATCTTCTGGCTGCGGTTCGTTTTCGGCTGTTATCACCGGCTTTTCGGCAGTATGGTATTTGATAAGTCGTGCATAGAGCGACAGGGTGTCTATGTCCGAACTCGAAATATATGAGGGCAGGTCTTGCAGCAGAAATTGATAAACACATACGCTGTCGCCGGTGCAAAAACGGTCGGTGGCAAAATAGCCGACTTGCTTCTCCTCGTCTATGACATACATATAGTCGTTGCTTTCGGAATTGAACGGATAGCCGATGTTTTCGGGAGTGGTGAAGGTGTTAGTGGCAGAGTTGTAGCGGGTTATGTATATGTCCCAGCCGCCCATACCGAGCGTATCGCAGGCAGCGAAATAGAGCGTTATGCCGTCGCTCATATAGTAGGGGTAGTTCTGCCGTGAGGTGAAGTTGATAGTTTCGCCGAGCGTGTCGGGGTGCGACCAACTGTCAAGCAGTTTGTATTTATTGACGAGCACCTGCTCTCCGTTCTCCGTAGCGGTATATATACACCTGTCGCCACGTTGGTTGCAGTATGACACAAGTCCGTTGCCGTCGTCTTTTATCTCACCCGCCGTGTGGCTCAAGCGGTAGGCTTCCAAAAAGTCTTTTTTTGGCAGAATGACCGAATCGGTTATACTTATGTCCTGCACCCGCTTGAGGTATCTCTGCCGCGTGTTGGAAATGGCGATACGGCGGTTGATATACTCCATACGGTCGTTGTGCGGTGCTTCTTTTATGTACTCGTTATACGCGTTTACCGCCTCGCTTGTCATCCATAGATGATAGTAACATTCGCCCTCGAAGAAATAGCGCAGACTGTACTTGTTACCCGACTTGGCAAAGTATTTCAACGCCTCTTTATACTCGCCCTGCTCCTGCAGGCAGCGGGCATAGCGGTAGTTGTACAAGTGGTTGCTCGGGGCGCGTTTGAGCAAGGCGGCATACGCCTCATCTGCCTCTGTATAATGTCCTTTCTCAAACAAGGTGTTTGCTTTGGCTGCCGTCTGCGCCGACAGAGAAAGACTGAAGAATAGCAAAAGAAATATAGCAAAATGTCTCATACAAGCGGCAAAAGTACGGCAATATTTTGACATCTGCAAAAATCACCGTAATTTTGCACCGTATTTATATCCATACGCAGATGAAACAAATCACTATCATATCCCCTTCGGGCAAACCGAATACCGACCTTATCGACTCGGCTCATACCCGCCTTGAGCAGAAAGGCTTTGCGGTAACGGAAGGCGACTATGCCCGTTGCGGTTTTGGCAGGTTTGCAGCCCGCAAAGAAGAACGTCTGAAAGACATACTGGCGGCTTTTCGTAATCCTCAAAACGATTTTATCCTCTGTTCGCGCGGCGGCTACGGCTTGCAGCAACTGATGGGCGACATATCTTCCGACCTCGCAGGGTATAAAGCCGACGGCGGTCGTTTCCCCATACTGATAGGTTTCTCTGACATCACCTGCCTTCATTCCGTTTTGTCCCTGTTGTCTGTTCCTTCCGTCCACGGTCTTATGGCGCACATAGGCGATTGGGATGAGGAGTGCGAGTCTGTCCGTCGTTGGTTTGACCTGCTTGACGGTTGGATGCCGTGCTATTCTCTGCCCGCCAATGAGCAGTCGGTAAAAGGTGAGGCAACAGGCATACTCGTTGGCGGCAACCTGAGCGTTCTCTACGGCTTGCAGGGGACACCGTGGAGCCTTAATGCACTGATAGATAATAATGCACGGAACGGAAAGCAGACACTGCTTTTTATAGAAGACATAGCCGAGCGGCACTATCACATAGACCGAATGATGCAGAACCTGCACCTTAGCGGTGTGCTTGGCAGGATTAGCGGACTCGTTGTCGGGCAGATGACAGACATAGAACCCGACCCGCTGATGATGTGCAGCATAGAGCAGACAGTATTGCAGGCGGTGGAAGGATATGACATACCCGTTCTCTTCGGCTTCCCTGCGGGTCACAACGACAATGTCAACCTGCCGTTCCTGTTAGGAAAAGAAACAACTATTGAGGTGGGATATAACTATTCCGCCTTTGAGCAGAATTAACTTTCAAAATTCGATATACCGATATATCGAAACATCAAAACATCGAAAAGACAATGCCTGACCAGACACTTATCAATATCACCCAAGCCGACACGCCGTCGCCCGAACTCGTACTTGCCGAGAGCCTGCACGCCGGTTTTCCGTCGCCCGCAGCCGACTACAACGAGCATATAGACATCACCCGCGAACTTGTGCGCCACCCCGAAACCACTTTCTATGCCCGCATAGAGGGCGACAGTATGCAGGATGCAGGTATTTGCTCCGGCGACATAGTGGTCATAGACCGTTCGCTTGATGCCCGAGACGGCGACTACGTGGCTGCATACATTGACGGCGAGTTTACCGTCAAGGAGTTTCGCCACGATACGGAACACAACCGCGCTTGGCTCATTCCGCATAACGACAAGTACCGGAAAATACTTGTCAACGAAGAGAATGCGTTTATAATCTGGGGTGTGATAACTCATACTATTCACGCCGTTAAGTCAAGATAAAGATGTACGCCCTTTGCGACTGCAATAATTTTTTTGTCTCCTGTGAGCGCGTTTTCCGCCCTGACCTCAGAGATAAGCCCGTCGTCGTTCTTTCGGGCAACGACGGCTGTGTGGTGGCGCGCTCCAACGAGGTGAAACGCTTGGGCATAAAAATGGGTGTACCGTTCTATCAGATACGACAAATGGCAGAGCAATACGGAATAGTGCATTTCTCGTCCAACTTCGAGTTGTACGGCGACATCTCCTCTCGTATTATGACCATACTCGGCAAATATACGGACGAGTTGCAACAATGCTCCGTGGACGAAGCATATATAGACTTGTCCTATTGCACCGACACCGAAGCAGCCAAAGCCGTTGCCGCACGTATAAAGGCCGAGATACAAAAAAGTATAGGCGTACCCGTCTCGCTTGGGATTGCTGCTACCAAAACGCTCTGCAAAGTGGCTACCGACTATGCCAAACACTACGCCGGCTACAAAGGCGTTTGCTCTATATCCACCGAAGAGCAGAGGAGAAAAGCCCTCTCGGACTACGCCATAGAGGACGTATGGGGCATAGGACGGCAGTCTGCTGCCAAACTGCACAAGGCTGGAGTAACGACAGCACTCGAGTTTGCCGACCATACCGAACTTTTTGCGAGCAATCTGCTCAACCTTCCGGGTGCCAACACGTGGCGCGAACTGAACGGACACGACTGTATAGCCCTCGGCGACTCGCCCGAGAAAGCAAGCATCACTTGTTCGCGCACCTTCGCCCATGGCGTTACCGACCGGACACTATTAGAGCAAGCCCTGTCGGAGTTCTGCGCCAAAGTGGCGGAAAAACTCCGCCGCCAGCAGTCCGTCTGCCAAGAGATGATGGTCTTTGCCGATACCTCGCGCTTTCTTGAGAACAGACAGACCATATACATCACCCTGCATTTCCCCATTCCGACCGACAACACGCAGGAGATGACCCTCGCTATGCTCCGCGCCTTGAGACAACGCTGGCAACCGAATACGCCGTACAAACGCGCCGGTGTGGTGTTGCTCTCTATCAGCCCCGGCAAGGGCGTACAGCAGTTGCTTTTTGACGACCGCGACCGGCAGCGCGATACACAACTGCAAAAGACAATAGACCGAATAAACAGCCGCACCGGCAAACGAACTATAGGCTTTATGCCGCAGGTGGACGTGAAAAAAGCAAGCGAACTGTACTCGATAGGCGCGAAAAGTCCCGCTTACTCCACACGCATCTCCGACATCATTACCCTGCATTGTTAGAAACAACAGCCGTACAATGAAAACAAGAATATATATATTATATAGTGTCATTGCCGTTATCCTCACCGCCTGCACCTCCGTCCCTGACGACAGGACACGCAAAACGGAAGCCGAGCAGACCACACAACGTATTATAGCCTGCCTCACATCGCAGCAGATAGACTCTTTGCCTGCCATTACCGCCAACCATAGCGACATCGCTTACTATATTTTTAACGGTCTTGAACTCGTCTATTGGTCAGACGACCGCCTTAATATAGACTCCTACACTTGGTCTGACCTCGGGGCATGGCAGCAGTGTAACCTTACTAACGCAGACGTACTCGCCCGCTGGGAGAGATGGGGGCATATACGCGTGCTTGCTGTCGTCCCCATATCGTGGAGCAAAGCCGAAGACAGCCTGCTCGCCGACACTTTCTCCTACCTGCCTTTGCAGCACACTGCCACGCCAAAGCCACTCTCTACCGCTGTCATTATTATCATTGTATTCTCTCTTGCCGTCTTAATATTCTGCTTATATGCTTTGTTTAGACTGCTGCATGGGCAACCGAGTATAAGGCTCAACTTGCTTGCCGTTCTGCTCCTTTTGGCAACAGCGGGTGTGATACTGACGGCAAACCTTGCCGGCAGGTACTCCGACCGCCGCTATGCCGACCGGCAACTTGGTCTGCTGCACGACAAGTGCCTATACATTCAAGCGGCTCTGCAAAATATCTACTACTGGGAACTGCAACTGCCCCAATCGCTCAACAAGGACGGAGCAATGGACATCGAACTGCACGACCTTGCACATACCTACGGCTTGGACATCAACGCCTACGATGTACAAGGCAGACTTATAGGCACTTCCACTCGCGAACTTGTTAATTCGGGTTTCGTTTCGCCCTACTTTGCGCCGGATATACTATTCTCGCAGGCTCTTGCTCAAAGCGACGGCGCGTTGGTGGAAACAAAGCACATAGACACAACTCCCTGTCTCGTGGCGTATGCACCTTTCCTCAACGGTCAGAACGTACAAATAGGTTATATCTCAGTACCGCTTGTGCTGTCCGAAGAAGAAAGCGAGGAAGAGAAAAACACGCTTCTGCTGCGCCTACTGCCTGCCTGTGTCTTACTTCTGCTTATGGCGTTCGCCATCTCTATATGCCTTAAAAAGTATGTATTCCGTCCCCTTACGCTGCTTGCAGGCAAGATGAGCCGCTACCGCTTCGGCAGGAAAGATAATGGTATTCAATATACAAGACGCGATGAAATAGGCACACTCGCCGCCGAGTACAACTCTATGGTGGCATCCCTTGACGATACTTTCCGCCGACTTATCAGCACGGAGCGCGACTCGGCATGGCGCACTATGGCGCGGCAGATAGCCCACGAGATAAACAATCCGCTAACGCCCATGAAACTGTCCATACAACAACTCAGACGCACCAAAGGCACCGACCGTTTTGACGACTACTTTGACCGCTCTACCTCAATGCTCCTCGAGCAGATGGACACCCTCAGCCGCATTGCCTCGTCTTTCTCCACTTTCGCCAAAATGCCCGATGTGGCTGCTTCCGAAGTGGATATAGCGCAAAAACTCACTGCCGCCATCTCGCTCTTTGCGGACAACGAACAGCATATACCGGTGCGGTACGTAGGTGCCAACAGCGGCATTATGGCTTGGGCTGACAGCGAACAGATACTCGAAGTCTTTACCAACATCATCAAAAATGCCCTGCAAGCATTGGAAGGTATAAGCAACGGAGATATTATAGTTATGCTTAAAGACGGTGAAGAAGAGGTCTGCATCACTATTTCCGACAACGGACACGGCATAAACGAAGACATACGCGACCGTATATTCACGCCTAATTTTACTACCAAATCCACTGGTACGGGACTTGGTCTCGCCATATCGAAAAATATCGTCGAAGGCAGCGAAGGACGCATTTCGTTTGAAACTTCTCAAAAAGGTACAAAATTCTTTGTTTATTTGAAAAAAACGCCGTAATTTTGCGGCATATTTAAGCAATAATCCAACTAAATTGTTGATTTATAATGAAAACAGCTGAAATTATGCAGCGTCTTGCTGCAAAGCACCCCGGCGAGTCTGAATACTTGCAAGCCGTGGAAGAAGTTCTCAATTCTATTGAGGAAGTGTATAACCAGCATCCCGAGTACGAGAAAGCCCAAATCATCGAACGTATGGTTGAGCCGGATCGTATCTTCACTTTCCGTGTTACTTGGGTGGACGATGAAGGCAAGGTTCAGACTAACCTCGGCTATCGCGTTCAGTTCAACTCCGCCATTGGCCCGTACAAAGGCGGTCTTCGTTTCCACAAAGCCGTTACTCCCAGTATGCTGAAGTTCCTCGGCTTTGAGCAGACTTTCAAAAACGCTCTCACCACTCTGCCTATGGGCGGCGGTAAAGGCGGTTCGGATTTTGACCCCGTTGGCAAGTCAGATGCTGAGATTATGCGTTTCTGCC
>DJXH01000012.1 GCA_002449665.1 Bacteroidales bacterium UBA7009
GACCATTATGTCAAGCATTATACCTGTTGGAATCAGTTACTTACGCTTATCTTCGGGCAGTTCAGCAGGTCGGCAAGTTTACGAGATGTCGTTATAGTGCTCCAAGCACATCGCTCAAAATTGTACCATTTAGGCATCGGGAAAAGCATTTCTCGGAACAATTTATCCAAGGTAAATGAACAACGTAACTACCGCATTTTTGAAGATTTTGCCTATTATATGATAGCCGAAGCACGGCGTAAACGAGCAATTGACAAGTTTGGTTTGAACGGCAATGTCTATGCTTTTGACAGCACAACAATCAACCTATGTCTTTCACTTTTTACTTGGGCAAAATTCCGCAAAAAGAAGGGTGGCATAAAGGTGCATACAATGTTTGATGTACAAGCCGGAGTACCCACATTTGCCTATATCACAGAAGCCAAAGTAAATGACATCAATG
This sequence comes from Bacteroidales bacterium UBA7009, assembly GCA_002449665.1. Classification (GTDB taxonomy): domain Bacteria; phylum Bacteroidota; class Bacteroidia; order Bacteroidales; family Paludibacteraceae; genus Colicola. The sequence goes on from DJXH01000012.1 coordinate 443, forward strand.
CGATGGATGAGATACCATACGAGAAAGGTTCTTACTATATCTTCGACAGAGGATATAATGACTTCAGTCGCCTGTATCTTATCCGACAATTAGAAGCCAATTTTGTGGTTAGAGCAAAAAGGAATGTACAATACAAACGTATATCGTGGAAGCGGAAACTACCACCAAACGTATTGTCAGATAGTACGATACAATTTACAGGTTACTACCCACAGCGAGATTATCCCGAGCCACTGCGATTGATAATATATTGGGACGAAGAAAACAAACGTGAGTTTATTTTTCTGACCAATAACTTTGATTTGACTGCATTGGAAGTGACAGAACTTTATCGCAACAGGTGGCAGATTGAGTTGTTTTTCAAATGGCTCAAACAGCACCTCAAGATGTATGAGCTTTTACACGTTTTGAGTGTATCACTGACGAGCAAAATGCACCTTACGGATTTGCTCAACAAAACTAATTTTCAAAATGACAAAGAACGTCTTGATTCAAGTGAACAGTTATTGTTTAATTTAAATTTTTAATCGTCCATTTTTAGTGGACAGTAATGATATCATAATAATTATAAAGCAATAAAAATTCTTTATTTATAATAGTATTTCCTACCCTTTTTACGCCGCAAGGTTACGAACAGAAGGGCAAACCATTTGAATAAACAATACGGAAGTCTTGCGAATAGTTGCAGGGGGGGGGTATTTACGGCATTCGCATTTATTTTGGTACGGAACATTGTGTGAGAATACTTCAAAATGGATTTGATTTCAAATTGCTCTGCTTTGGTTAATAGTTGTTTGTGTGAATAAAAATCATCGATAAGATATACAAGGTTAAAAAAGTATTGCTTGCGAATAACTTGACGTTTACCTGAATTATACGGATAATGATAGTCAACAAAATCCATTAGGTCTTGGTCGGTAAGAGTACGAGAAAAAATACGAGCAGAGAAATGCTCACTTATTCCCTCGTTGGTTCTATAAAGATATTTAACATCTTCAAAAGCGACCTTATCGGCATTATATACAAGCAACCGCTGCGAGTACTCATCAGAGTTGACATATCCTTTATATGTAATACCTTCCGTTAGTGACCGCCGATATAGAACTCCAGCATTGGCAGAGAATGCCCAACCTCCTATATTTTGCAGAAAAGCAGTTGGACCTTGAAGGCATTGCGACATATCAAACTGAGGAACGGGCACTGTATAATCCACTCCGTCTATGCCATTTTGACACCCGACAAGTCTTCCGCAAACAAGGTCAGCATCTGTTTGCTGCTGCCGTTTTACCATACGCTCCACAAAGTCAGGAACGATAACATCGTCTGCATCAACATGCATCAACCAAGTGGTGGCAACACGCTCAATGGCATATTTGCGTGCCATATCGGCAGACTTTTCATTGTGCTTGACAAGCGAAACAAAACGTTTGTCGCGACTGCAAAAAGCATCAATGACAGTCTGACTGCCATCAGTGGAACCATCATTGACAAGGACACAAATATAATTTTTATATGTCTGGTTAGCAATGCTTTGAAGACACTCTTCCAAATACTTTTCCGAATTATATACGGGAACTATAATTGCTAAATCTACATTATCGGGAATGGGTATAGAGTTTTTCAGATTATCCGAAACATATTGAGGTTCAGCCAAATTGAAGCATTTATTGTTCTTCATATTAAAGCGTTTGATATGTTTTATGTTATAAGCAAAAGCCACTAACTCTGCCGCAGGACGGCGTAATGCAGATGATAGCATTATTCGCGACATTTTTTTAAGATGAGGTCTAACCTCATTTACCTCAGATTTATGTTCAGTCTGCTTAGCAATCTGATAAAAATTGCTTCTCTCTTTGGCATTAGTCTGACAAAGCAGCAATGCCGCCTGATTAAAATAGCCGTCAACAGCCACTGAATATAGCATATCCTTAATTGTCGGATCCGTCTCTTGCTTATACAGATGAAGTATATCCAAACCGGCGTTTATGCAGAACTGATAAATCATTTTGCCGGGTTTAAGTTTGGAAAAGGTCATCACAGCCGATGAGTAATGCCGCCAGTAACTATATGCGACATACGAAACGGACTTCATGCGCCGAGACATAAGAACCGTTTGCGGCATAAAAAGTGTATCTTCCCAGCATCTGCCTTCAGGAAAAGAGATTTTATTATCCTTCAGGAAAGACGCCTTATACAAGAATCTCCATACGAAACCGATATTCGCAGAAAAATTGTGACACAGATACTTTTTTATATAGTCTGAACCGGAAAGCACTTCTGTATCTCGAAATGTATAGTAAGGTCTTATCAAGTTGCCACACTCGTCTAAATTGTTAAAATTAAATCCTAACACATCTAAGTTGTGCACAACGGCTTCATTTACTAAACTTTCTGCTTTCTCGCTAACGATAGTATCGTCAGAATCGACATACCAAATATAATCCCCTTTAGCGTAAGTAAGTGCGATATTTCTCACCCCACCCCAACCTACATTCTGCGGCAAATCAACAACCCTGAGATTAGCGTGCTGCATCGCATAGTGGCGCAAAATAAGGGCGGTAGCATCCGTAGAACAATCATTTACGCAAATGACCTCATAATCATAATCCGTATCTACTATAAAACCGTGTTTGATAGTCTCAACAGCAAAAACGCTGTCAAGACATTGCGCCACATAACGCTCTACATTATAGCACGGTATGACGAAAGAAAGTGTCATCTTTGGTTTTTCGGTTTTATTATGCTTTTTATTTTTCTTTTGCAGTCAACGAAATGATAATAAGCCCACAAGCGGAAACTTTTACGGCGAAGGCGGGTCATCCACTCGCGGAACAGTGGCATCTTGCCGTGTTTTTCGCAATCCTCACGGGCAAAGAATACGGAATTTACATAAAATGTGAGCAATTCCTTATCGCCCATATAGAGATACATTGTCATATAGTCGTCCATTGTCTCTACGGAGCGTTGGCAGCAATCCTGCGTGGCAGACACACCGCCGCTATGAAGATTATACTGACCACCGACAAACTTCATCATACGCCCTTTGCCTGTTCGCAGAAGATGATATATCTCCATTGTGTCGCAATAGTCGTTGTAGTGGTTTACCCAATCGAAATCATATCTTGACGTTCGGAATACCATAGTCAGCGGTTGCCCTACAGATGAACGCAAGAAATATTCAGGCGTAACGTCCTCATCCACCTCCATAGGCTGACGAAAATCGTAATACAGCGGGCGCAAAATGCCGGAATACGTTTCATATATCCTGGCTAAATGAAAACAAACCGAATATGACGGATGCTGCTCAAGAAAATCCACTTGCCGCCGGAGTTTATCCGGTATTGTCCAATAGTCATCTCCCTCACAATAAGCAATATACTTGCCTTTAGCGCGACGATAGTTGAAGAAATCAATGTCTGTCTTATGTCCGTTTTGATACTGATTTACTGTTTCATAAATAGGCTTTATGAGGTCGGGATAGCGGGCTTCGTACTCGCGGATGACATCGGTGGTACCGTCGGTGGAAGCATCGTCGTGGATAAGTATCTCACACCAATCTGACATCTTGGCATCCTTTGAAATGCAAGACGGCGGCAGTTGCATAAGAAAACCATCCAAACATTGCCTGATGAAAGGCGCATGATTATAGGTGATACAGCATATTGAAACTAATGGCGACTGCGGCATAGGACAAATAGTCAGACAAACTGAAATAATGTTTCCAATAAATCGCGCAAAGATACAAACAAAAAAGAAAATGTGCAAGGATTTGCACATTTTCTAATGATTTTTGTTTATCAACAGAGATTTATTGAATCTCGTTGGTGAGTTTCATCAGTGTTTCTTTAGCATCGCCAAGGCAGAGATATACGCCTTTCTCTCGTTTGTAGAGCGGGTTCTCTACGCCGGCATAGCCGGGTTTGAGGTCGAAGTTGCAGACGATAACCTCTTTTGCATCAGCCACAGCGAGCACGGGCATACCGTAGATAGGTGTACCTTCGGCAGTGTTGGCAGCGGGGTTGAGCACGTCGTTGGCACCGATAACGACAACGGCATCGGTGGTCTTAAAGTCGTCGTTGATAGCCTGCATCTCATAGAGTTTCTCGTAAGGTATGTCGGCTTCGGCGAGCAGGACGTTCATATGTCCGGGCATACGACCTGCCACCGGGTGGATGGCAAAGCGGACGCGTGCGCCGCGATACTCAAGTTTGTCAGCAAGTTGTTTTACGGCGTGTTGTGCTTGTGCGAGAGCCATACCGTAGCCGGGAACGATGATAACATCTTTGGCTTTGCTCAATACGGCTGCCGGGGTGTTTGCCTCTTCTTTTTTAGGGGCAGGAGCGGCTGCTGTGGAACCTTGAGCAAGTTGTTCGCGCAGACCAGCCACCTCTTTGGTGAGTGCCTCAATGGCATCTAAAAGTTGTTTTACTTCCATATCGTTGAGTTTTTCTAAAAGTTTTTCAAAGTCGTCAGTAGGTTGGAATTGAGTGTTGCTTCCATCGGGTGTTTTGCCTTGAGCAACAGGAGCGGGTGCAACACATTTCTTTTTGACAGCCCCTCCGAGCAGTATGCTCATCAGGCTACGGTTCATAGCGCGGCACATTATCTGCGTGAGCAGCAGACCTGAGGCACCTACTATACCGCCGACAGCCACGAGGAATATGTCGGAGATAGCCATACCGGCAATAGAGCCTGCAACGCCGGAGAGGGAGTTGAGCAGCGAGATGGTAATAGGCATATCCGCACCGCCTACGCGAATGGCGAATATATATCCGAAAAAGCCTGTAACGAGCACGGCGGCAAGGGCAATCCAAAGATTAGCACCATATATAGTACCGCATACTATCAAAATCAGAGTCAGAACAAGAGAGATGACAGTGAGCAGCGAATGAGCGGGATAGACTTTGGGTCTGCCGTCAATGATACGTGCTAATTTAGCTGCGGCAACGAGTGAGCCGGTAAGGGTAATCATACCGACGGCGATAGCAAGAATGGCGGTAAAATTGACGAAATGAGGATATTCGGGAGCCACGCTCATGCCCCACCCCATATACGACATTACGCCTACGAGGGCAGAGGCACCGCCGCCAAGACCGTTAAAGAGAGCCACGAGTTGGGGCATTTGAATCATCTGCGCACGAGAAGCCATAAAGCCGCCTATGAGTGCACCGACGAGAACAGCCACGTAGATAGTCCAAACGGACAGTATGCCGCTAAAGAAGACGGTTGCCACCACGCCGACGAGCATAGCAAGAGCGGAGAGCAGGTTGCCTGCCACGGCGGTTTTGACCTTGCTCATCATAGAGATACCGCCAATGACGGCGAGCGAGAGCAGAATGCTCAAAACAATCTGAATAGTAGCTATGCTCATGAGCGCGGTTTTTTCTTGTTAAACATACGTAGCATACGGTGGGTGATACCGAAGCCGCCGAAGACATTGACAGCAGCCAAGACGATAGCGAGCATACCGAAGATTTGAGCCCACACTCCGTCCAAACCATACGCCAATCCGGTGGAAGCCAACGCACCAACTATCGTTACACCCGAAAGGGCGTTCATGCCAGACATAAGAGGGGTATGGAGAAGGCTGGGCACGTTGCTGATAATGAAATAGCCGACGATAGTACAAACGACAAAGACGGTTACAAGTATGAGAGGATGCATAGTTGATTGATAATTGATAATTGATAATTGATAATGGATAATGACAAGAATTGTCAATTATCCATTATCAATTATACGTTATATTACATTCCCATTGCTTTGCGGGCACCGGCGTGGAGGAGTTCTCCGTTGGTGCAAACGAGACTCTTAGCAATGACTTCGTCTTGCATATTGAGTTCGATCTTACCGTCTTTGACGAGATATGTAACGAGGTTGTACATATTGTTGGAGAACATCCA
>DJXH01000018.1 GCA_002449665.1 Bacteroidales bacterium UBA7009
CTGACCAAAAAGCACTCACATCCACCGTTTTTTGTACAGTGGCTAATCTGCCAAGATTTTATCGAGTAGTCGGGCGTATAGGAAGCTTGCTTACTGATACGAACCGACTAACCGATAAAGAGTACCGCAAGGTACGAGCCACTATACAAAAAAAGACATCCCGAAGGATGTCTCACGGGTGGAATGTGGGGCTCGAACCCACGACACTCGGAACCACAATCCGATGCTCTGCCAACTGAGCTAAAACCACCATTTAACTTTCAAAATAGAAATATAATGACATCTATGTTAATTAAACCATAAGGTCATCCTCCTCTCTCGAAAGCGGGTGCAAAGGTACGGCAAATTTTTATACCTGCCAAATTTTTTATAAAAAAAGTGTGAAAAATTGCACAATCAATAAAAATGCCGTATCTTTGCGGCGATTATTGTTTACTGCCAATTCTATATTTATGGAAAACGAAAAACAAGCACTCGTAGAGGAGTTGAAGTCTCTTTTAGAGCAAAACGTAAATGAAGTAAAAGACAAAGTAGAACAAGTCAAAAGCCAGTTCTATCGTATTTATCACCAAGAGGTGGAAGCCGCAAAGAAGGCTGCCACTGAAGCTGCCGAAGCAGCCGGGCAGCAGCTTGAAAACTGGGTGCCGGATGTGGACGAGGCTGAAAATCAGATGAGAGAACTGCTCGCCGTGTATAAGCAAAAACGCCAAGAGGCTGCTCGCTTGCAGGAGGCTGAACAAGAGCAAAATCTGCTGCGTAAAGAAGCTATTTTGTCGCAAATGAAAGAAATGGCAGAAGCCGAGACCGCTGACGTAATGGGTAATCTTCAGAAAATGCGTGATTTGCAGGCTGAGTGGAAAACGATAGGTCAAGTGCCTGCACCCAAGGCTCAAGAGGTCTGGAAGCGTTATCAGCAATATCAAGAGCAGTTTTATGACCTTGTTAAAATAAATATAGAGCTGCGTGATCTTGATTTCAAGAAAAACCTTGAGATGAAGACACTGCTTTGCGAGGCAGCCGAGAAGTTGCAAGAGAAAGAGAGTATAGTAGAAGCAAGCCGTGCACTCCAGCAACTTCACGATGAATGGGCTGAAATAGGTCCGGTGGCTCGCGAACTGAGGGAAGAACTTTGGAACCGTTTCAAAGCAGCAAGTACTATTATTAATAAGAAACATCAGGCATACTTTGACGAACTTCACCAAAAAGAGCAGGAAAACCTTGAGAAAAAGCAAGCACTGCTTGAGCGTTTGCGCGCTATAAACATATCCGAGATTACCACCACCCGTATGTGGGACGAAAAGCAAGCAGAGGTACAAGCCATTCAAGAAGAGTGGCGCAAGATAGGTTTTGCTCCCAAGAAATACAACCAGACTGTATATGAGGAGTATCGCGAACTGACCGGCAATTTCTTCAAAGCCCGTACAGCATATTTCAAAGAGATGCGCGATAACCTGAATACCAACATGAAAGCCAAACGCTCACTTATAGACAAGGTAAAAGATATTTTTGCTTCCGAAGATTGGCAGACGGCAACAGATGCTGTTATTGCCGCTCAGAAAGAGTGGAAAACGATTGGTGCTGTGCCACGCAAGTACTCTGAAGAGATGTGGCAGCAGTTCACTACGCTTTGCGATGAGTTCTTCAACCGCAAGCGTGAGCAAGACCGTCAGACCCGCAACGAGCGTCGCGGCGAAAGAGAAGAGCGTGTACTGCAGTCGGGCGACAGAGCAAAAATGCTTCGTCAATATGACAACCTCTCACAAGAAATTAAGACAGCGGAAAACAATATACTCTTCTTTACCGGCAAATCTAAGACCGGCAACCAACTTGTAGAAAACCTTCAAAAGAAGATTGAGACCCTCAAGAACCAGCAAAAAGAACTTGAGAAGAAAATAGCCGAATTGGATAATGCCGACACACAGGCTGCCGAAGAATGAGTTTACTGATTGACTATAAAGACGTTGAGATTAGGCATCGTGAGCAGGTAGTGCTTCACGATGTCAATCTGCAAGTTTCTGCCGGTGAGTTCGTCTATCTGCTTGGCAGGGTAGGGTGCGGCAAGTCCACACTGATGAAGTCTTTTTATGCGGAAGTGCCTGTCTATAGCGGTTCAGCACAATTTCTCGGTTATGATTTATGTCAAATAAAGCGCAAGCAGATACCTTTTTTAAGAAGAAAAATAGGTATCGTCTTTCAGGATTTTCAACTGTTGCCTGACCGCAATGTGGAAGACAACCTGATGTTTGTGCTAAAAGCCACAGGTTGGAAAGACAAGAACCTGATGAAGACCCACGTGGCAGACATACTATCTCAAGTGGGTATGGCAGACAAGGCATATAAGATGCCGTATCATCTCTCCGGTGGCGAACAGCAACGTGTGGCTGTGGCTCGTGCGTTACTCAACTCGCCAGACGTAATCCTTGCAGACGAACCGACAGGAAATCTTGACTGGGAAACGGGACACGATATAATGGAGTTGCTCTATAGCATAAGCAAGGCGGGTATGGCAGTCGTAATGTCCACACACAATCTTACTTGGCCCGAACAATTCGTTGGCAGAAAACTCCTTTTTTCAAATTCCAAGGTGGAAGAAGCGGCGCAGCAAATAAACTGATTTAGATGGAAGACAAGAACTACTGGAACATACTCATTACTCCGAAAGACAAGGTTCTCTCGCTTGATTGGCGGGAAATATGGAGGTATAGGGATATGTTCCTGTTGTTTGTTATGCGCAGTTTCCGCACTGCCTACAAGCAGACTATTCTCGGTCCGCTGTGGTTTATTATCACTCCTGTTTTGTCGGTGATAGTATATGTGGCTGTGTTCGGCGGGATTGCCAATATACCGACTGACGGTGTCCCTCCTGCATTGTTTTATCTTCTCGGCATATCCGTTTGGGGGTATTTTGCTTCCTGCCTCAACTCTACATCCAATTCGTTTGTAAGCAATGCCGACATATTCGGCAAGGTGTATTTTCCGCGTATCATAATGCCGCTTGTTGCCGTTACGACCAACATGCTGTCATTTTTTATACAGATGCTGATATTCACGGCGTTCTATATCTATTATTTCTATACCGGTGCGCCTATACAGATGCATTGGCAGATAGTGTTGTTTCCTGTCTATATTCTCCTGCTTGCCTTTATGGCTGTCGGGTTCGGAATGATGATTTCATCCATAACGACCAAGTACAGGGACGTGCAGATTATTTTCGGTAAGATTGTGTCGCTGTGGGTATATATCACGCCGGTGATATATCCTATGAGTATGGTAACCAATCCCAAACTGCATCTTGCCATGCAACTCAACCCCGTAACGCCGGTGATGGAAGCCATCAAGTACTCCGTTTTGGGTCAGGGGCAGTTCTCGTGGTTGTGGCTTGCCTACAGCGTGTTAATGACATTTATAATGATGCTCTTCGGACTTATGATGTTTAACAAAGTGCAGAAGAGTTTTATGGACACAGTATAATACTCGTCAGCAAAGATTTACATAAGAATTGAAAAGGAAGGAAGATAAATATTGGACTACCGTCATTTCCCCGCAAAATGAGAAGTTTTCGCTCGGGCTTGGAGAGGTATGGCAAAAACGCTATCTCATCTGGCTCTTTATCAAAAGGGATTTGACTGTGCAGTTTAAGCAGACCATTTTCGGCTTTGCGTGGTACTTTATATCTCCTATCTTTTCCACTATTATATATATAGTCGTATTCGGTCGCATTGCCGGTATTCCCACAGACGAGATACCTCAACCTGTTTTCTATCTGTCAGGTATATGTCTATGGGAGTATTTTTCAGCTTGTCTCACCTCTGTTTCAGGCACGTTCAAATCAAATGCCGGTTTATACGGCAAAGTCTATTTCCCGCGATTGGTGTCTCCTATATCGGTAGTTATATCCAAACTGTTTCGGTTCTCCTTGCAGTTGTCCACATTCATAGTGGTATATATAGTGTTTGCCATCAAGGGTGCCAACATTGCGCCTAATTGGTATTTGCTTTTGTTCCCGGTTGTTGTGATGACACTCGCTATGTTAGCCCTCGGTATAGGTCTGACAGTATCGTCTCTTACGACCAAGTATCGCGACTTTAATATCTTGTTTGGCACGATAATGTCTCTTTGGATGTACGCCACACCTATTGTATATCCGCTCAGTTACGTTACCAATCCGACATTGCATAAGATAATGCTTTTTAATCCGCTGACAGCCTTGGTGGAAACATTCAAATACGGAGCCATCGGTGCGGGCAGTTTCTCATGGTCGGCGTTGCTGTATAGTATAGGCGTTTCTGTGCTTTTCCTGCTTCTCGGTATTCATCTTTTCAACCGCCGACAGAAGTATTTTATTGATACTATTTAAGATCCTCTGCATACAAGTTGTAGTACGAGTGCAGGCAAATTGGCTAAATCATATTTTTATGGCAGACGATAAAAAGATTATTTTCTCAATGGTGGGTGTGAGCAAATCGTTCAGTCCGCAGAAAAAAGTACTTAACAACATCTACCTTAGTTTCTTCTACGGTGCAAAAATCGGTATTATTGGTTTGAACGGAGCCGGTAAAAGTACGCTTATGAAGATAATTGCAGGTGTGGAGAAAAACTTTGAAGGTCAGGTTGTTTTCTCCCCCGGATACACAGTCGGTTATCTTGAGCAAGACCCTAAACTTGACCCTGACAAGACCGTTCGCGAGTGCGTACAAGAAGGTGTGCAACCCATAATGGATATGCTGCGTGAGTTTGACGAGATAAACAATGCCTTTGCCGACCCTGATGCCGACTTTGACAAACTGCTTGCACGGCAGGCTGAACTGCAGGACAAACTTGATGCAGCAGATGCTTGGAACATAGACCAAAAACTTGACCGTGCAATGGATGCACTCCGCTGCCCTGATGATGATGCCGTTGTAAAGAACCTCTCCGGAGGCGAACGCCGCCGTGTGGCTCTCTGCCGTCTGCTTCTGCAACAGCCGGATATTCTGCTGCTCGATGAGCCGACCAACCACCTTGACGCTGAATCGATAGACTGGCTTGAGCAACATCTGCACCAGTATGCAGGTACAGTCATCTGCATCACCCACGACCGATATTTCCTTGACAATGTGGCAGGTTGGATTCTCGAACTGGATCGTGGAGAAGGTATTCCTTGGAAGGGCAATTATTCGTCCTGGCTTGAGCAAAAGACAGCCCGTATGGCACAAGAGGAAAAGCAGGCGAGCAAACGCCGCAAGACCCTTGAAAGAGAACTTGAGTGGGTACGTATGGCTCCAAAAGCACGTCAAGCCAAAGGCAAGGCTCGTCTTGCTGCATACGACAGAATGATGAACGAGGAGCAGAAAGAGCGTGAGGAAAAACTTGAGATATTTATTCCTAATGGTCCGCGCCTCGGCAATAAGGTTATTAATGCCGAAGGTGTTGCCAAGTCGTTTGGCGACAGACTGCTCTTTGAAGATATGAACTTTACGCTGCCGCCTAACGGCATAGTAGGTATTATCGGTCCGAACGGTGCCGGTAAGACAACTCTTTTCCGTATGATTATGGGTATGGAGACAGCCGACAAGGGGCATTTTGAAGTAGGCGAAACAGTGAAAGTGGGCTATGTGGATCAAGTACACTCGAACATTGACCCCGAAAAAACCGTCTATGAGACCATATCCGACGGTACGGAGTTTATCCGTGTTGGCGGCAGGGAAGTGAATGCACGTGCATACCTGAGTCGCTTCAATTTCACCGGTGCCGACCAAGAGAAAAAATGCGGTGTTCTCTCCGGCGGAGAACGTAACCGTCTTCATCTTGCCCTCACTATCAAAAGTGAAGCCAACGTACTCTTGCTTGACGAACCGACCAATGATATTGACGTAAACACCCTTCGCGCATTAGAAGAAGGCTTAGAGAATTTTGCCGGTTGTGCAGTGGTAATCAGTCACGACCGCTGGTTCCTTGACCGTATATGCACGCACATTCTTGCCTACGAAGGCGACAGCAATGTCTATTGGTTTGAAGGGAGTTATAGCGAATATGAAGCAAATAAACGACTGCGGCTCGGAGACAGCGCAGTAGAACCCAAACGCGTAAAATATAAGAAACTGATAGAGTAGGGTGTTGGTTAAAAACAACAGAACGATGAAAAAACTATGGGTGCTAATTGTTTTAGCAATTTTTTCTTACTCAACCTATGCACACGTACGCACTGAAATAAATGCTTCCCAAATGGCGGCAGAAGCCATAGCCGAGCTGTTACACTCCAAATCACCATCTAATAGACATTTCGCACCGGCAAAGGAAGATATGAAATTGGTTATGACACTCTACAAACAGTCTTCCACTATTCATTCTGCACCTTTAAGAAATAGCAATAATCCTACAACAACAGATTCTGCAGAACCGGCTTTGTATGTTTTTAACAGCACCAAAGACGGCTTTGCCGTTATTTCTGCTGACGAACGCACTACAGAAGTATTGTGCGTTAGCGAAACCGGCAGCATAGACCCTAATGACATCAATCCGGCACTGCGCTGGTGGTTAGAGCGTTTTGCGGCAGAGATAAGTCTTGCTGACGAAAAATCAATACCGGCAAGAGCAATTGTCAATTTAGAACCCATTGAACCTCTGCTTGGCGATATTGCGTGGGGGCAACTTAAACCCTATAACAACTTCTGCCCTATAGACAGTGCTGACAATACAAGATGCTATGCCGGTTGTATTGCCACTGCTGCCGCACAAATAATGTACTATTGGAAATATCCGGAAAAAGGCAAGGGACAACATTCATATACTTGGAAAAACTATGACCCGACATCGTTAGATCCGAAAACAGGTCAATATACCAAAATAATACGTACTCAAACACTTTCTGCCAATTTCGGAGAAACGGAATACCAATGGGACAAGATGCTGCCGAAATATGCTTCCAACTACAATACAGCCAACGCTAAAGCCGTAGCAACTCTGATGTCGCATATTGGGATTGCTTGCGAGATGGATTACGGAGGAATAAAGAAAGGCGGCAGTGCTGCATTTATCGGAATGATGGCTATCGCATTCAATAACTATTTTGATTATACCTATGACACGTATATTGACCAACTCATTTATAATTATCCAATAACATATTTTGAGACAGCATTCTACAAATCACTCGAAGCCGGTAAACCCATCTATATGAGAGGTACCTCATCGGATAAGGGCGGACACGCTTTTATATGTGACGGCAGAAACGCAAACGGCTATTTTCACATAAATTGGGGTTGGTCGGGCAGCGGAAACTGCTACACCACACTTTCATCTATGCAGCCGTCTAATAATACATCACAATATAAGTACTGTTTAGCCGCGCTTTGCGGTATATGTCCCCGACATCAGCCTATCAATGTGGATACACTGCCAACTTTCGGCAAATGCGGCGATGATATGTATTGGACTTGTGAGCAGCCTTATAAAACACTTACTATCAAAGGCGAAGGCGAAATGTACGATTTTGACGGCAATAATGCTCCGTGGAAGGGATATAAAAACGATATAGACACAATAGTTTTCGAATCAGTCAAAACAGGTATCACATCTATCGGGAATGAAGCATTTAATGAGTTGGCAAAAGTAAAAACAATCACTATTCCTGAAACTGTTACAAGCATCGGCATCTTCGCTTTTTACTCTTGCTTAGCTCTTGAGAGGATTTCTCTACCTGACAGTTTGCAGCAAATAGGCGGCGGTGCTTTTGCTCTATGCGAGAACCTCACGGAGATTGTTATTCCCGCTAACATAACAGATATAGAAGACTTTACGTTTTATAGTTGTTTGTCTCTGACAAAGATTACTTTAAAGCCTATTATTCCTCCTTCTGTAGTGGCAGATGCTTTTGAAGGTGTCGAGCGGACGACGCCACTTTATGTTCCTCGTCAGTCTATAACTCTTTACCAAACTGCAGATGTATGGAAAGAGTTTTTGAACATCCGGCCGATTGATACTGACGATGAGACAAGTACTACCACAGACCTATGGCTATACAGAACCACGGAGATTATATCTCCGTGCAAAATTCTTGAAAGCGGCAAGTTCTATCTGCTTATGCCGGATGGTACAAAGTATTCTCTTTCCGGCAGCGTAGAGAGTAGATTGAGTATTAGAAAATAAAAGAAACTATTACGAATGTGATATAAGAAAACCGAAGCGTTACAACTGCTGTTGTAACGCTTCGGTTGCAGGTGTGGCTTGCTGCCATATCGTGTTTGCCCGGTCAAGTGCCAACTTATACAGTTTGGACGAGACAATCACATCGTCGGGAATAAACTTAAATTCCGGTTGAGAGTTAATCAGATTAACGCAAAACACAACTACAATAACTACTATTCCCCATTTGGCGATACCGAAAATTCCGCCGGCAAGCCTGTTCAGTCCGCCAAGATGAATAGCACGGAAGAACTTATGCAGAATACGTGCGATGATGGTAAGAACAGTGGCAATAGCAATAAAAAGCACTGCGTATGCCACTGCTCTGCATACCGTCTCTGGCCAAGCCCAATGAGAGGCGAACCAAACTGCCAATGCCTTTCCCCATACCTTTGAGGCTATAAATCCGAGGACGATAGCGGCAATAGACACCGCCTCCGACAAAAAGCCTTTCATCAGTCCGCGCACAAGCCCGTAGAGTAGGGGAAGGATTATGATAGCATCGAGCCAGTTCATATTACAATTCTTTTACTTGCTGTATTCCACTCTTGGCCACAAGCCGTTGGCTTTGTCGCCGTTAAGATAGAGTTCGAGGTCGTCAAGCGAGCGAATGCTTATAGACCAGTCGTCCCATCCGGGTGCATTGCTGTCCACGCCGTCGTAAATCTTTGAATTGTTGTTGTCGCGATAGTAGCCGAGTATGCCGGTAACGTTACCTTTATAGTTCTTGCAGTTGCTTATGCCTGATTTGTCGGCTCCGGGGAGATAGAAATGCGAGAACTTGGCATACTCGGAAACGGACACAAGTGTAACTCTGCCGTTGTCGTCAGCAATGACACGGCTTTGCGGGAAGCCCATATTGCCGGTGGTGGGAGCAAAGACATTGACGTTGCTGCCGTTGTCAAAGTCGTCGGGATTGCCTACGGTGCAATCTGCCAAATCGCCGTAATTACTATACTGTCCAGTGTAGTGAACATCTTTGATGCATACCAGTCTGCCATCGTCAAGACGGTTGTCCACCTGATTAAGACGACCGATATATTCGTCAATCGTTATAGTATCACACTTAGGTGCTCTCGGTTGCCCGATGAGAGTGGTGCGCTTCTTAAACTCTGCGAAAGGTATTCTGCCCGGAGCCCAACCGACCTTCTCCTCGTATTTGTTGGCGTTGGTATTGTTGTTGTATGAGGGCGCGCAGAGTTGAGGCTGATTGGCATAGCGACCGATACAAAGACCGTCCACACGGATGAGAACTTCCTGACCTATCTGATACATTCCGCCGATAGAACTGCCGTCCACTGATATGCGGAGGGCTTGTTGCTTGCCGCCGACGAACTGCTGAATACAGAGTGTCTTATAGAAATTGCCGCTGTAGTCATCCGTCGTTATTCGTCCGCGAATAAACAGCGGTCGGTCGGTGGGTATGGTGTCGATGGAGAAAAGCCAAATGGTATCAAGATAACTGTCGTAGGTATGACCTTTGCCCGAGGCACGAAGACGATAGAGAGCAGGGTCGCAGTAGTTGCCTTTCTCGGTCATATACGGTGCTTTTTTAAGCGCATTGAGTTGGAGAATCTTGCCGTTGCCTACGATCTGTTCTATCTCCTCATCGTAGGTGATGTAGGTCTTTTGGGGTTCGTCATACTTGCAGCTTGCCATAAAGAGGGTAACTGCCAAGAAAGATATTATGGTATAAATGCCTTTTTTCATATTCGTTTCCTCCTTATTAGAATTTGTAAGTTACGGTTAGATAGAAGTTTGCGCCCCAAGCGTAGTAGTACTTGGCAGGGAATTTCCAA
>DJXH01000055.1 GCA_002449665.1 Bacteroidales bacterium UBA7009
AAATCAACAAGGGACTTTATTTTTTTCCCAATTCTTGTACTACATCTATTGTATCAATTCCATCAAAGAACAACTTTCGCTTCCTCAATAAAAAGACTTCTTATCAACCCTTTTTATGACTCGCCAACTTTTTGGCGCGAAATCGGGTGCAAAGGTACGGCAACTTTTTTATTCTACCAAATATTTTTCAAAAAATTTTGAAAAAACTTTGTAAGTCGCTCATAACCAGCATCACAAAAATTCCAATCTCTCAAACTACTCCCGCTCACTAAGGGCGAAAAAAATAGAACCTCATTCTCAACGGGGATCTATATTTTAACACCTCAAGGGCGGAAAAAAGAGGATAACACATCTCATCTCTCTCAAAAGCGGGTGCAAAGGTACGGCAACTTTTTTATTCTACCAAATCTTTTTTACTAAAAAATTCAAAAAAAATATGAAGAAATGCATATCTGATTGATAATATGTCACTTGTACTTTTAATAAATTTTACAAAAAATACCGATTCAATATGCATATCCTGCAGATTGAGAAAAAACATAGTATCTTTGCGATTATTTTATATAATAAGGTGTATGCAAAATATACACGATAAACATATCTATCCTAAAAAAGAAGAGAAACCGGAATTGAGATAATTATGCAAACGTCAAGGCAAAAGAAACAAAAAAGGAGTAAAAGGAAGGTGCGTTCATATAGCGGGCTATGGATATTGCTTGTAGCTGCTGCTGTACTCGAACTGACGGCATGTGTACAATACTTTTACAGCAGAGCCGGCATAAAAGCAGAAGCGATGCAGAGAGCAGAGAGCGAACTGAAGAAAGCAGAACTGCAGATAAACGTGGTGGCTGCACAAGTGGAGACATCGCTGAAGATAATGACATTGATGGCAGAGCGAAATTTGGCACACCCTGACTCAATGTTAAGCATTAGCCGGATGATTGTGGAAAGAACGCCATATATGAAAGGTGCTGCCATAGCGATGAGGGAGGGTTATTACGAGAGCGAGGGCAAATGGTTTGAAGCTTACAGCCACGAGCAGATGACCGGGGACAAGAGTACAGTAGTAAGCAGACGGATAGGAAGTGCTGAACACGATTATTTTCAGTCGGAATGGTATAGAAACGGACTTGAGATAGACAGTTGCTGGTGGTGTGAGCCATACTATGACGACGAGGGTGCGAAAGAGATGTTAGTCAGTTGCTCAATGCCTATAAAAGACAGAAGCGGGGAGATCGTGGGCGTGGCGTTGGCAGATGTGTCGCTTGCCGAACTACAGCGTCTGTCCGCATACCTGCAGATATATCCGGACAGTTATTATTCGATAAAATCCGGAATGGGTATAGACATAGTAACTCCACCTGATACTGTAGCCGGAAGGAAGTATCATATTTTCACCGAAGACATAGATGCAACCGGTTGGAAGATGGAGATAATAATCCCTGATGATGTCATTTTTGCAGAGCTTAACAAAGTAGGGTTTGTAGTAACAATCATGATGATTATCGGACTTGCACTGCTGATTTTTATAATGTACCACTCTGCCAAGGATATACTGAACCTTATTAAAATAAACTCTCAGAATGAGCGCATAGAAGGGGAACTTAACATCGCCCGCAACATACAGATGGCAATGCTCCCGAAGGTATTCCCGCCGTATAACGACAGGCAGGATTTGAACATATACGGTATGGTATTACCTGCCAAAGAGGTCGGTGGTGATTTATATGACTTTTACATCAGGGATAACAAATTGCTTGTCTGCATAGGAGATGTAAGCGGCAAAGGGGTACCGGCATCGCTTGTGATGGCTGTTACCCGCAGTCTGTTTAGAACAATAAGTTTTAACGACAACGATGCGGCATCGATAGTAAGCAAGATGAACGATGCTATGGCGGAGATGAACGAGCAGAATATGTTTGTAACCTTATTTCTCGGCGTACTTAACCTTAATGATGGACGGATGGAATACTGCAATGCCGGTCATAATGCTCCCATATTATACAGTGACGGCAAGGCAAGTGAGATAGCTGTAAAAGCTAACCTGCCGCTTGGCATATTGTCAGGTTTTGCATTTGAGAGTCAAACGACTACATTAAACAGCAAAGATACACTATTCCTATATACTGATGGTTTGAGTGAGGCGGAGAACAGCGGGAAATTGCAGTTTGGGACAGAGCGGGTACTAAATGCGATAGAGCAATGGGGAGTGGGCAAAGATGCCAAACAAGAGATAGAGAGTATGGAAACTGTGGTAAAACAGTTTGCAGGAGATGCCGAACAAAGCGATGACTTGACGATGGTGTCTATACACTATCTGCCTGAAAACCAAAAGAAACTTGAGAGCAAACTTATAACGGAACGTTACTCTCTTGTCATGAGAAATGACATACAGCAGATTCCGACACTTTCGGAATGGGTGGAGAGTTTGGGTGTACCCGATGCGTTGAATATGACCATCAATCTTGCTCTTGAAGAAGCAGTCAGCAATGTTATGCTGTACGCATATCCTGACAGCGACAGCGGCAGAGTATTAGTAGAGGCAGAGAAGAAAGCCGAAAGCATAACATTTACCATAACAGACAGCGGTATAGCGTTTGACCCGACAAAGATAAGCGAACCGGACATCAATCTGCCAGCAGAAGAGAGGCAGATAGGAGGTTTGGGCATACACCTTGTAAAGCAAATAATGGACGAGGTTAAGTATGAGCGCAAGGACGGCAAGAATATACTGACATTAGTAAAGAACTTATAACAATCTGAAAAACAGCATAAATGACTACTACGATTAAGAAAGAAGAAAACAGGCTGACTGCATATTTGTCAGGCAGGCTTGACACGGCAGCGGCAGTAAAAACAGCAGAGGACATACAGCCGCTGTTGGAAGTGAGCAATACAGAGATAGTATTGGACTGCACTGACTTGGAGTACATATCATCTTCGGGTTTGCGTATATTCCTGACAATTCGCAAAGATGCTGCGACGAAGAGCAATAAAGTGATAGTAAAGAACATAAATGCTGATATGCGTCAAGTGTTTATTATGACGGGGTTTGTCAGTCTTTTTGACATACAGTAATGGAAGCACTTGATTTACATTGTCAGTTGATGTTAGAAGAGTTCAGGCAGACCATACCCGTATTTGAGAAAATGCAGCGTGTCGTCCTTGATGCACTTCAGGACACTTTTATGCACAACGGGATTATAGTGGCGGCTACGGAATCGAGAATAAAGACCGAAAAAAGTCTGACCGGCAAACTTGCTCTCAAAGGGAGCAAGTACAAGAGTATGTATGACATAACCGATCTGCTCGGCGTGCGCGTAGTAACATTCTACACAGACGATGTGGACAGGATAGCGGCAGTGGCGGAAAAGGTGTTTGACATAGACTGGCTGAACTCCGTGGACAAACGCCGTGTACACCAACTTGACAGTTTCGGCTACAACTCTCTGCACTATATATGCAGAATACCGAGAACGCTATTCCGCGATGAAGCCCATCCGGAGATAAACGAAATACGCTTTGAACTCCAATTGCGCACAACTCTGCAACACGCTTGGGCGGCCATCAACCACGACATAGGCTATAAAACAGGCGTAGAAATACCTCGCGAGTATATGCGTCAGATGAACCGCTTGGCGGGGATGTTAGAACTTGCAGACGATGAGTTCAGTCGTATCCGCACGGAGATAAACGACTATCGCAGGCGTGTACAGCAATTGGTACAAAACGGCAGACTTGATGATGTACAATTAGACGGCGACACGTTTAAGAGTTATCTGCAGGCTCGCCCAATGGAAGCACTGAACAAGAAGATTGCCGCCATCAACCAAGCTGAGATACAGGAGTCGCCACTCCTACCCTATCTTGGTGTATTCAAAGCACTCGGCTGCAAGACATTAGGCGATGTGAGCAGGATAGTAAAAGAGAATCAGGACGATGCCTATAGATTAGCGCGTCACCAATTAGGCAACACCGACCTTGATATTATTTCCTCGTCGCTTGGTATGCAGAATATATGCATTGTTACCATTCTTAAGCAGGGAGGCGGCAAGATCGGGTTATGCAGGCTGTTTGATGCTCTGAACGGCGAGAACGAGCAGAACAGACTGATAGCGGACATGACATACGAGCAGGCGCGCAATCTGCCATTTATGAAGGAGCAGGACGTATGAAAATACGCATAGTAACATTAGGTTGCAAACTCAACTTTGCCGAATCGAGTGCGCTGATGAACACACTGATAGAGCGTGGTCATGAGCGGGCAAAAGACGGTGAGAAAGCGGATTTGGTGATAGTAAATACTTGTACGGTAACTGACACGGCAGACCACAAAGACCGTCAGGCTATACATAGGATAAAACGCGAGAACCCGAATGCGAAAGTGATAGTAACGGGGTGTTATGCAAAACTCAAACCGCAAGAAATAGCAGCGATGGCAGAGGTGGATCACGTGCTACCGAAAGACGACAGCATATTCCAACCGGCATATTCTCGAGACGACAGGACACGCTGTTTTCTTAAGGTACAAGATGGATGCAACTATTTTTGCACATACTGTACTATACCCTTGGCGCGAGGCAGGAGCAGGAACCCGAAGATAAGCGATGTGGCAAGACAAGCAGAGCAGGCACTCGAACAGGGTGCAAAAGAAATTGTACTGACAGGCGTTAACATAGGCGACTTCGGCAGGAGTACGGGAGAAAAATTCATAGACCTGCTACGGACTATAGACGACATATCGCAACAGCCGTACAGAGTAAGGATTTCGTCTTGCGAGCCTAATCTACTGACGGACGAGATAATACGTTTTGTGGCTGAATCAGAGCATTTTGCTCCGCATTTTCACATACCATTGCAGTCGGGGTCGGACGAGGTGTTGAAGATAATGAACAGGCACTATGACACCTCGCTTTTCTCTGACCGAATAGCGTTGATACGCACTCTTATGCCGGAGGCATTTATCGGTGTGGACTGTATGGTAGGCGTAAGAGGGGAGACGGAAGACAGGTGGAGAGAGTATGCGGAGTATGTCAAGCGTTTGGATATAAGCCAACTGCACGTCTTCACATACTCGGAGCGCGCTAACACAAAGATGCTGACAATGCCGCTTGAGGTCGTACCAAAACCGGAGCGCGAAAGGCGCAGCCGCATAATGCACGAGATAAGCGAACAAAAGTTAAACGCTTTTTACGAACGCAACAAAGGCAGGAAAGCGACTATATTATGGGAAAGCAAACGCAGCGGCGGTATGATGTCGGGGTTCACGGAGAACTACATCAAGGTGTCGCGCCCATACGACAAAGCGAGGGTTAATACGTTTGAGCAGATAACGATATAACGAAGAAGTTTATGATATTTGCCTTGCTGCGCGGGCAAGTTGCGCGGAGTTGAACAAGTTTTGCACTATCATATAGATGGCAGGACCGACAGCCGTGAGCGGCAGGAGGTAGGTCTGTGCCATCCAGATGGCAAGAGTGGTATTTTTCTGTCCGAGAGCCTGACCGGCTGTGATACGGGAAATACCACTTTTCGTTTTTGGGGCGGCGGCGGGATTGATAACCACATCCTGATAATCTGTACCATGGCTGCCTGCGGGCCAACGCTTGCCGATAGAGCGTCCGAGGATGAATTGAAGCAAACAACTGACAGTAGCCCAAACGGTAATTCCTACAAGTGTATAGATATCAAAGGGGTGAGAGACAAGAGAATCAACTATATCGCCCATAAGTATGAGTATAGTCCCTGCCCAAATATAAAAGGGTATGCTCGTCAGAGAGCGCGGCAGGACAAATGTTCTACCGGCACGTTTATTACGAGGCAGGTGGTCATAGACAAGCCGTATTAGCCAAGCGAGCAGGAACGGACCGAGGAGCAAGGGTGTGATATGGCGCAAGATAAGCAGAAAAGCCGATGTAAAAGTCATTGAACCAATAGGATTGACAATAGGGAAGAACAACGGCACGATGATGGCTGTGGCAAAATTGCTGAGGAGCGTAAAACAAGTGAGGTTTTGTATGCTGCCTCCGAGTTTACCGGCTATTATAGGAGCTGCGGTGGCGGTAGGCATAAGGAAACAGAGCATTGTACTCTGAGCTACCACTTCGTTGTTGAGGTGCGGCAGACGGGATGTAAGCATCGGAGAGCGAAGGATGTAATAGATGCCGACAGACAGAGAAAGTTGCACAGCGAGTGTTATGAAATGCCACTTATGCAAGCGAAGGTCAAGGGGATTGACCTTGCAGAAAGTGAAAAAGAGCATAATAAAAATGAGCGGCGGCAGCAGGGGAGTCAGATGCCGGAAAAAGGGGTATCCCACTGCGCCTATAACCAAGGCTGCCAAGAGGGCATATTTGTCGATAAGGGTCTTAAGGGATTTCATATTGGCGGTATTTGCGCATAAATGCGCAAAGCAAAAACGCTAAAACTTTATTTTATGCGCTGTGCATACGTCCGAAGAGGATGGAGCGCATAGTAAGGAAAAAGTATTTTATGTCAGTTTTGACAGGGTGCTCAAAGTACTCGTCAAGATATTTGCTTTCGCTTTGGCAAAGTTCTTCAAAGGTCTTCGGGTGGTCGATATAGAACGGCGGTATGAGTCCGGGCTTGCAGCGGGTACGCTTGTCTTGGAGCCATTCGGGATAGGTGTCGAACATCGTTTGCGAGAGTGGCCGCACACCTACAAGTTTGACATCGCCTTTGAGCCAGTTCCATATCATAGGCAGTTCGTCTATCCAATAGCGGCGCATAAACCGTCCCCAAGTGGTGATACGGAAGTCATTGTCGCTCTTGTCGGCTATGTTCATACCACCTCGGCGGTCGAAGACATATTTCTGTATATACTCCGAATAGGGGTGCATAGTGCGGAACTTATAGAACAGCACTTTTTCTTTGTTTTTACATACACGCGGAAGTTTGATTAGCGGACCATAAACTTTGAGTTGTTCTTGGTCGTAAGGCTGTGAGTGGCGGCGTGCAAAGACGTAGTCTATATGTCCCATAGGCACTATTTTCTCCACCTCAAAACCGCAGTAGTAGAGTCTGCCGAGTACTTCGGCTTTGGAGAGCATACGTTTGCGTCCCTTGGTGAGGTCATAGTAGAGCCGCGACATCAGCACAAGACGAGGCAGGATACGTTTGTAGAAGAACCAAGCGCAATAGACTATATAATTGACACCACGCGGGTACTCGGACATAATCTTCTCTTTCACATACTGTTGCGGACGGTAGCAACAGACATAAAGTCCGTTATCGGGAAGTTTTTGATTGACAATACAGAAACGTTTGTTTATTCCTTTGGCATCGTTGAGCAGAGTGAGGTCAACGATGGTGCTGTATGAGTAGTTTTGCAGCGAAAGGAAAGAGAAGCGGTCGCGGTTGGCGACAATCTTCGTCAGACGGCTGTCTAATCTTGCTTCGCGCAGGAGCATTAGGTAGTCTTCTTCTGTTGTGAGGGAGAGGACGGTCTGATGTATAGTCTCCACGGATTCGGGTGTACGCTGTTCGTCCGGGCGGCTCACTACGGCGTTCTCGCGTTGCTCTATCTGCATAGGCGGTACGGTCATCTGGCAGGCGTATTTCCAATAGTGTTTGACGAGGATAACGACCGTATCAAGCATCATCACTATTCCCACCTGCCACATTGCCACTTTTTCTGACAGTGACCAAGGCAGTCGCGGAACGACTTGCCAAACGAGCAGCATAAGACAGCCACCGGTAAAAAGCATAGAGAGCATCTCCTGCCAGTACCAACGCTCACGATAGGAACGATACTTGCGCGAGAGCAACCCTAAGGCGACCCATACTGCCATCATCACGGCAAAAAGCAGAATGTATGCCGAGACATTCTCTTTGGCAGCCATAAGCCGCCAGAGGATACAGATAGCCGTGGCGATGAACCACAGCAAACAATCGGTTATAATCCTCCTGCCCATATCATTGCTCTTTTTATTATGTTCTTCACTCTCTGCACGCTTTGTTCTTTGAGCCACGGCAGCGATTGGTCAGTCCACCGTTGCGGGTGGGTAGTCATCATCACCGCGCCATCGAAAGGCGGTTCAGCGGCTTTAACGGCACGCGCTATGTCCCAAGAGGAATGATAGACCCAACCTTTTCTCACCCACTCGTCCTGCTGAGGCACTTTATCGCGAAGAGAAACACGAAATCCGTCCCAGCGACAGCCGGTGTCCGTAAGGTAAAACACACTGTTGAAATTGATGCCAAAATACGGCTCTCCAATGATGCCGTAGGAGCGATAGTCATACCGACCGCCTTGATTCTTATATCCATTGCTGTCGCGCCAAAGGTCACGCCCGTCGTAACGATTGGTCGGTACGCCGTGCATACAGATGGTGCGAACGGGATAAAAGGAGCGAAAATACTCGAGGTTGGCTTCAAAATTAGATATTGCCTTTACTTTATCACCGTTGCATATAGCCATATCCTCATAGTGGTAGCCTATCTCGTGTCCGAGCGAGACGATACGCCGTATGGCATCGGGGACATTACTTGCTTTCACTATGCGAAAATAATATGAAGCAGTTATGCCGAGCGAATGTTCTATTTCGGCAGTGGCAACGCTGTTATACGGGCGCAAATCGACATCGTGGCGAAGAACGAGCACCTTGCCAACAGGTCGGGAATCAAGATACTGCTCAAAAGACGTTATCTTGTAGCCCGCTTGTAGGAATGAGTGAAGAAGATTTTTATAGGAAGATAGTGTAAAATCACGCATAGGCAGGACTTATTTATAAAAGATATTCAGCCATTTGGCAAGGCGCACACCAGCTTTGTACAGTTGTTTTTCGCAAGCCTCGTGCCAGCGGTAGATATAGTGATAGGTATTTTCGTCATTGAGGTTCTGATAGTCGTAAATATCCTGCGTAAGTTGGTAGGTCTGCAGCAACAGCGAATCAAACGGAGCCTTTTCTATCTCTTCCTGCTCTGACGAATAGCGTGCAACAAGATGTTCGGCATACTCTGAATAGGAGAAGCCGCGTGAGTCTATCAAGTTTTCATCCCAAACGCGATGGAGATTAGTAGGAGTATAGAACCAATTCATTTTCACGCGGTTACCACCGAGGTCATCTTCGTGGGCAATATGCATAGGACAGTAAGCATCGCCTACAAGGTGGATAAAAAACTTGAGAGCATCTATATGGTTCTGCCCTTGCGGTTTTATGGTATCGGCAAGGAGCGACCTGAGGCTGTCGAGTGTTTGCCATAGCCTTCCTCCGTGTTGCGGATAGCAATGAAGAGTAGAGATAACCGCCGAGTCGGAGAGGTTGGGAGCAAGGTCTTGGAAATGCCAATCGTAGGAATCGGGGTAGATGGTGTCGCTCTTTATCTGGTCAGCCCAGTTTGCCCACCACACCATACCTTTTCTGCCAAGCAGAGAATCTACAGCAGCAGAGGCTTTGTCAGTCAGGCTGTTATAGGCTATGTCAGCAATGACACGATGCCCGGTCTGCCCCCAAGCGAAGAGCGGAGCAACGGAAACAAAGAGCAAATACGTCAGCGTAAGGATATACTTCTGCATAAGTTACAAATTTGGCGGCAAAGGTAGTAAAAGTTTGGCAAACTCGCAATTATTTGCACAATTTAACGGATATTTGCCAAATTAGGAACAGCAAAAAGACTTTCAAAAGTACTTTTTTGAACAGAAAAAGACATTCAAAGATTGATTTTTGCTTAAATAACTTGCGGACACGGATATTTTGCCGTACCTTTGCAGCCGCTTTTTGAGAAAAGCAGAGATAATGTGGCATTGTCAGCAATCTGTGTATTCTTGCAACGCCATTATTGTATAACGTTATTTTACTTATTGTTATGTACTTAACATCAGAAAAGAAAGCCGAAATCTTTGCTCAATACGGCAAAGATGCGAAGAACACCGGCTCGGCTGAAAGCCAAATCGCTCTCTTCACTTATCGTATTAACCACCTTACCGAGCACCTTAAGAAGAACCATAAGGACTTCGGTACGGAGCGCGCACTGACAGCATTAGTAGGTAAACGCCGCAGTATGCTTGACTACCTCAAAGCCAAAGACATTGAGCGTTACCGTGCTATCATCAAAGAACTGGGTATCCGTAAGTAATCGGCTTCTAACAAAAAACAACAAAACCCCGACTATGATAGTCGGGATTTTTTGTTGCTTTATATTGTTGGAGCAGTGATCTGAGGAACGTATAAATTTAGAAGTTTAGAGTAAAACTAATTGAAATTCATTTAAGGTATGAGATATCGGATATAGATTTTCCCCCGAAGCATTATGCAACGGGGGAAGATCATTTCATAGGGGAGGGCTAAATAAAAACCCGAAACCAAATAACTGACGGTACATTTCTCCATACCGGTCAGCCGCCCTCCCCCGAAGCGTTACCTACACCTGTTCGGGCAAATCTTCACTACCTTCATCAGGCATTTTCGGACTGCCTACGCAAAGACCATTAAGCAACTCCAATTCCTGAATGTCCGTCTTGGGATTGTTGTAATTCAACATAACATTTACTATTTTATCATTTACAATTTGATTATTTATTCCATCCTCTTGCCCTGTGCATCGTATCTTACGCCACCGCGCTCGATAATAAGAATGCCATCCTCTACGTACTTGCGCGTCTCTATCTCCTGCTCTTCGTCAAGCGTGATTGTCTCACCCGTGTCGGCTATACGTATGCGGACAGGACTACCATAGTAAGTGCCGTTCTTTATCCGCAAGTAGGCACGGAAACCACGAAGATTAGTACCTGTCGTCTTGTTAGGATAGTACAGACGGTTGCCTACTATAAAGATAGCAAGATTC
>DJXH01000047.1 GCA_002449665.1 Bacteroidales bacterium UBA7009
GCATGGACCAGGCAATGATAGACGTTACAGGTACGGACGCGGCTGTGGGCGACTATGCCATCGTCTTCGGCGATGCGCTGCCGCTAAGCGAACTGGCAGACAAACTGCAAACTATTCCATACGAGATACTGACCTCCGTCTCACGCCGCGTAAAAAGACTATATGTATATGAATGACAGCAAAATAAGCCTTTGGGCAAAAGACCTGACGGTGGGCTATGGGAAGAAAGTGGTGCAAGAGGGCATCTGCTTTGAGTTGAAAGAAGGAGAGATGGTATGTATGCTCGGTCCGAACGGCGGCGGCAAATCCACACTGCTGCGCACTTTAGCCGGACTGCAACCCGCACTTGGCGGTCAGACATCGCTGTCAGGACTGACAAAAACTGAACTGTCGCGACAATTGGCTATCGTCCTTACCGAAAAAGAGGCAGCCGACAACACCACTGTATATGACGTAGCCGCAATGGGCAGATACCCTTACACATCTTTTCTCGGCGGACTGACAGACGAAGACAGAAAGATAATAGACACCGCCCTTGGCGAGGTAGGACTGCAAGACTATGCCACAAGGCAGTTTGTATCGCTCAGCGACGGAGAACTGCAACGCGTACTCATTGCCAAAGCCCTGACACAGACAACGCCCGTCATTCTGCTTGACGAACCGACGGCACATCTCGACCTGCCGAGCAGACTCAAAGTGATGCAACTGCTCAAAAGACTTGCTACGGAACAGAAAAAGACTATCATCATCTCCACCCACGAACTGGACCTTGCCCTGCATACAGCCGACCGCATACTGCTCGTCTCCAAGAGCGGCGTAAGGCTTGATACGGCAGAGAACTTGATAAAAACCGATGCCTTCACACCGGCATTCGGAATGGATATTTTCAACTACTCTTTTAATCGCTGATAGCACCCCGCATCGGGTTTGATTTCACGGCGACTTACTCCTTTGCGGTCTGAGATATACTTCGGGTTTTGCGCAAGTAGCGAATCGCCTATACCGAGAGCGACAGAGAGACTGTCAAGACGGAAGTCGTAATAGACATACTCTTTGTACTTGTAGTCGGTATTGATAAAAATCCGATCGCTGTCCTGTGCATATACATTCTCACGACTGAAAGCGGCATTAAGAGTATCCGTTTGCAGATAATTGCCGTAGAACTCACCCGCATAATCTTCGGGCAGCGGCACAGCCGACTCCAAATTATTCTTCCTTGCTCCGGCAACGATAGAGTTACGAATAGTGACAACTGTAGGATTGGCAGCACCTTCGAGATTATTGATATACACAGCAGGTACATCTCGGCGTGAGACATTGTGGATGTTGATGTTGGTATATGGCCAGCCGAAATATGAGGCGATGGTGTTGTGGGTGAGGGTGTGCGTACCGCCTTCCAAGAAGAGGCAGAAAGAGGCGCAGTTGCTTATCTCCGTATTCCAAATCTCGGCATCGGTATTCTGCAGCACTACGCCGTAGGTGGCGTGGTTGTGAATACGCGAGTTGGATAGAGTGAGCGTTGGCAGCGTTTTGACAAAGGGCGAGGAGCAGTAGAGACCGACATTGCCGTTGAGTATCTCCACATAGTCAAGCGTATCGTGATGTACTAATCCGTTGGGCTGAACGAGATAAACGCCTCCCCACCCTCCTGAAGCCGACTGATACGGCACGTGGTCAAAGAGACGGTCAAGACGGTCGCTTGTTATACGCACGGGCTTGTCCAAAGTACCTCTTGCGCTTACTCCGCCTTGCAGGATAAGGTTAGAGCCTTGGTGCATATAGAGAGTGGAGCCGGCTGCAAAACGCGCTTTGCCGTTGATAACGAGAGTGTCGTAGATAAGATAAGGTCTTGAGGAAGTGAAAGTATAGTCGCCGTCAAAGGTCGTAAGCCGTTGTTCGGAGCGAATCATACTGACGTTGATACCCACGGCTTGCAGGGCTATATACTGGCGGTTGCCGTTGGTGAAGAACCAGATGGTATCTTCTACGAGCACAGGCATATCCGTTGTCTGTTCTTCCACTTTGGCTTTGACAAAAAGATAAAGGCTGTCGTGTCCGTTAAGGGTGATATTACGTAGTCTGTCGGGGTCGTTTTCGCCGTCAATGTTGAGGCGGAACCACTGACCTTTGAGCGTGATATGGTCAATAACAACGGCATTGGCATTGGGGTTGTAAACCATTATGTTCTTGGTGCTGCTGCCGTGACCGGTGAAGACGGTATCAAAACATACGGTATCTTGTGAGAAAGCGAGTTTGAGGTTAGGGTCAGCAGAAACGGTCTGCTCCTTGCACGAAGTAAGGCAGAGAGAGACGGCGACAAGCACAAAAAGAAGACAGCGGTATATGTTGGTCAGTCGTTGCATAAGCGGTGATTATTCAAAGTTAAAGCAGATGGTAATCATCTGGTTGGTAAGTCGTTTGAGGGCACGGGTATAGAACTCGTTCTGCTGTGGCAGGTTGGTTCGCTCTTCCACAGGTGTAATCATATTGGCGAAACCAACTTGGTATTTTATCTCGGGACAAAGTTTGAACCACGTGGTATATAGGTCGCAGCCGAAGCCGAAGTCTATAAAATAGTCAAGTTTGCGCTGATAGACGGGCCTTTCTTTTTGTCCGCCGAAGTCGTATTGTACGCCGCCGCCGAAGATGACATAGGGACGGTAGTTGTTGTGCCGCTCTGCCGACCATTTGAGGTAGAGGGGGACGGATATAGGCAGACTGATTATCTCGGCTTTGTCTTTGTAGGAGGCATCTATGCCTTGTATTTTGTTGCCGCTCTCGTTGATGTATTTGATTGTTTTCTGTCCGAAATGAAGTCCGGGGCATAGGCGCAGATTAAGATGTCGTGTGAGCCTGAGGTCTGTGATGAAACCGACGGAGAAACCTGGCATAAGCGAAGCCACACGAGCGTGATACACTTCGCCGTCAATGGTGTCGCGTGAGTCCTGCACGTAGTAGCCCATCATATTCACTCCGAGTGAGAAACCGAAGTGGAAGCGTTTGTTGTCCACGTATGGGTTAATCATCTGAGCCCTGATCGCTATAGGAATCAGCAGCAGCATCCATATTAGCAGATTTTTTCTCATTGCGTTTTGCTTTCATGTTTCCGAAGTTGTAGGTCAGTCCAAGTCCGATAGTACGCGAGTGCCAGCGGTTTTCCTGATACTGCCAAAAGCCTTCGCCGTAGGTGGTGTTACGTCTTGCACGTGAGTCGAGCAGGTCGCGGACATTAAACTGTAGTGCAAGTGTGTTGTTGAGGAAGGTTTTTCTCAGTCCGAGGTCGATGGAGTAACTATGGCTTGTCTGTCCTTGTGCCACTACGCGCGGGCTGCGGTAGTTGGCGGAAATCTGTCCGGAGAACGTCTTGGTAAAGAGGAAGTTGAGGTTAATGCGCGCCGACCATGCAAGTATGTTCTGTTCGGGGATAACGACCTCGTCAAACACTTTGTCGTTGAGCGTAGGAGTAAAGACGGCGCGATCCATTCGGTTGTAGTAGAGGTTGATGCTGGTGGTCATCTGCATTATGTCCTTAAACAGGCGGTTCTTAGCAGCCACCTCCACGCCCGCTCCGTGTCTCGTACCGAGGTTGGTGTAGGTATTGCGCATAATATCGCCGTCAAGGAAGCGTATGTTCTGTGTTACTTTCTCCGCATAGCGGTAGAAGAGTCCGACGGAGAGCGTGTGTCTTTCCCACGACTTGAGGTAGTTGAGTTCGAGCGATGAACTGTACTGCGGATTAAGATCGGGGTTACCGTATTGAATGTTAGTGGGGTCGCTCATGTTCTGTCGGGGGTTGATTTGGTGTCCGCGTGGGCGGTCTATACGGCGGGTGTAGTTGAGTTGCATCTCGTGTCCGCTGCCGAAGTCGTAACTTATATATGCAGAGGGGAAGAGTTGGAAATAGGTTGTATCTCTGTTGTCTGTTTCGAGAGTATTAAGCGTATTATAGTAAGTCGAGGTGATGTTACGGCGGTACATCTCGCCGCGCAGTCCCACTTGCAGCGAAAGGCGGTTGAAGAAGCGGTTGCCGTAGGTGATATAAAGTGCGTGTGTCTGTTCGCGGTTGAGGAAATCGTTATAGTAGGGCAGCAGTTCAGTGAGCCTGTCGTCGGAGGTGGCGGCGTTGTCGTAGAATGTGCCGCAGTCCCAAGCCTGTGAGAGGTTTTTGCGCCAAGCGAGGTCAGTCTCCCAGCCTGCTTCCATACGACTTTGGTCAGTAGGTTTCCACTCGTAGTCGGCTTTGAGTTGCACCATACGGTCGGTGTTTTTAGAGAGTTGCTCTTGTATGTTTGTGTAGGTGGTATAAGGCGTGAGGTCTGTTTTGCCTGTCTGGTCGTAGTAGATGTCTTGGTTGAAGCCAAACTGCATATAGTTGGCAGACATCATCAGTTTGTGGCGTTTGCTTATCTCGAATGTCCAGTCTATCATTCCGTTGCCGCCCGGGTGTCCTCCGCCGCCGTGTTCGTTGCGCGAGTAAGAGTCGGAGAGGGTCTCTTTGTTAAGTTCGGAGCGGGGGGAGAGATAGGAAGCAACATCGTAGATATTGAAGTCCACGAGGTTGGTATTGTTCATAGAGAAGAAACCTCGGGTAAGGTCCTGCTTGGGGTCAAGCGAGAGCATACCAAAGCCGCTCAGTCCGATAGTGGAGCGTGAGGTAACGTGTATGTCAAGTCCGGCACGCAAGAAGAGTCCGCCGCCGGAGTGCTTGTTCTGTCCGTTCTTGGTAATACGGTTAATGGATGTGGTGTCGCCAGCGTTGTCGGTATAGAAATTATATCTGTCGTTTATGCTTTTGCCATTGGAGGAGTGGTAGTGGTAGCCGGCGTTGATGTATCCGTCCACTATGGACTTGGAGAAGTTAAAGTTCACTCCGCCTCTGCCTCCTGGCGGTACGTTCCACGGCTCGGCGAGGGCGTAGTCAAAGTTGGCGTTAACGCTGCCGTAGTAGCCTGCCTTGCGGTCTTTTTTGAGGACGAGGTTAATGATACCGGCTGTACCTTCGGGTGAGAATTTCGCACTGGGGTTAGTGATGACTTCTATACTTTCTATGCTTTCGGCGGGCATCTGCTTGAGTACATCGGCGCGGTTGTCGGCGGTCAGTCCGGCGGGTTTGCCGTTAATCCATATCTCCACACTCTCGCTGTTACGCAGACTGATGTTGCCTTCTTGGTCCACGTCCACGGAAGGCACGTTCTCCAACGCATCCGTTGCGCTGCCACCGGCGGAGGCAAGGTTTTGGTCAACGCTGAACACTTTGCGGTCCAGTTCAAAGCGCATTTGGCTTCCCTGCCCCACCACTTCCACTTCGGCGAGGTCTTGTGTCTGCTCTTCGAGAGAGATGTTGCCTACGTTGACGTTTTTGCCGCTGACGGTAACGTCCAATGTCTTTTCGTTGTAGCCGAGAAAGGAAATGTGAAGCAGGTATTTGCCGTTTTTCACATCTACGAGTACGAACCCGCCATCCTCATCCGTGGTAGTACCCGTGAGCGGTGCGGTATCGCCTGTTTTTGTTATACTTACGTTGGCGAAGTCAATGGGGCGGCGGGTGTTGGCATCGAGTACGCGACCGCGTATATTGTTTTGTGCTACGAGGGTAAAAGCCGTCAGCAGTAGGAGTATTGTACTAAAAAATTGTTTCATTCTTGTTGTGCGGTGTTTTCTTTTTCAGGTCTTTCTATCAACCACATTGCCGCTTGGCGGTATCCGTCTGTCCCTTGACCAATGATTGATTTTGAGCATACCTCACTAAGGAGGCTTACGTTTCGGAAAGTTTCTCTTTTGCTTATATCGCTTATGTGTACTTCCACCACTTTTATCCCTGCGCTTACTGTATCTTCGACGGCATCACGCAGGCTTACGCTTGTATGGCAAAGTCCGCCCGGGTTGATGATTATGCCGCTTACGGCTTCACCCTCTTTGTCGCCGGACTGAATGTCCTCTTTTTCCGCCACAGCATCTTGCAGAATATCTATCAGGCAGCCCTCGTGATTAGTCTGACGATAGGTAAACAACACATCGGGAAAGGCTTGCTGCAAGTTCAGCATCACCTGCTCCATAGAGGTGGTACCATATACGGCGGGATTGCGTTTGCCGAGGCGGTTGAGGTTAGGTCCGTTGAGAACGAGAATACGCATGGTTGGAGGTTAGAAGTTAGAAGTTCTTAGCGGTTTCCGTTTACGGCGAGGAGGAACTCGTCGTTGTCCTCGGTCTGCTCCATATAAGATTTAAGTTTGTCCATAGCCTCTTGTCCGTTCATATCGCTCAGTTGCTTGCGAATAACCCACATACGGCTCAGTATCTCTGGCGGCAGGAGCAGGTCATCGCGACGCGTACCCGAAGCCGGAATATCCACGGCAGGGAAGATACGTTTGTTGCTAAGGCGGCGGTCGAGTTGCAACTCCATATTACCCGTACCCTTAAACTCCTCAAAGATAAGGTCGTCCA
>DJXH01000033.1 GCA_002449665.1 Bacteroidales bacterium UBA7009
AGTGCCTATTCAGTAGTAATTACCGCCTACTCAGTAGTAATTACCCCGGTGTTGTAAGTCAAATGACATACGAACCACATAGGAATAACATACGAATCACATAAGATATATTGCTGCGATATCGCTGCAAAGGTACTGTTTTTTCGCGAGATATGCAAGAGACATACGGAGTTTTGGGGTGAGCGGGTGATTTTTAGAGGTTTTTGTTGCGAAAGTGGTGAAAATGTTGTACCTTTGCGAGGATTTTCAAACTTATACAATTATGCAAATAGGAGACCAAATGCCGCAGTTCAGCGTGCTTAATCAAGACAGTGAGGTCGTAACCGACAAAGACCTAATGGGCAAGCCGACAGTGCTTTACGTATATCCAAAAGACTCGACGCCCGGTTGTACGGCTGAGGCTTGCAACCTGCGCGATAACTACCACTCGTTCCTTGCACGGGGCTATCAGGTGTATGGAGTGAGCAAGGACTCGCCTGCCTCACATTTGCGTTTCATTGCCAAGTACGAGTTGCCATTTCCTCTTTTGAGCGACCCTTCGACAGAACTACTACAGGCTCTCGGTGCTTACGGCGAGAAGAAGATGTACGGAAAGACGGTGATGGGAACGCTGCGCAAGACCTTCATTTTCAGTGCCGACGGCACACTGGAGCGCGTCATCGAGAAAGTGGATACCAAGAACCATACTTCGCAGATTTTGTAATCACCAACTATTTTACAACTATGTCCTGCTTACAAGTTCTATTAGCTATTATCTTTCCGCCGTTAGCGGTGATTGACCGCGGATGCGGTTCGGTGCTGATTGTCCTGCTTCTTACCCTATGTGGATGGATTCCGGGGGTAATCGGTGCATTGATTATCTTAAACAAGAACGAATAAAGGTGTCTAATCCTAATAGTTATACAAATAATTTTTTATATGCCAACGATGAATAATATACCTCAACGACTGACTGCACTACGTGAGCAAATGAAAAAGGCAGGCATCAGTGCCTACATCGTACCCGGAACCGACCCGCATAACAGCGAGTATATGGCAGCCCACTGGGCAGAAATGCAGTGGATCAGCGGATTCCAAGGCGAGACAGGTACGGCAGTTATCACCGCCGACCAAGCCCTGCTTTGGACCGACAGCCGCTATTACCTGCAAGCCGAGCAGGAGCTTAAAGGCACCACCGTCAGCCTTATGCGCGAGAGCGACATCGACTGCCCCACCATCGCCCAATGGCTCAAACAGAACGTACAAGGCACGGTGGCTGTCAATGCCGAGATGTACACCGTCAATGCTTTCTCCTCTCTGCGTGAAGCCATCTCACCGCTACCGCTGACCACCTGTGACCTCATACGCCCCATCTGGACGGACAACCGCCCCGACATACCGATGAACCCGCTCTATGTCTATCAAGACTGCTATGCCGGCGAGTCGGTGGAGAGCAAACTTACCCGTGTCCGCCGGGTACTCAAAGACGAACACGCACAAGCCCTGCTTATTGCCGCCTTGGACGAGATAGGCTGGCTCTTGAACATTCGAGGCACGGACGTGGATTATACGCCCTGCGTCATCGGCTTTGCGCTCGTGGAAGAGAACCGCTGCACCCTCTTTGTGGACAGCCGCAAGGTCAGCAAAGAAGATGCCGCCACATTGCAAGCCCAAGGCATCACCCTCAGCCCCTATGAGAGCATCTATGACACGCTGCACGAAGGGAAGAACACGACCGTCATCCTTGACGGTAACCGCGTCAATGAGGCTCTGTATGAAGCACTATCCGAAGGCAATAATA
Organism: Bacteroidales bacterium UBA7009; assembly: GCA_002449665.1. Lineage (GTDB taxonomy): Bacteria > Bacteroidota > Bacteroidia > Bacteroidales > Paludibacteraceae > Colicola. The sequence continues at coordinate 1,781 of DJXH01000033.1, forward strand.
AAGTAAAACTGATCTCCCCATGCCCCGTGCAAAAGATGATGAGCATTAAGAACGAGACGGAGATACAAGGCGAACGCACGGCGATGATTGAAGACGGCGTGGCTCTGACCCGCTTTTTCCGCTGGCTTGACCAATGGCAAAACAAACGGGATAGCGATGAGACCGAACTTACCCTTGCTGCACGCTTGCACGACTACCGCGCACAGGGTAAACACTTTACGGACGAGAGTTTCTGCACCATCGCCGGTTGGAACGCCAACGGTGCCATCGTCCACTACCACGCCGAGCCGGACAAATGCGCCCGCATAGAAGGCGACGGCGTACTGCTCCTTGACTCCGGCGGTCAGTACCTCGACGGCACCACCGACATCACCCGCACCGTATGGATTGGAGACGAAACAAAGATCACCGACCGGCTGCGCCGCGATTATACGCTCGTTATGAAAGGACATATCGCCCTTGCCCGTGTCCGTTTCCCCAAAGGCACACGCGGCAACCAATTAGACATCCTCGCCCACCAGTACATGTGGCAGGAAGGCATCACCTACGGACACGGAACCGGTCACGGCGTGGGACACTTTATGGGCTGCCACGAAGGACCTGCCAATATCCGCACCGACAACAACACCAATCCCATTCAGGAGGGCAATATCTTCTCCGACGAACCCGGTATCTACCGTACAGGTGAATACGGTATCCGCACCGAGAACCTCGTTCTGACCGTCAAAGCCGGTTCGCAGCACCTGCCTTCGTCTGTCTATCAACCTCTTTCCGAGTGCACCACCGGCGAGCAGTACTACGAGTTTGAGACGCTCACTCTTTGCTTTTACGACATGCGGCTGTTAGACCTCTCAATGCTCACTGAGGACGAGAAAACGTGGATCAACGCCTACCACCAACGTGTCTATGACACCCTTGCTCCCCGCCTTAGTGAAGACGAGCGGCAATACCTGAAAGAAAAGTGCAAACTGTATTGACCGAACTATGGGAACTATTTTGGTGTCCGAAAATGGGAGTAATAACCTACAACCTGTTTTGATAAACTTTTAAGGAACGACTACTTAGATGTCAAAGTGAGCCTACTTTCCACAGTCGTTTTTTGGCGCGCGTGAGAGCGGTATAGAGCCATCGGCGTTGCTCCGTGTCGGACATACCTTCTATTTGCACACCCTCGTCTATAAAGACATTATCCCACTGACCGCCTTGGGCTTTATGGCAAGTAACGGCGTAAGCAAAGCGCACTTGCAAAGCATTGAAATAAGGGGACTGACGAATAAGTTTGTCCCTTTTTTCAGCGTTTCTCTCATCCGCATAGTCCTCCCCCACCCTGTCATATAGTTGCTGCAGCATAGCGTTGTTGTCGTCAGGCGAAGGAGTAAAGAGCGTATCAAGCCAAAGGGTGGCATCAATAGCCCAATCGTAGTCAAGCGAGCGCAAAGCAGCATCTATAAAATGAAAACCGTACATCTCCCTCTCGTTGGACAGGCGTTCTACCTCAAGCGTGTCGCCATTGGCGATAAAAGGCAGGTTGTCATACTGTTCGGTCCAAAAATAATTATTTCGGCATACCATCAGTCTGTCGCCTGCCGCTATTTGCTCTTCGCGCCAAAGTATCTGTGCCCTTATGCCTTGGTTGTATAGGTTAGCACGGCGGTTGCTGCGAGTAAGCACAATCGTTTCTGCTATTCCGTCCGTATTATACGCCTGCTCTATAGTCTCTTGGAATCTGTTTGGCAGCAGCAGTTTGACATCTTCGGCTTCAGTGAGAGTCATACTTCCGCCTTGTCGTATGCGTGTGGCGTTACTCAGTATGCCGCTGTCGAGTGCCTGACGCGCCACCTCAGTGAGAGTCTGCTCTGTAACATCTATATTGTATGAGCGCAAGTATTCAGCCTTGAGCGCAGGCGAAAAATCCTGTCCTACAGGCGGCAACTGCGCCTCATCGCCAAGTAGAAGAAGGGAGTTTTTGCTATCGGGCGTAGAGAAAACGAAAGTGAGAAGGTCGGTAAGCAGACGATAGGAAAGCATACTGGCTTCGTCCACCACAAAAAGCGTATTCACAGCCGTATTGTGCCCAAGCGAAAAACCGCCGTTATTCACATCTTCGGTCTGATGAGGGTGATAGATACACTTATGCACCGTATAGGCGGGGTGCATGGCATAACGGCTCATCACCTTTGCTGCTCTGCCTGTCGGCGCAAGCAGCGTGCAATGTTGCTGCATCTGCTCCATTGCCTTCACGAGAGCCGCTACAATAGACGTTTTACCCGTTCCCGCATAGCCTCGCAAGATAAATGCACGACGACTTTCACCTGACAGCAAAAATCGTGCAAAACTTTCAATTACAGTCTTTTGCCCTTCGTTTGGCACAAAGGGTAAAGCAGCGGTAATACGTGATATGATAAAATTTTCGAGCAAAATGTTTGGAGTATTAAGAAAATTGCCGTACCTTTGCAGTCGCAAGTATTTAAGGGTTTGGGTAAGTCCTATACGACCAGCTCCCTCCCAATTCCCCCAGGTCTTGACCGAAGCAAGGGTAAGAGGTTGTAGCGGTGCGATATAGTCAGCTTACCCTTTTTTTATGCCTATCTCGCTACAATTCCTTCAGCCGTGTACCATTCACCGTTGCGAATGATATACAGTCTGCCGTCAAGCAGTATTTTTCTTACTTTGTCGTTTTGACCGTCCTTGTCGTTGAAAGGAGCGTGTGTATTTGTTGGCAGCAGTCTGCCGAGAGCCAATGCTTTTTCAGCATTGGGTATTCCGTAGCCTAACTTGTTATCCGGATTGTCGTACTGCGTAGAGGAGCGCAGGATAATATCGCGAATCTGCATAGAGTTCAAGTGTGGCAGAGCCTGCTTCAGACACGCCGCCATACCTGCTATTTCGGGGGTTGCAAACGATGTTCCATTGCCCGTTGTCAGTATGCCGGCTCCAAGTGTTACCATTGGTGTTCCTTGCCCCCAAGCCGCCACTTCGGGTTTTATTCTGCCGTCAGCTGTCGGTCCCACCCCGCTAAAAGCGGCGTAAGTACTATCAGCGGCAACTGCCCCTACTGTCAGTATATCTTCCGCATCAGCAGGAATATCTATATAGTGCCAGTCCTTGTTGCCGTAGTTGCCTGCCGCCACGCAGACGATGATTCCCTCGTGCATCAGTTCGGTAGCAGTCTTTGATACACTGCTTGTGCCGTCCATATCGGCGTAAATCAAGTCCTCTGCACTATTATCAAATGTGCTGTATCCGAGAGAAATGGTGATTACGTCCGCACCAAGGTCACGTGCAAGCCTCATACCCCGCTCAAGTCTGTCTAATTCGCCGAGATACTCATACGGCAGGTCTTCCGTGCGGATAAGTATATAGTTTGCATCGGGAGCCGTCCCTGTAAACACATCGTTCTCGGCGAGCATCAGACTTAGGCACTGCGCTCCGTGTTTGTCGTTAGGGTCTTCAAACATTCCTTCGCGGTGAACGGAGTCTTGCTTGAGCAGGTCATAACTGCCTAATATATGGTCTTGCTTTAAGATAGCCGCATTATCCGCACCGTAAAAACCGCAGTCAATCACTGCCACAGTAACGCCCTCGCCACGATAACCCGCCTCGTGCAGCGGCTGCAGACCGAGTATGAAAGACAATAGGGTAAGAATCATAAGAATTTTATATTAGCGCGTGCAAAGGTACAGAATCTTATGCATTTTGCCAAATATATCGCTTTTCTACCACTATTTTATCCACTTCAGCACGATATGCTATCTCCTCTTCAGCGAATCGAATTTTATAGATACGCTCACTATCGTGCTTGTAAGCAGGCTGCGGACCTTGGCTGAGTATCTCCTCCCATGCAAGTCGGCGTTTATCATCTTGAGGTTCGGTATCGGCTGTCCATACGACAGGCAGACGTGTGGGTGCACCGTCTGCAGCAAATCCGCCGAGGGCATCCGTGTGTGAGTCGGTATAAGGTATATAAGGCTTTATGTCATATACGGGAGTACCGTCCAAGAGGTCGGCTCCTTGCACGACAAGTACCATACCTTCGTTTTGAGTCTTTTCAACTCGCAGCAGTCTTACAGAAGTAAGACCGATGGGATTGGGTCTGTAGGGTGAGCGCGTGGCAAAAACTCCTATGCGAGTATTTCCGCCAAGTCGGGGCGGACGAACCGTCGGTCGCCAACCATCGGTGTTCTTGTCGTGAAAGCCCCATATAAGCCACAGATGACTAAACCCTTCTATACCGCGTAGGGCTTCGGGCGAACGGAATGGCTCCAAGAAAACAATACGCGTTTCTATGTACGAACCTTCTTGAGATTGACGAGGGATCCCGAATTTATCCACAAAGCCGTTTTGCGCAATGGCAATCGTTTGCAGATGCAAACTATTATCAGAAACAGACACCATCTTTTATCAAGTTTTTAGCAGGAATGAGATAATTTTTCACTTTTTTTGCATTTTTTTGCCAAAACATTTGGTCAGTTCCATAAAAAGCCTTACCTTTGCACGCTTTTTCACGGAAACGGAGAAAATAAGCAATGGTACCTTAGCTCAGGTGGTAGAGCAATGGACTGAAAATCCATGTGTCCTTGGTTCAACTCCAAGAGGTACCACAACAAGTAAAATGTGTTTCATAAAAGGAGGGAATTATACGAGAGTATGGTTCCCTTTGTTGTTAGGACTCCCTTTCTGCCTGCAAAGGTATGAAAAGAAAACGGATTGTGCAAAAATGTTGGCAAAATGCAGCATACTATTCTCCCCGAAGTGCTTGCATACGGTCTTCCATAAGCAGCATTTCGTCTCGGAGGAGGGCGGCGGCATTGAAGTCAAGATCTTTGGCTGCGGCAAGCATTTGCTTGCGTTTTTGCTGTATGGCTTTTTCGAGTTGTTTGGGTGCAAGTTTCTGCCACGATGCGTTTTTCCAACTGTCGCGAATCTTGCTTTGCAGTTGTTCTTTCTCCTGCTCGGCATTATGATAGAGAGCGGCGAGCGGACTTGCCTCAATACTTTTCTTCACGGCTTGCGGGGTTATGCCGTGAGCCTCGTTATATGCCTGCTGCTTGTGTCTGCGCCGCTCCGTCTCGTTGATGGTGAGTTGCATTGAGTCGGTAATCTTGTCGGCATACATAATGACATAGCCGTCCACGTGTCTTGCCGCCCGCCCTGCCGTCTGGGTAAGTGAGCGGAAATTGCGCAAGAAACCCTCCTTGTCGGCATCAAGAATAGCAACGAGCGACACCTCGGGCAGGTCAAGGCCCTCACGCAACAGGTTCACGCCCACGAGCACGTCAATCACGCCCAGGCGCAGGTCGTCGATAATCTGGATGCGGTCCATGGTCTCCACGTCGCTGTGCATGTAGGCGCACTTGATATTGATTTTCGCCAGGTAGTTGTTCAGTTCCTCGGCCATGCGCTTGGTGAGGGTGGTCACCAGCACGCGCTCGTCCTTCTGGGCCCGCTGCCGGATTTCCTCCATGAGGTCGTCCACCTGGTTCTTGGTAGGACGCACTTCGATGGGCGGATCCAGGAGGCCCGTCGGGCGCACAATCTGCTCCACCACCAGGCCCTCGGACTTCTCCAG
>DJXH01000054.1 GCA_002449665.1 Bacteroidales bacterium UBA7009
GAGCACGGTTGATCTCGTCGGCAAGAACGAAGTTGGCGAAGATAGGACCGCGCTTAACGCTGAACTCCTCTTTCTTCTGACTGTATATCTGCGTACCTATAACGTCGGCGGGCAGAAGGTCGGGAGTAAACTGAATACGTGAGAAACGCGCTTTGATAAGGTCGGCAAGCGTGCGAATGGCAAGCGTCTTGGCAAGACCCGGGACACCCTCAAGCAGAATATGACCGTCGGAGAGAAGACCGATAAGCAGACCCTCTACAAGATGTTTCTGACCGACAATAACTTGACTTATACCCATCGTGAGGGCATCTACAAATGAACTCTCGCGCTCTATACGCTCCTGAAGTTCGCGAATATCAACTGTTGTTTGCATATAATAGATGTTTGGTTTTGGCTAAAATATAGTCTTATTGGTGTGGTTTTGCACCCGATTGTGAAAAATACCTACCACCCTTGTGAAGATACAAATTCCGTGCCAATAATTTTTGTATATATAAAAATTTGCCGTACCTTTGCAGCGACAAAATTTATGTTTAACACAAAACAAATATCAAAGTTATGAAAAAAGCATTGGTTTTAGTTTTTGCAGTCATGTTCGGTCTTGTAGCATGCGCTGAAAAAGAGCAGATTATCAAGGTAAATCAGTTGCCCGCCAAGGCACAGACTATAGTAAGTACTTATTTTGCCGACCTTGTAGTTTCTTACGTAAAGCAGGAGAAAGAGATTACCGGTATGGAGTACGAAGTGCGTATGCAGGACGGTACGAAAATTGAGTTTGACAAGAACGGCGAGGTGAAAAGCGTTGACTGCGGCGTAAAAGAAGTGCCTGCCGACCTCGTTCCGCAAGCTGTGCGCGACTACGTGGCTCAAAACTTCGCAGGCAGTTTCATCACCGAGTGGGGCAAGGACGACAATCGCTGGAAAGCCGAACTCAACAGCGGTCTTGAACTCGTTTTTGACAAGAACTACAACTTTATCCGTATAGACGACTGACGCTTTGGCGTTGGCCGTCTTTTTTCATATAATCAGATAAGATGGATTTTACAAGTGTATTAGTTGCACTGCTCACCCTTACCGCAGGTATAGGTGTTTTCCTTGTTGCCTGCACAATGATGAGCAGTAACCTTGAGAGTGCAAGCAGTAAACGCCTAAAACGCCTCTTTAACAAAGCAGGCGGCGGACAGGACGGCGGCAAAGACAGTTGGCTTCAGCGTTGGCTTGGCGTAGGAATAGGTACCGTCGGTACTGCCGCCATACAGAGTAGCGGTGCCGTAACGGTGATGGTGATAGGTTTCGTCAACGTGGGCATAATGAGCCTCTATCAGGCGGCGGCTATCATCTACGGTGCCAACATCGGTACAACCGTTACCGCCCAACTCGTCGCTCTCGGTATGTTCGGTACGAGCAGCATATCCACCACGCTCATTTTTGCCGCCTTTGCAGGCATAGGAGCGTTTGTTATGCTCTTTGCAAAGAACGATATGACCAAGCAGGTGGGCGGCATACTGACCGGCTTCGGTATGCTCTTTGTCGGACTGAGCATGATGGCAGGCGCAATGGACGAGTTTGCAGCCCTGCCCGCAGTGAAAGATTTTCTCGCCCGTATCTCCAATCCGCTGCTCCTCGTGCTGGTAGGTACACTGCTCACGGCTATCATTCAGTCTTCGTCCGTGATGACCTCCATAGCCATAACGATGGTCGTGTCCGGGCTTGTAACGCTTGACCAAGGTATATACCTCACTATGGGCTCGAACATCGGCTCGTGTGTAGTGGCTATGATTGCCGGTTGGACCAGTGGCATCAACGCCAAGCGTACTGCGCTTATCCACTTGATGTTCAATACTATGGGTGTCGCTCTCTTCCTCGTGGCGGCACTATGTCTTAATATCCTTTCATCCGGCAGTTTATCCTTCGGCATACTGATGGCGGATATCTTCCCTCACGCCCCGCAGATGCAACTCGCTATGTTCCACACTATTTTTAATGTGGCTACAATGCTTGTGGCTATGCCGCTTACAGAAGGATTGGTGAAGACCGCTTGCAGACTCATACCCGAGAAGAAAACGGTAGCGGATACGGACAACAAAGAGCCGCACCTCTATTTCCTCGATGAGCAGATGCTCAAGACACCCGTTGTGGCTGTACGGCAGCTCAAAGCCGAAATAGAGAATATGGCCGTGCTTGCCATTACCAATTTCCGCCGCTCGCTCCATACCGTCAAAACGCTTGACTATACAGAAATAGAGCAGTTCAAGCAGACGGAGGACGAACTCGATTTCCTCAACAAAGAACTTGTGCGCTATGCAGTCATGCTCTCAGACAAGAGGCTTAACCGCTTTGACCACCAGTATCTCGTTACCACTATCCGTACCGTCAGCGACCTTGAGCGTATAGGCGACTATGCGGAGAACATCATCGAGTATGCCGACAGCCTCAAGCAGCAGGACGTGCGCTTCTCCGAGTATGCACTAAAAGAGATAGATGAGATGCAAAGTCTTATTGACCGGCTCTTTGATGCCGCTATGCAGGCTTATCATAAAGTGGATTTTGCCGCTCTCGGTACTGCCAATCAGATAGAGGACGAGATAGACCGCCTTACCGACGAGATGGAGCGCAACCATATTCAGCGGCTCTCGCTTGATATATGCACCCCGCTTGCAGGTACGGAGTATATATCACTTGCGCAGAACTCCGAGCGTGTTGCCGACCACCTTATCAATGTCGCCAAGACTATAAGACAGTTGCAATAATACGCAAACAACGAAAATTACGCAAAACAACGCAAAATACGTATTTTGCGTTGTTTGCTTTATGCGTAACTGTGCATTCCGCCTAAGATGAAGTTTACTCCGAAATAGGTGAACAGAACAAAGAGAAAGGCAAAAAGCATATAGGCGTGATAGACCATCGGTCGTTTGAGAAAACCGAGGCTGCCTGTGTGCAGACCTATGGCATAGACAAGCATAGTGAGCAGTGCCCATACCTCTTTCGGATCCCAACCCCAGTATCGTCCCCACGATTGGTTTGCCCAAATAGCGCCGATAAAAATGCCTGCCGTGAGCAGAAAGACTGCCGGATAAAGCATTATCTCGGACATCAGTTGCAGCCGCTCTATCGCTTCGCGGTTGGTGTTTTGGCCTTTAGTCTTGTCTGCCGTCCATAGTGCGATAGCGGCAAGGGAGTTGAGCATAATAAACGCTAACAGGCAGTAGGACAGCATAATGACCGCTACGTGTATGGTTAGCAGCGGCGACTGCAAGACGGGCATCAGTTGGGTAATCTGCGGATTGCTGCCCGCCATCATGCTTACCATCAGCGTCATACCGCATACCAAGTACCCCGCCGAGAGCAAGAGCGACATCTGCTTGCGGCGGAAAAGTGCGTAAAGGCTTGCTACTGTGCTTGCAAGCGAGGTTGCCCAAGCCATAAACTGCATAGTCTCGTGTCCGTTGCTCAACGGCACGTGTCCGCTTATTGCCCACCTCATAGCAAGTCCGGCGGTGATAGTAAGGCATACACAAGCCATAAGACAGATAAATATAATATGCAGCCACTGTGGCATTTGGCGGCGGCGCGCAAGAAGAAGACAACTTATGATAAAACCTATTATCCCTATAAAAGCGCAAGCCATGGCAAGCGGGCGTACATACTGAAAGCGGTTGTAGCTTATCTCAAGCCGTTGTTTTCGAGCCGAGGGCAGGTTGCCTATGCCGGCTTTTTTCTCTTGCCAAGTGTGTATCTTGTTGATTGTCTCTATCGCTTCCGTGTCCTTGCCGGTTGCCACCAAGAGGGCGAGATAGTCCCAGCCGCCCATCATCACCTGTACATCGCCATAACTCACATCTTCGGGCAGTTCGCCGCTGACGGCTACCCAGTGAAGCGCACTGTCGGCTGTATAATAGGGTAGGGTTCGCAGTGCGGTGCCGGTGGCGATAGTGCTGATTATCTGAAATTTCTCATCTGCTGTCCGAGCGTTTTTGTTGCCCGCTCGCAGCAGACTGTCAAGTTTGTATTGCCCCTTCCCGACAAAGTCGTTAAGGCTGGCATATTTGCCTTGTATACCGAGGGCTTGTTTCACCTCATCGCCTTTTATTTTTATCATCGGCTCTTTTGCCCACTTGTTGTATTCATACAGCCAGCCGGTCAATACTTGTTCAGCCGTCAGCCCTTTGTATTTGGGTTTGCCGTATAGTTTGACGGTAAAGTCCTGTGCAAGTGTTTGCATAGGGCAGACACGGTTGTTGTAATAGACGTACATTTCGCCGAAACTCTCTGCCACCTCTCGGTTGAGCGTGGGAGGTGCGGGTGTGGTGGCTGACATAGGCAGGGCAATAAACAAAGCGGCTGCAAGTGTCATTCGTCTAAAAAGAGCGCGGAAACGTGTGCGGCTTTGGAAGAAAAAGAGCAGCATAGAGGCAAAAAGCATTATGTATCCGGCGTAGTTCATCCCTATTCCCCACGGGTCGTGATTGACGGCAAGCGTTGTGCCGCGTGAGTCGCTGTCATAGCGCGACTGATAGAAGCGGTACCGGTCGTATGTAAACACTTTGTTCATACTAACGCCGCCTTCTGCCGTTTCGCCGTCGCGGGCTACTTGTATAAGGCTGGTATAGTCCATCGGTGCGCGTGTCCCGGGGTAGTAGGTGATGTCGAAGTCGGTAAGAGTAACCGTGAAAGGCAGGGTCTTGGTTGGTGCCGCTTCGCCCGAGCCGCGCAGAGATAGACTCTGCTGCGGCTCGCCGAGGCGTAAGTGTATCTCTCCTTGTTCCCCAAAGAGGTGCGTGGTCATAGCCCCGCCGAGAATGACGGCAAAAGACAAGTGCAGAAAAAACGTTATGGGAGCCTTATATACCTTTTGCTGAACAAGATATACGATGGCGCATATCATTGCCGCTGCCCATAAGGCTATTGTCCACGGTGCGGTATAGACGTACTTGACTGCTGCTGCCGTTCCGGCGAACTGCTCCACAGCACTGCCGGTTATAAGCACTATGATGAGCGTACCGAGTAGGGAAAAAGAGAGTTTTTTCATATTTTTAGATAGCGTTAAGGAAGGCTACGATAGCATCACGATCTTCTGTAGGCAGGTTGTAGAACTTCTGCGTAACCTCGTAAGCATCACTCTGCTTGGAGTATCCGTGCCACATCACTGCTTCAATCACGTCTCTTGCGCGAGTGTCGTGGAGGCGTGCATCGGACATATCACCGGTGGCTTTTCTGTGCAGACCGCGTCCCCAAAGAGGAGTGGTGCGGCACCATCCTGTGCGTATGTCGTTTTCCATGCAGAGTTTATGTTGTACCATATCGGTGTAGGGCCATATCTTCTGATACGGATAGCGCGGCATCTGCTCGTTGCTCGTGAAGAATCCGTTGGGGTCGCGCAGTTCGTCCGCGCCTGTAGTCCAAGTGGGGCGGTGGCAGTAGTCGCAACCGAGTTCGCTGAACACCTCACGACCGCGAAGCACCTGCTTGTCTTCCACGTCGCGGGCAGCGGGAACGGCAAGACCACGGTGCCAAATCATTACCTGTGTGAACTCCGCATCGCTCATCTCGGCGGGCAGAGAGGTGGATTTGAGGTAGTTGTATATGTTGGCTTCAACGTCGTCCGTAAACCACTCGGGGTGTTCGTCTTTGTTCGACACCTGTGCTATATATTCGGGGAAGGCTGCTTGCAGTTCTTTGTCCTTGGAAGCACATTCGGCGTATATGTTGCCGTTCATGTCAAGATAGTGGTAGCGGCGGTCGGAGCGTGTAACGTTGGTGATGTTCCATATCGCGTTGGCTCCCGCTGCATCTAATATAGGACCGCGAGTAAGGGCGTAGGTAAAGCGTTTGGGACCCCACTGCGGGTCGTTCTTGTAGTAGCCTGATGTTTGGAAGCCGCCGTTCCAGAAAGCGGGATTAAGTCCGTTTTTCATATATCCGTCGTTGGCTTCTTTCTCATACTGGGCTATGATGTCCTCGTCCGTGATGGCATCAAGCAGACCTGTGCCATATACGCCGATGGTGTTCTCCAGTACTACTACGTAGCCCTCGTTATTCAGCAGTTCAAACTTACGCTTGCCGTCGGGGTCGTTGGCGGCAGTGGCAAAACCTTGGTTATAAACGTAGAAAGCATCTTTGGGTATGGTTACTTCGGGGTAACGCAGTTCGTATTTGGTGCCATCGGGGAAGGTGTTGCCGTGTTCGTCCGTTGCAACGTGCCACGTTACGTTTATCTTATCGGGGTCAAGCGGGGCTTTGAAGGGGTAGGCTCCGAAGAGTTGCGGCATACCTGCAAGCCAAGGTACATAGCCGTTGTCTTTCGGGTCATATACGACAAGCAATGTGCCGTTACCCATGTCTTTGGCGTTATATCTGCCTTCCGGTACACTCTCGCCGTGAGAGTAGGCGGGGTGGCAGTGTTCACACGATTCGCGCACATAGATGGGACCGAGTCCGTGCTGACGACCCGAGTGGGCGGTGATGTAGGGCTTCTCGGCAATCATATCGCCGTTGCTGAAGTCGGCATCCATACCGGCTTGGCTCGTAGCGGGCGACGGCTGACGGAAGCAGGTGGACTGGGTGGAGTAGGTCGTGCCGAGTTGGCCGCCGGTGTAATACCATTCGGGTTTCTCTTTGGTTACTTCACCTGTGTTGCCGCCTTCCGTACCGTTGTTGTTCGGCTTCTCTTTGCAAGATGCCAACGACATCGCAACGACGGCTGAAAACAAGAATAAATGGTTCAGTTTCATACGTTTATCTGTTTTTTGGTTAGTGATAATTCTTTTCTATGGGCGAACTCTATACCGCAATCACTGCGGCATAGAGTCCTAAAAATAACTATACTATTCAATAATTATTTGCTCAGCAGCGGCAGCACTTCGTTGTTGAGGATTTCCGACAGTGCGCTCACTTTGTTGATAGCCTTTTCCACATCGCTGTTGCCTTGTGCTTTAGTCTCAAAGTCGATGATGCTCTCGATTGCGCCTATAGACTCTGCTATGGCTACTTTCACGCGGTTGTCAAGTTCGTCGTCAACGCTCTTAACGTAGTCCGATATGCTTGCATCGCCTTCTTTGGCACCTTGGTAAGCGTTTTGTATGGAGCGAATGTTGTCGGCAAAGTCAATGGTGGAGGTACGGCTGTACGGACTTTCGAGGTATTCGCTGTCGCCGCCGTTGTCGCTGCCTTTGTAGGGGTTGCCCATCTTCAGATCAGCCACTTCGCCTGCTATGGTTACGCAGCCTTCTATCACTTGCTCTGCGGCTTCTTGATAGGTCTTGTAGATGCTGCCTGCTTTTCCTGCGTTGATAAAGTATTCGCCCCAATTTTCGCCGTAACTCATACTTTCGCCTTCGCTGTCGGTGATGACAGCCTCTTTCTCTGCGCTGACAGTGCCTGCCCAGCAGTCTTCAAGAAGGATGGCTTGCTGCGCGAGGTCTTCCACTATGCCTACAAGATAGACGGCTTGTGCGTGTGTGAGGTTGCAGGCGTGAGGCTGACCGGCGGTAAAGAGCAGATACTCTGCGGCGTGGAAGCCTTTGAGCGCATATCCGAGCATATCGCCTACGTATGCGCCGCCTTGCTCTTCAATGGCTGCCATACGGTTGTCATCGCTCAGCAGACGGTTCATCTCGTTGAAGTCAAGAGGCCACGCGTCGATATGCGGGTCGATGTTGTGTTTCTCTGCCGGACCGAAAAGGAAAGCCTCGCTCTGTTCCCAATATACGCGCATACGACGCCATGTCAAACCTGCGTTGCGCATAAGGTCGGTGTAGTCTTGGTCGTTCTCTACGGCTGTGAGTATTTGCTCACATTCACGAAGCAGAGTGATACCTTCGCTTGCCATATTGCTGTACGTAGCGATGACGGTGTTTTCCACATACGGTTTCATCGCTTTCTCGAGTGCAACCTCCTTGGCTGAAGGAGTGGCGGTGTCAGTCTTGGTCTCTTCGTTTTTCTTGTCTTTGCAGCCCGTCATACCCGCTGCAATCATACCACATAGGGCAAAAGTCAAAATTTTTTTCATTGTGTATTAGGTTTATTGTTGTTGGTTGCTTATGGACGGAACATACCCGCGTAGGCTATCCCTACCGACACAAGCGGCTCGTCGTTATATAGTTTGACGAGGTTGCCGTTTGCGTCCTTGCCTTTGTTGAGTATGCCGTATGCGAACTCGGCTTTCACTACGAGTTCTTTGAGCGGAAAATAGTTGATACCAGCCGTGGCTTTGTGTCGTCCGCACCAAGCGTAGGCGTGGTTCCTTTCGCCGTTCTCCATAAAGAAAGAGTCGTAGTAGTCGTAGCGGGCAAAGAGGTAAAAGCGTTGGTTGTTGTCTCTCAAGCGGTCGTTAAAGCGGAAGAAGTCGTAGCCTATTTCCGCCCCTGCCGCTATGGCATCGCTGGCTACCGGCTGTTTGCTGCTCACGCTGCCTTTGCGCATAGAGATATTGTATTTGGTGATAAGAGCCGCATCGCCAAGGTGTCCGTATGTAAGGCTGCCGCGTGCAATCCAGCCCTTGTCCTTGTATGCAAAGTCAAAACTGCCGAGGCTCACCATTCCTTTCACGTCTTTGTAAGTGGGGTTGTTGTCTATTTCTTTGTTGCTCATAGACAGTGTGTTGCGGAACGAGTTGCCGCAATATCCCGACAGCGACAGGCGCAAGCCCTGTATGCCTATATAGTCAAGGCGTGCCGCTCCTGCCCATACGTTGGCAAGTTTGAACTCATACGGACTGCCCGCACCTGGTTTGATCCAGTTTTTCTTATTAAAGCGGTCGGAGTCAAGTCCGGGCAGCAGCATCGCCTGATAGTGCAGTCCGAACGGCGTCTTACCCATAAAAGTGAGAGCCACCTCGTGCCAAGTGGAGGGAATGATGGTAAACTCCCCTTCGGGGCGATAGACGGTGAAGAACTCCGTCGGCTCGTGGTGGGCGTTCAGTCCGCCTATTGGTACGACCTGCATACCGGCTCTTATGACGGCATAGTCGTTAAACCGCTTTTGCAGCCAAAACTGCTCCAGCGCCACTTCGCCGCCTCTTTCTATCTCGCTCTCATATTCGCCGCCTTCTTCCTCCTCTATCTCTATCGCGCTCTCCGTGCCGCCGTGCTCAAACTCTATCTCTGTACCCATACTCCAGCCTCTGCCGAAGTCGTAACCTAAATAGAGAACCACATGCGGCAGATCCACTTGTCCGTATCTGTCGCCCGCATATCTCTCGGGGGTCTTGCCGTAGCGAAGGTAGTTGTCGGAGAAAAAGCAGTATTTGGCAGCCACCTCTCCGTAGCCTCCTACCGTCAGGCGATTGTGAATCCAACGAGGGACACGGTTTGTGGTGTCTTTCTTCTGCGGTGTTGCACCGCTGCGTGCATCAACCGTTGAAGAACTCGTGCGGGCATCCACTGCTGTTGCGCCAGAACGCGCATCTATCCCCATTTTTTGGGATTCGCCTACTTTTTGCTCAAGCCGCTCTATGCGCTGAAGGAGCATTTGCAGGTCGGCGTTGCTCACTTTCACCGAATCATTGTCAGCAAAGCAGACAGTGCTGAAAACGAGCGAGATAAGTAATGTGTTGATATGTTTGTAAGTCATAGTATGAACTTTTGTTTTTTCGTTATACAAAAGTACTGCACAATGCAGGTTAAGACAATCACCAAATTTAGTTAAATTTCTTGTATCGCATCGCTAAGCAGTGTCGAATCTTGACCAAGCACCGACACAATATATTTTATCATCTCGTGCGAAAAAGTTTACATTTATACTCAAAAAATTTGCTTATTTGCTTATTTTTGAGTATCTTTGTGCGATTTTTTGCGTACTTTTGCAGTCAGTAATCTAATATTTAATATGATATGATGACAAATACTCTATCCCAAAAAGCAGCCAAACAATTTGCAGAAGAATGGCAAGGTAAAGGCTACGAGAAAGGCGATACTCAAAAGTTCTGGCTTGAGCTGCTGCAAAATGTGTTAGGTGTGCAGGATGTGTTCAAATTCATTGAGTTTGAAGACCAAGTGTTGGTGGAGAATACGAACTTTATGGACGGTTATATACCTGCCACCAAAGTGTTGATAGAGCAAAAGTCTATAGAAAAAGAATTGGGCAAGCCCATTGTGCAAAGCGACGGTTCACTCTTGAATCCGTTTCAGCAAGCAAAGAAATATATTGTCGGTTTGCCTGTAAGCAAGCACCCTCGTTGGGTTGTAACTTGCAATTTCCGTGAGTTCTGGGTGTATGATATGGAACAGCCCAACGGCGAACCGCAGAAAATCGCTCTTGCCCATCTTGGCAAGGAATACTACCGCTTGCAGT
>DJXH01000006.1 GCA_002449665.1 Bacteroidales bacterium UBA7009
GGCAAGGAATACTACCGCTTGCAGTTCCTTGTGGATGAGGGTAATGAGAATTTGAAACGCGAGATGGAAGTCTCAGTCAAAGCAGGCGAACTCGTGGGCATCATCTACGACAAACTACTCGAACAGTATATCGACAAAGACAGCCCTGAAACGTTGCGCTCGCTTAATATCCTTTGTGTACGGTTGGTGTTCTGCCTATATGCCGAAGATGCAGGCTTATTCCCTTCAAAAACAGCCTTTCACGATTATCTGCAAAAGTATGGTGCAACCGATTTTCGCCGAGCGTTGATAGACTTTTTTGTGTTGCTTGATACTCCACTGCAAAGCCGTGACCCGTATTTGGAAGATGATATTGCGGCGTTTCCATACGTGAACGGCGGACTATTCAGCGAAGAGAAAATCATTATCCCGCGTTTTACGGATGAATTGAAGCAACTTTTATTACAGAACGCAAGTTCCGATTTCGATTGGTCAGAGATAAGTCCTACTATCTTCGGCGCTGTGTTTGAATCGACACTCAACCCCGAAACCCGTCGCAGCGGAGGTATGCACTACACGTCCATTGAAAATATACACAAAGTGATTGACCCGCTGTTTATGAACGACCTCAGGGATGAGTTTGACGGGATAATGCGGACGAGGACAACCGCGCTTCAAGTGCGACAACTTTTGCAAGCCTTCCAAGACAAACTTGCTTCGCTCACTTTCCTTGACCCGGCTTGCGGCAGCGGTAATTTCCTGACAGAAACTTTCCTATCTTTGCGCCGATTGGAAAACGAGGTGATACAGGCCATGTATGGCGACAACCGACAAATAGGTTTCGAAGGAACAATCAAAGTCAATATCTCGCAGTTCTATGGTATAGAGATTAACGACTTCGCTTGTACGGTAGCAAAGACAGCCCTTTGGATAGCCGAGAGCCAAATGCTCAAAGAGACCTCTTCGATTGTGGGTGTTGATTTGAATTTCCTGCCCCTGAAAACCAATGCCTATATCCACGAGGGCAATGCCCTCAGGATGGATTGGGGAAGTCTTTTTGGTCATCAATTGCCATCAATTAACCAACAATTAGAGCAAGAAAATAATTGTGGAATAATTGATGATAATTGTGGACAAATAAATTACCCCGACTATATCATCGGCAACCCGCCGTTTGTGGGGTATGCCTATCAGAGCAAGGAACAGAAAGAAGACCTTGCTGCCATTATGAAAGGCTTCGGCAGCAATATAGACTATGTGGCGGGCTGGTATCTCAAAACAGCCGAGTTGATGCGCACTGCAAAACAAATCCGTGCCGCACTTGTCAGCACCAACTCTATCACCCAAGGCGAACAAGTAGCAGCAATATGGAAACCACTGATGGAGCAATACGGCATACAGATTGATTTCGCCTATCGTACATTCCGCTGGGATAGCGAAGCCGACATCAAAGCGCACGTGCATTGTGTGATAATAGGCTTTTCCTTAAAGGATACTATAGGGATACCGAAGGGATACGAAAAGCGTATCTACCTTTCCGACAACCAAATTATCACAGCCAAGAACATCAACGGCTATCTGATGGACGCACCGAATGTGTTTATCGAAAAACGAACTAACCCATTGTGCGATGTGCCGCCATTTGTTCGAGGCTGCCAACCGACCGATGATGGTAACTTTATCTTAACAGAAGAAGAAAAAAATGAACTGCTTCGAAAAGAGCCGCAGGCTGAGCTGTTTATACGTCCGTTTATGATGGGCAAGGATTTTATCAACCGTAAGCCCCGTTATTGTTTGTGGTTAGTAGGAGCAAATCCGGCATTATTGCGTCGCTGTCCGATGGTGATAGAGAGGATTGAGAAAGTGAGAGCTTTCCGACTGAAAAGCACAAAAGCAGCAACACGGCAGAAGGCTGATACGCCTACTTTGTTTGACGAAATAAGAGAACCACAAAGTAACTATATTGCCCTGCCCAAAGTTAGCAGTGAGAACCGCCGATATATCCCGATGGATTATCTGACACCTGATATTATTCCGGGGGATAAGTTATTTTGTATGCAAGGCGCATCGCTATACCATTTCGGAGTAATGATGTCGAATGTTCACATGGCGTGGATGCGTGCCACTTGCGGACGATTGGAAATGCGATATAGTTACAGCAACACCATCGTCTATAACAACTTCCCGTGGTGTCAGCCGACTGATGAGCAGAAAGCCAAAATAGAGCAAACAGCGCAAGCCATTCTTGACGCTCGTGCCAAATATCCTGACTGTTCGCTTGCCGACCTGTATGACGAAGTAACAATGCCCCCTGAACTGCGGAAAGCCCACCAAGACAACGACCGCGCCGTGATGGCGGCGTATGGTTTTTCGCCGAAGATGACCGAAAGCGAGTGCGTGGCGGAGTTGTTCAAGATGTATCAAGAATTGACGAAATAAGGTAAAAACCATGAATCTATTTGTTACAAAAAAGCCATAACGGAATCAATGGCAACGTATAAGCCTCAAATAGAATACACGGAAAAGGGATGGCGGCGAACAACTGACACCAATCGTCACCACCGTGAGAATGGTTGGGATTATTGTGGGCGTGCTATTTACCACTTCACCTTTGTGGTTGCTGACCGTTATCCGCTGTTTGGGCAGTTAGAGGCTCCCACGCCACAAGAGGCTCGGATAGTTCTCAATGACTATGGAAAGCAGGTAAAGAACCTACTTATCCACCTGCCTCAGTTCTACCACCCCAAGGGTTATGCGCTGAAGGTGCTTGCCTCGCAGGTTATGCCTGACCATATTCACCTCGTGCTGCAAGTGTTGGAGCCGTTGCCAAAGAGCATAGGTACGGTAGTGAGGGGCTTCAAAGCCGCCTGCACAAAGATTTACAAGGAACAATTCTACCCCGACGGCGAAAACGCCGCCGAAATGCACGAAGAAAGCAAAGCAAGACAAGACGAACAGAGAGCGCAAAACAATCAGCCACACTACCAAAACAAAGCGCAATATCAGCCACACTGCCCAAACGCCCTCCAAAGACGGCCTAACAACCCCAACCAAGCGTGTGAGAGCATCGTGCATTTTGCCCGCATTTTTGCGGGCAGAGGGTCTGTCTGGCAGCCCGAAGCCGCTTACTACCATGAGCGGATACTACATTCGGATGGTCAACTCCGCCACATGATTGATTATGTCCACGACAACCCTCGCCGTTTGGCTTTGAAACGCGCTAACCCGCAACTCTTCCAACTTCACCGACAGGTGCAAGTTGCTGGCTTTTCGTGTACCACACTCGGCAATCAGTTCCTGCTTGATTTTCCGATGAAGGATGTGATTCAATGCTCTCGCCGACTGACGCAAGCAGAGATTGACCTAAAGAAAGAACAGTGCTTTGAAGATGCGGAGCGTGGGACGGTGTTTATCAGCGCAGGCATATCCGAAGGCGAGAAACAGATTTGCAAGGCACTCCGTGAAGCCGGTTTCCCGCTGATTATGCTCCTGAAGGACGGTTTTCCGAAAGAGACAGACCCGCACTGCAAGTATTTCAAGCCGCAGGGTGTTTATTTTGAGACTTGCGCCGCAGGGCAGTTGCTGCTGATTGAGCCGAGCGAGGAACTATATACGAGCAAACCAATAGAACAGCAGGTATATGCCAAAGCGGGCGTTTTGCCGCACGACACTATGCGTTATCGTTTCCAGGCACTTAATGAATTGGCACGGCAAATAGGAAATTAACAAAACCAGCCCGCCGTACCCACCAAGACAACGACCGCGCCGTGATGGCGGCGTATGGCTTTTCGCCGAAGATGACTGAAAGCGAGCCCTGATTCGTCCACTATCTCAAGTTTGATTAAGCAAAATTTTGCACAATCCGTATATTTGTCGTATCTTTGCCGCCGTATTTAATCTGGGTGATTGTGTAAACTTTTTTCCTATCGTTATGGATAACTATATAGTTTCGGCGCGCAAGTACAGACCGTCTTCTTTTGAGTCGGTAGTCGGGCAGAAAGGTCTGACGGACACACTTCGCAACGCCATCCGCCAAAACCATTTGGCTCACGCCTATCTTTTTTGCGGTCCGCGCGGAGTGGGTAAGACCACCTGTGCGCGTATCTTCGCCAAGACCATCAACTGTCTTAATCCAACTGCCGACCACGATGCCTGCAACGAGTGCGAATCGTGCCGCGCCTTTAACGAGCAGCGCAGTTTTAATATCCACGAACTTGATGCGGCGAGCAACAACTCCGTGGACGACATCCGCAAACTCATAAGCGAGGTGCATATACCACCGCAGATAGGCAAGTACAGCGTGTATATAATAGACGAGGTACACATGCTCTCGGCCGGGGCTTTCAACGCCCTGCTTAAGACCCTCGAAGAGCCGCCTTCGTATGCCATCTTCATCCTCGCCACAACGGAGAAACACAAGATTCTGCCTACTATTTTGAGCCGCTGCCAGGTCTATGACTTCCAGCGTATCACGGTGGCGGACATAGTGGGCTACCTGCAGTATGTGGCGAAGAACGAGGGCGTGGAAGCCGAAGAGGAGGCTCTCAATGTGGTGGCACAGAAAGCCGATGGCGGTATGCGTGATGCTCTTTCCGTCTTTGACCAACTCGTAGTCTATTGCGGAGGGAAGATTACGTACAAGCGCACTATTGAGGTGCTTAACGTACTTGATACCGAACTCTATTTCCGCCTTACCGCCCACCTGCTCAAGGCTGACATAAGGCAGGCACTGCTGCTGCTTGACGAGGTGCTGCGCTCGGGCTTTGATGCAGGCGTTTTCCTTACCGGTTTCGCCTCTCACCTGCGCGATGTACTCGTCAGCAAAGACCCGATGACCACAGCCTTGCTTGAAACGTCGGAAAGCATAAAAGAGCAGTATAAGCAGCAGGCGGCAACCTGTCCTAACCGCTGGCTCTACAACGCCCTTGAGATAATCAACAACTTTGACGTTCAGTACCGTACCTCGCGCAACAAGCGACTGACGGTGGAGATATGCCTTGTCAAACTCTGTACGCTCGTCTTGCCCGCCGAACAGCCTGCCGGGGTTTCGCAGCCCGCTGCGGCACCGCAAAAATCAGCAGCACCTCAAACAACTTCTGCTACTGCACAACCTGCTGTGCCGCAAAAAGCAGCCTCTGCTGCAAGCGGACCGGCGATGATGCCGAAGATGCCGTCCGTGAAAGTAGGACAGACTGCGGCACCCGTTCAACCTCAGCCTACAGCTACACCGGTTCAGCCACAACCACAACCGCAAAACAACCCTTTTACGAAAGACCTGCTCAATGACGCGTGGGCAGGTCTGAGGCTTAACTTCCCCCGCGAAGAGCGTCTCTTGGCAATGCTGTCCGACTACAAGCCCGAGATAGTGTCGCCTACACAACTGAGGTTAGTGCTGACCAACCCGTGGCAGAAAGAGGAGTTCAACCGCTTCAGCGACAAGATATTGGAACACCTGCACCGAGTACTGAAAAACGATGAAGTGCGTATTCAGGTGGATTTGGAGGAGCAGGACAACTCACGTAGGGCTTATACCTCGTCCGAAAAACTTAAACTGCTCGTCAGTCAGTACCCCGAACTTGGTCGGCTGCAAGCGGCACTGAAGTTGCAATTAGAATAAAATGACCGATTTATACGACCTGAAAAACTATCTGCCTACCACCCGCAAGGAGTTTGAACTGCGTGGTTGGGACGAGGCCGATGTCATCATCTTCAGCGGTGATGCCTACGTTGACCATCCCGCTTTCGGTGCGGCAGTCATAGGTCGTGTACTCGAAAAAGAAGGGCTGCGTGTCGCCCTCGTTCCGCAGCCTGACTGGCGTGGCGACCACCGCGACTTTCTCAAGCTCGGTCGCCCGCGTCTTTTCTTCGCCGTTACGGCAGGGGCGATGGACTCGATGGTCAACCACTACACCGCCGCACGCCGACTGCGCTCCGACGATGCCTATACGCCCGAAGGCAGGGCAGGCGCAAGACCCGACAGGTGTACTGCCGTCTATACACGTATCCTCAAACAGCATTTCCCCGATGTGCCGGTAGTGATAGGCGGCATAGAGGCTTCTATGAGGCGGTTAGCGCACTACGACTACTGGTCGGACACTGTGATGCCGTCCCTGCTCATTGATAGTGGCGCAGACCTGCTCGTCTATGGTATGGGCGAGAAAGCCATGGCGCAGATAGCGCGGCAAGGCGTAAGGCGTGATATACGCCAGACAGCATACTTGGCAAGGCAAAGCGAACTGAAAACGGCAGACGATGCTATCCGTTTACATAGTTTTGAGCAGGTATGCCGCGACAAAAGGCTCTATGCACAAAACTTCGCCGCCGTGGAAACAGAGTCCAATAAGCACCAAGCAAAGACTATTATTCAGCCACTTGACGATACTAAAGACCCTGTTTGCACCGTTGTCAATCCGCCTTTTAAGCAGATGACCACCGCCGAACTCGATGCCGTCTATAACCTTCCCTTTATGTATTTTCCTCACCCCAAATACAAAGGCAAGCGTATCCCCGCCTACGAGATGATACGCTTCTCCGTGTGTATGCACAGAGGGTGCTTCGGCGGCTGCTCTTTCTGCACCATCTCCGCCCACCAAGGCAAGCAGATTACATCACGCAGCAAGGAAAGCATACTAAGGCAGATAGACCGCCTAAAAGACCTGCCCGACTTCAAAGGCTACCTCTCCGACCTCGGCGGTCCGTCGGCAAATATGTACGGTATGCGCGGTATCGACCGTTCCCTATGTGAACGTTGCGCCCGACCTTCGTGTCTGCAACCTGCTGTGTGCAAGAACCTTAACCAAGACTTTAAGCCGCTCTTGGACATATACCGCACCGTTGATTCGCTGCCGTATATCAAAAAGGCTTTTGTCGGCTCCGGCATAAGATATGACCTTATGAGCGAAGAGTATGGACGCGAACTGATATTGAGACATGTGAGCGGCAGGCTCAAAGTGGCACCCGAACACGTGTCGGACAACGTGCTTAGACTTATGCGCAAACCGGCGTGGAAAGAGTATCTGCGCTTTCGTGATTTCTTCCTTAAGACCAACGAGCAGGCAGGACTAAAACAGCAACTCATACCATATTTCATCTCCTCTCACCCGGGGTGCACAGACAAGGATATGCGTCTGCTTGCCGAAGAAACACGCCGTATGCACTACCACCCCGAGCAGGTGCAGGACTTTACCCCCACACCTATGACACTATCCACCTGCATGTTCCACACCGGACTTGACCCGCATACGATGCAGCCCGTCTATACGGCGCGGACAGCAGAAGACAAAAAACGGCAGAACAGTTACTTCTTCTGGTGGAAACAGGACAACGGAAGAAATGACACCAATCGTATAAACAATAAACACAGACACTAAATGGCAGCTAAACATAAATACAGAATCAACCCGCAGACCCTTGCCCTTGAGCGTATCGAACACGATATACTCTTCTGGCTCCGCCGTTCGGGCGCATACATACTCGGCGGACTGAGCCTCGGCATAGTCTTCTTTTTCGTATTCTTCCTTATCTTCCCCTCTCCCCGCGAGAAGCAACTGATGCAGCAGAAGCAGGCTCTTGAGGCGCAACTAAGGCTGCTTGACAGTCAGGTGGACCAGATGCAGATAGTGATGAGCGACCTTCAACAGCGCGACGACAACCTCTATCGTGTCCTCTTCGGAGCCGAACCTATACCTCTCGCTGCAAGACAAGGAGCGATACACAAAATATCCTACTACGACGAACTCTCGCAGATGTCCAACAGCCAACTTGCAGCCGACCTCACACTCAAAGCCGATATTCTCGAAAAAGAACTGTATGTGCAGGCTTCGTCTTTTGCCGAATTGCTCGAATTGGCGAAGACACAAGAAGAGCGTATGGCAAACATTCCCGCCATTCAACCCGTTAAGAACAAAGACCTTACGCGCGTGGCAAGCGGTTGGGGCTTCCGCGTACACCCCATCTATCATACACGTAAGTTCCACTACGGCATGGACTTCTCCGCGCCTACCGGCACCGAAGTGATGGCGACAGGCGATGCCAAAGTCATCTATTCCGGCTGGAAACAGGGCTACGGCAACACCGTCATACTCGACCACGGCTTCGGCTACGAAACACTCTATGCCCACCTCTTCAAATCGCTCGTCAGGGTAGGGAATAAAGTGAAACGCGGCGATATTATCGCACTCGTGGGCAACACCGGTATGTCCGTAGGCTCACACCTGCACTATGAGGTGCACGTAAAAGGCAAACCCGTTGACCCCCGCAACTACTACTTTATTGACCTCACACCCGAAGAGTATGACCGTATGATTCAACTGTCCAACAACTTCGGTCAGACCTTCGACTAACTCCTTTGTCTATAAACACCTATAGAATATGAAACTCGTAAAATACGTACGTTCTTTTCGCCTTCGTACCCTGCCTCTCTCTATGTCGGGTATCATACTCGGCTGCGGACTGGCGGCAGAGCAGGTATGCGTAAACTCTCATTTTTGGGCAGTCTTTGCCCTTGCCATACTCACCACACTCAGTTTGCAGATACTGAGCAACTTGAGCAACGAACTCGGCGACTCTCTTCGCGGTACGGACGACGAGCAGACGGCACGCGTGGCATACGGCTTGCAGGCAGGCGAGATAACGAAAAAAGAAATGCAGTGGCTGATAGTGAGTTTTGTCTGCCTGTCCGCCATCTTCGGTTCGGCTCTCGTCTATACCGCTTTCGGTACACTCTTCTCCGCTCAAGCCATTGTTTTCCTTGCTTTGGGGTTGGCGGCAATAATAGGTGCCATGACCTATACATTAGGCAGATACAACTACGGCTACCGTGGATTTGGCGACATAGGGGTGTTCATTTTCTTCGGTTTAGTCAGTACGTTGGGCAGTTTCTACCTCCAAGCCGCTACCATGACCCCTGAAGCCTGTCTTGCCGCCGTGGCTATCGCACTTCCTATAGTCGGCGTACTCAACCTCAATAATATCCGCGATATGGACAATGACCTTAAGCACGGCAAACGCACCTTCGCTTCCCTTATGGGAAAAAAAGGAGCGAAAGTGTATCATACTCTGCTGATTACAGGCTGTATGGTGCTGTTCGCCTTACTCGGAAAATACTATACTCTCTTGGTCTTGCCGGTGCTTGTTTGGCACGTCTATTATATATTCACCCACTCCGAAGACCAACTTGACAAGCAGATGCCCGTGCTGATGTTCACCACTATCATCATCGCCTTCCTCGCTTGCATACCTTGTTGAACCATAAAGCAAAAGAATAGAATATGTTAGCCTTGGTAACGGGAGCATCATCGGGTATAGGTCTTCAGTTCGCCACTGCTCTTGCACGCGACTATAAAACCGACCTGCTGCTTGTAAGCAACCAAAAAGAAGAGCAAGAGACCATAGCCCGAGACTTGGCTGCCGAGTATGGTGTCAAAGCGACTGCATTGTATGCCGACTTGTCGCAAGCAGATGCAGCAGAGCGGCTGCACGATTACTGTGTGGAGAACGACATACAAGTGGACATACTCATTAACAACGCCGGTATTTTCTTCTTCAATCCGCTGAAAGACACGCCGGTGAGAAAAATTGAAACGATGGTTATGCTGCACGTGATGACCGTTACAAAGATGTGCCGACTTTTCGGGGAGGATATGTGCCGCCGCAGAAGCGGGTACATACTCAATATGTCCTCTATGTCGGCTTGGATGGCATACCCGGGCATACAGACCTACAACGCCTCTAAAGCGTTCATATACAATTTCTCCAAGTCGCTTTGGTACGAGTTTAAGCCCTACGGCGTAGGTGTAACGGTGATGACCCCGGGGGCAGTGGACACGGCTCTGTTCGGACTTGCACCCGAGTACAGAAAACTGGCAGTCAGTCTCTCGGTCAGCATACAGCCCGAACGCTTGGTGGTAAAAGCCCTCAAGCGTATGTTCCGAAAGAAAAAGCAGGGTATGCCCGGCTTTATCAACCACCTTGCCACACCTCTGCTCAAACATACGTCCGATTGGCTCGTCTTTGCCACATATAAGTTGGTCGGTAAATATCAAAAATAACAAACATAAAGGAGCAATCCGTAATAATAACACTTAAAAAACATTTTACTACTATGAAGTACGTATGTGATGTATGCGGCTGGGAATACGATCCCGCCGTTGGAGTACCCGAAGCAGGAATACCCGCCGGAACGGCTTGGGAAGACCTCCCCGCTGATTTTGAATGTCCTATGTGCGGTGTAGGAAAAGACGAGTTTACCGCTGCCTGATTCTTTTCACTTATCCAAACTGCTTTTATGAAGATTCGCAACTATTGCCAAGTCCTGTTGTTGTCAGCAGGGCTTGGCTGTGTCGTTTCTCTTTCGGCGCAAGCACCCTCAACCCGCTGGAGCATTGGACTCTCCGGCGGCGGCGATTACAATTGGCATAATATCAACACTCACTATCAGACCGACTATCACTATGCCGGTGCGTGGGGGTGGAATGCCGCCGTCTTCTGTCAATATGATTTCTTCTCTTGGCTTGGTCTGCGCGCTGAAGTGGAGGCAACAGAGCGCAACCACCGCTTCTACCGCACCTCCACCTTCGCCGGCACGGACTATACTATGCACAACACATACATTCAAGTGCCCGTGATGACACAGTTCAGTTTCGGCGGCGAGAAAGTGCGAGGCTTCCTCAATACCGGTGTGTATGCAGGCTATTGGCTGTCAAGTAAATACGACGGCACTTGGTATGACGACGTAAGCAATACCACCGCCCCTCTTAAGCAAGACTATGTCTTCAATAAGAACAAAGACCGGCGTGCCAACTTCGGCTTGGCAGGCGGCATTGGAATACTCTATATCCCCGCCGAACACTGGGGGATAAGTTGGGAAGGACGTTGCTATTACGATATGCTCAGTACCGTCAAACAATATATGCAGGTCAAAGACTACAGGTACAACACCACGCTCCACTTTATGATGGGCGTAAGCTACAGGTTTTAAGTCTATCACAGTCAATACAGAATACTTATGAAAAAATATCTTCTCTTTTTTATATCCGCCGTCTTGCTGACAGCCTGCCGCCCTCAAAGCGATGACCTGCTGTCGTACGGACAAAATGATAATCAGGCATTTGCAGCGGCTTCACATAGTTATGCGGGGCAGTTCCGTACCTTCTGGCTCGCTATGAACGAGAACTACTGTATGTGGGACTATGAAGCCGAGCACGGCTTGGACTGGGATAAGGTCTATGACACTTATATGCCCCGCTTTGAGGCTATGGACGATACCACAAAAAATAAGCAGACAAACAACTTCACTAAAGACAGCCTGCTTTATGCCGTCTATTCCGAGATCGTTGATTCGCTCCACGATGGTCATACATGCATACAGATAAAAAACTTACGTACAGGAAAGTATTTTTCTCTTTTCCCCGGCAGGAATAGGGTACTCCGCGAACGAGGCGCCAACTATACTACTGAAGGCAATGTTATTACAACCCTTAAAGCCTATCAAAGTAAACTGATGGATGAGAACTACAAAACCATCGAGTTTGATGAAGTAGGTCTTAATGAGTTTATCTACGACTATATGGAGGCATCGTTGGCTAAAGTTCGGAAAGCAATTGCTGCCTATCGGCAGTCGCTCGTAGAGACGGGTTCTGATGATTGGCAACTGATAACGCTTTTAGATGGTATTGACTTTGAGGCTGACAAGATACTGCGCGATTTGAAGCAAGATATGGGCAATAACGCGTCATACATAGCTGATATAATCAGCTATAATACATTCTGTATGCAAAATACAAGCATTTTCCGAATGCTGAATTGCGAAATAAAACAAGTTGAAAATGCTTTCGCAGACAACTTGCTAAATAAAATCACCTATGCTCTCTTTAGTGGAAACATAGCCTATTTGCGTATAGACGGGTTCGGTCTTACTCCCAATCTTTTACGCGGTTCCGGCAACACAGACAAGAAATCGTTGTATTATGCCTATCAGGCGGCGGTGGATTTTGTTTGGAAAAAGTGGTTTGATAATGTGCAAACACTTCATATAGACGGACAACTTGGAGGCGTAATCATAGATGTTCGTAACAACAACGGCGGATATGTTAATGATTATCAGTATGTCCTCGGCGCGTTATTGCCTTCCGGCGGCTTTGAGTCGCACTATCTGCGTGTCAAAAACGGTGTAGGAAGATATGATTTTGGTCCTATAGTACCTTTCGTTTTGCCCACCTATAAAGGCGAACACGAAGTGATAGACGATTGTCCGATAGTGGTGATTGCCAACAGCCGTTCCGTCAGTATGGCGGAGAACACCGCTTGGGGAGCCAAAAAACTGTCAAACGGCACTCTTGTCGGCACTCGCACCTTCGGCGGATTAAGTGCGCTTAATGTCAATCCCGCCGACTATAGCAGCCACTATTCGGGTGCCTTCGGAGAAGAAAACGTAACGCCTATATACGGCTATATACCCAAATACGTTTGTCTGTATGGGGAGGACAAACATTTGGCAGAAGGAATAGGCATGATACCCGACATAGAAGTAGTCTTGGATTCTGCTTGGTATGCAACCACAGGCAGAGATACCCAACTCGAAGCCGCCATTGACTGTATTATTCGTTAATCCACAAAAACCCCTTACCATTGTGAAAAACTACCTTCTTCCGCTTTTCCTGTTGCTATCCGCCGTGTCCTACGCACGCGTTATATGCGACACCACCTGCCACGCTCCCGATGACGGGATTTCCAACTATGCGGTCGTCTCTCCCGTAGGACGAAGTATGGTACAGCACATAGACCAGGCACCACGCCTGACTACGCTCGATAACAAGACTATCGCAGTGGTTGGCGTGAGTTTTATGGCGCACGTTACTCACCCCGAAATAAAACGTCTTATCGAGGCTAACTACAAAAACCGACTACAACCTGTCGCCTCTGCCGACAGGCGTGTATCTCGTTTATGTTCAGGGAATAAAAGGTGCAATGCGGATAGTCAGACCTTGATTAAGCCCCACGACCACCAAGGCTTGACTTGCAGACGAGAAGCAACGGGAAGAAGCAATAGAGTAGAACTCACACCTATCACTATCCCGCCGAAGATGTCCTCAAGAAAATGCTGACTGAGATAGATTCGCGAGTAAGCACCCGCTGCTGCAAGCAAAAAGCAGACAAGGCTGACAGCCGCACAAAAGACAGCGCCGCTCGCGCTGTGTCTTTTGTCTTTTTCCATCGCCTGCCGCCGAGAATACGCCTCGGTAATAATAACGGCAAGAACAAACATTAAAACAAAAAAAGTGGTCGTATGTCCGGAAGGGAAAGAGAAAAAACGGCTTAGTCTTACACCTTCCACGAAGGGTAAGTCTATATCCGGAAAATGCTTGGCAAAGAACATATAAGGTCGGTCTGTGCAAGCAATGTGTTTCACCGCCTGCGCCAACAGTCCCGACAGCGCAAGGTCGGCAAGCAGCAGCATTCCGTCGCCCAAACGCAACAGCAGCAACACAGCCGCCACAGCGTATGGCACCCACTCACCTACGTAGGTGTAGTACTGCCAAATTATATCCTGCCACGCCGTATGATTGCCGTTGAGCCACAAGTGTATATCGGCTTTGCTGTAGAAAAAATGTACGACCACTATGCCGAGAGCCAACACCACGGACAGGACAAGATAAACACTCGTCCTGTTGATAGGGTCAGTGTATGCGGTGTCCGTATATGTCGTGTTCGTTGCCATCTATGAGAATAACCATTTTTCCGTCTTTGATGTATTTGCTAATCGCCGCCCCAGATACGAATGTCTCTTTTATAGCCGATTGCTGTTCCTTCTCGTGCAGCAGGTAAAGTGCTTGCAAACACGCTCTTACGCTTGTGCTACCGCCTACGGAGAGCAGTTCCACCGTTTTCGTCCCTTCGGGTATGCTGACCTTATACCACACCTCGTTTCTTGTTTCCTGACGCACCGTATCTCTTACGCTTTCAATCACCTCGCCGTCGGCTATAACGTCTATCTGCATACGCTCAGCCGTGTTGTAAACAGAGGCGCGGAAATGCAAGAAAGTGTTGCTTTCGGTGCTCAGTCCGCCAAAACCCACCGATCCGTCTGTGCCGCTCGTTCCCATAGTAACGGCAGCCGTACCGTTGCTCTGAATCTTGTCTGATGCATATCCGCCTTCCACGGCTGTAACAAGCGACTTTGTTACCATAGGCAGGGCTATGATGGTATCATATTCAGTGCTGCTCGGCTCCGATGTTTGGGGCAGAGGACAGTCTGCACTTCCGGCGGTGCAGGTAAGCACGCTGAAATCCACATTCTCTCCTTTCTTATCGCCCCAGATGTATTCCACAAGTTCGGGATAGTCAATAAACGGATTGCGGTTGTGCTGTATGGACGAAATGCGGTCGGCACGGCATATCTCCTTGTCGCTCACGGGGTCGGCTCGGTGCCAGTCCAATAGCACACTGATGATATTATCGCTGAAAAACAGATACGAACCGCTGTTTACGTAGTCTTTGTATGTGTCAGACCAGTCTATGTCCTCGTATGCCGTCGCCATATAGAAATATGTGCGGGCGAAATCACCCCTGTATTCCTCCTCCGGCTCATAGCAAACATAGCCGTATCTTGACGACTTTTTTGTGTCCATACGAAAACTGCCGTTGTCAAACTTGTCGCCTTTCTGTACATGACCGGGCGGGAAATTGCTCTTTTGACTATTAGCTCTCTGGTCGGACGGATTGAGGTTAAAAAGGTCTTTGTACGCATCGTTTACCGTCCCGCCCCACCAAGATTTAGGCAGACAGTGCTCTATGTTCATCGAGCAAGCCGACTCGCCGCGTTTGGCAGGGTAGTAGCGCACCGAGCAGGAGTACATATCCCAAACGCTACCGCCTTCAGTTATGTCGGTCAGCGGAAAAGCCTCCCAAGTACCGTAGGCTTTAAGGTCGCCTTTCTCCCACTCTCCGGCTTTGGTCGAACTGTGATATTGGTTCGTGCCGTAAACGTATCTTATCCCCTTGCATATAGTGTCGTGAAGCGCACTTTTGAGCAGCGAGTCTTTCTTGCCGTCAGCCTTGGCGTAGTAGCCCTCGGGTATGTCTTCCGAGTAGGCGTATGCGCTTGATATGAAGAATAAAGCAAGGACTGCGGTCTTGAAGATAAATGTATGCGTAGTTTTCATTTTGCCTGCCTGTTTTGTCGGGTGAATATATTGTTCAGTGCATTTACTATAAAGTACCATACTATGACAGCCGTTCCGGCAAAAAATATCATAAAGGTCTCGCCGTATCTGTATGCCTCTAATATACATACTATCAGAACGATTGCACTGCCCGCAAGAAAAATATATTGTATCTTGCTGTCTTTCCATTTCGTGCTTTTTATTTTAAGCGAGAAAAACGGAACCTCACACAGCATCAGATAGCCGCTTACGAGACTTACAGCCAACAGCACCCACGCCACGGTCGGACTGACCACTGCTTGCGGCAGAGTGGTGATGCCTCCCCAGAAAATGGCATTGGCAGGTGTTGCAAGTCCGATAAAAGAACTTGTCTGCCTTTCATCTATGTTGAATTTAGCCAACCTGTATGCCGCAAAGGCTGCCATCAGCAGTGCGAGCATTGCCCAAAGTCCGATAGCGGGGCGTAGGAAAGCAAAAAGCATAACGGCAGGGGCAAGACCGAAGGTGATGTCGTCTGCGAGCGAGTCCATCTGCACGCCGAGCGGTCCGCTTACTTTCAGCGCACGCGCCGCCATACCGTCAAAGAAATCGAATACGGCTCCGAGAAGAATAAAACTAAAAGCAATTTGCAACTCTCCGCTGAGTGCCATTATGACAGATATCGCTCCGCAGAGCAGGTTGCAGCACGTAATGATATTAGGAATATGTTTTTTCATTGTCTTATTTAGTCTTTTTGTTCCGTTTTCTTTCCGTATTCGGGGTCAATGGTAGGCTGTACCATCTTGCTCACTACCACCGTCATAAAGCACAGCAGCATCACAAGGGCAAAGAAAAGCGTATATCCGAGGCTCTCCTGTACGTAGCCTGCCATAGCCCCCGGGAGCATCATACCGAGAGCCATAAAGGCTGTGCACAGAGCATAGTGGGAGGTCTGCCTTTCGCCCTGCGAGAAATACATCAGGTAGAGCATATACGCCGTAAAGCCGAAGCCGTAGCCGAACTGCTCCAACGCCACTGCCATACCGAGATAAAGCAGGTTATGCGTGGGGTAGATACACAAGATAAGATACACTATATCAGGCAGCGTTATGGCGGCTACCATCAGCCACAAGGCTTTCCTCAACCCCACACGCGAGGCATAGATGCCGCCGAGTATGCCGCCTGCAAGCAGATCAATCACACCTGCCATACCGTATATTATGCTGTACTGCTCAAGCGTTATACCTATGCCGTCGCCGTTGGTGCCAAGCATAAAGGGCGTTACCATCTTCAGCAGAAAAGCCTCCGGCAGACGGAAAAGCAGCATAAACAGCAGAGCAAAAACGATATGCGGTTTCTTGAAGAAACTGACAAAGACATCGCCGAAATTGAATGCAAGCGAGTGCTTGCTTTCCTTTTCAGTATCTCCCGACTTTTCATCATCGGTTTTTATCTGCTTTGGCAGCAGTCGGCTGTGCCACAGCGTAAGCAGGCAGAACAGTACCGCTGCGGCTGCAAGTGTGTAACTCCAAGCCGCCGGAATACTCCTGCCGTGGGTCTCGAGCCAACCTGCTATAAAGACAAGCAGCGAGTTGCAGAAGATGTTGCTCAGGCGGTAAAAGACACTCCGCAGTCCTACGTATGCCGCCTGCTTGTGTTCGTCAAGAGCAAGCATATAAAACCCGTCGGCTGCAATATCGTGAGTGGCTGAAGCAAAGGCGGTGATAACAAAGAGTATGAGTGTGAAAGAGAATAGCGACATCGGTGTGTTGCCAGCCTCTATTGTCGCCGTGTCAGGGTGGGGAAGAGTGAGCGTAAGCAATATCAGACTTATAGCCACCACAGCCTGCATCGC
Organism: Bacteroidales bacterium UBA7009; assembly: GCA_002449665.1. Lineage (GTDB taxonomy): Bacteria > Bacteroidota > Bacteroidia > Bacteroidales > Paludibacteraceae > Colicola. The sequence continues at coordinate 16,975 of DJXH01000006.1, forward strand.
TACTATCCAGCGGCGTTTGGTCAGGGTGATGTCCACTATCGGACTCCACAGCGGCTTGAGTGTCCACGGCAGGTAGAGCAGCGAGGTGAAGAGTGCCATCTGCCCGTTAGGTACACCCATCTGCGCAAAGAGTGCAACGGAGATGTTGTTTACTATAAAATACGGCACACCCTCTGCAAAATACAGTGTCGGCACCCATATCCACGGATTGGGCGCGGTGAATTTGGTCTTGTCTGTCGTTCTTTCCATTTTTGCCCGTTTTTTTGTTCCGACCGTTATATATATCGGTCTTTCTCTTTATATAATAATGGTACGGATGCTATCAGTACCCGTACCATTATTGTGCTTATATAACCGATTATTGGAAGTTAAAACGATTGTCAGTTACCTCTGTGTTGTCTTCCACATAGCTTATAATCTGATAGTTCAGGTAGCTGTAGCGGTTGTTGAGTTGGCGTATTTCAGCATCCTTGTCCATCTCGCCTTCGGCTGTCGTCTTCGCGCCTGCTACTATCATATACACGCCTGCATTGCCTTGTATGGGTTGGCTTACCTTGCCCTCTTCCATAGCAAATGCAGTACCTATTACAGCAGGCTCTGCGCCTACGTTACCGAAGCGGTACGAACCGAAAGTAACGCCGTTGGCGGTCTGAACGGTGGTGTTGAATTTCTCGGCAGCCTGCTCAAGACTTGTTGCTTCTGCCATCTCTTTTTTCAGCATCTCGGCTTTTGCGTTGTTGGTGGCTTTGAGTCTGAGTTCGGTCTCCACTTCGCTCAGCGGTCTGTACTCGTCTTCGTTCACCTGTGTAAGCACTGCCACTACGTATTGCTGACCGCACTCGAATACGTCGCTCACTTGTCCTTCTTTAGCCTCAAATGCCCAGCGTACAATGTTGCGGCTTGCTGTCAGACTGCCTGCCTTGTCGCTGTTCTTGGTGAGGTTGTATGCGGGATAGAGAGTGAGGTTCTGCTCTTTGGCGGAAGTACGCAGTTGCTCCTCCGTCTGGTTGGCTACTACAAACTGCTTGGCTTGGTTATAAAGGGCGGAGTAGGTGCGGCTGCTCGGTGTAACCTTGCGCTCAAGTATGGCAAGTTTCACTTTCGGAGTGGCTTTGGCTACATCCATTACCTCAAAGGTCTGTTCGCCTGCACCCATATCTACGCTAAAGCGTGTGCCTTTCTTTGCTGCGAATGCAGGTTCGGAAATCTGCTTGGGCAGCATCGTCTCCGTTACCCAACCTATCTCGTTGTCCTCTTCGTCCTCTGCCGTTGCAACGGCTTTCAGTTTGACGGAGTCGGGCATATTGTAGCCGCACTCCACTATGCGTGCCATACTGTAGGTGTCATCGGTCAGAGTGATGTCGGTAGTGGCGTCTTTCTTCGCATCCTTTCCGAAAGCAAAGTCTTTGTATTTTTCAGGAACGGTTGTTTCCGAGTAGTTGCGACCGTCGTAGAGTACATCAGAGTTGCTGTTTACCACGAGTGCCAAGTCGTCGGTGGTGGTGAATTCCTGTTTGAGGTCTTCCATAGCCTTGAGGGTCTGTGCAAAGTCTTCCTCGGAGGGCTTGATGTCGAAGGTTATGTACTCGATGGCACGATTGGGGGTCTGCTTGTACAGCGGACGGCGTTGCTCATAGAGTTTGCGCACCTCTTTCTTGCTTACCGTTACGAGCGAGTCGGCAATAGCGGAGTAGGGGCGTGATACATATTGTACGTCCATGCTCTGCTGGCGGGCGTTGTAAGCCTGCTGTGCATCAAGGCTGTTGGCGGTGATGAGGTTTTCCGTGAGGTTGGAGTATTTCTCCTGAAGGTGTGTCAGGCGAACGGCGTTCTCCCAATACATCCAGTAGCTCTTTGCCTGACGCATGTTGTCGTTCTGTCCGTCATCTTCGGCAGTCTCAATCTGTTGCAGGAAACGCACGAGGTTATCGCGACTGAATTCGCCGTTCTCGTCGTAGAAGGCGCGGCGGGTCTTTATCAGCTGGTGAGGCTCAGCACCTATACATAGTTCGCTCAGTTCGTCGGCTGTGATATCCATACCTATCTTCTCTGCCTGTGCGCCGAGAGAGTAGTTCATCAGCATCATTTGCCATACCTGATTGCGTATCTGGCTGTAGGTCTGCTCGTCAAAGTCGCTGCGACCGGACTCGATCTTATACACCTCCGTCAGTTGCTCACGCGCTGCCTCATACTCGGTGTAGTGAATACTGTGACCCGCAATCTCGCCTACATACTCGCGGTCGCGATGGAAGAAACTGCTGCTTGAGTTAAAAAAGTCTCCTAAAATAAATGCTAACATAGCCACACCTACCACTATGAGCAGGAATGTACCATGGTTTCTGATTTTTTGTAAAGTTGCCATAATGTATTTTTAGTTTATTATTTCCTTCTGCTGTCGTTATCTTGTTCTTGTTTTGCCCCTGTTATGGTCTTCTGCACAAAATAACGCGCAAAGGTAATGCAAATTTATGTATTGTGCAAGATTATGCGTTTTTTTTGCAAAATCTTACACAATTTATAACAGAAAAAGCGGGTATTACCCGCTTTTTCTGTTTATTTAGTTTGTCAAGCAGCACTTTTATGCCGGTTCTTCGCCTTCGTCGCCGCCTTCAATAGGCTTGCCGCCGAGACCGCCTTCTTCGCCATTGCCTTCGCCGCCTTCTTCGCCGCTGTTAATGCTGATAAGGTATGCGCTGCCTACCTGCGGGTTTTCGTTATATACGGTGCGAAGTCCTTTGATAGTGATTTTGTCGCCTTTCTTAAGACCCATATCTTTGGAGAACGTGCCGCCCTTTTCGGCTGCTATACCATATACATATACGGAACCGGTCTCGTCAACGAGCATAAAGTCACCGTATTTCTCCATCTCAAATTTCATCTTGTCGCCGTCGCAACCCTCATCGGTTATGGTGCCGGTCAGTTCATACCAGTCGTAGTTGGATGCGCCTGCTGCAAGAAACTCTGCAATAGTTACTTTGCCTTTCTCCACGTCGGCGGGTTTAACCACTTCTTGACCGTCAATATATGCTTTGCTTACTTCTTTTACACCTGCTACGCTAAAGTATTTTTCAAGCGTACCGTAGAGCAGTACCTCCTTGCCGAGGTTGCCGGGGTTGTCCTGCAGGTTTACAAGGTCGCGTATGTAGCCTTTGGGAAGAGCAACCGGAATAACATTGTCTATGTTTGTTTCCTCTGCATTGGCTGCAATGATAAGGTTGGTAGCAACGGCTGCTGCTTCAAACTTCGCGCCGTTGGCAAGGTTCTTGCCGTCAACTACACCTACTATATAACCTTTTACCCAGTGGGGACCTTTGCTTGTGCTGTTCAGTTTCTGTACATCGGCTACGGTATAAGGTTTCTCCTGTGTGCCGTCGTTGTCGTTGTCAAGTTCAGGTATTTCGGGGGCTTTGCCGAAGTTTGAGTTGCTCGATGCTACCATGTATCCGCGGTCGGTGTCGCCGCTGCCCGGGGTCTCAATAGTTCCGTTGTAGTTGGTTATGTATGTGTATATTACTACATAGTCACCTACCTGCACTTCGTCAAGGCTGCCAAACTGTTTTTTGTCTTTGCCGGCATAAATCTGATAGCCGTAGAAATCGTCCTTGTCAAAAGTCATCTCGCCCTCTGCGCCTTTGTACATCTTCTCCGACATATAGAACAGAGCATTGCCGTAGTTATTCATACCGTCGGCGTGCTTGCTTGCGAGTTTCTTAATCCAACCGTGGATATAGTACTTCTGCTCCGTTACCTGTCCGCTCTGAAGTTCAGCACCAATGGCGCGCGCTTCGCTTACGGTGATAGCGCCTTCGGGCAGTACTATGCTTTCAGGCATATTGATGGCTTCAGACGTAGTTGTGCCGTTTCCGTTGTTGCCGTTCCCCGGACCGTCTGTGTTGTTGGTCGGAACATTAGGCTTACAAGCGGCAAAACTCAAGGCTGCCGCCATTGCTAAAAACGAGAAAAATTTTACCGTTTTCATGATAATGATTTTGTTGAGTTTATAATTTGTGTATTGTGAGTTTCCCACATATTACCGCTGCAAAAGTACATTGTTTGTGCCGTTTGTGCAAGCCGCCAAGACCAAAATGGACCACTTGAATATCCAAATGTGAGAAATTTACAAAAAGTTGTAGCAAAAATTTGTCAATTAAAATTTATGTCGTACCTTTGCACGCTATTTGATACGTATAATCAATTATCCCTATTACTAACTAAACTTTAGGAGGACAAAACTATCGTTACACCGCAAAAGACCCCTGTACGTAGAGGCGGTCGTGTTGAGAAAGAATTGCCTAACAGGATAAACGACAATATCCGTGGCGTGAAAGAAGTGCGCCTTGTCGGCGACAATGTAGAGCAAGGTATCTATACTTTCGAGCAGGCTATGCACATTGCAGATGCCCAGAATCTTGACCTTGTGGAAATTTCGGCAAGTGCCGTCCCCCCCGTATGCAGGGTGATTGATTATCAGAAGTTCCTCTATCAGAAGAAACGCAAAGAGAAAGAGCAGAAACAGAACTCCAAGAAGGTTGATATAAAAGAGATTCGTTTCGGTCCGCAGACCGACGAGCACGACTATAACTTCAAGCTCAAGCACGCCGAGGAGTTCTTGAAGGACGGCAACAAAGTGAAGGCATACGTCTTCTTCCGTGGCAGAAGTATTCTGTTCAAAGACCAGGGCGAACTGCTGCTTGCCCGTTTCTGCAACGACCTTGAGGCTGTCGGCAAACCCGAAGCTATGCCCAAACTTGAAGG
>DJXH01000053.1 GCA_002449665.1 Bacteroidales bacterium UBA7009
TGATGAACCGCAAATATACTCGCGAGTGGTATCTCGGCAGAATAGCGGCTATAAGGCGTATCTTGCCTCAAGCGGCTATCAGCACCGATGTCTTCTGCGGTTTCCACGACGAGACTGAGGAAGACCACCTGCAGACTCTTTCGCTTATGCGTGAGGTGGGGTTTGATAGTTCTTTTATGTTCAAGTACTCTGAACGCCCGGGTACGTATGCACAGAAACATTTGCCGGATAATGTGCCGGATGAAGTGAAAGTGAGAAGACTCAATGAGATTATAGCCTTGCAGCAGCAGTTGTCGCTTGAGAGCAATCTCAAGGAAGTGGGGCGGACGGTGGAAGTCCTTGTTGAGGGCTACAGTAAGCGAAGCCGCGATGATATGTACGGCAGGACATCGCAGTATAAGACCGTCATATTCCCGCGTGAGGGCAGACATATAGGCGAACTTGTGCAGGTGCGTATTCTCTCCGCTTCCGCTGCAACACTGATAGGGGAAGTGGTATAGGAATTAGGAATAAGAGTTATACAATCCACCCGCTGTAAGTTTCGTACAGCGGGTGGATTGTTGTTTGTAGCAGTCTTTGTCTGCAGTATCAATCATGCGATAGTCTGCATATTCCTATTCATCGAATTCAGGGTCAGTATTTTTGCTCGGTTTATTTGGACTGCCCATATTGTCGCAAAGGGAGTGGTTAAACTCAAGTTTCTGAATGTCTGTTTTTGGATTATTGTAGTTCATAATAGTATTTACAATTTGGTTATTCCGAAAAATATCTGTTCCCTATTTCCTCCCCTTATGGGGAGGTTGGGAAGGGCTATTCTATTCTCTTTCCTTGAGCATCGTATCTTACGCCTCCGCGCTCGATGATAAGAACGCCGTTTTCTATATATTTGCGGGTCTCTATCTCTGTTGTATTTTTGTCAAGTGAGATAGTCTCGCCGGTGTCGGCTATGCGGATGCGGACGGAGGAATAGTATTGCTCTGCGCCGTTCTTGATGTTGAGGTATGCGCGCAAGCCGCGTAAGTAGGTGCCGCCGTTGTCGAAGTTGGGATAGTAGAGTTTGTTACCGACGATTACTATATTGCTCTTTTCCGTAAGCAGGGTGCGAGCTATTACGGGGATAAAGTCAACAGCATCTGTGGCTTCGCTTATGACGGGTCGGGTCTTGAAGGCATCTGTGGCATCCTCAAACTCTAACGTGACGTTCTCAAATGGTGCGGTGGTGAGGTTGAATGTTTCGCGTGATTTGATAAGATAGGGCTTACCGGCTACTATGTTGCCGCCGTTCCACTGCTCAAACTCAATCACCATACCGTCCGATGTTGCTGTGGTGTTGGACGTGTTTAGTTCGTATAGGGAAATATACTCATTTGTATTGTCCAACGGGTGTCCTTCTATGTCGCCGTTGAAGGGGAATACGATAGTGTTCCAGCTGCCCGCAGTGAGATTACGGTTTAGTGCTACATCCACAGGTGTTGTATTGCCCCAAGCGGCTTTTAGTTCGGCTATGCCGGTATGCCCGAGGTTATCTGTAGGTTCGGCTTCAATATCGTAGAGCGTAACAACAGGGCGGGCTATGAGGGCAAATGTTGCGCCGAGTGTGGTCGGACAGGTGACGGTGTAGGTTACTGTGGTATTGCTTGTGCTTTCGCTGCTTATGTCGCCTGTCCAAGCCGAGAGAACGTATCCGGTGTTGGCTGTGGCACTAATGGTAAGAGTAGTGTTGTAGCCCACTTGTGTACCGCTGCTGATGGGTGTGCCGCCTGCCGTTACTGCTATGCTGCCGTTGGCGGGGGTAGCGAAGTTGACGGTGTATTTATTGGTGCTGCGTGTGAAGTTGGCGGTAACGGTGGTGTTGCCAACAACGGTGGCTGCACCGTTAGTCCAACCGCTGAAGCCGTATGTGTATTGTGCGTTGCTTTCAGCAGGTTCGGCTGTAATGTCGTTGCCGTTGATAGTAATCGTGTTGCCGTCCACCGTAAAGGTTGCCTCGTATGGCACATCGTTTATAACGCGTATGTTCTCGTTTTCGCTCGTGAGTGTACCCCAATCGTTCTCGTTCTTGGTGATGGTAACGGAGTAGGTGTTGCGAATCCATTTGGCGTAGATGGTAGTGGCAACGGTCTTGTCCCAATCGTTGGCAGAGGTGAGGTTAGCATTATAGTATTTGGTGCCTGTTCCGTCACTGTTTTCTACATAGCCGTCAAAGGTAAAGCCTGTTTTATTTGGAGTGGCAATGGCTCCGCTGGCTTTAAGGATAGTGGGCATAGCGTTGCCGTTGGTGGCACTGACCACTTGTCCGTCATTGCTTCCGCCGTTGGAGTCTAGGGTTACATCTACGGCTGTTACAGAGGGTTTGAAAACTGCTTTAATAGCATTTGTTTCTCCTACGATATATTCAATAGTGTTACGATTATCAGAACCGACAATTTTTGTCCCATTATTAGTCCAATAATCTACTTCGAAACCCGACGATGGCGATGCGGTAAATGTCAATATTGTACCGGCATAATAGTAGTCGCCTATGACATTGAACTCTTCTAAGTCATAACCATATCCCTCTCTACTGGTAAAATCAAATGTCCCGCCTGTTGTAGCTTGCATTGTAATGGCATAGAGTTCCGGTTTCTCTCCAATAGTAACATAGGTCGGCTGCCCACAGGTATTTATACCATAGGTAGCCATAAACATAGGCGTTTCATCTAAATTGGGATTGATGCAATACCCCGATTGATCCGACCAATACAACCAGTTAAACTTGCCAACATTTCCTGTATGCTGACCTTTACTACTCATTTTACGCTTTATGTAACTGCCATATAACGTACTTCCCGAGCGAGAGGCTATTTTCATTGAACCTGCTACTACAGAATTTTGGAATTTATATTCACCGGTTGGGATATAATTTTTTGCAGCATCAACAATAAATTGTAATTGCACATTGTCATCATAAGTATAATCTTCATCATCAAATGATTTAGCTGCTGTTACGCTAAATACTTTAGGTGTTCCACCTTCATCATTTACTGTTGTAATTTGTTCCAGAGTATAAACTTCATTATATGAATAATCTCGTGAATCTTCAGCATAATCAGGGTGTTGATTGACTTTCATTTGATAAGCATAACATTTCCTATCTTTTATTATGCGTGCATCAACATAATACATTTCGTTACCGCTAATCGAAGAAGTAATAGGTGATGTGGAGACATACGCCCAACACCCGCCATAGGGTTGCGTTGTTCCGGAAGGTGCTGATATACTAATCTGCGTATTGTTTACGTAAAGACTAGTATAATCATAATCAAAATAATGACTACCAAATACGCCGGAATACGTAGTTCCATTAACGCATATAGCTATTTCGTTACCATTCGTATCTCCACCCCATATTTGCCACCAATCACCCAAATCACCATTATCTGAACGATAGACTCCATAAGTACTATAATGATCTGTTAAATCAAAATTTGTGATATCTTGGGTTAGTGTTGTATAGCCTCCTATTGATGTGTTATCAGTAGAATATTGAGCAACTACGGGAACTATCAGTTCGTATAAATATTCCTGTGTATTGGCTTGGCTTCCGTATTTTCCCTGCTTAATCTGCGCTTTTGGTAATGAAAGATTACCTCTGTGTCTCTACTATCCCTATTCGCCGCATCATTAGAACTAAGTATCAATCAAAGGAACGTTTTTCCGCTCCATGCATATAAAAAGCAGCTCCCTTCGGAAAGCCGAGGGGAGCCTGCTTTTTTAGTATATCAAATAATAAAATTATTTGTTGATATTGAGTACCTCGCGAACTTTGTCAACTACTTTGTCGGCAACGGCGTTAACTTTGTCGGTAACGTCTTTCTCGAAGTTTACTTTTGCCATGTGAGCGATGAGGTCAAGCACTTTGTTGGAGTAACCGATCTCGTTGTCGTACCAAGAAACGACTTTTACGAAGGTGTCTGTCAAAGCAATACCTGCTTTTGCATCGAATATGGAGGTGAGGGTGCAACCGAGGAAGTCGCTGCTAACCACTGCATCTTCCGTATAGCCGAGGATACCTTTGAGTTCGCCTTCCGAAGCCTCTTTCATAGCGGCGCAGATATCTTCGTATTTAGCGGGTTTAGCGAGATTAACAGTAAGGTCAACAACAGATACGTCGAGTGTGGGAACACGGAAAGACATACCGGTCAGTTTGCCGTTGAGCTGAGGAATAACTTTACCTACTGCTTTGGCTGCACCGGTGGAAGAAGGAATGATGTTGCCAGCGGCAGCGCGACCTCCGCGCCAGTCTTTGAGCGACGGACCGTCAACGGTCTTCTGTGTGGCGGTGGTGGAGTGAACGGTAGTCATAAGACCATCGGTGATACCCCATTTGTCGTTCAGCACTTTGGCGATAGGAGCAAGGCAGTTGGTGGTGCAAGAAGCGTTGCTGACGAACTGTGTACCTGCTACGTATGTGTCTTCGTTAACGCCGCAAACAAACATAGGAGTGTCGTCTTTAGACGGAGCGGACATAACTACGTATTTGGCACCTGCGTTGATATGAGCCTGTGCTTTCTCTTTGGTGAGGAACAAGCCGGTAGATTCTACTACGTACTCTGCGCCTACTTCGTCCCATTTCAGTTCGTTGGGGTCTTTGCAAGCAGTAACGCGTATTGACTTGCCGTTTACGATAAGGCGGCTGTTCTCAACGTCTGCCTCAACGGTGCCGTCAAACATACCGTGCATAGTGTCATATTTGAGCATATATGCCAGATAGTCAACAGGGCAGAGGTCATTGATACCTACTATCTCAATGTCATTGCGCTTTTGTGCAGCGCGGAAAACGAAACGACCGATACGGCCGAAACCGTTAATACC